>CALWVS010000010.1 GCA_944385095.1 uncultured Oscillospiraceae bacterium
TATCCTATTTGCAAAAAAGAGGGCTTTCCCGTGGTACCCTCACTCGATTTGGCTTGGGTTTTGCGCCAAATGCCTGGGATGCGCTTATTTTGGAACTTTCCAAACAGGGATATGACAAGCGGGACTTGCTAGATGCTGGTTTGGCTGTCAGTAATCAGGATGGGCGGATTTATGACCGATTTCGGAACCGTGTTATTTTTCCCATCATTGATGTGCGTGGTGATGTGATTGGGTTTGGTGGTCGTGTGATGGACGACAGCACCCCAAAGTATTTGAATTCGCCAGATTCCTTTGTCTACAACAAAAGTCGCAATGTGTTTGCTCTAAATATTGCAAAAAAATCCAAATCTGACACAGTGATTTTAACAGAAGGATATATGGACACCATTACACTCCATCAGGCTGGCTTTGATAATGCAGTTGCTTCTCTAGGTACTTCCCTCACGCAGGAACACGCTCAACTGTTGTCCCGATACTTCCACCATGCAATTTTGTCCTATGACAGTGATACTGCTGGGGTATCTGCTGCCCAGCGTGCCATTCCTCTGCTGGAAAAGGCTGGGCTTCAGGTTCGTGTTCTGCGGATGTCTGGTGCCAAAGATCCGGATGAATACATCAAACAATTTGGTCGTGATGCCTTCTCCCGTCTGCTGGAACAGAGTGAAAATCAGGTAGATTACCGTCTGCATCAAATTCAAAAAAAATATCAGATGGAAGATGACAACCAAAAAGTAGCTTTTTTGCATGAAGCAGCACAAATGCTCTCCACCCTATCCAGTGCGGTGGAACGTGAAGTTTATGGCAATCATGCTGCGGCTATGGCTGGTATTTCCTCAGAGGCGATGTCACATGAAATCAAAAAAGCATTTCAACAGCGTGTCAAGCAGTCTCAGCGTCAAAAAGAACGACAGGTTTTAACACCTGCCACTTCACTACAACCCAAGGTACGGGAGTTTCACTACGAAAACTTTCGCTCTGCCCGTGCTGAGGAAGGAATTATTCGTATGCTTGCATTGGACCCATCTCTCTATTCCTCCCTCACCCACTTAGCGGCTGAACAGTTTTCCTCTCCTCTGCTGGCAAAAGTTTATCAACTGTTGATGGAGCGTGCAAAAGCATCTCTCTCCACTCAACTTGCCACTTTGGCAAATGATTTGAATGCTCAGGAGATGGACCATCTAACTTACGTCATCAGTCAGCCGGAATCACTTGCCAACAGTCATTACACACTCTCTAACTATGTCAGCATTGTTCAGGAGGAGGCTCTCAAGCGTACTCACCTAGATGATATACAACTTTTAGTTGAAAACAAACGGAAAACAAAAGAAAGCATATATGGAGGATGAACCATGAGTAAGAAAGATAAGCCCACCTTAATTGAAACCCAGCACAACGGTGTCACAATGGTACTGGAAAAGCGTACACCATCCACTCCAAGCCGCAATCCCAAAACCACACCTCCCAGCCAGGAAGTACAGGCTCGAATGGAAGCAGGCAAGGTGGAAATTATGAAGGTGGTTGAGGGGGTTGCTGGCTCTGAAAAGCTCAGTGACCTCATTGAGCGGGGTAAAAAGAAAGGCAACCTCTCCTCCACTGAGTTGATGGACGTTCTGGAGGATATGGATCTGGAATCCGAACAGATGGATAAAATCTATGATACCCTTGAAAATCTGGGTATTGATACAGTGGGAGAGGACTATATTCCTGAACTTCCCGACGACATAGACCCACCTTTGGAAGCGATGGAGGACATTAGCGACGAGGATATTGTAGACCCCAATACTATGGTGGATTCTTTTGGTACAGACGACCCTGTTCGCATGTATCTAAAGGAAATCGGCAAAGTAAATCTCCTGTCCTCTGATGAAGAAATTGATTTGGCACAGGCAATGGGAGCGGGCAATGCTGCCAAAGCCCAGCTGGAGGAACTGGAAGCGGCTGGAGAAGAAATTCCTGACGATGTGCGTCGTGAGTTAAACCGTGCCATTAGTCGAGGGGATCGTGCCAAGAAACGTCTGGCTGAGGCAAACCTCCGTCTGGTGGTTTCCATTGCCAAACGCTATGTGGGACGTGGTATGCAGTTCCTGGACCTGATTCAGGAGGGTAACTTGGGTCTGATTAAGGCTGTGGAAAAGTTCGACTATACAAAGGGTTATAAATTTTCCACATATGCCACATGGTGGATTCGTCAGGCCATCACTCGCGCCATTGCAGATCAGGCTCGCACCATTCGTATTCCAGTGCATATGGTAGAAACCATTAACAAGGTCATTCGTGTTTCCCGTCAACTGTTACAGGAGTTGGGGCATGACCCCTCCCCTGAAGAAATTGCAGAAGAAATGTCCATGCCTGTAGAGCGAGTGCGTGAGATTCTGAAAATTGCGCAGGAGCCTGTCTCATTGGAAACTCCTATTGGCGAGGAGGAGGACAGCCATCTGGGTGATTTTATTCCCGATGAGGATGCCTCTGAGCCTGCGGAAGCTGCTTCTTTCACTCTTTTGAAAGAACAGCTTGTAGAGGTGCTTGCCACTTTGACTCCCCGTGAGGCAATGGTATTGAAACTGCGTTTTGGCATTGAAGATGGTCGTACACGCACTTTGGAAGAAGTGGGTAAAGAATTTAAAGTAACCCGTGAACGCATTCGTCAAATTGAAGCCAAAGCATTGCGTAAACTGCGCCACCCCTCCCGTTCCAAAAAGTTGAAAGATTTCTTGAACTAACATAAGAAAATCACCATAGAGGAATTCCTCTATGGTGATTTTTTACACAAAAAATGGGACTGTACAGAAACAGCCCCATTTTTTCATTATAGATTGGCAGGTACATGGATAACGCCCACTGGGCACTCCTTCACACAGAGCTGACAACCCACACACTTCTCCTGATCAATGTGTGCCAGATTGTTCTCCACCGTGATGGCATCCTTAGGACATGCCTTTGCACACTTCATACAGCCGATACAGCCGGCAGTACATGCCTTTCTGGTCTGTGCTCCCTTGTCCTTGTTTTCACACAGAACTACAGGCTTACGCTTATGCTCAGGCACAATTGCAATGACGCTGTTTGGACAGACAGCCGCACAGGCACCACAACCAGTACACTTTTCACGGTCTACCTTTGCAATTCCATTCTCAATATGAATGGCATCAAAAGCACATGCTTTAGTACAGTCACCATAGCCCAGACAGCCAAATTGGCACATACCATCGCCGCCGTAGAGCCCTTTGACTGCCTGACAGCTCTGAATACCCTCAAATTCATATCTCTTGGATGTCTTATCACAAGTACCAGAACAGGAAACCACTGCCTTCATAGGAGTAGAAGCACCTGCTTCCACACCCATAATACCAGCAATCACCTGAGCAGTATTGGCACCACCAGGAATACATTTATTGACAGCATTGCCATCTTCTACAATGGTCTTTGCATAGTCAGCACAACCAGCACAACCACAGGCACCACAGTTTGCGCCGGGCAGAGCCTCTGTAATCTTCTCAACACGCTCGTCTACAGGAACAAACATCACAATAGAGGCAATGACCAGAATCACAGCACCAATGAGACCGATTACAGTGACCAGAAGGATTGCCATTAAAATTGGATTCATCTTCTACTCACCCTCCTCATTATACACCAAAGATGGACTCAACAATGCCACCAAAGCCCATAAAGGACATGGACACCATTGCAGCAGCCACCAGAGTGATGGGCAGACCCTCAAAACACTTGGGAGGCATAGCCATCTCAACACGGCGACGTACACCAGAGAACAGCACCATAGCCACCAGGAAACCAATACCAGCACCAGCAGCACAGACAATACTTTCAATGAAAGTATAGCCGTTGTCAATGTTCAGGATGGTAACACCCAGAATGGTACAGTTGGTGGTAATCAGAGGAAGGTACACACCCAAAGATTTATACAGTGCAGGGATAAACTTTTTGAGAATATTCTCCAGCAGCTGAACCAGAACAGCAATGATGAGAATAAAGACAATGGTCTGCAAGTAGCCCAGATCCCACTTTAACTCCCCAGTCACAGCGTCCACAGGAGTCAGCAGAAAAGTCTGAATGGGCCAGGTGGTTGCTGTAGCAAGCACCATAACAAAGGTAACTGCCAAAGACATACCCACAGCACTGTCCAGCTTCTTGGACACGCCTAAGAAGGGGCAAATACCCAGGAATTTAGCCAGAACATAGTTATCCACCAGAATCATGGTGAAAAAGATGCTGGCAAGCTTCATCATATCCATTACGCATTTCCTCCTTCTTCAGCAGAGGACTTCTTTGCCTTGGGAGTAGTCAGATAGATAGCCACAGCCATCAGAGTACCATAAACGAAGAAGCCACCGGGAGCACCAGTCATGATGCTAAAGGGATCAATGGAAGCAGGAATGACCTGAATCTTAAAGCCCTCTGGCAGGAAGGGGAACAGACCATCCAGCCCAGACATCCATGTACCAGAACCCAAAATCTCACGAATAGAACCCATCACAGTCAAGGTCAAGGTAAAACCAATGCCCATACCAATGCCATCCAGTGCGGATGCCAACACGCCATTTTTGGAGGCGAACATCTCTGCACGACCCAAAATGACGCAGTTTACTACAATCAGAGGCAGATACACACCCAGAGCGGAGTCCAAAGAAGGCACAAATGCCTTAACCAGCATCTGAACAACAGACACGAAACCTGCAATGACTGTAATATAGGCAGGAATACGCACCTGATTTGGAATAATATTACGCAGGGCAGAAATAACTACATTGGAACACAGCAACACGAAAGTAGCTGCCAGACCCATACCAATACCATTGGAGGCCATGGTAGTAACAGCCAGCGTGGGACAGGTACCCAGAACCAGACGCAGAACAGGGTTCTCTTTCAGGATACCATTGGTTAAAATCTGCAAATTCTTACTCATCTTTGCCTCACCGCCTTTCAAGGAATCTGGTTGTAGGCTTCAACCGCGGCATTGACCGCATTGGTTACAGCTTTACTGGAAATGGTTGCGCCAGAAATGGCGTTGATGTCAGAGATTGTGAAAGGCTGGGCTGCCAGACCAGAGAAGCTGCCCCAGAAGGACTCATTCTCAATCTTAGTACCTAAACCAGCAGTCTCTGTCTGCTCTGTAATCTTAATCTGCTTGATTGTGTCATCCACAAAAGCCACCATAACGGTAATTGTGCCGCCATAGCCCTTTCCCTCACAGGTGATTACTGTACCTGTGCCATTGTCAGCGGTATAGATGTCTGTCACATTTTCCACTTCAATTCCAGTGACGGGAGAAAATGCTCCCTCTGCCTCAGGCAGAAGTTCTGTACGGGCGGCATTCTGTGCTGCAATGGTAGCAGCCTCGATAATAGGCGCAGTGACACTGTTGGTTGCTGCCAAGGCACCTGTAATGACAACACAAATTGCACAGAGTACCACGATGGGCTTAAAAATACGATTCCAGTTACTCATTTCGCAGCACCCTCCTTTTTCACTTTTGCAATACCCAGACGGTCCTGACGGGTCAGAACTTCAATGTAAGGTACTGTCAGATTCATCAGCAAAATAGCAAAGGACACACCCTCATTCATAGTGCCGAGGAAACGAATAGCGCAGGTAATAATACCCAGACCAATGCCAAATACCAGCTTTCCCTTTGTAGTGGTGGGAGAAGTCACATAGTCTGTTGCCATAAAGAAGGCACCCAGCATTAGACCACCAGAGAGCAACTGATAAATTGGGTCCTGTCCTCCGATGAGGGAGAGCACTGCCACAGTGGCAATGTATGTAACAGGAATCACAGGGCTGATGACTTTGGTCCAAATCAGGTACAAACCACCCAAAATCAGGGTAATCGCACAGGTCTCCCCCAACACGCCGCCATGCTGACCCAGCAACAAGGTCACATAACTCTCAGCACCTACTTCACCGGCCACAGCCAGAGGAGTGGCAGAAGAAAAAGCATCAATCCCATTGGCAGGCAGAGGATAATTTGTCATTCTGCTGGCAAAACCAACTGCCAAAGCAATACGACCTACAATAGCGGGGTTGGCAAAGTTGAAACCCAGTCCACCGAAGAGCTGCTTTACCAGCACAATGGCGATAAATGCACCCACAACAGCCATCCACCAGGGCAGAGTGGCAGGCAGGTTAAAAGCCAGCAGCAGACCAGTGACAACAGCAGAAAAATCCCCCACTGGGATTTCCTTGCCCATCAGCTTACAGTAGAGATATTCAAACACAACACAGGCAATCACAGTAACCGCTGTGAGAATCAGAGCATTCAGCCCAAAAATAATCACAGACGCAATCAGGGTTGGCACCAGAGCCAGAGACACACGCTGCATAATCTTCTGCGTGGTATCCTCACTGGTAATATGAGGTGCCGCAGTGACAATCAGTTTATTAGACATCACTTCTTACCTCCATTTTTCATCATGATCTTTGCCAGGGCAATGGAGGGAGCCAAAGGCCGCTTGGCAGGGCATACAAAGGAACAGGTTCCGCAGCTCATGCAGAGGTCTGCATTCAGCTCTTGCAGCATTTCCACATTGCCCTTATTGTAGGCTTGGACAATGTCCTTAGCAGCAAGACCCAGAGGGCATGCGTTGACACAACGTCCACAGTGGATGCAATTTGTCATCTTGGGCGTATGGGCACGTGCCTTGGAAAATGCCAAAATCGCATTATTATTCTTCAGGATAGGCTGAGAGAGGTCTGCCACACAGGTACCCATCATAGGACCACCATACAGCACCTTACCAGGCTCCTCAGTCAGTCCACCACAGAAGTTAATCAGCTCCTCCACAGGGGTACCAATGATCACTTCTACGTTTTTAGGTTCCTTCACAATGTCACCATCTACAGTAAGACGCTTGGTGATGAGTGGCATACCAGTTTCCATGTACTTGGACACAAAGGCAACTGAAGTCACGTTCATCACAATCACACCCACATCAGAGGGCAGACCGGGGAATGGAACCTCACGACCGGTACAGTTTTCAATCAGCACCTTTTCAGCACCCTGTGGATAGCAACAGGGCAGTTCTTTTACCTCAATACCTGCCACGTCAATGGCTGCCTTCATTTTAGCAATGGCCTCAGGCTTATTTCCCTCAATACCAATGATACATTTTGGGATATTGAGATACTTCATCACTGCCTTGATGCCAGCCAGAACATGGTGGGTATCTTCAATGAAACAACGATTATCAGAGGTGATATATGGCTCACACTCTGCACCATTGATCACCAAAGTATCAATCTCATCCAGATTCTTTGGAGAAAGTTTGACAGCCGCAGGGAAACCTGCGCCACCAAGACCAACCAGACCACTGGCTCTGACTGCATCTACAAAAGATTTGTAGTCTGTCACTTCAGGGGGTGCAATGGAGGGGTCTACCTTCTGCTCCCCATCTGGAATGATGACAACAGCAGTTTGTTTTGCGCCATTGGAAGCGGTCATGGTTGTAATTTCAGACACAGTACCGGAAACGCCAGAATGAATATCAGCAGACACAAAGCCACCTGCTTTACCCACCACGGTACCTACATAAACTTGATCGCCCTGTGCCACAGCAGGAGATGCAGGTGCACCAGTATGCTGTCCCATAGACAGGACAATCTTAGACGGAAGCGGCATCACTACCGTCTCAAGGTTGGATGTTCTTTTGGTGTGAGGAACCTCAGCACCCTGTGCAGAACGTTTGAGAAACTTACCCATTCAGATTTCAACCTCCCTATTACTTGCAATCGCTGGGATTATTCCGCTCTCTAGCTTACATTGCATGACCTGACTGGTCACCTTGTTCTTCAGCCCTCCCTACACACATGCGAGTTTTCATTATGTCCATACCACAATTGACAGGACAAAACCCGACGATTTCTCATCTGTTTCCATCAGAGATATCGTCGGAATGAATGGGGATATTGTTGATGTACCAAAGAATATGGTGCCACATCGTCCAATCAGACGACCCACCTTTCCTTTTCCCTGACTCCCCCATCAGTGGACTGATACACTTCATGACAACGCAGCATCAACAGATTGCTCCTCAGAACCATGATCTCTTGTTGCCAGTCAGAAAAATCAACTTGTCTATGCTCCGCTCATTGTCTTACATCATACACCTTTTTTCATAAAAATGCAACTATTCTTTTCAGAAATTGCAGTAAAACTTTCTGTTTTTTTGTGGTATTAACAGGAATTATTTTTGGTTGTTGTGATTTTATACAAAGATAGCTACTTTTTACAGAAGGAAAGCCGTAAAAAGCAGCCATTTTTGTTCCACAGAGCTATGGTTTCATTGCCTTTCTTATACACACAATACTCATTGCCCTGTCTGTATCCTTTGTTCAAATCGCATTAAAATATCTGCCACTTCTGCACGGGTTGCCGCATCGTTGGGGCGCAGCGTTCCATACTCCAATCCACTGATTAGTCCATTTGCAGCTGCCCAAGCCACTGCCTCCTTTGCCCAATCTGCCACTTCTGCACCATCCTGATACGCCTGTAAATCGGCTGCACCAGTCAATGTGAGTTTTAAGTAACTGTTGGCAAAACTATGGAGCATCACCAAAATTTGCTGTCTGGTCACTGACTGCTCAGGCGCAAATAAATTGTCCCCTACCCCTGCTGTCACACCATGCACATATCCCCATCTGACAAAGTCATAATACCAGCTTCCCTCTTTCACGTCCTGAAAAGAAGCCTGTGCCTGACTCATTTCCTGTTCTGGTGAACCTGCCAGACGATAAAATACTGTCACCACCATAGCACGGTTCATAGTCAGTTCTGGTGCAAAAGAATCTGTACTCACACCAGAAAAGAGCTGTTTATTGTATACATAGTCCACGGCTGGTTCATACCAGTCGGAAGCTGACACATCTACAAAGGGATGCCCAGTTCCCTCTCCTTTTTGTGTCTGATAAGAACCTTCCACTGCCAAATAGGCTGCACCAGAGTCCACAACTGCTGTTCCACTTGTATTTTCTGCCACAAGATAGCGGTGTCCCTGCTCCAGTACACTGACGCTTGGAATCTCCTCTCCTGTGGTTACATCGACCACAGTTCCTGTATGAGACAGGGAAACTACACCAGCACCCATCAGAACACTGCTTCCCTGTGTCAGCACAAATTGGTCTCCCTGTCGGACCACTTGCATCTGGAGTCCATTGCTGTCTGGTTGTTGGGATTCCTGCCCTGAATCGGTTTGTACCTTGGATGCAGCATCTTCATAAACTTCCTTCAATGCCTGTGCAATGGTCTGCTCCATCTCTGTTTGTATCGACTCCTGAATGGTATTCTTCCAATATTCCAAAGAAACCAGGCTGTCCCCTGTGCTATACGCAGCAATTCCTACCACAAGGGTTGCAGAAATCAAAATACCCGCCAGGATTCCTTTTCCATGTCGTTTCATACTGTCTCCTCTTGTTCTTCTCGTTGGGAAATCATGTAACTCAATGCCAAAAGACTGTCAGAAAAATGGACATTTTCAATTACCACATCTGCATCTGGAAAGGAAATCTCAGAATTGGTAAAATTCCAAATCCCTTTCACGCCAGAAGATACCAGTCGTTCCCCCATACATTGTGCCACAGAAATTGGCACAGTCAGCAAACCTACACTCACAGGATGCTCTGCCAGAAATGCCTCCAACTGATCTGCATGGTAAACTGGAATCCCTGTAATGGTGCTTCCCACCATTTTTTCCTGCACATCAAATGCAGCCAGCAATTCAAAGCCATTACTAGAGAAACGGAAATTTTCAATGAGCGCACGTCCCAAATTACCAGCACCTACCACTACAACTGTGTGCCCACGATTGATTCCCAAAATCTCTCCAATTTCCTCTTTCAAACTGTCCACTTTATATCCATAGCCCTGCTGTCCAAATCCGCCAAAACAAAACAAGTCCTGTCGTATCTGAGAAGCAGTCAATCCCATGGACTTTCCCAAGGCACTGGAGGAAATGCGTACCACCCCTTTTCTTTGCAGCTCTGCCAGATGTCTATAATACCGTGGTAGCCGCCGTATCACCGCCGTTGAAACCCTACTATTGCGCTTCATGTCTCGTGCTCCTATCTATTTATGTTCCTACCTTTCAAGGAGATGGAACTTCTACACTTTATTCTCTATAGTTTACATGATTCCTGCTACCATGTCAAATCCTGTCCCAATCTTTCCTGTCACATCATTCTTATCATTTCTTTTTTTAATCGTGCGATAATCCGCTTTTCCAGTCTGGAAATATAGGACTGCGAAATCCCCATTTCATCTGCTACCTCTTTTTGTGTTCGTTCTTTTCGTCCATCCAATCCAAATCGCAGTGTCATAATTTTTTTCTCTCTCTGGTCCAATCGCTCCAAAGCCTGCCATAAAAGTTGTCGGTCCACATCTGCTTCAATGGGACGCATCACTACATCCCCATCTGTACCCAATACATCAGAGAGCAACAGCTCATTTCCATCCCAATCCGTATTCAGTGGTTCATCAAAGGATAATTCAGTTTTTTGTGATGCCACTTTTCTCAGATGCATTAAAATTTCATTTTCGATACATCGAGAGGCATAGGTTGCCAATTTAATTCCTTTTGCTGGTTGATAGGTTCCCACCGCTTTGATTAAACCGATGGTTCCAATGGAAATCAAATCCTCCAGATTCACCCCTGTATTTTCAAATCTCCTTGCAATGTACACAACCAAGCGCAGATTATGTTCAATGAGTATTTTTCTTGCCTCCTCATCTCCCTGTACCATTCTTTCAATCATCTCCCCCTCTCTTCCTCTCTCCAAAGGGGTTGGGAGTACCTCGCTCCCTCCTATGTACATAATTTTTCCCGGGCTTGTCAACCCCAGTTTGTAGAGCAACGCCTCCCATATTGCCTGCCACCGTTTGAATATCCCAATCATATACCATAGTTCCCCCTTATTTTGCCCCTATTAACAAGTGATATGCGCCACCATCTGAAACTGGTGTTGGTGATAACGCCAATAACCGACCAGCATCCCGCCTCCCATCAATCAACAATTTGTCTACTCTCAATGCCAACAACATCCCGCGTTCTATCCCCACTGCCCGATATGGAATTAACTGAAATCGCCTCTGCCACTCGGGTTCCTGTTCCAGTTGTGCCAAAAATTCGGTTGACTCACCTGCCTTTTCCCATAATTGCCACAGTGTAGTAGGCAACAGCTCTTTGATGGCTTCTATGTGTGCCACTGGAACAGCCTGCCCAGATATGGGGTCTGTCAATGTGTTTCCAGTATCAACCAATGCTGTGCGCTGAATTACCTTCTCCCCTATCCCAATCACTACCTGACAAAGCTGGTGCCCTCCCCCATGATGCGTTCCAAATCGGGCAAATACCACACTGAGAACCACATAACAGCCAGCACCAGATAACAACACTATTTTTAAATCCATTTCAGAGTAGAGGACACCACTGCCCAATGCCAATGGAACGCCCCCCAATAGCTCGATTGCATAGACACCCCCTCCAAATCCACATGCCACTGCAAAAAAAATCAGACACTGTCTCAACAGTCGGCTGCTCTCCCAAAATGCCAGCAGCACCATCCAGATGGCAACTGCAAACCGGCAGGGTACAGCTGACAGAAATGACAGCTCAGGTATAAAAATAGCCACAGTATACAGACCACCCAGCACAGCTGCAATGGCAAAGCGGAGCCGTTTGAGCGGCTCTCCGGCTATTTTCGCTGATGTCAACAACAAAAAATAATCTATGATTGCATTAAGTAAAAATAGGGTATCTACATAGATGACCTGCACCCTGCTTCCCTCCCCTCACATCGCCTGATTATATTCCTGTCCTTGTACGAAAGCAGTCATAACAGGCCATCACCCAAAACCATTAAAAAAAGATTGTATTTCATGCAAGTCTGCATAAAATACAATCTTTTCTTCAAGTTTTTTCAAGTCCCAACAGTTCTTTTGCCTCTTGTGGTGTGTAGAAGGTGTTGAGCAACTCCAAAAGAGCATTTGCACTCATATGTTCTGGCAACTGGAGTGCATGAAGAAACTGTACTCTTTTTTCATGGCTGTTGGCACCACCTACCAGTCCAGCCAGATAGAGGTCTGTTTTACTCAGTGCCTGTCCTGCTGAACGTCTCTCCTGCGACTCTCCCAGAATCGTTGCACCTGCCCGTTTCAAAACCTGTTGGAGTATCTCTGGTGGCATTCCTTCCACCCCGAGTTTTCCTTCTTTACCCGCCTTACGTTTTCTCTTTTCTTTCCCATACTGGTCTGGAATATAGGCGTGTTTTACATATTGTGGTGGAATCTCCCCCTTAATGCGATTGCGAATGACAAAACCAGCTCCATCTGAATCCGTCAGTACAATGAGACCACGCTTTTGGGCAACCTGCCCCAATAATTTCATTTTGGGCTGATTCTTAAAAATACCAAATCCATCTGTCTCTAAAATCAGGGTATCTACCACCTGAGACAGGGCATTTTTGTCATACCGTCCTTCCACTACAATGGCTTCCTGAATTTGAATCTTTACCATCTCGTTCCCCTTTTCTGCATTGGGGCTGCCAATTCCAATAACAGTTCTGTTAACAACTCTTGATTTTCACGCCCTGTTGACTTCATGGCAAAGTCAGTCTGAGCACAGCGCACCACACTACGGCGGCACCACTCCACCCCAAAACGGCGGGCAGAATAAAAAATACGCTCTGCCCGAAATGATTTTAACTCCCAAAGTTCTGCCACATAGGCTGGATTTTTTCCACGCTCCAACGCCAATGCTGCACAGTAAATTTGCCGTAACTGTTTGCCCAAAGCAGCCAGTATCTTCATGGGCGGTTCTTGCATCTGATACAGTTCCCCCAGAACAGCCGCTGCATGGTCAAATTTCCCCTCACCAATGGCATTTGTCATTTGATAAATCACAGCATCCAACTGCACTGTGACCACTGCTTCAATATCTCCTCTGGTAATCCTGGTCTGTTTGGCATAGGCTCCCACTTTCTCAATTTCACCAATGAGTGTGTGCATCAAATCGCCGCAGAGAAAAATCATCTCTCGAGCCAGTCCCTTGTCAATCTCTCGTCCCAACGCTCGAAACCTACGTTGAATCCATGCCACCAGATTTGCCTCATCGCTTCTGGCAAAATCCACCAAAACACCGCTTTTTTTCACTGTGGCTGCCAATTTTGTTCTTGCATCCCACTTAAATGGCACTAAATCATAGAAGAAAACCAGACAACAGTAGTCAGGCAACTGACTCAATATGGTGCGGTATTGTTCCCTTTCTGCCTCTCTAGTCTGAAACAAATCAAAATCTGTCACCAAAATAAAGGTGCGTTCTGCCATCATAGGCAGACAATCAATTGCTTCTTCCAGTTTTTTAGGTGTGACTTCCTTTTCCTTCAAAACATGATAATTAAAGGTCTCCATACCATTGGTGAGAAGGATTGTTTTCAACCGTCCCAGATAATATTCTTTTAAATAGCTCTCCTCACCATAAAAAAAATATAACTGGCGAATCGTTCCCTCAGATAGTTCCTTCTCCAACTGTCGAAAGTCCATGGCTTCTGTTTTCGCTTTCGCTGCCAAATGTTTTCACCTCCTGAATTTGTATTCGAATGTTGCCTGACTGGTCTGTGCGAAGTACGCCAGCCCCTATTTCCTGAATCCGCTGTAAGGTCTCTGGGGCTGGATGCCCATATCGGTTATTTTCCCCCACAGAAATCAACACAAGTTCTGGTTTCAACTGAGATAGCAGTTGTTGCGAGGTTGAGGTAGCGGAACCATGATGCCCAGCCATCAACAATTCCACCTGTGAAACAGATAACTGCTGCAATAGTTCCTGTTCCCCCTCCTCGCTCATATCTCCTGTCAGTAACAAGTCTGTCTCACCCCATGAAACAAGGCAGGATAAGCCCTGTTCATTCACATCTCCTGATTGAAACATAGGCGGAAACAGGGTAATAGTACCATCCTTCAGTTGAACTTGTGTCTTGGTGTCTATCATACACTGGTTTACCCCTGTCAATACACACAGTTCCTCTATGTCACTTCTCAAACTGCTGTCTTCTTCCACATCAGCCAATGCAATGTGGTCCACCTGAATTTGTTTGAGCACCTGTTCAATTCCATTGGCATGGTCATTGTGATAGTGAGTCAGTACCAGCATATCCAACCTGGAAACACCAGCGTTTTTCAAATAGGCTACTGCTTTTTCACCTGCATCATAATCCCCTCCACAGTCAACCATACACAGAAAATTTCCCATTCGTACCAGAACACACTGTCCCTGCCCCACATCCAGCACTGTAACACTTGCCTCTCCCCACCAAAAACTCCATGCGGTCAGCAAAATGGAGAGAGACAGCATACCAATGATTCCACAAATGGGGGCAATTGCCCTTTTTCTTCCCGGAATCAGCCATACACCTGCCAGAATCAAATAGCCATACAGAAACCAGATGCAGTAGTATTCCCCATCCAAGCTGAGGGAGGAAAAAGGCAATCCGTCCAACCATGTCACTGCCCCTTGGATGTAGTGCGTCAAAAATATGGTGGGAACTGCGATAAGCTGTGCCAATGGAGCCAACACAAGCCCCAATAACCCCAGCACTAGCCCAATTTGGAACAGCAAATCCATTGCCCATAGTACAAACAAATTGGAAAGTGGTGCAATCAGAGAGACTGATTGCATGTGAAACGCAATCAGCGGCAGTGTAAACACAGAAGCTCCCGCTGTCGATGCCAGTGTGGCAATCACCAGCTTTGGTATGAGCTGTTTCCACCACAATATGGACCATCTCTTTGCTTTTTTCAAATGGAAACAGCCCTGTAACCCGTTGTATACCACATCACTGCACAACAAAATACCTGCCACTGCGGCAAAAGAGAGCTGCAAACCAATATGAAGGAGTGTATATGGATTCTGGAGCACCTGCAACCCCAGTGCAACTGCCATGGTCGTTAAGGAATCGCTCTCCCGATTGACTAACGGTGCCAATTGGGTCAACAAAATCATAATGGTAGCCCTCACAACCGATGGTGTACAACCTGTCATAATTGTAAATATGATACAAATTGGAATCAACAGGATGGCGGTCAGCCTGCGATTACCTCCTAAGCAGAGGGATACCATTCCAGCCAAAAAAGCCAGGTGCATCCCTGACACCGCAACAGCATGGCTTAACCCTGTATGCTGCAATGCCAGATTGAGTTCCTCTGACAACAGGTCTGTATCCCCTGTCACAACTGCCACCGTGATGGGGCTGACAGTCTCAGGAAAAACCTGTACAATGGTATCCTTCAACCTGTCTACCCAGATGAGGGGAAACATCCAGAACGGCATGTGTTCTGGAGATTGAACGGTTAAATCTCCATAGAATTTCCCGGTCAGTACAATCCCCTGCGCACGTTGGTATGTTCCTGCTAGTTGACAGTGGGCAATCCCTGAGATTTCGTCGCCTGGCTGTAGTGTCTCTCCACGCTCATCTATGGTCAACAGCATGGGGAGGCGTCTACCCTGCTCTGTGATACAAGTAACTGGTAACTGCCACATATCATAACTTGGTTCTGGAATTCCTGTTACCACTGCCTGAAGTTCTATGGTTGTATTGTTCAGCTCCTGTGCTGGTTGGAATTGCATCTCCTGATGGCACACCATAGAGAAAAATCCAATTGCAAACCCCACAGACACATATCGCAACACACATGACATTTTTGCATTGCGTTTTCTTGATAGAACCCCTACCAAACAGAATCCAATGCTAACTCCACACAGTGGAAGCAGCATTGCAGTCAGTGAGCATACCATGGCTGCCAACACAGCTCCAACTAAGCCCACTGACAAAATCCCCAGCTTTCGCACTTTGTTTTCTCCCCTTCAAACAAACGGTGCCTTCCCTCTGCTTTTTGTCTACAACTCTATCTTCTCAAATGGTGCCAAAACGGCTCTGGACCCCGCTTTTACAATGGAATAGGTCACATCACAGTAGGGATAAATGGAACTGCATTTTTCAACGGTGGAAATCAGTACCAACTGTAAGCCCAATTTATGAAACATCTGCATCATGGGTTCAATACGGTCACTAGTCATGTTGTTGAACGCCTCATCCAACAATACCAGTCGAATGCTGTTTGGGCTATGGCGATAGATTTGCAGCAGAGAGGCACAAATTGCCACATAGAAGGGAGCCTGATTTTCACCACCGCTACTATCTCCACTGACCTGAGAAAGTGGAACTTTCAGACCTGTTACCACATTTTCCACCTGAATGTCATACTCCAAATAGGTACGGTAGTCCACATAACGGGATAGTTGCTCACTGACTGGCTTTTCTCCTGTGGCTCGTTCCTGTGCTGCCTGATTGATGTCTGCCATAATCCGCTCCATCAGCTCATCTACCTGTGCCTCATAGGCTGGCTGGCTCATGGCTTCTCTTGTAAAAAAGCTGTCTGATTCGGTAATCTGCACATTGGCTTCATCCAAAATCATATGGTAAAAATTCCTCAGTTGTGGATCTTGTGGCTCTGACAGGGAAAAGTGGTACCGCTCCTCACCATAGGTCAGTTGGGTCATCACGCGGTCCAGTGCCCGGAACTGCAGCTTTGCATTTTGAATGTCATCTTTCATGCGGAACAGGATTTCTTTTCGAAAACGCTCCTTACATCTGAGTTTTGCCTCCTGTAAGTTCTCAATAGACCGCTCCAGTTCAATATGTACCAGTTCACTGTACGCTTTGCGGTATTCCTCCAACCCATTCAGCCCCAATGGATAGTCCATCACATAGTTTTGGTTGTACTCCTGTTGTTTGGGTTGTAATTTCTGATAAAGTGCCTCCTGAAGCAATCCCGCTGTCTCACTGCGCACTCTGCCACAGGTACGCTCACGCTCCTCCGGTTTGCTGTCCTGCTGTAATTTCTGATATTGCTGTATCACTGCCTCAATCAGTTCAGGGTGTATCTGTTCAAACCGCTGCTTCTCCCCATAAATCACATCCAACTCCTGTTGATTGCGTTCTATGTTCTTCTGTGTGTTTTCCATCCCTTTTTCATAGACCCAAATCTGTTTTTTCAATTCATCCAGTGCTGAATCTACTTCTTCACATGCTACCTGACAGTTTTTCACCCGGTCAAATAGCCCAGCCAACAGGGGATTTGTCTCATAGTCTCTGATTTTTTCTGCCACCTGAGCAAGTTTTGCCTGTGCCTGTTCTAATTGATAAAATACATCCAGATTTTGTTTCAGAGTAAGCAGGTGGCGACCATAGATAAATTGAGAGAGTGTCTGGGCACACACCCCATACTTTGTCCCCTGTTCCTCCAAAATTTTGAGTTGCTCCATCTGTTCTGCAATCAGTTCCTGTAACTGCTCCTGTCTCTCCCTGCGTGCATCGGAACCAATACATCGGATGGGTTGTTTCATTCTCTGCAACCGGTAGCCCTGATGGCGCAATAAATCTTGACTGACACTGTTTCTGTACTGCTCAAGCTGTTCTATCTGCTCACAGCAGATAATATCATGTAATAAATAGTTGATATATTGCTTTGCGTATCTGTTTTCACTGCCTACCTTGGCTGCCAACATCTCTTTTTGTGGTGGTTCCCACTGTTTACTGTCCTGCTCTAAGACCACAGTATTGACAAGAGCAATATCTTCCACCTGCTCTCCCAACTGTGCAAATACCTGTTTTGCCATTGGATAGTGTTTGGGGGGTACCAGCACATCAAACCGCCTGCGCCCCAAGGCTGCCTCTGCACAATCCTGCCATTCCTCATCTTCCATGTAGAGCAATTCACATAAAATTTTGGCATCCTGTTCCAGCCCCTGCTTCTCCAGTTCCCCGTTGATTTTCCTACGCAACAGTTCTGCCGGTGGCGGAAATACCATTTTGCCCTTTTTCAGCTCGTTTAGCTCCTGCACATGGTTTTTTCGTTCCTCTTGCAGTTGTTCCCGTTTGCGGCGAAGCTGGTAACTCTCTTCATCCAGAACTTCCTCCAGCTTATGCAGCTTTTCCTCCACCTCTACCAGAGCAGATAGTTGCTGTTCTTGGTCCTGTTCCAGCAAGTGTTCCTTTTGTATTGTTGGAGTATCATCCAGTTTCAGTGTGTCCAACTGTCCCAATAGCTGTTCCAGTTCTGTCATACTCCGATTCCAGTTCTCATACCGCTTTTGCTGTCTGTTCACTTCCTGCTGACATTGTGCCTGCTCCTGTTGATAAAACACAGCCGCCTGCACCTGTGGGTCATCATCCCGTTCCCGTTCCGCCTGTCTGAGTGCCTCCTGAGTCTGTTTTTTCCGTTCCTCCAGCCGTTGGCGTTCTGGTACAAGGTTAGAAAGCTCCTGCTTTGCCTGTATCAACTCCTGCTGACACTGCTTACCTCTGCGCTGTTCCTGCTCCAGTCTCAGACGAATCAGCAAACCATCATAAATCCAAACCTGATTTTGGAGTTCTTGGGTTCGATTTCCCTGTTCTACCACCTCTCCCAGCAACTTTTCTCTGGTTTTGGCTTCTAACAGTGTCTCCTCCAGTCGCTCCAATTCTCTCATATCACTTTGTAAATCTTCTACCTTAATCTCCGGTTCAGGCAGAATATAGGCATAGATAAAACTGCGTATATCCTGAATTTCTTTGAGAGAGGTTCCCATATGAAATACTTCATTGAACTTCTTGCCCAGATTGGATTCTGCATCTCCTATCCCCAGAGAACGGCAGATATAATTGCGTGCGTCTCTTTGGGTAGCTGGATTTCGGATACCATCGCAGGAATTTTTAAATACCTCTTTTGTAGTTGGACGGCGGTCTGCATCCAGAAACTGTAAATCCTCCAACCGTATCCCGTGTCTGGTTAGAAACCAATCCTGTGCCACCTGTTTCAGCTCCTGGGTTGGGCTGTCTGACTCCACACGCACTACAATCACAAAAGGTGCATTTTCTTTATGGTCAAAAAATTCAACCCCAACATAAGCCACCGTCCGCCCGGGTCTTAAATACAGATTTTCCCCTCTCTGCTTTCCATGTACAGAGCCCTGCAAGGTTCGCTTGCTGCGTTGATTGCCCGCTGTATTAAACTCCTTATTGGTGGTCAAACAGTAGCGGATGGCATCCATAATGGTGGTCTTACCAACTGCATTGACCCCAATCAGATAGGTTGCATTGCGGAAAGAAATGGTTTCATCCTGAAAATTGTGCCAGTGAATGAGGCGTAATCTGGTCAACTCAATCAAGGTTCTCCTCCCCCTCCCACTCGGAACGCTCATACTGTGAAAGTCGCTCTCTGGTCTCCTGACAGGCTTTTTCTATCTTTTCCTCTGGCATAAGAAGAATAATAGAGGGAAAAATCTGTATTCTCCCTGTAGCACTGTCCAACCGCTCCAGTGCCATTGCCAAATGGTACCGCCTGAACTTTCGCAGACTGTCCTCCAGCATCCGTCGGTCTAATTTTCTTGGCAAATTCAGTTTATTGTATTCTGTCTCCAATTCCTCCACTGTGATGGTCACAATTTGTTCCTGAACGGACAGCGTTTCCCGTTTTTCCACATAGAGTAAACGGAATAACAACAATAAAATACTTTCATATTTCAGAAATTCCACCCGTCCTGCACCAAACTGGTTCACCAACTGCGCCACTCGCAAGGTGCGATTGATTTGAATGGTATAGCCCAGCGGCTCAAATAGCTGCTGCATCTCCTCCAAATTTGCCAGAAGGGAATAGTATTTTTCTTTTGTAACATCCAATGTGCCAACTAAAAAACAGTGATTGAGCAGGTAGTTTGCCAGCTCTGTTCGCACCTCACGTTTCATGTTTCCGCCTCCTCACTGTGAAATCCTGAAACCGCAACCCACCACAGACAAGAATACGGGGCTGCATTTCAATTTCATACACTCTGTCCGATGATTGGGAGTAGGTATGTAGTCCAATCATCAATACCAGTTCTTCTGATGTGCCATATTGTTCTGCCAACGCATGGGCACTGGTCTCCTCCTGCTTTTGCAGTACCTTTTGGGCAAAGTGGTTGACATTTTCCGCAGTAACTGCACTTCGGATATAGTGCATGAGTTGCTCTTGCCCTTGCACAATGACATCTACTGGCAGTTCAGGCAGAGGCTCCATCTGCTCAATGATACGCCCCTGTTTGGGTTGGACTGGTGCTTTGAGTGACTGCCAATCCACATATCCCTGTTCAAAGCAGCAGATGGTATTTGCCATCCATAATTCCACCGGCTCCATCAGTTCATCTGTATCCTGTATTTCCTGAGAAATCACCTGTAACAGTCGATTCACCTTACTTTTTACCGTTGCATCAGACAATAACAAAAATTGTGCCCGCTGTACTGCCCTTGTACGGTACAGAATATGCTGTCTGTCAATTTCATTCATCAGGTTTCCAATTTCTTTCAGATTTTCTTCCAGATTGGAAATCAGTTGTTCGATGGTCTCTGCCGCCTCCTCCTGAGTGATTCGTTCCACGGTGGAACAGTCTTGGCAAAGCTGCTGAACATATCGACCTCTGCACAACTGTAATTGCTCCAATAAATCTGACTTGTAACAAAAGAGATTTTCACTGGTTTTAAATCGGTGATAAGCCCCCTGTACAATCTCCCGTTCATAGGTATCAAAGAGCTGCAATACCTCCTGTGGCGTTTTTCCTTTGGTCAGGTCATACATGTACTCCCCAATGGATGCCGCCAATTGTCGCAGTGCTGTATTCAAATCCTCCAAATCTCCCACCGCTTCCCGCAGTACTGCCTCATAGGGGTGTTCTGTCTGCTCTATCCCCTGAAGCAATTTGCATACTTTGAACAGCTTGCCCTGATAGGCGGTCACATTGGGGGATATGACATCACCAAAGGAGCGGATAATGGGTACAATTTTATGGTGAAAAACGAACTTTGGTTCCTCCTCATAGCTGCCTGGGCGTTCCTCCAGCCACCCGGTCTGTTTCAGACGGCGCAGGAAGGCGGTTGCCATCGTTCGTGGCGTCTGCCCTCCACCTTCTGAAAACTCCAGTTCTTCTTCCTCTAATACCACTTCTTTTTGTAACCCCATGAAGTAATCCTCTGCCCAGTCAATCATCATGGTTTTTGAGGCACCGTGGAGAGGGGTACGCCTGCAATTTTCCCACAAGCAGAGCAGAATATCCATATATTCCCGTCTATGGTTTCCGGTTAACGGTCTAAAAAAATCCTGTGGAACTAGATCAAAAAGCTGCACCAAAACCCCTCCCCTTTTATCCTTTAATCTTCGTTCTGTTGCTGTTGTGTAAGCACACCACTGGGAATATAGACAGGTTCATCATCCAAATGCTGTTTTGTACCTACACAGCGGTTGATGGTCATGCCCTGATTGTGAAATTTCTCCTCATAGTCTGTCATCACACCGCAAATTCCCTGTCCATGCAAGTCTCGTGTCACTTCAGACAGGGTATATCCTGCCTTTGGAAATTGGAACAGGGAATATTCAAATAAATCTCGGTTATCTGTTTTGAAATGAATCTGACCACCCTCACGCAAAATACCACGATACAAAATCAAAAACTGTTCGTGGGTCAGCCGACGGCGTGCGTGGCGGTTGGATGGCCACGGATCACAGAAGTTAATAAAAATCCGCTCCAGCTCATCTGGCTGAAAATAGTCTCTCAGATAGGCAGCATCCCCATCTACAAAAAATACGTTATCCAGTCCCTTTTCTTCACACCGCTCCATTGCCACCACCATAGCATCTGCCACACGCTCAATGGCAATATACAGGATCTCTGGGTTCTGTGCCGCTGTCTCTGCTGTAAACCGTCCTTTTCCGCAGCCAATCTCCAGCCAAATTCCCTTGGCGTCCGGTTTTAACGTATGCCACTTGCCTCGATACTGAGCTGGTTCACGAATCAGCATTCTGGCACAGCGTTCCATTCTGGGAATTAAATTGGGTTTTTTTCTCATTCGCATGGAGTTTACACCTCATTCTGTCGTTCTAACAGTTGTATCTTAGCATAGGAACTGACCCCTTGCAATATTTTTAAAAAAATTTTGAAAAAGTACTTGCATTTTTTCAAATGTGTGTTATAATGACATAGCTGTCAGCGATGAGGCAGAAATTTCCGGGTGTAGCGCAGTTGGTAGCGCGCCTGCTTTGGGAGCAGGATGCCGGGCGTTCGAGTCGCCCCACTCGGACCAGAACAAAATCCGAACTGTATCTCATAGAGATGTCAGTTCGGATTTTTCTTTTATAACGTACAAACGGCAGGGAATTTTGTGTGGATTCCCTGCCGCTTATGATATCATTACATCTTTTTTGCTTTTAATCGAATTTGTTGTTTGGCACATGCGTTGACATAGGGGTCATGTGTTACCACAACAATTGTTTTTCCATAACGATTCAGTTCTTTTAGAATTTCAAGGACATAATTTCGATTGTATTCATCCAAACTACCTGTTGGCTCATCTGCAAATACAATTTGTGGAGATTTTGCAATCACTTTTGCCAATGCCACACGTTGTTGTTCCCCACCGCTTAAGGTGTAAACCTTGCGCCCCTCATACCCATGTAATCCCACCTGTTCCAATGCTCCAGCAATGATGCGACATTCCTTTTTTCTGCTGATTTGTTTGAAATGTGTCACCAATCTCATGTTATACATCACATCTTCTGTTTCAATCAACCCATAATTTTGAAAAAGATAGGACAGTTTATACCGCCGCAGTTTCACTGCCGCTGGAGAGAAAAAGACCGGATTTTTTTGCCCCAAAATGGAAACCGTTCCACTGTCTGGTCGCTCCAGCATCCCCATGATATTTAATAGTGTGGTTTTTCCCGTTCCACTCTCCCCCATGATAGATAAAAAGTCCCCTTGCTCTATTTTGAGGGAAAAATCCTGAAAAAGCACTTGATTTCCAAATTGCTTACAAATATTTGACAGCACAAGATCAGCCATCTTACTCAGCTCCCTTCACCATTTGATAAAGATTTTTTGTGGCATAGTTCTGCCCTGTCACTCCTGTGATTCCCAGTTCTCCAACCAATGCCGCCAGCAAAAGCCCATCATGGATGGATACATGTGTTGTTATGGTGACAAATGTCAGCAGGATGAGAACCATTCCATAAGAAATTATGGTTCCAATTAGATGTTTTTTCAGGCAGTGGAACAAGGAATATCCTTCCATCAGACCATAGGCAATTTTATCTCTGTCATTCTCACAATACAGTTTTGCACCAAATAAAATGAGACAGACAATTCCAACCAGTAAAACCACAGACTGGGTTGCATAGAGGGAAAGCATCTGTTGTTGATGGTGTATGGTTTCCAAGAAAGTTTCGGAAATTGTAGGGGTGTTTGGTGTTGTTCCATCAATCCCAGCTTTCTGGAGTATAGGAAGTAATGCTTCATAGGGGTTTTCCGCCGTAACTTTGAGAAAATAGGAGCCTTGTGAGCAATAACTGAACACAAATGCCCCACTCAACTGCTTTTCATCCACAACCAAAATCACTGGTTCCTCAATTTCACCGTAGTTTCCAGTTCCTGTGTCTGCATTGTAGGTATAAATTTGACTTAGCATTCCATCATATGGGATAAAGTTTACATCCATTTGATAGCCATTGGAGAAAAATTCAGCCCAATCCCTCTCTGTCTGTTCTTTTGAAATTGGAATTAACACATTACATGCAGTTTGTGATAGTTCGTGTTGGGTAATCTTGTTTCCGTTGCTATCATAAATTGGATTGAATTTCAGATAATTTTGGTTGACTGTGACATAAGTTTGCCCAAATGCTTCTGCCGCAGTGGTGCCACTGATTAAACTATACTGATAGTTGCTTGCATCCATTAAAACCCCTTGATAGCGGTCAACAGTTTCGGAATAGAATGCCATATAATTTTCCTTCAGATTTTCTGTCGTAGATGTATTGCTTGTGTTCACAGGGATGGTAACATATCCTGTCATCTTCTCTGCAAAATATTCTGCCGTTTCCATAGAATGATAGGCAATCATTCCATTGCGCACTGCAATAGACAGAAAAAACATACAAAATGCAAGAAAAATGACTTTTGATACCATAGTTGCAATATAAATTCCCTTTTTTGGTACTCTCCCTTTGATATAATCTGACCCATGCTGTCGGCTCGTCAATAGGGCAGAACTGGCGAATCCAACCACCAAAACAAATAAAATTTCCAACATGTGCTGAAGAAAAAAGACAGTATACTGTGGTAAAGTGGATGTGTATATCTTTGCTGCTACCACAAAATGAATAATCTGCACTATTCCAAAACTAAATCCCATCATAGGCAGCAGTTCTTTTCCCTCATCCAACAAAATGGTCTGTGTGGTGTAGCCCTCCATCTTTTTTAATACATTGCGTTTTCCACTGGATAACACATAAAAAATCATACTTATCACCAGCATAAATGCTGGTACAAAAGAAAAGAGCAAAACAGAGAACTGCCCAGAAACACAACTTGCTGATTGCATCGTAACAGTATACCCCAACTGCTCAATGGCATTTTTCACTTTGGATTGTTCCTCTATTTTCACATAGAAAGTACCTTCATTCAGATTAAACGGTTGGGCATCTGACCATGGAAAAAAGGATACATCCTGTAAGAGTGATGGTACATTGAGAGGATGCACCACATATCCATCTGGATTTGTAGTGGATTGACATTCCCCCTGTTTCAGAGGCTTTCCATCTATGCCAGAAAGTAATTCAACAAAATTCTCTGTGTGACTTGTTTTGTAATATTGGTAGTGCACTTTTTCTCCTGTGGCATCCAGGTAGCGAAACATAATATCTTCATCTACAGCACCCAATGCCTCACCAATGTCATTCAAAAATTCTGTGTTGGATTTGCTCTCTGGTTTCTCAATCACACAGGTTATTTTATCTTTTTCAATGCGGTCAAATGGCTCAAATGCAAAATTAAAACAGGATAGTACAGACAAAACAGCCACAAAAATGGTAAAACAGAACTGCACCAATGGTTTCATAGAACATCCCCTCTTTACATAAAAACTCCCTTGTTTTGGCAATCCAATCATACCAAAACAAGGGGGTTTTTACTTGTCATTCTTCTTTTTTATTTATGACTTGTTTCTTCTGTATTTCTTACGATTTTCTGACAATCCATTGGCAGTTGCATCACAAACTCTATGGTTCCTTCGCTGCTGTGGGCTGTTATGGTTCCTCCATGCAGGGTTACAATCTCTCTGGCAATGGCAAGCCCCAACCCGGCACCACCTGTACGGGTGGAACGGGCATAGTCCAAACGATAAAACTGCTCAAAAATCCGCTCCAGCTTCTCTTGTGGTATGGTCTGCCCTCGGTTCCGAATACAAATTCGCACAACATCTTCCATCTGTATCAACGATAAAAACAGTTCTGTATTGGCATCACTGTAATAGATGGCATTCTGAATGAGATTGTCAATGACTCGCTCTAATTTATCAGTATCACAGACCACTTCCACCTGCTCTGGAATTTCTAACTTCCATTGCAAGCCCTTCTCTGCAAGAATGGGATGGAATTCATAGGTCATCTGCATCAACATACGGCTAAGGTTCGTTTTGACTGGCTCCAAGGAAAATTCATGGATACGATACCGTGTCATTTCAAAAAACTCATTGATGAGCAATTCTAATCGCTCTGCCTTCCCCCTTGCAATTCCACTATATTTTTGAATTAACTCTGGTGTAATTTCTGGTTCATCTTCAATCAGTTTTAAATAGCCTATCACACTGGTCAATGGTGTTTTCAGGTCATGTGCCAAATACACCAGTAAATCTTCTTTTTGCTGTTCTGCCTTCTGGGCTGTTCTGATTCTATCCAGTGCCTGTGTCCGAACAAGGTTTAAATCCTGCTCGATGCTGTTTAGATTGTCAGGAAGCATGATAGGAACCTCTGTGGGGTGGGCAAGCTGTTTTGCCGCCTCTGCCACATCCTCCAGATATTCCAATGGTCGCAACAGAAATTGGAATAAAAAATGGCTTAAATCCTTGAAACCATGCTGTTCTGTCCAGGTTGGTGGTTCCCATGATAATGAGAAACAATAGCCCCAATAAAACCACTGTTATCACAAACACAATAGCCTAAATCCATCCAGTTCTGGCATCATTACATCTAAAATAGCAAGACTCACTGGCTCCTGTTCCAGATATGGAATGACCTCTTTGGGATGGTAGCATGTTTTCACCTGAAACTGTTCATTTTTCAGGTAGACTTCCAATAAATCAGCAATTTCCTTTTCATCATCCACAATTAAGATTGTCTCCCTGCTTTGATCCACTGATATCACCACACTGTTTTCTTTTCATTCTATTGCAATTTCTGACAAAAGACAAGCCAAAAGCCCACCAAACTGGTGAGCTTTTGGTTCCTGCTCTTTTATAGATACCATATACTTGGTTAATCCTCATCCCCCGCTTTAAAGTTATAAATGGGTCGGATGATTTTCACCACTTCTGCCGTTGGTCCAATGTTGTTTAGAATACTGTCCATGTCTTTGTATGCCATTGGGCATTCATCTAAGGTTGCCTTACTCACCGAAGTGGTATAAATATCTGCCATTTGTTTTTTGAACTCAGAGACGGTAAAGGATTGTTTTGCATCTGCCCGGCTCATCAGCCTCCCTGCACCGTGTGGTGCAGAGCAGTTCCAATCCTCATTCCCTTTCCCTACACACAAAAGACTTCCATCTCTCATATTGATTGGAATGAGCAGTTTTTCCCCAGCTTGGGCAGAAACTGCCCCTTTTCTCAAAATCATCTGGTCTGTATCAATATAGTTGTGAATTGTAGTAAACTGCTCCTCTACATGGAGCTTCATTCCCTTCACAATTTCATCCATCATTGCCTGCCGGTTGAGCATGGCAAATTGTTGAACAATTTTCATGTCATGAATGTATCGGTCAAACCATGCACCTGATACATAGGCAAGTGCTTTGGGAATGTTGGTCTGCTTTAGGTTCTTTAACTTTTTCAGCTCTTTTTGAATTTCTTTGTCGCGACCCTCTGCCTTCATCTGTGCAATTAACACCTGAATGGAGGCGTCATCTGTGCCGTTCAGGACTTTGTAGCCCATTTCCTGATAATAGTTTGCCACTTCTACACCCAAATGACGGCTGCCGGAGTGAACCACAATATAGAGGTTTCCCTCATCATCTCTGTCCACCTCAATAAAATGATTGCCTCCACCTAACGTACCAATACTTTTCTCGGCTCGCAGCAGGTGCACATGTTCAGCACAGAACAGCTCTGAAAGTGGAACCTCCCGATGGTACTTGTGCGCCTTGGAGCGGATGGAAAAACCAGATGGGATTTTCTCATAAATGAGCCTATCCAGCTTTTGCAGCTCCAGATGGGATTCCCGAATGCGGATGGTTTCCATCCCACATCCAATATCAACACCCACCAGATTGGGCACTACCTTGTCTGTAATGGTCATGGTTGTTCCAATGGTACAGCCAGCACCAGCATGAATATCAGGCATCAACCGAATGCGACTGCCTGTTGTAAATTCCTGATTACACAGTTCCTGTACCTGTGCGATTGAGGTACTGTCCACGATATCTGTAAAAATTTTTGCCTCATTATACTTTCCTTTAATTTCAATCATAGCTTCCTCCCAATCTGATACAATTCATAGTGAATGGACAACAGAAGGTAGAAAGATTCACAGGGTTATTTTAATCTACATCTACCCACACAAGATGTTTTCCACAGTGGAGGCACTGAAACAAATACCCCTGAACACTTCCACCATTCTCCATCATTTCAATCATTTCTTTTTGTTCCTCATCCCACATTGGGTCATCCAATACTTCCTCCATAACACCCAGTTCCTGCAATTCTTCTGCCCCCACATAACCTAAAAAGGCACAAACATCACCACAGTGGGCACGCCAGTACTCCTGTTGAAACCCACAGTATCCTGGTGTACGATGAATCAGTTCATCCAATTTGTCTGGATTGTCTACTCCATCATCCACAGAGCAATCATCCTGAAAGGCACCGTCAAATTTTTTTGCCGCTGCACCACTGGCAACACATTCTGGGCAGAGGTCGTGGACTATCTCAACTGAATAAAATGGTCCATGATAGACCATATTTGTCTTTTTTCCACAACAGCCACAGACCACTTCATCTTCTACCTTTCGAAAGGCTCCTGTTTCTATTGGATTGGGGTGATAACGAAATACTGGCAATGGACCTGATGGTTGTTTTTTTGCTGTCTCATTTGTATTGTCGTTGTGTTCTGCTCGCTCCATGGTTCTATCCTCCTCATCGCTATATCATATCCCAATCACAGAGAGTCCCATTCTGGGTCACTCGTTTTAATTCATCCCGCACTTCCATTAAGGCAAAGCCCAAAAGATTTTGCCCTTTCCACTGCCATGGATTCTCTGCCTCCTGGGTATGGGCAGAAAGCCCAATCCCCCAAATACGGTCATAGGGACTTGCTTCCACCAAAATGCTGTCTCCAGTGGAGAGAAGAAATTCTTGTAGTTCCTGATTCTGGCTGAACTTGCACCAGTTTCCATTGAGCACGATGGAATATTTCACTTGGTCCCACAAGTCCTGCTGAAATCCCTTTACTTTTCTTCCCAATGCCTTGATTTGCTTTGGGTCACTGCTGTTCAGAATTTCTTCCATAATTTCCTCATCTCCAAACAACTTTGCCTTGGATACCATCATATACTGCTCCATACAGCAGTAGGTGTGGGCAACCGACCAAAATTCGGATAGCCACCATTGGCTGAAACAACTCTGTGTGAGATGACCATCTTTTGCTGGCTGATGTCCCCAAAACATACAGAAATTGTGTGTGTTCCCCTTCTGCATTTCCTGCTGCAACCACTGTTTATCATATTTTGGCTGTCCATAGGGCTGCCAAAATTCCACAGCAAAATCCCCATGTTCCCATAATTCCCCGGTTTCGTCATCTTCCCACCAACCTCTCCAAGTCACTGGTTCTGGAAATAAAGTGCGGTATTTCATCTGTTCTTCTGTGGACAGGGATTCCAGCCAAACACGAAACCGATCTAAATAATCTTCCCCATAGCCCATACGCCATCCAATGGAATATCGCTCTATCTTGGGGCAGGCTAACCATGGTGGCGGCATAAGCCATTTAGGATTCAGTTTCATATAACCATCCTTCCCTCAATCCATTGATTCGTCATAGCATTCTTCAATATCAAGAAAAAGAATATACACACCACACACTGCTCCATTTTGGTCATAGCCAAAATAACAGGGATATACCCCATCACCCCAACCAGAGGAAAACATGGGAAGGTTGCAATCAGTACCTGGAATGGTCCAATTCAGCCAATTTCCCCATTCCAACTGATATTTTGGATGTTCTTTTGCATTTTGCTCCAACAACTGACAAAACAATCCACCATATAAATCAAATTCATGCTCTTTCTGAAGTTGCTGTTGTAAATAGGTCAGAACTGCCTGTTTTGTTTGTATGTCCGCAATACACCCCATACCAGCATCCACACCAAACCCAAAAAATTCATCTTCTTCGAGTGGTGTCTCCAAATCTTCATTTCCCACCACGCCCAACTCATAGCGGATGGGTTTATGGTTGTTGATTTCCACCTTGACACAGGCATAGCGGTCTCCATATTGTTCACTGGGCACCACACAAATTTTGATTGGATATGTGCCAACAGGGATTGTCTGAAGGTATGGTTGTGCCTCACAGAGCTCCACCATTGGGTCGCATGCAAACAGAACCCCAGTTGGAACATGGAGCATCCCAATATCTAATACATCTACTTTCATTTTTCCAATTTTCTGCTCAGTAAAATAAGCATCTAAGTCTATTTTGCATTCCAACTGCTTTTTTATCTGTGTATAGTGCTCCATCCATTCTTTTGTCATTGTGCTGCCCTCCATTTCTGTCTATATCTATTTCCTTTCTAGGAAATGTCGTCCTCTATTATAGCATCATTCATCCATAATTGGAACTATTTTATTGTGTTTCTATTATCTTTTGGAATACATCAAGCAAAAAACCGTTATAAACACCCATTTTGTGGATGTCTATAACGGTTGTATTGAATGCTCAATCCAACTTACTGTACTCTGTCTGGCTCACTGCCTCCAACCACTCATTGGAGCACTGCTCCCCTGGTACTTCCACAGCAAGATGAGAAAACCAACTGTCTGGTGTAGCACCATGCCAGTGTTTGACCCCGACGGGGATGTTGACCACATCTCCTGGATACAATTTTCTGGCTTTCTTTCCCCATTCCTGATAGTAGCCACAACCAGCGACACAGATAAGGATTTGCCCTCCACCTTTTATGGCGTGGTGAATATGCCAATGATTGCGACAACCTGGTTCAAATGTCACATTGAAAATCCCCACTTGGTCTGTGGAAACGGGTGCCAAATAGCTTTGACCTGTAAAATATTGGGCAAAGTCATGATTGGGCTGCCCGATTGGGAAAACCATGCTGTTTTCATGGATGGCTTTTTCGTCCTCTATATCCTCTTGCTGATAAACTTCTTTTGCCATGCGAAAGGCTGCCCACGCTTTGGACCATCCAACATAAAACGCTGCATGGGTCAGGACCTCTGCCATTTCTGTTTTGGTCACGCCGTTTTTCTTTGCATTGGTAAGATGATACTGGAAAGAGGAGTCCACCAATCCCTGTGACATCAGTGCCACCACTGTGACCAATGAGCGGTCACGCAAAGACAGCAGATTTTCTCTGCTCCACACCTCTCCAAAGAGTACATCATCATTTAACTGGGCAAATTTGGGGGCAAACTCCCCCAAAGCCTCCCTACCAGCCGTCTGTTTGATTGCCATTGTCCATCCCTCCTGAGACTCCATCCTGTGGTTCTCTTAATTCAACTCTGTATCAAGATATTTCCGAAAGAATTGTTCCATCTTATCAAATGGAATCACATCCACTTGGTCATATAGGTCTGTATGCACTGCATTGGGAATGAGCATCAACTCCTTATTGTCCCCTGTCAGCTTTTTAAACGCATCCTGACTGAAATAACAGGAGTGGGCTTTTTCTCCATGTACCATTAAAACTGCACTGCGGATTTCATGGCTGTACTGTAAAATTGGCATATTCAAGAAAGACAGAGAAGAAGTCACATTCCAGCCGTCATTTGAATTGAGGGATCGGACATGATACCCTCTCTCTGTCTTGTAGTAGTCATAATAATCTTTTACAAAGAATGGCACATTCTCTGGCAATGGGTCTAACACACCACCTGCTCTGGCGTAGCTCCCGGTTTTGTAATCTGCTGTTCTCTGGGCATTGAGACTTTTTCTCTTTTCATAGCGGGCTTCTTCGCTGTCCTCACTGTCAAAATATCCTTTTGCATTGACACGGGACATATCATACATGGTAGATGCTACTGTTGCTTTGATTCTGGTATCAACGGCAGCGGCATTGAGTGCCATTCCACCCCAGCCACAAATTCCAATGATTCCTATTTTTTCTGGGTCAACTTGTTCCTGTACAGACAGAAAATCCACCGCTGCCTGAAAATCTTCTGTATTGATATCAGGGGATGCCACATAGCGTGGACTGCCACCACTCTCCCCTGTAAAGGAGGGATCAAACGCCAAGGTCAAAAATCCACGCTCCGCCATCGTTTGGGCATACAATCCAGAACACTGCTCTTTCACTGCACCAAAGGGACCACAGACTGCAATGGCAGAGAGTTTTCCTTCTCTCTTTTTTGGGATATACAGGTCAGCCGCTAATGTAATGCCATAGCGATTGGGAAAGGTCACTTTGCAGTGGTTCACTTTTTCACTTTTAGGGAATGTTTTATCCCATCCTTGTGTCAATTTTAATTCTTCCTTCATCATATGATCACAACTCCTTCTATCATTTCATTTTTCTATTTCAATTTCCCGTATTTTTACGGCAGGAACCCCGCCAACCACTGTATTTTTTGGCACATCCTTTGTGACCACTGCACCTGCTGCCACCACTGCACCATCTCCAATGGTAACACCTGGCAAAATGGTGGCATTTGAGCCAATCCATACACGTTCTCCAATATGAATAGGCTTTGGAATCATGGTACTGCGCTCATTTGGCTGCATGGCATGGTTGAGGGTTGCCAAAACCACATTATGCCCAATCAAGGTACCATTTCCAATAAAAATGCCGCCTTGGTCCTGAAATTTACAACCCATATTGATAAATACATGGGTTCCTATATGGATATTTTTTCCACAATCTGTATGAAATGGTGGAAAAATTGCAAACGTCTCATCCACTGGCTTTCCAATCAGCTTAGAAAACAACACTCGCAGTTCCTCTGGTTCATGATACTGACTGTTGATTTCTGATGTCAGTTTCAAAGCCTCCTGACTGACTTTGTGCATATATAAATGGGCTTCACTGCCCCCTTCTACCGGTTTTCCACTGTTTAAATGGTCTAAAAATTCCTGTAATTCCATGTCTGTCTCCTCAATATTTTTCTATACCCATTGTAGCATCATCTATCTTCAATCACAAATACCTATAAAAAATAACAATCTATGCTTTACAAGCATAGATTGTCTTTATATACTTAGAAAAAGGAGGAATTTGAATATGGAATTGAGAGTATTACAGTATTTCCTTGCAGTAGCAAGAGAACAGAGTATTTCAGCGGCTGCCCAGTCATTGCACCTCACCCAACCCACCCTCTCCAGACAACTAAAAGAACTGGAATTAGAACTGGGCAAAACCTTGTTGATTCGAGGCAGTCGAAAAGTAACACTGACGGAGGACGGCATGCTGTTGCGGAAGCGTGCTGAAGAAATTCTGGATTTGGTGGGACGGACAGAAAAAGAGGTGAGGCAATCAGACAAAATTTTGAGTGGTGATATCTATATTGGCACTGGGGAAACGGATGGTGTACGCCAAATTGCCAAAGCTGCCCACCAACTGCAAACCCTCTATCCCAACGTACAGTTTCATATTGTCAGTGGAGATGCAGTGGATGTGTGTGAACGTCTTGACAAAGGATTGCTGGACTTTGGTATCCTTTTAGGAGATATGGACAAGACAAAATATCACTATATGGAACTGCCTATGAAAGATGTTTGGGGTGTTTTGATGCAAAACAGCAGTCCTCTGGCAAAAAAGGAGAGCATTACACCAGAAGATTTGTGGGATAAACCATTGATTTTATCCAGACAAGTGGAAAACAAAAGTGGTTTATACCGCTGGCTGCGCAAAAAACCATCTGAACTGCAAACCGTTGCTACCTATAACCTGATTTACAATGCCTCCCTTATGGTGGATGAGGGAATGGGGTATGCATTTACTTTGGACAAATTAGTAAACACAATGGGAAGCACCCTGTGTTTTCGCCCATTAAAACCCCATTTGGAATTGGGTATGTATTTGGTGTGGAAAAAATATCAAATACTGTCCAGACCTGCGGAACGATTTTTAACCCATCTCAGTGACTTTTTCTCTATGGAGGACACAATATAAAACATAAAACTTATTATCTATACACATAAAAAACCACACGACTGGCATAAATACCAGTCGTGTGGTTTTGCTGTCCGCTCATTGTAATCTTATGTACCATTTATAGGTAAACTCGTACAAAAAATTGTGCCAGCAGTGCAGGAAAGACTAGTCCGCCTAACAGAAAATAAGGGATTGTAATAGGTAGAAAACCAATGGCAATCACTGTGAGCACAGTCCCCACCATAGTGGCAGGAATAGAGCGTGTCAGTCTTCCACAACCCAATACAACACTTTGTCGAACTGCCTGAGACAGTTTCATAGAAACAGCCAATGGATAAAGAAAGGCACCTGCCAATGTGGAAACAATCAAAACAACAATACTAAACACACACATCACAAAGGCAACCGGCTGTGTCAGAACATAGGCAGCATAGAAATAACTGGCACAAGCTGCAATCACCGGAATCAGCACTGCCACAAAAAAGACTCCATAGGAACGCCAAAAATATTGCTTGAATGCGCCCCAGTAGGTCTGCTCAGTGCAATTTGTAAGACAATGTCGGATGGAAACATGCATTGCCATCAAAGCAGGTGGAATGGTGATAATGGGTAACATACATAAGACAGTTAGCAAATTCACCTGAAAAAGATGAATACAATCTGTGGTGAGAATCTCATTCAGACGGCGCAGTCCACTGGTATTCTCTTGATGGTCAAATGAAAGCTTAAACATAAACACTCCTTACTGAGCAGAACCATTTTGCCGTTCCTGCTCAATGGCAAGGGCATCCTCCTGTCGGAACGTTCTGGGAGGAATCCCATGTATCTTACGAAATACTTTGGAGAAATAGAGCTGATTGGGATAGCCAACCATATTTGCTATTTCTCCAATGCTCATATTGGTATTGCGCATCAGCTCGATTGCTTTACTAATGCGATAATTCGCCAGATAATCTTGGGGCGTCTGCCCAATGACCTCTTTGAACAATCGACTGAAATAAGTTCGATTTAATCCACAGTAGGTGGCAATCTGTTCCACTCGGATTTCTGTTCGGTAATACTGTTCAATATAGTGGATTGCTTCATGGATGTAGAAACTCTGCTGGGACTGCCCTCTGACACGTTGTTTATAGGAAGATGTTTCAATTAACGCATCTAAAAAGAGATAAAAATGCGCCATCAGATGCAGGGAGGACTCCTGTGCATGATTGGAAATATAGAGCAGCTCATCCTGCACCTTCTGGGATGCTTCTTTTTGCAGAGGGATATACAGTGGCTGGCTGTCATTCATCCCAGCCAGCCCCAGTCGATACTGTGCTTGGGCACCAGTAAACTCCACCCATGTATAAAACCATGGGTCGTGCTCATCTGCACAGTAGGTCGTCACTTGCCCTGGGCAGATGAGGAACCCCTGTCCCCGCTCAATATCAAATCGCTTGTTGGTCTGGTCAGGCTGCAACACTTCCAGATAACCTTTTCCAGAAATCACATAGTGAAATAAATAGTTGTTTCGCACATAGGGACCATAGGAATAGAGAGAGGCACATTGCTCCCAGCCATATTGAACCATGGAAAGATCGACTAGATTTTCATGTGGAAAAATGGAAAAAAAATGCTGACTCATATGTGCCTCCCAAATACGTTATACTGCTTCGATTTCAAATTGTACAGCCTGGTATTCATCCAGAATTGGCAGGGAAATGCCTACATGAAGCAGAACATCACCGCCATACACTGTACCATTTACCTTATAATCACGATTTGGGTCCAGTCCCTTCAGACGCAAAATGCCACGGATGGGGTTGGCATGACCAACGCCTGTCACTACACTAGCCAATGCACGGGTTTGATCTTCTGAAACGTGCATCCAGCCATAAAATGGGGCTTCTTCAAATGGATTGCCCAGACGGTAGTAGGTTCCCTTTGTGACTAGCTCCCAATTTTTCTTGAAATGTGCTATCTGCTGGGGTACTTCAGCCAGTTCCTCCTCAGACAACTCATTCAGGTCCAACTCATATCCAAAGGTCCCTGCCTCTGCCACCACACCACGGGTATGGAGTGGCACACACCGTCTTGTCATACCGTTTGGCACGGCAGACACATGTGCTCCCATAGTGGAACATGGATAACAGAAGGAGGTTCCATACTGGATGCGCAGCCGTTCGATGGCATCGGTGTTATCACTGCACCAAATCTGTGGAGTATAGTGTAACATACCACAGTCAAAACGTCCACCACCTCCGCTGCATCCTTCAATCAAAATGTGGGGAAATTCCTGATGCAGTGCCTCCAGAATTTCGTAAACCCCCAACACATATCTATGATAGACCTCACCCTGCCGGTCGCTGGGCAGTGAAAGAGAAAATACATCCGTCAGGCTTCGGTTCATATCCCATTTTACATAGGAGATATGGGCAGAAGAAAGGGTGTTGCGCAAATTGGTCAGGATGTAGTCCCGTACCTCCTTTCGGCTGAGGTCCAAAACAAGTTGATGACGGCTTCTAGTGCCCTCTCGTTCGGGAATTTTAAATGCCCAGTCTGGATGGAGGCGATACAGCTTAGAGTCTTCACTGACCATTTCCGGCTCAACCCAAAGTCCAAACTTCATACCCAGTGCCTCAATTCTCTCTGCGAGTGCAGAAAGCCCACCAGGCAACTTTTTCTCATTCACATCCCAGTCACCAAGCCCACGGAAATCGTCGTTGCGCTCTCCAAACCATCCGTCATCCATAACCATCATTTCTACGCCCACTTTGGAGGCCTTCTCCGCAATGGATACAATTTTATCTGCATCAAATGCAAAGTAGGTGGCTTCCCAGTTGTTAATCAGAATAGGACGGCGTGCATCTTTCCACTGACCACGGCAGAGGTTCAGACGGATTGCCTTATGGAAACGCTGGCTCAATGTGGACAGACCACAATTAGAAAACACCATAGCTGCTTCTGGTGCACAGAAAGTCTCCCCTGCTTCCAGCTTCCAGGAGAAGTGGAATGGATGAATGCCCATCACAAAACGGGTTTCATGGAACTGTGTATACTCTGTCTGAGCAAGGAAATTGCCAGAATAGACCAGTGCAAAACCCCAACAATGTCCACTGTCTTCTGTGGTGTCAGGTGAGCAGAGAACAGTAAATGGGTTCTGCTGGTGGCTGGAGGAACCTCGAATGCTCTGTGCTGTGTGAATTCCCTGTGTCAGTGGCATTCTCACAGGCTCCCGCTCCCGTCCATAGGCTCCACCCAATGTAATAGTATGGAAGGTTCCAGATGGGAAATCAACACAGGTTGACATAACACGCTCCAACGAGACAGGGTTGGTCCCACTATTTGACACTTTGACTGCCCGTGTAATCAAATCACACTCTGCAAATACACCATACAGGAGTTCCACTGTCAAATTGGTACATGTATCTTTCAAAAGAACACGCAATGTTTCCCACTCACCACCATTGTCATAGAAGCTGGGCAGTCCATCTAATGTATATTTTCCAGCTTCAATGGAGTGGCTCACATACCGCAAATCTACTGTATAGCTTCCATCTAAACTGGTGGCTTCAATGGAAGGAATCCGAAAATCGCCCACACCACTGGAGGAATACTCCTGAGGTTGGGTGTCCAGTGAATAAGTGCGGTCTAACCCAGCTTCCGATGGCTGAGGAGAAAATCCACGATCTTCCTGTAAAATCCAGTTGGAGAAATCCCCACTTCGAACACGAGGACCATAGTAAGTATGCAGCAACACACCTTTGGGATCAATTTTCATCTGGTAAGTGCTGTTTTTTGTGTGGATTGTGATGGTGTTATTTGTATTATTGTAACAGATCATATCAATGTCTTCCTTTTTATGGTAGTGTAGGGACAGGCAGCTCCTGCCACCTGTCCCCAAGAGGTTGAAGTCTATTTTATTTTCCGCCAGTCAGTGCAATTCCTTCAATGAACTGACGCTGGAAAATGAGATAGAGGATGAGCATGGGAACCATTGCAAACAGACTTCCAGCCATCAATACTGGATAGTTGGTCATAAACTGCCCCTTTAAGGTTGCAAGACCAGAGGACAATGTCATCATGTTGATATCAGTGTTGACCACCAAAGGCCACATCAGGTCTGCATAAGCAAAGACAGCAGTAAAAATTGTCAGTGCAGCAATGGAAGTACCAGTCAATGGCAACATCACTTTATAGAAGGTCTGCCACTGATTACAGCCATCCAAATAGGCAGCCTCTCCAATTTCAGAGGGAATACCCATATAGGCCTGCCGCAAGAAAAAGGTTCCAAAAGCAGAGACCAAGCCAGGGAAAATCAGTGCAAAATGGCTTTCTGTCAAACCAACTTTTGCCAACATCTCATACTGTGGGATGACAAAAATCTGAGAAGGCATCATCATCTGTATCAGAACCAGTGTGAACAGAACATTTTTCCCTTTAAATCTCAGTTTTGCAAAGGCATAGCCAGCCATAGAAGAAAATACAATGGCACAGATCACACGGAAAAACACCATAATTCCAGTGTTGATATACAGTGCACCAAAGGGCAGACTGGTCAGTGCATCTTTGAAGTTATTGAAATAGTAGACCGCAGGAAAGAAGGTGGGTGGAATCTGCATACTCTCTCCAAGGGATTTCAGAGAAGTGAGAATCATCCACAAAAATGGAAATACCATCAAAACAGAACCTGCAATCAGAAAGAAATAGGTAAGAACCGTGAACAAACGGCGACTACCCTGCATAGATCCGGTGCGCATGGTTTGCACTCTTCCTTTCATCAAACGTCATAGTTAACCCATTTCTTCTGCCCAATAAACTGGACAACGGTTACAATGCCAATGAGTAGAATGGTCCAAATGACAATGGCAGAAGCAAAGCCCTTATTGCCTGCCACAAAGGCCTCCCGATAAAAGAGATACATCAAACTCTGAACATTGGGGATCACTGGATTGCTCTGATCAATCATCATGTAGATCAAATCATAGACCTTCAGAGATGCCATCATACGCATGATCAATGTAACAAACAGTGTGGGAGAAATCATAGGCAGTGTGATGGAGAAGAACTGGCGAATGGGTCCAGCACCATCCAGATGTGCTGCTTCATAATAGCTTTTTGAAATATTCTGCAAACCAGACAGAAGCAGAACTGCATCATAACCAATGGAACTCCAAATGGCAACAATGGCACAAGCTAAAATGGCTGTACTTGGATTGGTGAGCCAGTTGATATTTACCCCCAAAATGGAGTTGATAATACCATACTCACCATTGAACATCCAACGCCATACCATTGCAATGGCAGCAGGTGCACAGACCATTGGCAGAAAATAGATGGCTCGGAATCCACCTTTGAAACGCACCTTTGCATTCAAAAGAATTGCAACCAACAATGCCAGTGCAATCCCCACAGGTACTGTGAGAATACAGAAAAGAATGGTATTCCAAGTGGCTTTCCAGAACTCAGGCATTTGGAACATATCAATATAATTCTGAATGCCATTAAACTCTACTGCTCCAAAGGTTTTTGTCTTTGAGAAACTGAGAAGGAATGTCTGGATTAAAGGATAGTAGTTTAGAACGAGCAGACCAATGATGGTAGGAGCCACCATAAGCCATGCCCACCGCTGCTCCTGTTTGGCAACCATGGTTTTTTGCTTTGACATAAGGAAAACTCCTTTTTAATTTGATTAGCCGGCTGCGCCGTCTGCAATTGCAGTGTTGATAATGTTGTTGATGCTAGCAAGACCATCAGTAACAGTCAGCTCACCACTGTAAATCTTCAGCAGTTCATCTGTTACTTTGCTCTTCCATACAGGACGTGTGGCATCGTTGACAGACTGTACAGAGTAATCGAACATATCAATACATGCCTGAACATTCAGCTTGTAATCAAACTGATCAAATGCGGCAACCCACTCATCCTCACAGCCCTCATAGCCGGAGATGGCTGCGCCATAAGAGGAGTGAATCTGCTGTGCCTCCTCAGTACCCAGCCACTTTAGGAAGTCCATTACAATGGCGTTGTCCTGATTCTTAGCAGAGGTGGAATAGCACAGACCGTTAGAAATGGTGGCACGTCCATCTCCAGAAACAGGATTTGGAGCTTTGGGAAGTACAGCAACATCCCACTTGCCCTGCATATCAGGATAGTTCTTCATCTCACTGAGGAGGTTCCATGTGCCCTCCAGGAACATAGCACCCTGTTCAGAGAAAAATGCGTTACCAGGAGCGGTTTCAGCAAAGTATTTCTGATCTGGGCACCAGTCATTGTCCTGCAAGCCAATGTAGAATTCCATTGCCTCAATGGTGGCAGGCTGGTCAAAACCGGCAGCTGTCTTGTCATCATTCAGGATGTAGCCACCATTCTGATACACAAAGTTCCAGTAGCCAAGTTGGTCATCTGCATAGGCCATATAGCCATACTTTCCGGTTTTCTCATAAATCTGTGCAGAGGCGGCAGTCAGGTCATCCCAAGTCCAGGTATCATCAGGATAGCTGACACCTGCTGCATCAAACATCTCCTTATTGTATACAAGACACACAATATCCTTGTCCTTTGGAATGCCATACATACGACCGTCTGAACCCATTGTATTGGCAATGGAGACCTCGGAATAGTGGGAGTAAGTATCATCATCATAAATATCTGTCACATCTGCCAACATGCCATTGTCTGCATAGGTGAGAATGTAGTTGGTGTGCATCCAGAACACATCAGGAAGGTTGCCTGCACCAGCAGCAGCTTCCAACTTTGTCCAATACTCGTCCCAGCTTGTAACCTGAACTTCAATGGTTACATCTGGGTTTTTCTCGTGATAGGCATCTGCAAGAGCCTGCATCGCATCACGCTGGGAATTATCCCAAATTTGCATGGTGAGATTGCCATCTGCTTTGCCACCTCCACCACAGGCAGCCAAACTCAGGGTCATACCGGCTGCAAGCAGGGCTGTTAAGGTACGTTTTACATTTTTCATTGTAATACTCCTCTCTTCATCTCTACATGAACTTGTAGGAAAAACTCCATCCCCTTATGCAGTTTTCCAAAGTTCCACTGTATTACTCGCCGATTGCTCGGCTTTTGTGAACTAAGTGTAACACTTATATCCATCGAATGGAAATGGAACAAAGTTCTTAAAATATGTACAAAAAATACTATAGAATACAAAACAATAATATCGAGCAACATAAAGATATATTTTGGCGTTGATTTACAAATTTCGTATTGTTGCACAGAAAAAAATATGCAATTTGTAGCATACTACACAAGGTTTCAAGAAGTATTTCATTTTCATCAGATTATTTCTTGACAAAATGTTTTGATAGATTTTATAATCACAGGGACAATGAAGAATGAATATATCTTTATGTTTGATGAAAGAAAACAACCGTCAAAAAATATCAGTGGAGAAATATAATTTTTACATAGTGTTTATTTTCGTTTTTGATTGACCATTCATTTTGTTAGTTTGTTCATGAATACCATCTTTAAGCTGTAATAACCAGTGTTATCACAAACATAAAAAGGAGTAAACTGTATGGAAAACTACAAAAACTTGTTGTCAAAGTTAGAGGAAGCCACCTTCCCAGACTTCAGCAATCTGGAAAATATGATGCATGGAGATATGCCTGGTGACAAAATTTCCATTCAGGCATCCCACATTGAAAAGGCATCTCTGGTATTTCCAAAATTAGCCCAGAAACTCAGCACTGTCTTTGCACAAAATCCACACTGCCGCGCTGTCATCTCTGTGTGCGGTGGCAGTGGTGTCGGAAAAAGTGAAACAGCCAGTCTGTTGGGAGAAGCATTTCAGCGCAATGGCATTGGTGCCTATGTGTTGAGTGGTGATAATTATCCCCATAGAATCCCAGCACAAAATGACGCAGAGCGTTTGCGTATTTTCCGTGTCAATGGAATCTCTGGACTGGTTGCAAATGGAATCTACAACGCTGAGATCAAAGAAACCCTAAAACAGTTACAAGAACAGGATTTGGATGCAGCTCCCTCAGCATGTGACCAATATCCATGGCTTGCAGTTTATCAGAAAGAGGGGCGAAAGGCATTGTCCCGGTATTTGGGCAGTGCTGAGGAGCTGAATTTTGGAGAATTGAGCCATATCATCTCCAATTTTAAACAGGGAGCATCTCATCTCTATCTGAAGCGTATGGGACGCACTCCTTTGGAGTTGTGGTATGACAAAGTAGATGTTTCTGAAAAAAATCTGCTTATCATTGAGTGGACACATGGAAACAGTGATGGTTTCACTGGTGTAGACCTTCCTATTTTGTTAAACAGCACACCACAGGAGACATTAGAGCACAGAAGAAGCCGCAACCGTGATGGTGCAGTAGACAGCCCCTTTGTCACCATGGTTTTGGAACTGGAACAGGGACAACTACAGGCACAGGCACACAAAGCTGCTTTTATCATTTCCAAAAGCGGCTCTCTGTTAAGCTATCAGGAATATTGCCAGATGATGGCTCAGGCATAAGGAGGAACATCAAATGGGATTTGCAACTGCCACCCCTATGTTAAATGCGTACCCTGACAGTGTTGGTGGATGCCTGTCTGGTATGGTGCGTTTTTTGAAAAACAAAGATGTACAGGACGCATTTGGTTCTTTTTACATTTTGCCCAGTCTGTTTCACACAGATTTAGACCGCGGATTTTCTGTGATTGATTATTCTCTCTGTGAACAGTTCGCCTCCAGAGAGGATTTGACTCATTTAAAAGAGCTTGGAATTGACTTAAAATTGGATTTTATTTTAAACCATGCCTCTGTTCTCAGCCCTCAATTCCAACATATGTTACAGCATCCAGACTCCCCCTATCAGGACTTTTTCATTAACTGGAATCAATTCTGGGACGGCTACGGAACTATGACAGAAGATGGCTATATTCAGCCAGACAAACAGTACATAGAGCAGATGTTTTTCCGTAAACCTGGGCTTCCTATTCTGATGGTGCGTATGCCAAATGGTCAGGATGTCCCCTATTGGAACACATTTTACCAAAAAGTGACTTATCAGATGCCAACCGTCCAGCAGCTGATGACCTTAGCCAATTTACAGTATACCACTGCTGACCGTCTTCATAAAGCCCTCACTGATGAACTTGCAGAGGAAAAAGCTCCCCGTGACTGCGATTTCTCAGTGGCACCACATGCCAAAGATGTGGTCTGTGACTATCTGGAAAATCATCGGGAATATTTAGGTCAGATGGATTTGAACATAAAATCTCCTCTTGTCTGGGAGTTTTATGAAAACACATTGAGAACTTTGTCTGAATATGGTGCCTCCATTGTGCGTCTGGATGCCTTTGCCTATGCGCCCAAAGAGCCTGGCAAGAAAAATTTCTTGAATGAGCCTGGCACATGGGACCTCTTAGAACAGGTTCGCAACATCGCAGACCGGTATCACCTTCAGCTTCTCCCCGAAATTCATGCAAGCTATGGAGAAAAAATCCATGAGAAGGTCGCCCAACAGGGCTATATGACCTATGACTTCTTCCTTCCCGGTCTTTTAATTGATGCGCTGGAGTTCCATGAAAGTGAATACCTCTGCCGCTGGGCAACCGAAATCTATGAGAAAAACATTCGAGTTGTCAATATGCTCGGCTGTCATGATGGTATTCCTCTACTGGATCTCAAAGGCTTAATTCCAGATGAGCGGATTGAAACCCTCATTGATACCGTCGTATCCCGTGGGGGATATGTGAAGAATCTCCATGGTGCAAAGAACATGTATTATCAAGTCAATGCAACCTACTACAGTGCACTGGGAGAATCCGATGAAAAAATGCTGCTTGCCAGAGCCATTCAGCTCTTTATGCCAGGCAAACCACAGGTCTGGTACTTGGATTTATTCTGTGGAAAGAATGACCATGCCGCTGTTGCTTTGGCAGGTCCTGGCGGTCACAAGGAAATCAACCGTACCAATCTAACCATGGAACAGGTAGAAACTGCCTATCAAAATCCCGTTGTGAAAAAACAACTGGAACTTCTGGCTTTCCGAAAAAATCATCCAGCCTTTGGTTTTGATTCTGAATTCAGTGCTGAGGGAGATGGTGCAAATTTGACCTTACATTGGAAGAATGGCACCCATTTCGCCACTTTAACCGCAAATTTGGATGCCTATGCTTATGAGATTACATCCAGTGAATTGCCGTCATAAACCCATTCTAATTTAACAAAAAGTATAATTCCTCCCCATATGCCATACCTGAGCATATGGGGAGGATTCTTTTTGACTGAACCAAACACTCACAAAAAACTTGACATCCAATAGAGTCTCCTATATACTTAACAATGTTAACTATATAGGAGGCTATTGTATCCATGGAATGGACCGATATGATGCACTATCAACAACAAATTCAAAAAATTATGCGTTCTCTCTTGCCTGTACAGAAAACAGTACTGACTGCCAGTGAATGTGAACTACTGGCTCATCTATACCTAAAACCAGAACAAAATACACCCAATTTACTCAGCCAAAGCAGTGGCATGAAAAAAGAGGCAGTCAGTCGATGTCTCAAGTCTCTCTATGAAAAAAACTGCATCCATAAACAGCGACAGACAATGGATGAGCGAAGCTACCAGTTGACCATAACAGAAACCGGTTTGGCTGAGTTAAAGAAAGGCTATGAGAGCATCTTACAGCCTTTTTATGATTTATGGCGCAGTTCTACAGAAGATTTTGAAGCATTTATGTACTATGCAGATAAACTTGCGACTCATATAAAGAAAGGAGAGGAAAACATCCATGAAGTTTTATGACACCTTACAGTTGGACCCCTCTATCATCAAACAAAAAATCACTGTATCAGAGACAAAACGGGAAAAATTATATTACTGGAATGCCATGTTCCTTCGCTCCGTGCTGATTGTAACCTTTGCCATTGTGTTTATCAGCCTATTATCTGGTATATTTGGAGCGGATAATACCCCTATGGCAGTAGCAGTGTTCTGTATTCTGTTGGGAATTCGCTTTGTCAACTTTGAATATTGTGTGGGAGATTCCCTGATTACCTTAGCTGTGGCAATGCTCATTCTGCTATTGGCTCCCAGTATGGTTGTGGTCATTCCCCCTATTTTACTCATTCCCTTTCATTTTATCTCCTTTTTTGTTCTGCTTTTTATCACCACTCAGAGACCAGAAATGGGAAATGGTGGTTTATATAGCTTTGCCTATATCTACCTGACAGGTAACCCAGTGATGGGAGAATCCCTCATCCGGCGTGGTCTTCTCGCTTTGGCAGGTTATCTGATTTGTGGTGCCATTCTATTCCTGAAACACCGGAATTACCACAAAAGCATTCGTTTTCACCATGTTGTTCAAAAATTTGATGTATCTAAACTGGTTCATCTTTGGCAACTGCGTATGGCTCTTGGAGTCAGTCTTGTGTTGACTATGGGACAGGTATTTCATATCGAGCGGTTTATGTGGATGGGCTTTGCCTGTGCATCTTTACTATCTGCCTATCCATACTCCAGTTGTACAACCACACGTTTCTGGCAGCGGATTGTAGGTGCAATCGCTGGTTCCTGTGCATTTTTTGTACTGTATGTCACACTTCCAGCATCCTTCCATCCATTGATGGGTCCATTGGGTGGGCTATGTCTTGGTTTTTGTGTGGATTACCGATACAAAACAGCGATGAACTGTTTTGGTGCACTTATGTTGGGGGCTGGAATTTATGGTATTCAGGAAGCTGTGATGTTACGCATTGCAGATACCATTTTAGGGGTCACATTTGGTTTGATATTTGCTCTGCTCTTTCATAAACTAGCTATGTTGAAATATAGCTTCACACCCAAAACCAATCCCTAACATTGCCCATAGAGACATTCTCTCCCAATTTCAATGGCTCGCTCTATGGTATCTGCACAGTGTTTCCCATCAGAAAGATCCGAGTAGGAAAACCACTCTTTCCCCATCATATCATCCCTGATTTTACGTTGCACCCATATTTCATAAAAATTTCGATTGCGATATACTTCAAATCGATAGTCTTCATTGGCTGAGTATTCTTGATAAACTAACGTGTCTTGCATGTGTCCCCTCCAATATCATTACCTTGGATATCATGTAAGGTATAAGCACCATCTGTATCATCGTCTATATGGTAAATATGGAACAGCTTTTGCCAGAATCTTAAGTACAGCCTCATCATTTACATCCCAAAAGGTATATTCCATCAATCCATCCTGTCTGCTCTGTTCTACATAATCTGAAATATCCCCCAACACACAATGGCTTTCTTTGACTTCCTCTACTTCATGGTAGATGAGTACCAGTTTTTTCGCGTCCCATGTCTGAAATGAGACTTTGACTGTTTCACAACCAATGAGCACACTTTCAATGTGACCATCACACTCTGAGAATGTATCCAATTCTTTCATAACTATGGTCCTTATTCCTCATAAAAATGGTATAGCCAATCCCAGTATGGCTCTTTTTCGCCACACTCTGGGCATACCCCTGTCCCATAAACCAGAGGCAAAATAGGACTGATTGGATTGTCACCCACCAGTTCCAGTACCCCATTCAACCATACAACTTCACAATCAAATGAGACTCCATCCCAAGGGTCTATTTGGATTTCTTCTATACAATCTGGCTGTTCCAAGAATGGGATGGACTCCTCATCCCATCCACATGCACAGGCGGCCATTCCCTCCTCCCAAACGGAGCCAGATAAAAGCCAAAATCCATAGGCGTGTTTTCTATTTCCTATGATAGCCAACGCACCCAAAGCAAACATCACCCCAAGTTCTGTATCTTCTGATAACAGGGGTTGTACCTGTGGGTCAACCATCATTGCCTTTACTTCCTTTTGTAAGCCTGACAAACCTTCATGAAATTCCTGATACGCTTCTGTACCCAATGGGAGGGGACATTTTGCTTCTGCTGCAATGGCTGCCCCCATTTGAGCAACCAAATAAATCTGATCTTTTTTCGATAGATTTGGAAAGAAATCAGCCAAATATGGCAACACACAAGCAGTAATCCTATTCCAGCTAAGCTGATGACCTAATTCTTCAGACAACCCTAAAATGGCTTCTTGTTGGCTTCCATCGCCTTTGAGCAATTTTGTGAGCCATGTATCCACTTGAGCTCCATTTAAGTCAGAAATCACACTGTTCCATCTGGCATCTGTCCGTTGAATCATACATCATTCCTCCTGTTTTATCTTCTTTTGGAAAAGTATAACACAAATCTATTGACAAATCCATTGTTATTTGTATATAGTACAGAGGTGTTCTGCCACAGCTCCACCACCATTCAGACATCAAATTCTATGTAAAAATCAGGTATTGTGTATGGAACCTATGAAAAAATTTTTGTCATCCCTCTATCTAGGGGACCGATTTTGTGAAAAAGTCACATTGGAAAACCATAAAATTTCATTTCAAATGAATTGCATTTCCAGATTAAAGGAGGGCACAAAAAAGTGGAATTATCATTGCAAACAAGATATAGAACATGGATGCCTTGTTTTTGATGGAGTTGTAGGCTTTTCTTTTAAATGGAATCTACACCTTTGTTGTATATGGCTGCAATGTGTCTGATGATGCAACCTCAACCGACATACAACTACACATAAAAGCAAAAGAATTTTATTTTTTTGATCCAAAAAACGATGAGATGATTACAAAATAGGGAACCACAAAGGTCTCCTTCCCTGTTATATCACTTTGCATAGGGTGTGTGAGCAATCAATGGCTGCAAAATTTGAAGTTTATATGATCAGTGAAGCATATTTTGATATCAGACAATGTAACACACTTTTTTCTCGAATTGGTGAGACTGTATTTTCTCAAGATTGTGTGATATGGGATAGCTGGTTGCCAGAAAAAGAGGAAATGGTAAAGATACAGGATGGCATATCATTAAAAAAACGCCTCTTAAATGGAAACATCATTCACTTTCAAGGAACCATAGGTTCTTTCCCAGTGGGTGCAATGCAATACTTTGGGCATGGGCAATTCCATACACAACAATGGATTGATACAGCCAATCTTCCAGAATTAGATACTGACTCATCCAATGAATTTTGTACTTCTTTTTGTCAATCCGTGGCAGAGAGGCTTATGGAGTTATCGCAACAAGTAAATATCAAATTTTTTGCAATGGGTACAGAAATGGTTTTGTATGATTCAGAGCAATTAGAAGAAATCCTCCATAAAAGCTATCACATCCTATATTATGGAATGAAACAAAATAACCACTTTCTGACCTGTTACAGATAACCTTCAAAAATACCTTAAATCAATCAAATCCCTGAAAAGAAAATTGTAGTGATTAGTGATAGTCAGGACAGCGTATTACAAATATATAATGAAATCCCAACAGAAGGGGAATGGAATCTATCCTTCTGTTGGGATTTTTCGTTTTTTACATAACCTGTGTTCGGCAAAAACTTTGTAGCTTCTGACTGTCCAATATCAGGTATTTTTCAAGAATTGCCGCAAGATAGTAGCCACTTGCGCTCTTGTTGCCACACCTTGTGGTTCCAGTGTTTGATTGCCTACACCAGACAAAAGCCCTTGTTCCACAGCCCAGCTCACAGGGACAGTGGCATAGCTGGAGATGTTTCCAGCATCTGCAAATGTTGCAAGGGCAGCTTTTGCATCTTCGTCCACCTGAGCATTGGCATAGCTGTATAGAATGGTTGCCATCTGCTCCCGTGTGATAGGCTGATTGGGTGCAAATGATGTCTCACTGACACCACTGACAACTCCAGCTTCTTTTGCCCAAGCAACAGCAGCACTGTACCAGGCATCGGCTGGCACATCAGCAAAGCCACTGTCCCCATTGCTGGTTTCTCCAGACAAACGATACAGCACTGTCACCAGCATTGCACGGCTCATTTCTACATTAGGACCAAACTCTGTCTCACTCAGTCCTGCAAACAATCCACGTGCAACAACAAAATCCACTGCTTCTGCAAACCAGTCGGTGGGCTGTACATCTGTGAATGTCAGGTTAGCCTCCTCCACCTTTTCAAAGGTCACTACAACCTTATCTTTGGCGGTGAGCCCCGTCAGCTTTGTTGTAATTGCCACTTCTTTCCCATTGACTAGGATTTTTGCAATGCGATAACCTGCATCAGGAGTAATGGTAACACTGCCATCACTGGCAGCCTGAACTTTGCCACCAACTCCATCTGTGGATACAGTTGGGGTACGATTTGTAGACCCACCTGTCCCTCCAGTAGAGCTACCTCCTGTGGAAGAATCGTCTCCTGTGGAACCATTACCTGTAGAACCACCACCCGTGGAGTCACCACCTGTAGAACCGTCTCCTGTGGAGCCGTCATCTGTGGAACCACTACCTGTAGAATCGCCTCCTGTGGAGTCATCACCTGTAGAACCGTCCCCTGTGGAACTATCGTCATCTCCACCATAGCTCACTGTAATCCCAATCTCTGGATAGGTATAACGATTCAGAAATTGGTCTAACACAACTGTGTGCCCAACACCAGTAATTTCTGTCTTTTCATCTACCAACAATGTCCCAATATTCAACATCCCATTGGAACCAGTCAGTGGGGTACGTGAAGCCACATACAGTGTAACTGTTTTTTCTACACTATCAATGGTAACCGCATAGCTATCAGCATAGCTTTGGAACTGCACCCCCTGCATATTCAGCAGTGGCAAAGTAATTTCTGCGGCATAACGGTCAGTACCCATATCTTGTAATTGTACAGCCGCAGCCGTTCCTGCCTGATCAAAAGACAGGTCAATCCCCGCTGCCAGTGTTTGCACTGGCAGCAGGGTGCACAACATCAGTGTGCCAATTCCTTGTTTCATCCAACGCCTCATTGCGTTCTTCCTTTCTAATCTTGGGTCTCTTATGATTTTAAGATAATCTCAGGCATACTGTCATAACGAGGTACGCTGATGAACAGGGTGTCACTGGTCATACGGGGATTACTTCCTTCGCTATCCACAGCACGCCACATTTGAGCCTGCAAGGCAATCATGACCAGATTTCCAGCAGCATGATTTTCTCCATGGTCCTCATTCACCTGTTTGAAGCTCTCCTGATTCTCTGGGATAAACACAAAGAAACCGTCACTAATGGTACTGACTGCACCGTCTTTTGGAATCTCTGCAAAGAGCAATGTCTCACCAGACAGGGTCTGCTCTGTTACCACTGGTGCCTCACTGGAACCTGGCTTCATGGACTGCATCTTTGCTTTCACACGAATGCTGTTGTAAATTGGATCTCCTCGATAGCTGCCAGTGATGATGATGGTTCCAGCAGAAATTGTTTCTGTTGTTGTTTTACCTTCTTCATCCATAACAGTATAACTGTAATCCGCTCCCAGTATGCCAATCGATGCACCCTCTGTAAATGCAATGTTGTCACCTGGATAGCTTAGCAACTGAATATTGGATGTAGACACATCAGCAGGCATGCCAGAAATCACAATACTGACAGCATCATAAATCCAGATACGGGTATCTGTGGCATCTGTACCCGGCTTATTCCAATAAGTCAGGAAGGAAGCTTCACTTTGACTGTTAGAGAAACGATCACTTTTTGCAACCACACTTCGTCCATCTGCTGTGGTAATGGTAACGGTATAATCGCCACTGGTAGGAATGGAATCTCCAACGATTTTCAATCCACTGGTGGTCAATACTCCACCATCCTTAGCTGTAATCTGGATATTTTTTGTATTTGTATCCTGATTTAGCCCATATTCACTGATATCATACAGAGTTGCATCGAGGGTTACATCATAGGAAATTCGTACCTGCTCAGCCTGTGCTGTGGCAACCTCATAACCCAGCTTGTCAATGACACGAACAGAATAGGTAAATGACATATGGTTGGCTGCACCCACTGTATCCACATAGGTCTGAGTGTTTTCCCCATTGCCCATCAAAAATCCTACTGGTGTACCATTGCGCAAAATCTCATAACCCTGAACTCGGCTGGCATCACCAGACACTGTGACGGTCAATTTTACCTGTTTCTCGTTCTCCACCACAGCAGTGAGATTGGCAGTCAATTCTGCTTTATTCTCACCATTGAGACGGTCACGGCGGGACTGGTCGTTAAGATACCAAATATTGCGGGGTTCATTCTCATATTCAGCTAGAGTCTCTTTTGTTTTAACACTCAACTCCATGCCCCAACGAGTGAAGAATTCAGTCAGATTCTTGCCGGTCACTTCGGCAGCAATCAAGGCAATCTGATCATCTTTACTGGGTGCATCACTGTGCACTCCAGCCTTCCACTTGCTAAAGAAAGCATTGTAGAAGTCCAATGCACCACTACCATCAAATGGACTGCCTGCCTCATCATAGGTCAGATGCAACTGCCAATACATTCCCAACTGGGTAAATACATCGCCAGCCTGACCGGGCTTTCTTAGGGCAACCTTATCAAAGATAGTCTGATACATACCCTCTAAACGGGATTGACCAACCATGTCACCTGTATCTGCTGTCTGGGCTACCAGAGAATAGATATTGTTGGTGATTTCTGCATAGCCAATCTTGTCCATGTTATGGCCAATCTCATGTGCAATACCCCAGCCATAGAGACCATTGAGATCGTCTCCATCAATTCCACTACCGCTGCCTGTCATTTCTACTGGATAGCCTGTGACCATAGCACGGGTTTCATTGTAGTCAATCCCTATATAGCTTCCAGCTGCAAACATAAATGCACCAGAGAACATGCGAGAGAATCGGATATTTTGTCTGGTTTGCATGGGGTACTGGTAGGAAGCAAAGTCCGCATCTGCCTGAATAATACCCTGTGTTTTATTAACTAGGAACAACAGCTGCTCCCATGCACAAATGGCATTATAAAGTTTGGATGTGGCATCCTCCACTGATACTGTAGTACCACCTAAACCGGACAGTACCTGATCAGCTGGTAAGGACAACAATACACTGGGAGTTGCAATCTCGGTCACATTGCGGATATTTGTTTTGCGACTGCTGTCATTGGGGAAAGACAGCCCTGCCACATAGGTCTGCAACTCTTGTACATAATCACGAATCAGGGTTTTACGTTCGTCCTCACTTTTACCATACCACTGGGTTGGGTCAATGTTTAACATTGGGATTTCCGTTACTACAGTTTTCTGTTCAGATGTATCACGGATTTGTAGTTTCAGCGCATTTGCATTGCTGCCACTGTACTCAATGTAGAGGGAACCACCACGTTCACCACTGCCGGAATTTCCAATTTCGGTGAGGTAAATACGGTTGCGTCCATTGTGGAGTGTGTAACTCTGTCTTGTATTTCCAGTCTCAGAATACTGCTGCCACTGTACTAATGTAGCTGTTTCCCCATCGCCCAGACCTTCAACATAAATGGAAATTGCCTGGTTGGACAGGGCAGAAATACCCAAAGGTTGCAATGCAGAAGCAGTTTGCCCATACTTCTGGTCTGCCGCTCCACTGCGGGATGCAAAACCAGCCCGGACCATCAGTTCCTCCCCATTGAGCAGTTGCTGTGCATTGTCCAGCTCATCCAACAGAACCGCCCGATCCACATAGTAGGCATCTACATCACTGGCTTTCTCATACAGTGCATCAATGGTAGCCTGATCCACACCGGCTGCCAACGCTGTGTGGCTGTCATTTGCAAACATTGCCTCAATAGAATCAGCCAACCCATCATACTCATAGAATGCCACTTCTGTCAAATTCATATTGCCTGCACCATCCCACTGACTGGGCTCCACTGTTAAAGAAGTGACCGTTGAACGAGGGAATTTAACAATAAAGTAAGAGTTGTCATCTACCTTTTCAAAAGATACTTGCCCTTCTGGTATTGCTACACCATTGATAGAGATGTTGAATTTTTTAAAATAGTCACGATATCTATTTCCACTGTTATTTTGAGTATCCAGCCCTAAATTTGGCACATAAATAAAATAGTCCATCTCATAGGCTTTATCAAAATGAAATGTAAACTGTTTAGGATCCCACCATCTGGAAGCAACCCATCCAGTGTGGTAATCTCCATCATAGACTGCACTGGGCAACTGACCTACACTCACCTTTGTATCTGTGTTGTTTGTGGGATAAGTTGCAGATACAATAACGCTGTTATCCAATCGGTTCACTGTGGGCAGGTCTGGAGCTTCTATATCCTCCCGTTCTGGTGTTCCTTCTGCTGTGAGAGAAACAGGTCCATTTCCTCTGATGTTGACACCAAATACCTGTACTTCATAGGTAACGCCATTCTCCAAACCAGAAATGTAGGTTGAATTTTGGAACTCCCCATCCAACACCACAAATTCACTCTGTCCCTTGACCCGGTACTGAACTTTGCTGTATTGGGTATCTTTTCCGGGCTTCCATGTCACCTGTAACATGGTATCTTTGGGTGTAACTGTTACATTATCCGGTTTATCTGGTACACTTGCAGGCTGTGGTGTGGCACTGACAACATCAGACTTTCCACCTTCCCACTTTTGGTCGCTGGCAGTAGAAATAGGGGCTACAGCAAAATAATAAGTTGTGAGATTTTTTAGATTTTTGATTGTGCAGGAAGTGCGGTCTGTCTCCACAGTGCTGGTCATTTGATTCTGGCTTGTACCATAGTAGACCTTATATCCAGTGATATTGGGGAACACATCCCAAGACAATGTGACCTCTTCCGCTCCAGCCTGTGCTTTTACATTTTGTACCTTTGTGTTCTCCTGTACTGGATTCTCAGGTAAAATATCTTTCAGGAACTTAATCTGTTCCACCACAATTTCCTGATTGTCCACTACTTCCACTCGAATGGTAATCTTCTTTACTGGAACCCGTGCACCCAGAGAAATGGTCACAACTTTGCGTCCATCATCTCTGGTCTGTATGGCATACACACCATCTGGTGTGCTTTCATCAAACAGTACCTCAAATGTATTTCCATCTACGGTAGTTACTTCCACAACACCTTTTTCCAATGGGGCTGCTGTGGAACTGACAATCTCTACCTGTTCCAGCTCCACACCCTCATTGGCAGTCAAAGGAATGGGCAGTGCAATCTGGCTCTCATTCTCCTTGGCAGCCAGTCGCACTGTTTCGCTATTGTCTGTAAACAGGGATGCAATATTACCACTTTTAATGGTTCCCTCCAGCTCCTGTTCTGCACTGGCAATATCCACTACTTTAGACAAAATGGCTGAGGTCTGATAGACCTGTGCCTCCCCTGTGGCACCGGATGCCATAGTGATCATTGCCAAATCAGTGATATCTACCGCTCCATCTCCATTAAGGTCAGCTAAGCTATTCTCCGTATCCAGATACTGTTTCAATACCTCAATGTCAGCCTCATTCACTCTGTCATCGCCGTTCAAGTCACCTTGTGTAAAGGTGCCGTCACCAGTACCCAGAATCATCCCCTGAGAATAGTTTGACAAGGTCAATACTTCACTGCGATAGGATTGAAACCCAGTACCTGTCAATTCAAGGTAGTATTGGTTTTCGTTGGCTTCCGCAGACAGTCCAGTAAATTGGACATCTACTGAAGTAACCATAGTTTCATTGGTTTTCCATGTAACAGTTCCAGTGGCTGCGCTGCCATCTGTAAATGTCAAGGTTCCCTCTTGCAAAGAACCAGAAGCAATCTTCTGATTGCCGCGGTACAGATCGACAGCAATGTCACTGTCTTTCAGTTTATCTATGGAGATGGGATAATCCATTCGGATCATCGCCTGAATATCTCCCGTTGCTTTGGTTGTCCTGGTAGAAACCAGTTCCACACTGGTGTAATCGGTTGCCACTGCCTGGGGGATACCACCCAACAGACCCATGCCTATTGCAGCTGCAAGAACACCAGACAGGGCTCTTTGATGCCATCTCATTTTCTTATTTCCTTTCTTTTGATTCAATCACTGTATTTCTTTGACAGCCCTACAGTATCTCTTATATTGTATCACAAGTGATCCCATTTTGTATCCCATAAACTGAAAATTTAGGGAAATTTGTGTATAAGTTAAAAAAGAAAAATAATAACCATTTAAATTAAGCAGAACACACAAATATTTTACTACTAATTTGGTATGATTTTAAAATAAAAGGGATAAATTGTATTTTATATATTTTTTATCCATCTGTTTTTTCCATTTGGAAAGCTTCTCAACCATACATGGATTGTCAGCTTATAGCATAGCAAGGTATTCCATACTGTGGTAAAATGGGAATCAAGTTTTGTGGGAGGTACAAGAAAATGACCATTGCAATTTGTGAGGATGAAGTTTATTTTGCTACACACCTACACCATATGTTACAGCAATATCTTCAAGAGAAAAAATTACATGCTACCATTTTTATATATTCCAGTGGGGAAGCTCTTTTGTGCTTTGGTGTTACTCCAGACATTATTTTGATGGACATTAAACTTTCTGGCAAAAATGGAATGGACATCATTAAACAGCTTCGAGAGCTTGGATATTATGGGCAGGTCATCTTCATCATGGCATATTCCAACTATGTATTTCAGGCGTTTGATGTAGATGCAGTCCAATATCTTGAAAAACCCCTTAATCAAGTTCAGTTTTATTCTGCTATGAACAAAGCCTATCAGCGGGCTGTTTCTGACAACGAAAAGACCATTTTATTGACCAATCAATCCATTGTATCTAAAGTAAGAATCAGAGACATCATCTATTGTGAAGTGTTTGACCATCAAACAATAATTCACACCCTGACCAATCAGTACCACTATTCTGGTCCCTTGGATGCTCTGGAACAAGAACTGGACCACCATTTTTTCCGCTGTCACAGAAGCTATCTTGTCAATCTTGACTATGTTGTAAAAAAGGACTCCACTATGACTGTATTGGTTGGAGGAGACAAAGTTTTTATCTCACGCAGAAAACAACAAGAATTTATGGTGCGGCTTTTAGAGTCATGCAGAGGGGGAAATAGAACTTGACCGTTACTTTATATCTCTGGTGGATTCTGTCCAACGGAATTCTATCTTATCGTTCCATTGATTTCCTTCTCTCTGCAACCCAAACAAATTGCAGAAAGCACATTCCAATTCTGTTGACCATCTCCACAGTTTTTGTAAGTATTGTGACTCACTTCCAAATTTTCGGCTCCTTTTGGATGGAACTCCCATTTTGGATTCTCTATGCATTTATTTTTGTCAAAATACAATGGCACCGTTTACTCCTGCCCACTTCGATTTTATTTACATTACGTACGTTTACAGAGGGCTTTACCGCTGTACTGACTGCGTATGTATGTGCAAATCTTCAGTTAGCTTCAGATGGAACATGGGCACAAATTTTCATTTCCTTGTCTTTTGATGTTCTATTCCTGTTTTTGTTACATTGGTTACAGAAACATTTTGTATTTGCACCGCAAAACCCAATCTCTCCCTATCCATATACTTTACTACTCCCCTCCTCCTTGATGGTGCTAGCCATTCGATACAGGTTACGGTTGGACAGCCCAAATTTTTCTCAGTATCTTCTCTCCCTTTCTATGGATGGCAGATTTACTATATTGTCTTTTATGATTGGTGCAATCATTGTCTTTTTCATTTTGATTCAGGCATTTGAGAAAATCATCCAATTCACAGAACAGATTGCTGCACAACAACTCTTTTTGGATGAGGCAAAAACATATAACGAACAATATGCTTCCTTTCGACATGATATCAAAAATCATCTGTTGGCTTTATCTGCACTGATACAAGAAACAAACTATCAGGCAGCCCAACAATATGCAACAGATTTACAAGCCAGTTATACATCCCCCTCCATCCCCATTTCTACGGGAAATCTCATTTTAGATGTCCTTTTGAAAGAAAAATTGAACCATGCCAGAAGCTGTGAAATTGATATACATTGCAAAGTTCAAATTCCATCTAAATTTCGTGTAGAGGATATGGATTTGTGTATTCTCTTTTCCAATCTCCTTGACCATGCAATCACAGCATGTATGGAAGTGGAGTCACCCAATCGAGTTTTCCATCTTACAACAAAAGAACGGGCGAACTTTCTTGTGATAGAATCCAGCAATTCTGTGGCAACCAGCCAACCCATTCAAAAAGGCATTGGTCTACAAAACATAGAAAAGGTTTCCAAAAAGTATCAGGGTATTATGAAAGTTGAAAATAGGGATGGAATGTTTCAGATTTGTGTACTCCTCTGTTCTCTGGAAAAATAGGTTGTAGATAACACCATTCACGCACGAAAAACCACCGTTCACGTCAATTTGCTTTTCATCCAAAGAAATATTCCGATATGTCTTATGTAGACTTTGGGAAATATGTTATATGGGATATGGTGAAACAACCAAAGTATAAGGAGGGAGTTGTATGTCTTTACAAATACGACCAGGGTATACCAACCCATTGACTGCGATGACCCATACAAAACAAATACATCCATCCCTTGGAAAGCACGATTCTGTTGATAAAACAGCAGAGTTACAAACAAAACAGCAACAACTGCAAAATACACTGCTTCTCATAAAATCAACAGGTACAGATGGTGGAGCCTCTAGTGTAGAACAACAAAAAACATTGCAGGCTGAGTTAGAAGAAGTATCCAAAGAACTCCAGTCAGTGAAAAATGATATTTCACAAAATTCATCTGCCACAAAGCTCAGAATGGATACTTATGAAAAAAGAGTAGAAGAACTGTCCTCTGGTATCTATCAGGTGCAACGTGAGAAGAACTCTAACTACCATATTTCCTTTCTTCCATACAAGGAATAAACTTACATAAATGTGAGATTCCCAAAGTCTACCCTCTTACTATTTTCCAAAATCATCCGATATTCTATATGTCTGTGGTTTATATATAGAAACAACAAAAAAACTAGTAGAAAATCATGGCACAAAATCGAGCCTGAGGGGGAATCTCAATGTATGTTGGTCAGTTTGGTTCTAATACTTGGTTCAAAAATAGCTGGCTGAATGGTACAGGTTTTTCATCCAATCGCACAGATAGGCTGCACACTCTTTCTATGGAGCGGGGCATGCAACAATCCAAAACAACAAATGGACATCCGTTTTGATAATGCGGAACGGTTTGAAACCAAGGTAGACGATCTTGCCTCCCGTTATGCAGTTTTGAAAGACCGTATCCAAACCCAGTACACGGGTGAAAAACTGGAACAGGAAATGCAAACATTAGACACTCTATACACCCAAGCCAAAGAGGAACTGGCAAATTCCTATGCCAAAAACATTGGTGGCTTTTATGAGGGAATGGGGCAATCTGGTATAGCTGAGGGTATGAAGGAAAGTGTGCTATCAGCCATCGACAACAAAGCAAATGAATATAGTTCCTATCTTGCAGAAAATGACATTTATGCAGACATAACTGACCCCAGCAAGCAGTGGCTTAAGCAGGATGATGGCTATATGGCAGCTAAGCTGAGGGAAACTGTAGCTGTATCATCAATGGATACACCTACTACACAAACCAACAACCCACAGACCCTGTACAGTGCAAATGATTTGTCTTTTTCCGCTGCCTATGCAAAGGAGCTTTCTGAGCAAATAGAAAAACCGGAGTGGGATACCTATAAAATCAAGGAGAATGACGCTAATTTGGGCAAATATCTTGCCCAACAATATCAGTCTCTTACCAATGAACTGCAACATGCAGATATCAGCAACCAACTGTCTACTCTATTAAAAGACTCCTTTGAACCATTCATGGAGCAATTTTTGGATGCGTTGGACGCAAAAATCGACCAGAACCGAGAACGGGTTGCCAATAAACCTTGGCAGTCTGGGTTGATTCGCACCCAATCTATCAATCGGGAAGAAGTATACCGTGTGTTTAGAATGTTTCAGTAGATAGTCACAATACAAAAAAGCAGAAATATGCCCCAACCGTGGACATGCTTCTGCTTTTCTCTCTCTTGAAAAACATCTCATTACTATTTTACAATATCGAGTCACCAACCTTTTATGTATTGCTCAAATCTCACGTGGTTGATAAATACCAGCTTCTGCTTGTCTTTCTATTTCATCGCAAAGCTCACTACGAATCAAGGACTCTTCTTCTGAAATGAATGTCCAAGCCTTTTTCTTTGCACCCGGAAACTCAAACATATCTACAAAAAAATCAACCAAATTTTCCGCAAAAATTCCTGAAATCCCTGCATCTCTATAGTAATAATAAACTTTATCGTCTCTACCTAAAAACAACATCAGATCCCAATAACCAATAGGGTCTTTTGTTCCCCAATAATACTCTAAACTCTCAGCTTGACACTCGAAATCATTATAAAAATATAGAAGAACACCAATCATAATCATCCTAACATTATATTGTATGCTCATGATTTCCGACTCGTAAAAATCTTCACACCATTCATATGGACTGAAGTCAAGACTAGCTCCCAGCCCACCATAACGAATGGGAATCTTAATTTTGTAAAATTGTTTTATGAATTCTTCTCCATTTTTAGGAAATACAAATTGCTTTTCTTTCATTTTTCTGATGGCTTCACTAGCCTCTCTCCACTCTTCTCCTACACACCTCCAGTCTCGAGTTCTGACAGTGTCGTTAGTCTCCATTCGTTCTTTTCCTGTCCAGCCCCAATGGCACAATGCAAACTCTACTCTTTCTGTATTTTCACAGTCACACTCTCCTAACTTCTTATAAAGTTGGTATGCTTTCTCTTGTTCCCCTAAATAGCCAATTTTCTCGGAAATCGCTTTCCATCTCTCTTCTGTCATGTAAGAACACCCTATTTCAAAATGATTTTATCAACCAACATCATTTTATATGCGCTGTCTTTTTAAAGAATCACTTCTGTGACTTCATAAATAATAAAATCCCCCGGCTCTAAATAATATTCACTCTTCAAATAAAGTAATTGATTTCTTATTTCCTTGAATTGATTTGCTTCTTCATAAGTGTCAAATAATCCATTTTTGTTCAATCTGATTGTTTTGAATGACTCAATTCTACCAGATATAATGTCGTTTAGTATACTAGAATAATAACTGCCCCCAGAATATGCAAAATCATACCCTAATTTCACTCCCTTTTTCCTAAGTCTTCGGTTTTTCATAATAGGAAATCTTCTACATGTGGAGCACCCTAATATCCTAAACTCTATTCCCAATTTTGTGGATTCCTTTACATATTTCTCTATATATGATTCATCTGTACAACAATCCACATAGTCTTGGTTTGCCCATACCTTGTTGATATACTCATCATAAAACATCTCAAAAAAGCGGTCGCTACTACAATGATTCAAATACCAATTATCCCCATCTACTCCCTGATAAAGATTGTTTATCTTTCTCTGTATGATGTAACCATTGTCATTCAACTGATTCAACCTATTTGCCCCCTACAAATCAAGCAAAGAATCTACTGCTCCCTCTTATGGACATACCAAAACGCAAAGAGAAAACTATATTCTATTCTTTATAAAACATAAAAACAGGATTGAAGAAATACACAAAACTTGTTATCATAAAATAGACAAATGTTCTGCTTCTTTTCAGCAAACAAGTCTTAAAAATTATGAATTGGCAGGTGGATGGAATGCTTGACTTACTCAACCAATTAAGCAAGATTGATTATGAAAATTTGGATATAGATGAACTTTTGGAACAAAGAGAATGTAATCCGTTTGATTGTGAATGGATGCGAGTTTATCAGGCTATCGAAGCATTAAAAGTCAATCAAGAAGTTGATGATACCACCGAAATACGTGAAAAAGCATTTATGATTGTTTATGAACAATCTGGTTCTGATGAACTGGCAGGATATGTTTCTGACGATTTTGGGTTAATTGCTGATAGTAAATCTCTGCATTATTCTGACAAGTGGCTAACAAAGTTGATTGTCTGCTACCAAAAAAACACCATTCCATGTGGAGAACTTTAAACATTTTGTTGTAGATTTTCTAAGATGCACTTGAGTAATACTGTACCCTGATTTCCCTGATGATTATCCTTCACAGTCCTCTATTATGAAGTACGAATTTAGTTTCAAAAAAGTGTCATCGTCATTTTGACTTGTGCAGATTTGAATGAGTTCTTTTATCTTTTCCTCTATCATAGATTCACTGTAATATTTTGTAATCATCCAACCCCGATTCAGCATAACACCTTCTCCCATAAATTCCTCACAAAGTCTCTTGAGACTAATCACATAAAAACGATAGACTTCATACTCATATGGTTTCTGTTCGGGTCCAATGAATGCCTGAACAGACAAGAAAAAATCCTCATCACTTTTATAATCTTTTTGAAGTATATTGATTGTTTTTAATTCCATAACTGTCGTCCTTTTCTCTTTGATTATGTATGTTTCAAATACTCAGCACAGACGTCATGTAGCTCTATCCCTTGTCTTAAAGAAACATTTCTGTTCTCCTCTATGATTTTAAATTTGAGGTCATCTTTAACATATCCATCTAATAACTCCATGATACAACATGCCATCTCATAGGTTACATCATAGAGCAGTTCTTCCATATTTTGTTGCTGATTCATATTGAGAAGTGAACATACGCACACTTCTTTCTGTTTCTGACTCAATAGACGGAAAAATTCCATCTGTACCTCATTTAAAATTTCCATAAAGCATTTTCCCCTTCCCTCTTATTTTGTTCAATTTTATAAATTTACAAATCAATGAAAAGATTAGAGTTGACACGCCCAGTCAATCCCTGGATAAAGTTCCCCAGTGTGAATAAAATATTCCACCGCCTTTACACCAGCTTCCATGTCTGTGATTGCCTCTACTTTTGGAATTGGGGATTGTCCACCACTTTCCAATGTTGTCCAAACAGTTCTATCAGAATAATTGAATTTCTCGATTTCTTCAGAAGTGCTTTCATAATCTGCATTGTAAGTATAATAGTTTTGAAATTCTCCCTCTCGGTCAAAGGAGCAGCCAATAGACAGCCATTCCCCATCTGAGAGCACCTCCATAAAGTCACATTCTCCATTGGGGTCTAAATAGAGATAAATACTGATCCCCTTTGGAATTTCTCTCAGTATAGTTTCAATCAGTTCTGGTGTGATATGGTCTTCCTCATAGATATCGCCACTGGGATAATATTCAATATACTTCACTGCCACTGTATTTGTATCAAATGTTGGCATACTCTCTTTCTTTACAATGATTTTTTTATCCATGATGTGCTCCTTTCGGCTTCCCTAAAATTCTGATTTTTCTTTATTCATACACATAATCTTTGAAAAAATCTGGTTGTTCTGGATCATCCAACCATAATTCAAACCATCCCAAAAAATCCTGACGTTGGCAACAGGGCTGGACACCCACATCTGTAAAATTCCAAACCTCTCCACGACAGTTTCCAGTTACAATCAGGTGATAAGAGTTGCCACAGCCAAAATCAATCAGCTCCATTTCACCTTGATAAACTTTGGTTTGCATCTCCTCCCAAATAACATCTGCATTGCGTTCATCATCCTCCCAAACCCAAACATCCTCTAGCATAAAAGGGTGAGATAAATCCCTCTGTTCCATCTGTTCCAATGGATGTAGATGGAATCCACCGCAGTTACAGCCATTACCCACAGACTTCAAAAACATGCGATACGCCAGTGGCAACACAATCTTACAGTTTTTTCAAATGCTGCTATGGTATCTTCTGAAATACATGCCCCCATTTTGACCTTTTTTTCAGCTATTTTTTTCTGAATACGGGCAATTACCTTCTCATACTCTTTTGGGTCATAAATAGGCATACAAATTCCTCCCATTTCTGTTCCGTTTACCGCTCCTTTGGTTTAGAAATCCCTTTTCTAGTGGCTGACTTACAAGTATACCGAACATTTGTTTATGTAATTCCATTATACTATGATTTGGATTTTTTTCAATCCTATTTTTGTTATACTGTATTGTAATAAAACAATATCACCTGTTGTTTTGAACAGAATTGTGTATTATAATGGTGTGTCGCTTATGGAAAAGGAGGAAAACCTTGAATGACACAGCAAAAGAACGATTTTTCTCAGGGAAACATCCCAAAAACGATTATGACTTTGGCAGCTCCTATGACTTTGGCACAACTGATCAATGTATTGTACAGTGTGGTAGACCGAATGTATTTAGGACGGTTGCCGGGTCATCTGGCTCTCACAGGTCTGGGGCTTACCATGCCCATTATCTCTATTCTGATGGGTTTTGCCAACCTCTGTGGTATGGGTGGTGCTCCTTTGTGCTCTATTTATCGTGGCAGGGGGGAAACGGAGGAAGCGGAGTATGTGATGGGAAACTCCTTCACACTGCTTCTTATTTTGGGTACTTTGGTCACGTTAGTCTGTATGTTTGTAAAGAAACCTTTGCTTTATCTTTTTGGTGCCAGTGATGCCACGTTTCCCTATGCTGATGCCTATCTCACTATCTATCTTATGGGTACACTGTTTGTTATGATTAGTTTGGGACTCAATCCCTTTATCAACTCACAGGGGTTTGCCAAAATTGGTATGATGACAGTTGGACTAGGTGCTGTGGTCAATATCATACTGGACCCCATTTTTATTTTTGTATTGAATCTGGGCGTTCGGGGTGCAGCTCTTGCCACCATTCTGGCTCAGGGATGTTCCGCAGTATGGGTGCTCCATTTTCTCACAGGAAAAGAAGCAATCCTGCGTCTGCGTCTCAGTCGGATGCGTTTGACCATACAACGTGTCAAAAAAATTCTCTCTCTTGGGTTGTCTGGATTTTTTGTCAATCTCACCAACAGTTTGGTTCAGGTGGTATGCAACGCCACCCTTCAGTCTTGGGGTGGAGACCTCTATGTAGGAGTGATGACCATTGTCAATTCCATCCGTGAGGTGGTGTGTATGCCTCTCACTGGTGTAAGCAATGGTGCCCAGCCTGTACTGGGTTTCAACTATGGTGGAAAACTATATCATCGAGTTCGTCAGGGCATTCGTTTTTCTGCTTCTGTTGTCATCATTTACTCTTTTGTGGCTTGGATTGTAATTATGACATTCCCTGAGTTGTTCATCCGAATTTTCACCACAGAGGAGGAACTTGTGAGAATTGGTGTGCCAGCTTTGCGCATGTATTTCTCTCTTTTTATGTTTATGTCTCTGCAAATGTCGGGGCAGTCTATTTTTACCGCCTTGGGGAGAGCCAAAAATGCGATTTTCTTTTCACTCCTTCGCAAAGCATTGATCAATGCACCTCTCACTTTGCTCCTTCCTTATCTTTTTGATACCAACGGTGTATTTATTGCAGAAGCAATTTCTCAGTTTTTAGGTGGTCTCATCTGTTTCACCACCATGTATTTTGTGGTCTATCGACCAATGCAACAGTTGGAAACTGAAAAAACAAATGTTACAGTGTAAACAGGCGAAAATAGCCAGACAACGACAGTCATAAACTCGTTGTCTGGCTATGTAACATTGGCATATTACAAGTTTTCCACAGATGACAGGCAGGTCACAGCCTTTTTCAACTCCATCAAATCCTTTTGGTCAGGATGGCTGAGTGCCTGGTCAAAGTTTTCCAGCATCATAGTGCGTTTGGGGCTGTCCTCCATGGTTGCATAGCGGTCCCGTACCACTTGTGGCATTTTACCTTGGCACATATAGGTCCCTACCACTTGCACACTGGAGGAGAGATATTCCTTAACCCGATTCAAAATCTGTTCAAAATAGGCGGTGCTCCCACCAAAACCAGCCGTACCAAACAGAAATACCTTCTGATTGGTTAAACTTTGTAGAAAGAGGGCTGTGGACTCGTCACAAGTTCCTTTGTCTGTCCAAAATCCTACATAGAGAACTTCCCCACCCAAAGCATCCTGAGAAGGTGTGCCAAAATAGCAGCATTCCTCCTGTGGCAGTGTGTTCTGAATCGTCTGAGCCAACAGGGCAGTATTTCCTGTGCGGCTACTGTAAACAATCGTATAACTCATGTTGTTTCCTTCCTTTCATAGATACAGTGCACTCCTTGGTGGCTCATCATCCCACCAAGGCATTTTTTATTGCAGCGAACACAACGGTGAATTTCCCCAACTTGACCAGAACAGACCTTATTTACCCACTGGGGGTCCGCAGTGAGCTGACGGCTCATAGCAGCACAATCAATCCGTCCGCTTTTTAGCTGTTCTTCCACAAAATCTGGGTCAGTCAGCCCACCCACACCGCAAATGGGTCGTTGAGTAAGCTGGCGTACCTGGTCACAAAACTTTAAAAAGCAGCCTTCTGAACCAAAGTCGGGATGATGTTTGGGTGGAATGGTGTCTGTGAGTTCCCCATGATTTGCCAATGTAACATGAAAACTTGTGACCCCTGCCTGTTCCAGCAATGGGACAAATACAGGGAGTTCTTCTTCCAACACACCAGCATTTCCATAGTGCGGATTTTCCTGACGCACTGTCAATTTGTAATCAATGGGCACATCAGGTAAGCGTCGACGGATGGCAGACACTGCCTCCACTGCAAAACGGGAGCGGTTTTCTGGGGTGCCTCCATAACAGTCTGTACGGCGGTTAAACACAGTAGAACTAAAACTACCACACATTCTATCTCCATGCACTTGTACCATATCAAAGCCCGCTTTTATTGCCAGCTCGGCTGCCTTTCCAAATGCGTCTGTTATTTCTGCCACCTTTTTTATGGGAAGATTGGTAATATAGGGACCCACCTGCTGATTTAAAAGTGGTCGCAGTTCTTGTTTTGAAATACGTCCTGTGAGAACACCTGGAACATACTTCAACATCCCTTTGAGGTTCGAATCGGACTGGTGGAGTTGGGCGCATAGTTTACACCCATAGGGGTGAACTGTTTCAGCCAGAGTTTGATAAAAAGAAAATCCTTTTTTATCATACAGCGATGGCACAAAGCTATGCGGCATCACTGGCACATCACCAATGATAATCATAGCACAGCCTCCAGCCGCAATTTCTCTCATCCGTTCGATTAGTTCCTCTTTTGGAAGCCCCAGACTGGTAGGGGCAAAAATGATTCTGTTCTTTAGTGTAAGCCCGCCATAATTCACAGGGCTTTGGATTGTCTCATACATATCGAGTTCGCTTCTTTCTTTGTCGCTTTTGCCAAGAGGGAAAAGAGCTGCTCCCGCTCCTGTTGATTCAAAGCGGTTAAAAACTGCTCATCCCAATCAAAAAACACTTGATGACTGACTTCAAATGCCTGTTGCCCTTTTTGACTTAAATTCAAGTGATATGATTTTCCCTTTTTTTCTCGTAGCAGAAAACCAGCCTCAACCAGTTTGGTGATACAACGCTGAGAATAACCCCAGTCAAGACCAAGGGCAGCCGTCAGTTCTGCCTGGGTGCATTCTGGATGCTTTCCCACATAAATCACAGGAAACAGAGAACCAAAACTCAATCCCAGTGCTTGAAGCTGCTGTGTCACATAAGTTGTAAAATCGCGGTGAAGCATAGTTGTGTAGTAGGACAGGGTTTGGAACATGGACTGGTCAACTCCTTTCCTTGACTTAGTCAAGTATATATCATTCTCTTGACTTAGTCAAGTACAATTTTATAAAAACAGGAAACCAAAAAAGGTTTCCTGTTTTTATGTGTCAATCATCTATATTTTTTGCATTTAAGATGGTGTAAAAAGTTCATCCACAGTCATCTGCAATTCCTTTGCAAGGTGAAATGCCAAGGATAATGTAGGGTCATACTTGTTATTTTCAATGGCATTCACCGTCTGCCGAGAAACCCCACATCGTTTCGCCAATTCCTCTTGAGACAACCCCAATTCTTTACGCCGCTTTTTGATGCTATTTTCCATGTCAGCCCCCATGTTTTTTCCGATAATACATAAGTGCCACAAAATAGATGATTGCAGCTGTTTCCAGTTGTACCAGTGGGTTTGCAATTAGTGGTTGTGCTCTTACAAAATCCTCAATGACATCCAGCACCTTCCCACCAATCGTAGCCAACAAGGTCAAGGAACTTGCTTTCCATACAATAATTTGGTTGCGTTCATCCCCCGGACGCAGCAGTGAAACCAACATAAAAATATCTAATACAACAAAAATTAAAAGAATAACACCTAAAAAAATCATTGCTGTTTCAAACATCATCCTCTACCCCTTTCTTATCATCCCTTTTGAAATGTCAAATTCTTTTTACATTTTTACTATAACAGAGTAAGTTCTATATGTCAAGAGTTTTTTACATTTTAGCGATAAAATAGCAGGAAACCTAAAACGGTTTCCTGCTCCATCATCCCACAATGAATATCAAAAATGACTGAATCAATATACTTTCCTCTCTTTTTCCAAAAATCTGGTCTCTATTCCATCACCATATCATAGTATTCCTCCCCATCCTCGATATATGGAACCGCATAAAACCGTTTTCCAATGATGGTTCGTAATCTTTGAATGTCTGATAAATTGTCTGAGCCAAATTCCTGATAGCAAATAGTCTCACTTGCCTCATTCAGTTCCTCATAAAAATCAGTGACAAACAAATTAAATTCATCCAAAAGTCCCTCCATTGGAACCTGTGTGATATTTCTGGGGGAAGCGTCTTCCTCTCCATATCGTTCTGGTTCCATCTCAAAACAAAGGGAAGTAACAAAAATATCTTCTTCAAAACCATCATATGGGGAGTGGGTTCTATAAATCCCCTCCTCTATTTCTTGAAACTCTGATGTCTGATACTTGTCTGGTGTGTAATTCTTAAAATTTTTCATTTGCTACCTCCATCGTTCCATGTACTGCTCTACTTCTTGATAAAGAAACAACCAATCTTTCTGCCATCTATGAATTTATGGGCGCATAGGATGAAATGTTAGCCCTATACTCTGTTCAATTTCTGTTAGAACATCTGGTGCTAATTTTTTTAGGTGTCAATAAGGTAATATCTAAATTTCCAGGTAGTGTAACAAGTAAAATTTGCTCTTTGGAATGGATGTATCCTGTACAAAGTGGTGGAACTTCACTCATAATCAGTTCTGTATGGTCTGTTAATGGGCGAAATTGCTTTTCTATGTTAATTACTAAATCATCAATATCAAAATTTATAATACAAGGGCTTCCTAGGAATAGATCCAGATTTTCAGGATTTTTTCCACGACTTGCTGCTTGTGCCAGTGCTTCATAGTCCTCATAGAGAGCATACAAACATAGAAGTAAAATATATTCATTCAACAAATAATCATGCTTTTTACTACTAAATTCTCTTTGAGAGAAGGATGGGTCATTTTCTATATTCTCCCAATAATCCAAATATTTCTGAACTACTCTCTGCTTTCCACATTCATCTCCACAATTACAACATTCTTCAAATTCATCTTCCATCTCACAACTATCGCCTTCAGGGTCTTCTTCCTCCCAAAAATAGAGACTATTACAATCATCATTTCGACGTATCCCAATCATTTCATCCCACTCTGTTGGAGGAAAAATCCCTAGATGGTCATGGTCCCAACGTAAGAGTTCCAAGGGGCGCAAGTAGTTACTTGAAATCAGCATATCTGCCATATAAAGATACATAAATCTCACTGGAGACGGCAATTTGTAATTCAAACGCTGCTCTGCTGCCAAAATCTCCTCTTCTGAATAACATCTTGAGCTTGGTGGCTGTTTCTGAACAAAAGGTCTTAGTAATTTCAGTTCCTGTTCCAGGGAATACATTTCTCTCTTTTTGCTGTCCATATATGTCATCCTCACTTTTATATTTCATGTTAAAATTACCTTTATTTCGATGTTATATCATGATACAGGAATTGTCAAAAATGTACATAACTCACACTTTGTCATAGTCCCACTCCCCTTGATAAAATTGTATCATCTCAAAGAAAGAATGGGAAGTGACTTTCTATTTTATACAGGAAAGGCACAGTCAAAATTGACTGCGCCTTCTCTAAAAATTAACTCTTTTTATTGCTATGTATCAACGTGAAAATTGAAATCTTACCCACTATTTCTAAAAGGATTGGCGATTAGCTGGTTCAGATTGATTTGACAGCAAATACCTCCGATAATCCTTATGTACATGAAAAGTTCCCAGCACTGAACAAATTCCAACGCAAATCAGCCACCAGCCTGTCACTTTCCCAGTACTGACCAGTGTGACAATCATACTAATACAGGAATAGACAAGGAGTATCACTGCACAAACGCGACTTTTGGCAATTTGTACACCAAGAGCCATCCCCACAATGATCGCCACATCAATCAGTATAAAATAATTTTCCAGCAGTAGCCCAACTGCCAAGGTAATTGCAGCACATACATAGGCAAGGATCGCCGCACTTCGGATATACATCTTATCCTGCTTATGGGCATATTTGGCATAAAATTCTCTTTTTGAAATCTGCTCCATTTTCTATTTCTCCTTTTTACATTTGCACCTTTTAAAATCATAGCTCAAAGTGAGAAAGTTTATGATTTTTTGTTCTATTCTGTTTAAAATCGTGTTCTAAAATAGCATCTACATCCCCTCCTTCTTGTTTTACACCTCTCATGATTGACCCTCTATCCTCCTTTTGGCTATTCCAAAAAATCTATTCATATTAGTTTATGTTATGAGGACTTTATTTAGGGACAAGAAATTTTCAAGTTTTAAAATTTTTTTGAGAAATAATCACAAATCAACCATTGCCTTCTGGAATTCTTGAAATAATAAAAAAATAGATTCCAGTATTTCATCCAAGTCTTCATATGTTCCAAAAATCGGCTTTCTGATTTTATAACCTGGGTCAATCATGAGCCTTGCATATTCGCCTATTGGTAATCCTAAGATTACAGTTCCATTTTCCTTCACAATCCAGACAACCTCTACCATACCATTGTCTAAACCAATATGACAGGAAAATGTATAAGTTCCCATCGGCACTTCTTGAATCCAAAAATAGTTCTCTCGCTTTTCAAACTTTGCTTGGTACCCCAATTTTTCAAGGCTGTCCAATACAATTTCTCCATCAATATAGTGTAGTCTTTCTTTGAGAGGCGTTTTTATGCTGTTATATGTTTGTGACAAATGTTGATATTGTTCTATAAAATTGATTTTTGTCAGAGCCTCTTTCACTCTGATGTCCAACTCAATCATCATATTTTCCCCATCTCTAAATGATCACTGTCATGTTTTGTAATTTGTATCAATAGAGAGAGCAAACCCCATTTCTGCATGAATGGAGCACAAAAAAGACTCACTCTCACTTTCGACATCCTACAGCAATTCCATATAAGAGTACAAAGTGATATACTGATAAAAGAAAGAGGTGAAAATTCAGATGGTAGCAATGA
>CALWVS010000011.1 GCA_944385095.1 uncultured Oscillospiraceae bacterium
TTGCTGCGTTAGTAGCACCTGTTTCATTCCCTTTGGTGCCTTGGAGCGCAGCGGAAAGGAATGGTCATAAATATGAAAAGAACATGGGAAGAGCTTCGGGATTATGCGACTAGTTTGGTGGATGATATTGAATTTATATGGAATGGAATTCATGGTTTGATTATTCCATTTACCCGTGAGAAATTCATACTTGCAGTAGGGGAAGATGACGATGGAACAGAATTTTCTGATATTGATGCCCTTTTGAATTTTCCATGTTTACATGGGCATTCCATCCGTGAAGTGTGTGATGAATTGGTTTTTTTGAGATAAGTTTATGGTTCTATGTGGAAATAGGTACTGTGGATAGGAAAGAAAAAGTATGAGCCTTACAATAGATGAGTTTAGAGGATTGACACAAAGGGAAAAAGAACTTCGATATTCAGAACTATCTTCTCATGACAAATTTATTGCAAGATGTGAGGACTGGGGGGCAACAGGAAAGTCTGGTGTCTCAACAGAGGAGTTTCTAAAACATCCTCCCAAGGGCTGGGAGTTTATAAGCAAAGATTATTTGATGAAATTATTTCCGAATGAAGAAATATAATGGCTTTAAAGGGATGAAGAGATTTATTGGATGGTTGGATGATTCAGGGAAAACTCTTTCGCGAAATTCTTCCAGAGATTGATTTGGTTTTAGTAACTTACTGATTTGCAAAATCTTCAAGGAATATAGTTGTCAAACCTGCTGTTGCGTGGTACAATAGCCCTAAGAACTCCCATAAAGGGACTGAGACATGAAGGAGTGTGACCGTTCATGAGTGAACACAAGGACTATGTTTCCCGCTCTGATGAATTGGGTAATATCCATATTTCAGAAGAAGTGCTGGCTGGTATTGCTGCTGCTGCCGCACTGGAGGTACCAGGAGTAAGCAGTCTTGCCGCTAATTTGGGTAGCGATATTGTAGAGTTGTTAGGTAAAAAAATCCTGACCAAAGGGGTCAGGGTTCATATGGAGGACGACAAGGTGACAGTAGAGTTGTCTATCCTGATGACCTATGGGCATACAATCCCTGAGATGGGAAAGGCGGTACAGGATGCAGTTCGCAATGCAGTGGAGTCTATGACTGGACTTGAAATTGCGGCTGTGAATGTGAATATCAGTGGTATCACATTTCCACCACCTGTCAAAGAGTGAGAAAATCCCCTGCACGTCGACGGTGCAGGGGATTTTTATATGAGTTGAAGAGCAGGGGAGACAGGATTCTCTGGCAATACAGGGATTTTTTCGCATGTGGTACAGATGTCATCAGCAGATGCCCCATTACATGTGACAAAAGTATCACCCACAGATGCAGTGGCACCAAAGGCAACAGGGACAGCCACACAAATATCTTGGTTAATGGTGAAAAAACAGGAGCCATTTTTGGTTCCACCACAGATTTCACGACCAGATGTGATGGTCGGAGTACCACAACATTTGGTAACAGTCACACCTGTTTGTGCAAAAGGGGTGATGGTGACAGGAACACAGATAGAGGCAGATTGATAACCTACAGTGGGGCAAGTCTGAATTTCTTGGGCAACAGGTTCATTGACAATCATATTGATTCCATCCTTTCTTGGCGGGAGCCACTACCAATATATGAGAGCACAAATAAACATATGCAGAAATAAAGTGTAAATTTTGAAACAGATTCGTGAAAAAATCAAAATGTGCCTTGACGGAATGAGAGATTGTGAATTATGATAGGATGAAAGTATACCTATCAGGGAGAAAAGAGGGAGGGGCTCATGGATAGTGTGATGGACCTTTATTTTCAGAGCCATGATCAACTTCAAGTCATTAAAAATTCCATGTGTGTTGGGTTGTGGACCATAGAATTAGATCAAGAAATGGCTCCCAAGATGTATGCAGATAAGGTGATGAGAGGAATCTTAGGGGTACCAGATACCATTACACCGGAGGATTGCTATACTTTTTGGTACAGTCGAATTTTTTCTTCCCATATTTATGTGGTAGAGGCAGGAATTCAAGATTTATTACAGGGAAAAACAGTAGAAATTACCTATCCTTGGATGAATGCACAGGGAAAGCTATCCTATGTTCGATGTGGTGGAGAGCGGGATTTTGGTCATGAGAATGGAATCCGGTTATGTGGTTATCATCAGGATATTACCAAAATTGTACTGGAGGAAAAACAAAAAGCAGATAAGCCCACAGTGTCTGACTATGTGCTGCGGGTGCTGTGTAGTGCCTACACTGCGGTACACCTGGTGGATTTTCGTACCATGAAGGTCTACCCTTATAAAATGAGAAATTCGGATTTTTGGAATATAGAGGGGCTTTCTGTTGATGAATACATGGAAATTCTTTCAGAATATGTAAGCCCAAAACAGAGAAAATGGATTCGTGATAGTATTTGTAAACAGATGATTGTCAAGGAAGAAGGAGAAGACAGTTTCTATTGTGTGCGCGAGTCCAGATATCAGAAGGATGGGCAGGAGCATTGGTACAATGTAATTTTAGGGATTGACCAAAATAATGCCAATATGTCCATGATTGTTGCTTTTCAGGATATTCGTGAACATAAGCAGGCAGCCAATACCATTGAACAGTTGCGCGTTCAGTCAGAAATGGACGGTTTAACGAAAATTATGAATCGTGTCACCATTGAGGGGCATATCAAACGGTATTTGGAATCTGAACCAAAGGTACCCTGTGCAGTGGTGTTGTTGGATCTGGATAATTTTAAGCCAGTTAATGATGTGATGGGACACAGCAAAGGGGACTTTGTACTGATTGAAACAGCGGAAAAACTCAAACAGATTTGTAGAAAGACAGATGAGGTGGGTCGACTGGGTGGCGACGAGTTTATGGTTTTTCTCAAAGATGTTACACATGACCAGATTGATGAGTTGGCTGCCAGAATGGTCAATGGACTGCGTATGGATGTAGAGACACAAGATGGAACCATTACTGTTACAGTTTCGGTAGGAGTGGCATGTTATCCACAGGATGGCAAGACATTTACAGAACTCTATTGTAATGCTGACCATGCACTATATACCTCAAAACATGCAGGAAAAGGGCAGTTCACTATTTATGGACAGAAATAAAGAGCAGGGAGCAGTTTTTGGATGAACTGCTCCCTGTTTTTAAAATGGGAAAAAGCCACTCTTTTGTTGAGAAAGAAGGGTCAATGTGCCATCCAGTAAGGAGGCAGCATCAGCACGGGTCAGTGGGTCGCCCATCCCTGAAGTGGAGGTAATTCCAGATGCAGATAAATTTGCTACAGATTGGCTGGCCCAATGTTCTGTGCTGTTTCCAGCAGAGAATACTTCCAATGGAACATCAGACAGGGAGAGCAGTTCATCTAAAATAACGCTGGCTTCTGCACAGGTAATGGTGTTGTCTGGTTGGAAAACAGGTGCACCAGTTTCGTTTTTGCTGCCTTGAATGACGCCAGCCTTTAGGGCAGCGGATACATACCCTTTTGCCCAAGTGGGGATTGCAGCATCATCAGAAAAACCAGTCATGGTAATTTCATTCAAAGGCTCCATACCAGTGGCAGACATGGCAAGAGATAAAAATTCTGCTCGGGAGATGGTCTGGTCTGGTTCAAAGAAATATTGGTCATTGATACAGGTGCCCACCAATAAATTTTCTTCTGCTAAATGAATTGCAGCTTTGTGGATGGGGTGCCCCTCCAAATCCGAGTAGGTGACAGTTGTATCTGGTTTGGTGATTTGAATGGTAACAGTACCTTCTGTGGAGCAGTTACCAGCAGAATCTGTGGCAGAATAAGTGAAGGTATCCTTGCCAGTTTTGTTTTCATATGGGGTATATACAAAGGAGCCTGAGCCATCCTCAGACAGAGTAACAGAGCCTCTGGCAGGTGTTTTCACCAGTTGGAATGTGAGTTCATCCCCTTCTAAATCAAATACATCAAAATATCCTGTGATGGCAATATTTTTATAGGTTTGTAGCTGCATGTTTTGTGCAATCGGTGGTGTATTTTCTTGTGTTAACACATAGATGGTGACAGTAACTGGTTCAGAGGGACTGGAGCCGTCTGCAAAAGTTGGCAGAAACGTAAAGGTGGTGCTGCCTTCAGAGGTATTGGAGGTGGACTGGAAGCTCAGACCAGAAAGGGCAGAATAGGAGACCACAGTTCCTGTGGTAATGGGATTTTGTCCCATCAACAAGGTACCCATAGAGGCATCAGGCAAAGTTTGAATGGTGATGGATTGCAACTCCTGCTCAGAGGAGTGGGTAAAATCTTCAGGGGAAAAAGGGATGGTGCCTCCCACAACCACATTTCTTGAAAAGTCGGAGATGGATGCTGGCTCATCTGATTTATTCCAGAAAAATGCGTAGGATGGGGTAGAAAGACCAATTAAAGTGCCAAGAATGAGAGTGAAAGCGAGACAGGGCAGTTTTAATTTGCGTAAAGAAAACATTGAGGAAACCTCCTTTTTATGGATTTGTATCTAGTATTTGTGGAGAAAAGAAAAGTATACAGAAATAGACTGTAAAAAACATCCAGTGATTACTTTGAAAAATAGTAAAGTTGTTTGAACTGTTTGTCTTTATGTGGTACAATAGAGGGACCAGGACCATAGATATCAAAAAAGGTGAGGGAGAGACATGAAATACAATCTGTCAGCAATCGAAATTATGAAATTTCTGGGGTACTGTGAACCAGTTGGGAGAGAAAAAATAAAGGCATTTGAACAAGCAAATCAAATGATATTGCCAGAAAGCTATCGTAACTTTATGGAATTGGCAGATGGGTGCCCTATGTTGGACACGGGGGATATCTGGAATAGTATTGACCGAATCTATTTTTATTATGATTCATTGAATGAGCGTATACTTGATGAATGTGTATTATGGGATGAAAACCCAGAAGCCTATCAGAAGGACGAATTGTATCAACTTTCTCAAATACCAAAGGAAGAATGGAAAACCAAAGTGCCAAATGTTCTTGAAATTGGAAGTGATTATGGTGGGGGAATTGTAATGTTTGGCATTGCACCTGATACCATGCAGGAAAAAAATCCACCACTTTATTTTCAACATGAGGTGGATCCATGTACTTTGTGGCGACCAGATCCAACTGGAAGAACAATATCTGATTTTTTGTTAGACGTGGTTTTAAATGAGTTAGCTTGTATAGATTATGAAACTGCGGAAGAAGCCTTGGAAGAGATGGGATGGGAGTATACAGAACTATCTTTTGAAAAGGCGTTTGATGAATGTATTCAGGAAGCACAGATTGACTTGAATATGGTGAAACAATATGGGCAATGCAGTTATTTGGGTATTAAATCATTTTGTTGTTGTGATGAAGAAAAAAATATCCTCTACGTGGGGTATGTGAAAGATGAAGATGTGGACATAGATACAGATGCTCCAGTTTTGTATCAGATTTCAAGAGCAGAGGAATAATGGAAAAGGGTTGTGGTCAGCCGACCACAACCCTTTTAAAATGGAATGAGACATTGTCTCAAAATCAGTGCTGATACAGGTCAGCAATCATATCTACACAGCGGTTAATTCCAATTTTTCCACTGTCCAGACACAGTTCATAATTGTCAACCTGTCCCCACTGAATGCCTGTATACAGTTCATAGTACGCCTTGCGGCGTTCGTCTTTGTCGTGGAGACGCTTAGCAGGAGATTCCTGCCGTTGTCCATAGACGGATACAATCCGCTCTGCCCGCTGTTCATCAGAGGCATGGATAAAAACGGTCAAACAATCTGCCACATCACGGAGAATATAATCTGCACACCGCCCCACAATCACACATGGTCCAGCGTTTGCCAAATCAGTAATCACTTTTTTCTGGGCAAGCCACATCTTATCTGTATCAGACTGCCCAAATCGGTCACGTCCAGCAACCGCATTGTCATATAGATGAGTTGTTGCGGCGTACTCCTCATGTTTTTCGATAAATTCTTTTGCAAGCCCACTTTCTGCTGCAATTTTTTCAATCAATTCGCCATCATAACAGGGAATATTCAATCTGGCAGCTACTTCTTTTCCAATTGTTCTGCCACCACTGCCAAATTCACGACAGATGGCAATAATACGGTTGGAGGTTGGTTGTGTAATGGGTTTCTCCTGTTGATTGTGGATTTCCTGCATAACAGATTTTTTAAATCTATGATATAAAACCATAGCAATAAGACAGGAAACAGTGTCCACAATTGCCTGTACCCACATGAGACCACTGACACCAAAGAGGGCATCCATCACAAAACTTAAAATGGTGAAGATAACACCTAAACGCAACACTGCCAGTAGAAGGGAGGTTTTCCATTTGCCCACTGCCTGGAAAATCGAGTTATACATATTAAATAGACTCATACCTACCACACACCATGACCAGCGACGGATGAATTCACCGCCAACTTCGATGGTTTCCTCATGGTTGATAAACAGACGCACAATGGGTTCAGGAATGAGTTGTACAATGACGAGAAACAAAAGAGAGAAAACGAGAAGCACCACAAAAGACAGATTGCATACCTCATGGACACGCTTGTGGTTTTTGGCGCCATAGTTGTATCCAATTAGAGGCATAACACCTTGTGCAATACCAATGCTGATATGCAGTGCAATCGTGCCACATTTGGATGCCACTCCATAGGCAGCAGAGAGAATGTTGCCACCCTCATGGTTGAGCAACAGACCATTCAACACAGAGATGGATACAGACACCAGGAGCACAGACACCGCAGCGGGAAATCCGACCGACAATGTGCCCTAAGATACCGATTTTTCCAGAGAAAAGTGTCTGGGGGACAGGGTAAGGACCGAAGTTTTGCGGATGCGTGCCAAAATAAACAGAAAATAGCACATAGAAATGGCATTAGACAGCATAGTAGCAACAGCAGCACCAGCCACATCCATATGGAAAGTGAAAATGAAAATGGGGTCTAAGATGATGTTCATGACACCACCGATGGTCAATCCAATGCCTGCTTCTCTGGTTTTGCCTACAGAGCGAACCAGATGTCCCAATACCAGTCCAGCAACAGTAGGAATACCACCAATGACAAACACCCAGAACAAATAGTCAGAGGTAAAGCCCAAAGTCAATTCATCTGCACCAAAAAACAGTAAAATTGGTTTCATAAACACGGCTTGCAGGATAGACAATACCAATGTAACTGCCAAACTTCCCCAGAAGCAGAAGGAGGACGCCTTGCGGGCGGTTGCCTCATCATTTTGCCCCAGACTTCTGGCTATAACACTGTTAGCACCAATACCAAACAAGTTAGCTACCGCAGTGAGCAGGGTATAAATAGGAAAGGTAATGGACAGAGCGGCAATCTGGTTGGGGTCACCAATCTGACCAATAAAAAAGGTATCTGCAAGACTGTATAAGATGACAATAATCTGACTGACCACAGTGGGAATGGCTAGGCGTGCCACTGCCTGTCCCACTGGCATGGTGGTAAACAGTTCATTATTTCGCTTCATTTCTATCACTCCTGTTACGCTTTGCACATCTGATTTAAGAAGGTATGTAAACCATCCAGAAAACACTGTACCGCAAGTTCACGGCTTTTTTCCAAATCAATGGAATTGTAATAATAAAAATAGCCCAAATCTTCCTGAGAGAGAAAGCCATGAAGAATAGCACGCAGTACACGCTGCCAGTGTGCAATATCATCTGTACGCAGTCCATAGCTGGACAGCAGTTCAATCACCAAGTCCAAGAGAGGGAGTGCCATTTCCTTTGCCTGCTCATCCTGCTCAGAAGGCATTGTCATAATCAGGCGGTACAGCCCCTTGTGTGCAGTAGCAAAAGCAAGATATGATCTGGAAAATGCTCGTACTGCCTCATCTCCTTTTAACTGTGCCACAGCGTTTCTTTGGTGTGCAACCAGATGGTCAATGGCATATTGGAAAACAGCATATTGTAATTCCTTTGTATTTTGAATGTGATTATAGAGAGAAGGGGGTTTCACATCTAGCCGACGGGCAAGTTCATGGAGAGAAATGATTGGTTGTTCTGTGAGTTCAATGTATGCCACCGCTTCTGCTACGATTTTTTCTTTTGTCAAACCTCGTGTTCCCATATTGGAATCCTCCTCAAATAAAACTAACACCATTCGTTATTACGAAACTAATGGTGTTAGTTTGTCAATACTCACAGTAAAAAACAGCGGTTTCTATATAGAAATTCAATATTACACTGACTTATTTAGTATAGAAGCACAAAAAAGCGTGGAATCCATTTGGATTCCACGCTAAAACATAGAACGATAAAGCTGAAATTAAGCCTTGCCGTCGCAGCCCAGAACGTTGATGAGCTTATGCTTAACCATCTCTTTGATGGCAGCACGGGCGGGCTTCAGGTACTCACGGGGATCAAACTTGTCAGGATGATCGTTGAAGAACTTGCGGATGGTACCAGTCATAGCAAGACGCAGGTCGGAGTCAATGTTAATCTTACATACAGCACCACGGGCAGCCTGACGCAGCTGATCCTCAGGCACACCAATTGCACCAGGCATGTTACCGCCATTCTCGTTGATCATCTTCACAAACTCCTGAGGAACGGAAGAAGAACCATGCAGAACAATGGGGAAGCCAGGCAGCTTCTTGGAGACTTCATCCAGAATATCAAAGCGCAGCTGAGGATTTGTGCCGGGCTTAAATTTATAAGCACCATGGCTGGTACCAATGGCAATGGCCAGAGAGTCACAACCAGTCTTGGATACAAACTCCTCAACTTCCTCGGGACGGGTGTAGTGAGATTCCTCAGCAGAAACCTGAACCTCATCCTCAATGCCGGCCAGTGCACCCAGCTCGGCCTCAACTACAACGCCGTGGTCATGGGCATACTCAACAACCTTCTTGGTAATCTCGATGTTCTCAGCAAAGGGCTTGGAGCTTGCATCAATCATAACAGAGGTGAAACCGCCGTCGATGCAGGACTTACAGGTCTCAAAGCTGTCGCCGTGGTCCAGATGCAGGCAGATGGGAAGACCAGTCTCAATAATAGCAGCCTCCACCAGCTTGGTCAGATAGGTATGGTTGGCATAAGCACGAGCACCCTTGGATACCTGAAGAATCAGGGGAGCATTGACTTCCTTGGCAGCCTCAGTGATACCCTGAACAATCTCCATGTTGTTGACGTTGAAGGCGCCAATGGCATAACCGCCGTCGTATGCCTTTGCAAACATTTCTTTTGTGGTGACTAATGGCATAGTGACCATCTCCTTATGTAAATTTTACGCCCTTATTGTACCATTAAGGATTGCAAATTACAAGAGTCTATGTTATGATTTATATGACAATTTTCAGCTTAACAATTTTCAAGCCCAAATTGAACACATTAGGAGGAAACTAAACATGAATCAACTGACAGGCGCATGTATCATTGGACAGTCCGGCGGACCTACTGCCGTCATTAACGCCAGTGCTCAGGGTGTCATTCAGACAGCTCTGAAGGCTGAGTGCATCACCCGTGTACTGGGCGCAGCCCACGGCATTAAGGGTGTGCTGGACGACAAGCTCTATGATATGGCTCAGGAGGACGCAGCAGAGCTGGATCTTTTGCAGTATACTCCTTCTTCTGCTCTGGGTTCCTGCCGCTACAAGCTGGCTGACCCCGATGTAGATGACACCGACTACAAGCGTATTCTGGAAATCTTTAAGAAGTATGATGTACGTTACTTCTTCTACAATGGTGGTAACGACTCTATGGACACCTGCAACAAGATTTCCAAGTATATGCAGAAGGTGGGCTATGAGTGCCGCATTATGGGTGTGCCCAAGACCATTGACAACGACCTGAATGGTACTGACCACTGCCCCGGTTTTGCTTCTGCTGCCAAGTACATTGCCACTTCTTGTGCTGAGGTGTGGCAGGATGCCCATGTATATGACACTGGTATGATCACTGTCATTGAGATTATGGGTCGTCACGCTGGCTGGCTGGCTGGTTCTGCTGGTCTGGCTGCCCTGACTGGCTGTGGTCCTGACCTTGTGTATCTGCCCGAGGTGGACTTTAACATGGAGCAGTTCCTGGCTGATGTAAAGGCAATCTATGAGAAGAAGGGCAAGTGTATGGTGGCTGTATCTGAGGGTATCCACTATGCCGATGGTACTTTCGTTTCTGAGGCCAAAACCTCTGCAACTGACGGCTTTGGTCATGCCCAGTTGGGTGGTCTGGCTGCCATGCTGGCTGAAATCGTAAAGAAGGAGACCGGCGCAAAGGTGCGTGGCATTGAGTTGTCTCTGCTCCAGCGTTGTGGTTCTCATCTGGCTTCCCGTACCGACGTGACCGAGGCATGGAAAGCTGGTGCTGCCGCTGTTGAGGCTGCGGTTGCTGGTAACACTGACAAAATGGTGGCGTTCCAGTGCACCCGTGATGAGAATGGCTACAAGTGTGAAACTGTACTTCAGCCTCTGGACATTGTGGCAAACTTTGAGAAGAAAGTTCCCCGTGAATGGATCAATGAGGCTGGCAACAGCATCGAACAGCCCTTCATTGATTATGTGCTGCCCCTGATTCAGGGTGAGGCAAACTGCCCCACTGAGAACTCTCTGCCCCGTTTTGCCCGTCTGAAGAAGGTTCTCACCACTTCCATGTAAATTTGAATCACAAAAGGCACAAACTTCCCAGAAGGGAGGCTTTGTGCCTTTCTTTTTTAGAAAAATTTAATAGAATTTTTCGTGTTTTTATATAAAAATTTGATATACTGGGGAAAAACATGAGGAGTGAGCTATATGGAATGGACATGTCGTACTCAATATAATGTAAAAACATTGACAATGATGAGCAGAGTAATGAGAAAAACACTGCGCAAACGATTTTCAAGAGGTGCCCACCTGTTTTCTTATGTGGTAATGGCAATGTGTCTGTTGTCCATCTGGGGCAGATGGGGGGAGTGGGGAGAGGTTGCCCTGCATGGTGTGATTTTTGGGTTGTTGCTTCTGTTGCGACTGGGTGAAGACTGGTTGAATGGCTATCTGGCATACAAACGAAAGCTACCCGGTATGGAGGATGTGACAACGGTATTTCGTCAAGATGGCTATGAGGGATGTATGGCAGGAGCCACTACAAAATGGAGTTATGATGCGATTCAGACTTTGGCAGAGACAGAACACTATTTTGTGTTTCTTCTAAATAAAACCTATGCACAGGCATACGACAAACGGCAAATTACAGGGGGCGGTGTAGACCAGTTGCGTGAATTTTTGTATCAAAAAACAGGGAAACAGATACAGTATATCAAATAAAATTATGGTGTTGTGTTTCAAGCCAAAAGGGGGAAAATAAGGTGAGCAGAACCAGCAATGGATATGGACGAGCGTATGAGTGTGCTTGGATGAGTGCATTGTATTATGCTCTGGAGCCAATTCGAACATTTCGTGTGGTGAATAATACAAGTCTGCGTGCCAATAAAAGGGCATGGATGGAGATAAGTAAGGAAAAACGAGGGTTATTTCTTCGCTCTGCTCGTGCGGCTGTAGACACAATTCTAGCATTGGAGCCACGCATGACAGAGTGTGACCATGATGAATTACTACTGGAATTTCAAAGAGATGAGGCAGGCGTACAGGGAGATGTACGGGATATCATCATCAAAAGAAAACAGATTGACTGGGAAGTTGGGTTAAGTATTAAGCACAACCATGAGGCAATCAAACACAGCCGTCTGAGCCATAGTCTGGATTTTGCAAAAGAATGGTTTCAAATGCCATGCAGTGAGGCATATTGGAACGCAGTCAGACCAATTTTTGACCGATTGAAACAGGAATCATATAGAGGAACTCGGTGGAGCGAGTTGCCAGATAAAGAAGATGGTGTGTATATTCCATTGCTTCAGGCGTTTATGGATGAGCTTCAAAGGGCATATCAAAAAGATGCTCAAATGCCAAAGAAAATGGTGGAATATCTCATGGGTACACATGACTATTACAAGGTTGTGAGCCATGATGAGAGACAGGTTACCTCAATTCACACATTTAACATTCATGGGACATTGAACCAGTCAAGCAAAGTCCAATCTTCACCAACCCATGTCCCAACTGTGGAACTACCCACCAGTTTGGATGCGATTTATCTTAGAAATCATAGTACCAATACAGTGGAATTGTGCCTGAATCATAACTGGAAACTGAGTTTTCGTATTCACAACGCAAGCTCAGTGGTGGAACCCAGTTTGAAGTTTGACATTCAGTTTATGCAGATGCCTGCTTCTATTCTGAATATGGAGTGCCCCTGGAACTTACTTTCTTTAAAAAGAAAGTAAGCAAAGAAATTTTTAAGAGGTCTCTGAAGATACACATCCTCTTTGCGGTGAGTTTCAGCGACTTTATCACCTGTGCGTTTGGAAAACCACTTTCTTTAAAAAGAAAGTAAGCAAAGAAATTTTTAAGAGGTCTCTGAAGATACACATCCTCTTTGCGGTGAGTTTCAGCGACTTTATCACCTGTGCGTTTGGAAAACCACTTTCTTTAAAAAGAAAGTAAGCAAAGAAATTTTTAAGAGGTCTCTGAGGAAACATATTCTTTGCTGTCAGTCTCAGCGACTTTATCACCTGTGCGTTTGGAAAACCACTTTCTTTAAAAAGAAAGTAAGCAAAGAAATTTTTGGGAGGTCTCTGAGGAAACATATTCTTTGCTGTCAGTCTCAGCGACTTTACCACCTGTATGTTTGAACCCCTGCTTTGTTTCAAAAAGAAAGTGGGCAAAGCAATTTTTGAGAGGTTTATGAAGCAATATTTTGTTGTTGGCAGTCTGTGCTTCTTTTCAACTTTTTTGCCCAATACTCTTGGAAAGAAATGCGTTGTTCCAATCAAAAATCTTGGTGATGGCTACACATGAAGTTCTTTTTGCTTCCTTTTTCTTTCAAGAAAAAGGAAGTGATGGCTATACACGAAGTTCTTTTTGTTTCCTTTTTCTTTCGAGAAAAAGGAAGGGGCTGTGACGAATCCAATGATTCATCACAGCCCATAGTTTTTGCTTACAGATTGTCATTATCCTCTATATCAAAAGGAGGTTCTTCTGGTGTACGGTTTGGGAGAGATATCCCTTGCCGGTACTGGATTTCATGCCATTGTTCTTTTGTAATCAATACTCGTCTGGCTTTGGAACCTTCAAATGGTCCTACAATCCCTCTATCTTCCATCTGGTCAATCAGTCGGGCCGCTCTGGCATATCCCAGTTTCAGTCGACGCTGTAAGAGAGAGGCGGATGCCTGACCTAGTTCTACAACCACATCAATGGCAGTGTCAATCAGTTCATCATAGTCATCATTGTCTGCAGATACATTGGCTCCCTTGTTGTTGCTTTTTTCTTTATCTAACGCATGTTGTTCAATTTCTTCCATTACAGCATCATCATATTGAGCAGTTCCGCTGTGTTCCTTAATAAAGTCTACCACTGCGGCTACTTCTTCATCCGAAATGAAACAGCCCTGTACACGGGTAGGCTTTCCAGAACCAAGAGGAGCATATAACATATCCCCTCGACCCACCAGTTTTTCTGCACCCTGTGTGTCCAAAATAATACGGGATTCCATTGCAGATGCCACAGCAAAGGCAATTCGACTTGGGATATTTGCCTTCATCAGACCGGTGATGACATCAGCAGATGGTCTCTGGGTGGCAATAATCAGGTGAATGCCAGAGGCACGACCCATCTGTGCCACACGGCAGATGGATTCTTCTACTTCTTTGGCTGCTACTAGCATCAAATCTGCCAACTCATCAATGACCACAACAACCTGTGGCATTTTTTGTAAAGTTCCATCGCTTTGGGCTGCCCTCTGGTTGTAGGATGCCAAATCACGCACACCCACTTCAGAAAAGACACGATAGCGTTTCATCATTTCTGTGACTGCCCATTGCAGGGCACCTGCTGCCTTTTTGGGGTCTGTGACCACAGGAATCAACAGATGAGGAATTCCATTATAGATACCCAATTCCACCATTTTGGGGTCAACCATGATAAGGCGCACTTCTTCTGGGCTGGATTTATAGAGTAGAGAAATGATCAGGGAGTTGGTACACACAGATTTACCAGAACCAGTAGTACCAGCAATGAGCAGGTGGGGCAGTTTGGCAATGTTGCCCACCACACAGCGACCAGTAATGTCCTTGCCCACAGAAAAGGATACCTTGGAAGTGCTCTCCTGAAATTCCTTGGAGGAGAGAACGGTGTGAATGGGGACAGGAGACACCACCTTGTTGGGTACTTCTACTCCTACCATGGAAATTTTGTTTGGAATTGGGGCAATACGTACTCCAGTTGCACCTAAAGACAGGGCAATATCATCGGACAGATTGGTGAGTTTATTGAGCCGTACCCCTGCATCCAGTTCCAACTCATACCGTGTAACAGATGGTCCCCTTGTTACATTGATGATGTTGGCATCAATGCCAAAAGAACGGATGGTATCAGACAAACGCTGTTTGTTGGCGTTCAACTCCACCAGAGCTTCCCCTCCAAAGTCTCCTTTTCCTGCTTTGAGCAAAGTCAAAGGGGGATATTGGTAGGGTTGTCCCTCTGTACCTGCCATATAAAATTTTGTTTCTGTTTTTGGAGCAGGTGGAGTGGGAGCAGTTTGGGCAGGTCTGGGAGGTTCACGGGATACCGCAGGTTCCCGTATAATTTCTGGGAATTTTGTAGTGGTAGGAACAACAGGTTCAGGCTCTTGTGTTGTGGGAATAGATGGTGGTTCTTCCTCAATCACTTCCTCAACTATGTCAGCGTCAGAGGGATAAGCTGGATATTCCTCAATTGCAGCAGGGATGGGTGGTTCTTCTATTACAGGTTCTGGTTTGGTCATTACTGGTGCAGGTTCCTCAATCACAGGAGGAACAGAGGAATGAGGCTGCTCTGGTTCCACCTGAACAGGAGTTTCTTCCACAGGGGGAGCCGTCTTTTTTCCTTGACTTGCCATTGCCTGCATCAAAAACTGGTCTGGAGTGGGAACTCCCGGAGTTTTGTCAAAAAAGCCCTTTTTCTTTGACTGACGCTTGGGCTGATAGGGAGCCTCTCCGTCCATAGGTACATCAAACTCAGCACGCAGTGGCATGCGATGTTCTGGTTCTGATTTTTGTACCCGTTTGGGGGCTTTGTGTTCTTTGATGGGTCGTTCTGGTTTTTCCTGTGGTTCATATTTTGGACGGCTCATAAACCAGTCAGCCACATCTACCACAGTCCAGTTAAATGCTCCCAGACCAGTGAGCAACAGACCCAATACGAAAATCACACTGGCACCTGGTCGGCTGAAGATTTGAGAAAACCCTTGTGCCAATACACCAGATAGTACCCCCCCGCTTTTCAGCTCCTGACCACTTTGCCATGTAGTCTGAAACCAACTTTCAGCCCACGGGGTAGTGGTTCCACTGATGGCGTGAATCACACATGCCAACAGTATGGGTAGAACAAAAGTACAGACCAGCCGACCTATCACTGGTCTACCTCGATGAAAAAACAGGATAAAACTTGCCAGTAAAAACACACATGGCATCAGCCAAAAGCCGTAGCCAATCAGCCCTTTGATGGCAGCAGAAAAAAAGTTTAAAAATAGTGCATCCATATGGAAACAGCCAAAAACAGAGAAAATTGCAAGAACAAGACAGATAAATGCCCCAACTTCCCGGCGAATGGGGGATTGGGCTGGCTGTTTTTTTCCTTTCGTGCCTTTGGAACGGCTGGAGGTTGAGGTTCTTTTCTTTTGGGTGGAGGAGGATGCCACACGTTTTCCTCCTTGGGTTTTCTTATGAGTGGTTGCCATGCCTTGGTTCCTTTCCTCTTTCAAATATAGTAGTACACGCCTCTTATCATAGCACATCTTTTCCAGTTCTGCCAGTGGTTTTTTTCGCATGAAAAAGAGAAAGGGGATTGACAATGGGGAGAAAATATGGTACAGTTGCCACACTGCGTAGATGAGGAACAGTATTCCAAAAGATGCCTGTTGACAGAGAGCCTCTGGTTGGTGGAAAGAGGACAGACTTTTGGGAGAAATTACCCCTTGGAGCAGCCGCCTGAACTGCCAGGAGATAGGCACAGTAGGGGACAGGTCGGGTGTGCCCGTTACAGCATGAGAAGTTTTATGACTTCCTGAGGCAGTTTTCTGTGAGGAGACTGTGTTCCAGAGGTGGTACCGCATGAACAATGCCCTCTGTCCGGTGAATCGGACAGAGGGCTTTTTGCATGAGAACAGGGGGAGTGTAAGTGACAAGAAAATTAGGAACCATATTTGTTGCTATTTCGGCGGTTCTTTACAGCATTGGTGGACTGTGTATCAAAGTGATTCCATGGAGTGGTATGTCCATCAATGGGGGGCGTACTGCCATTGCACTGGTGGTCATTGGTCTTTATTTGATGCTGGTGAAACATCCATTGCGGTTTAACCGATGGATTTTACTGGGGGCGTTGTGTGTATTTGGGGCAAATTCTCTCTATGCAGTTGCCAACAAGCTGACCACCGCAGCCAACGCTATTATTTTACAGTTTACAGCTCCGATTTTTGTATTGCTGTTTTCTGCCCTGTTTTTCCATAAAAAGCCGAAAAAGCTGGATTGTATTGCCTGTCTTGCTGTGTTTGGTGGTATTTTGTTCTTTTTTGTGGACAGTCTGGAAATGGGTGGAGGACTGGGAAACTTTTTGGCTCTGTTGTCCGGCGTGGCATATGCAGGTGTATTTATGATGAATGATATGCCGGATAGTGATGCCATTTCTTCCGTATTTTGGGGAGATGTGTTGTCTGCATTGACAGGTTTACCATTTTTGTTGCAGGAGACAGAGTTTCCACCACAAGCCATTGTCAGCATCATCTTGTTGGGTGTATTTCAGGTTGCACTTGCCTACATTTTATTGACCATTGGTTTGGCTGTGACCACACCGGTGACTGCTTGTCTGATTTCTGGGATTGAACCCATTCTCAATCCCATTTTGGTGGCTCTTTTTTACGGAGAGATGGTGGGGCACTTCGCCATTGTTGGTGCAGCTATTGTCATCATAGGTGTAGTAGGCTACAATTTAGCACAAATTCGTCAATATCAGTTGGAATATAAAGGAGAAGAAATAAAATGACTTGTTACGAAGAATTAAAGGCAAGAGGTCTGATTGCTCAGGTCACAAATGAGGAGGAAATCTCCAAAATGATCAACGAGGGAAAAGCAGTGTTTTATATTGGGTTTGACCCCACTGCGGATTCTCTCCATGTTGGGCACTTTATGGCTTTGTGCCTGATGAAGCGTCTGCAAATGGCAGGCAACCGCCCCATTGCCCTGATTGGCGGTGGTACTGGTATGATTGGCGACCCATCCGGTCGTACTGATATGCGTTCCATGATGACAGTGGAGACCATCCAGCACAACTGCGACTGTTTCAAAAAGCAGATGGAGCGGTTTATTGAGTTTGGCGAAGGAAAAGCCATGATGATTAACAACGCAGATTGGCTGATGAAGCTCAACTATATTGAGGTACTGCGTGATGTGGGTGCCTGCTTCTCTGTCAATAACATGCTTAGAGCCAAATGTTATGAGCAGCGCATGGAAAAGGGACTGTCCTTCTTAGAGTTCAACTATATGATTATGCAGTCCTACGACTTCTACTACCTGTTCCAGCACTACGGCTGCAATATGCAGTTTGGTGGTGATGACCAGTGGTCTAATATGCTGGGTGGCACTGAATTGATTCGTAAAAAGCTGGGCAAGGATGCCCACGCTATGACCATCACTCTGCTCTTGAACTCTGAGGGCAAGAAAATGGGTAAGACTGCCAAGGGTGCTGTGTGGCTTGACCCCAATAAGACAAGTCCCTATGAGTTCTATCAGTACTGGCGCAATGTAGGGGACGGAGATGTACTCAAATGTCTGAGAATGCTCACCTTCCTGCCCATTGAGCAGATTGATGAGATGGACAGTTGGGAGGGAAGCCAGCTGAACAAAGCCAAGGAAATTCTTGCCTATGAGCTGACTGCCCTTGTTCATGGGAAAGAGGAAGCGGACAAGGCTCAGGAGGCTGCAAAAGCCCTGTTTGTAGGTGGCGGCGATATGAGCAATGTGCCCACCACGGTTCTGTCTGGTGAAGATTTTAACGATGGTGTGATTGGTATTTTGGATTTGATGATCAAATGTAAACTGGCTCCATCCAAGAAAGAGGCACGCCGTCTGGTGGAACAGGGTGGTGTAGAAGTGAATGGTGAGAAAGTGGAAACTGCCACTGTCACTTATCCTCAGGATGCCTTTGCTGGTGATGGATTGATGGTGAAAAAGGGAAAGAAAGTGTTTCATAAGGTCCATGTGTAACCATGCTGTTGTGTAGTATGTTTGACAAAGATTAGGGATAAAAGGCTACAGGGTTTCCATCTGTTTTATGCAGATGGAAACCCTGTTTGATTTATATAATCAAGTTAGGATGCTGTATTCCCAAAAAACAGGTTGATGTCATCTTCTACACTGCCAATTCCTGCAATACCGAAGTTTTCTACCAGTACCTTTGCCACATTGGGGCTAAGGAAAGCGGGCAGGGTAGGACCAAGATGGATATTTTTCACACCCAGAGACAGCAGAGCCAAGAGCACAATGACAGCCTTTTGTTCATACCATGCAATGTTATAAACGATGGGCAATTCGTTGATGTCATTGAGTGCAAAAATCTCCTTGAGTTTCAGTGCAATCACTGCCAGAGAATAGGAGTCGTTGCACTGTCCAGCGTCCAAAACACGGGGAATACCGCCAATGTCTCCAAGCCCCAGCTTATTATATCGATATTTTGCACAGCCGGCAGTTAAAATCACTGTGTCATGTGGTAATGCCTTTGCAAACTCAGTATAATAATCACGACTTTTTGCACGACCATCACAGCCAGCCATAACCACAAATTTCTGAATCGCGCCACTTTTGACAGCTTCTACTACCTTATCAGCCAGAGCAAATACCTGAGCATGGGCAAAACCGCCTACAATGGAACCTGTTTCCAGTTCTGTGGGAGGTGGGCACTGTTTTGCATGTTCAATCAAAGCGGAAAAATCTTTTGTCTCCCCAATTTCACCAGGAATGTGCTGGCAGCCTGGATACCCTGCTGCACCAGTGGTATAGAGACGGTTTTTATAACTGTCTTTTGGGGGAACAATACAGTTGGTTGTCATCAAAATGGGACCATTGAATGCCTCAAATTCCTCTTTTTGTTTCCACCAAGCGTTGCCATAGTTGCCCACAAAGTTGGGGTATTTCTGAAATGCAGGGTAGTAGTGGGCAGGCAGCATTTCAGAATGGGTATAGACATCCACACCAGTTCCCTGTGTCTGCTCCAGCAACATCTCCAAATCTCGCAGGTCATGACCAGAAACCAGAATACCAGGATTTTTTCCTACCCCAATGTTGACGGTGGTGATTTTTGGGTTGCCATAGGCTGAAGTATTGGCTTGATCCAACAGAGCCATAGCGGAGACACCATAGTTTCCTGTTTCCAATGTGAGAGACACCAAATCATCCACAGAAAGGCTGTCATCCAATGTGGCAGACAGTGCACGCTGTAAGAAAGCGTCTACTTCTTCATTGTCCTGTAACAGGGCGTTGGCATGTTTGGAATAGGCAGACAGTCCCTTCAAACCGTAGGTGATCAGTTCACGCAGGGAGCGGATGTCTTCATCTTTGGTAGAAAGAACGCCAATCTGCTTCGCTTTTTCATTCCAGTCACCAGAACCATCCCAAAGAGCAGCCTCTGGCAAATGAGAAGTACACTCCAGCTGAGAAAGCAGACCTTTTTTGGTATCCAAAGTGACTTGAATACAGGTTTCAATGCTGGATTTATCAAAGTTGGCATTGGTGATGGTGACAAAAAGGTTGCGTGTAATTAAGTGGTTGACTTGATGAGAAACTGATTTTCCCTCTTTACGCAGTGCAGTGGTGACACAGGAAATCCCTTTTGTGACATAGACCAGTAAATCTTGCATAGCGGCCACATCTGGCTGTTTCCCACAGACACCTACCATAGTACAGCCTTTGCAGCCTGCGGTTTCCTGACACTGATAACAAAACATTTTGTGCTCCATTTCAAACATTCTCCTTTCAGAATACCACAATGAGTAACATTTTAAATGCTTCTTCACCAAATACGGCATGGGGATGACCAGCTGGCATGACGATGGATTCTCCCTCATGTAAAATATGTGCAGCACCATCAATTGTAATTCTGCCAACTCCATCCAGACAGATGACAAAGGCATCTCCACCAGATGCATGTGTGCTAATTTCTTCCCCTTTGGAAAAGGAGAATAAAGTCATACTGATGGCACTGTTTTGCACCAGTGTTTTGCTGACAATTTGCCCTTCCTGATAAGCAATCTGTTCTTTTAACGATAACACCTCAGATGGGGTGATGTGTTTGAAGTTCATAAATGTACCTCCTGTTATGCTATTGACCCTATCATAGCCCTTTTTTGCTCTACTGTATGTTGTTATAACAACGAAAAGAAAATTCAAACAAATTTTTAAAAGACGGGGTATAAAATAAAACCGTGTCTATCGTTGAGATAGACACGGAAAATAAAATGGTGTTTCGTTGCGAAAATTTTTAAGAAAGCAAATGATAGACACGGCATGGACGTCCCCCTGTATCATACTTAATGGTGCTTGCAACTTCACCACATTCTACTAAATAATTCATATATCTGCGGATGGTCACAACAGAAAGCCCTGTTTCCGATGCAAGTGTTTCACTGGGAAAGCCCTGTTGAGCAGTTGCAGCAGAGAGACAAGTACGGATTTTATGTAAGGTGTTCTCCTGTAAGCCTTTGGGTGGGGGAGCGGAATGAGGTGTTGAGAAAATTTGATCCAGTGCTGATTGCTGTACAGTTGCACAGTTTAGCATTTTTTTACGGCGTAAAAATTGTTCCAACGCCATATGAAATCGCTCATAGGTGAATGGTTTGACAAGGTAGTCAATAGCCCCCAATTTGAACAAAGTATCCACTGTCTCAGGGTCATTGGCAGCAGTGACCATAATGACATCAATGGGGGAGTCCATGGTTCTTAGTGTATGCAGCAACTCTAATCCAGACATAATGGGCATATAGACATCTAAAATCAGTAAATCCGCCTGATATTTTTTTAGCCACTGTAATGCTTCCTTTCCAGTTTTACAGCGATTGACCACATGAAAATCAGGTTCCTTTTGAATATATTGGTAGTTTAGTTGGGAAATCATAGGGTCATCTTCTACAATAACCACACGATACATCTAGGTTCACCCCTGTTTCATTTTGAAAAATAGGTTGGTTTTTGAAAGGTTACAAGAAAGGCAGAACCAGCGCCACACTCTGATTCTACTCGAATTTGCCCATGGTAGGTCTCCACTAAATCTGCCACAAGGGACAGACCAGTACCACGATTTTTGCCTTTTGTGCTGACACCACATTGAAAAAGACGATTGCGACACTCAGGTGGAATACCAGTACCAGTGTCTTCTACACATAAAAGAATAGAATCAGGCTGCTCAAAAATACTGATTGTAATTTCTTTGGTAGGGCAATTTGGACGATTTAAATTTTCTATGGCATTTTCAATCAGATTCCCCAAAATAGTGATGTAGACATCAGCAGGAATCCAATCATGTGTTTCAGATAGGGTACTTTCTCTGTCTAGGGTAAGATGAATCCCAAGTTCATTGGCTCGGCTGGTTTTTCCAACCAGAAGTGCGGCAACAGAAGGGGATTTGATTTGATGGATAATACGACCAATGGCATCCTGTTGGGTACGGGTGGTGTCCATAATATATTCCTGTGCACGCTGACTGTCTCCCACTTCTAAAAGTCCTAAAATTACATGAAGTTTATTCATAAATTCATGGGTGTAGGCCCGCATGGCATCCACCATATGCTGTACCCCAGTCAAATCCTCTGCCAATTTGGTTACTTCTGTGCGGTTACGAAAAATACTCACTGCCCCTACCAATGCACCATTTTCATAAAGTGGCAGGCGGTCGGCAAGAATTTGGACATTACTCAGGGATTTCATAGCCACATTATATTCTGGGCGTTTGTGTTTCAAAATCAAATTCAGGGTAGAATTTGGATAGATGGTGTGGAGAGGAGCCCCCAAAGCATGGTCATAATCCAAAGAAAGCATCTGTGCAGCAGAGCGGTTCAGATAGGTGATGTGGGCAGTTTTGTCAATGGCAAGGATTCCTTCCTCCAGTGCCTCCAAAATGTCATCACGTTGTAGATAGTGTTGTTTCAGGGCTTCAGGTTCATAGCCCATCAAGGTGCGTTTGATGCGCTCGGAAAGACGCAGAGCCAGAAAGAACCCAACCAGTGCAGCCAGTACACCGATAAAAATCATACGAATACTGGCATCCATTGCCAAATCCATCATATTGTGTGCATAGATACCCACCATAACGAAACCGGAAACTGCTCCTGTACTGTCATAAACAGGGGCATATGCGGCATGTTCCATACCCGTTAAACCAGTATCATCAGAAGTGTAGGGAAATGCCCCAAGAAGTGCCTGTTGTTGTACACTTCCAACATAAGAGGAACCGATGAGACTGTGAGTAGGGGCATAGAGTAAGGTATTGTGGGAATCAGCCAGTAAAATTAAATCTACTCCAGATGTGTTTTGAATGACAGTATCCAGAAAAGAGATGGTTTCAGAGGAGGTTTGCCCAAGTGTGAAGGTATCTTTCACAAGAGGCGTATGAGATAAAATGGTTGCATTATTGATTAGGTTTTGGTCGATTGCACCTTGTTTTTCCCGTAATGTAAGATAGATGGTACCAAGTAAGCAGAGAGAGACTGCAACAAGAACGCTGATGAGACTGAGCCATGTCAACTGGCTGCGAATGGTATGTCCCTTTGGTTTATCCATAAAAATCCCCCCTTTTTTACTCTATAGTATAGAAAAAGAAGTCATTTTTGTCAAATGAGGGATTTATTTTGAATTTTATATCATATTTGTGAGAATGTCACAGAATAGAATGGAAACAATTTCAAAGAGATTTAGAGATAGTCACAATTATGTGGAAAGGAAAAATGTGGCATGATTCATCTGGGCATGGTGAAATATTTCTAAATTGCTGATAGAAACTGTTGTAAAAAGGGGGAAAAGAAAGACTTTTATCAAAAACTCGAAGATAACAGAAACTGTGCTGTGACTCACCTATGGAACATTGGTGTATTTTTTTTACGTTCGTAAGGGTAGGCAAAAAGAGAAAGTGGGTTTATGATGTCATCGCACAGAGGGAGGTGATGTGTATGGAAGCATTTCAGGAGATGTTGACAGAGGAACTGGGAAATGAAATCATGTTCACTATTCCTATCGGAAATGGGATTCCAGTTGCAAATTCTGTGGTGATAAGTTGGATTGTTTTATTGATTTTAATGGGGGCTACGCTGATCCTGACCCGTAACCTGAAGATGGAACACCCAAAGAAGGGGCAGTTGGCGTTGGAAGGCACCATTGAATTTCTCAACCATTTTGTGCAGGAAAATATAGGGACACATTGGAAAGGGTTTGCTCCCATCATTGGAACTTTGGCTTTATATCTGATTACTGCCAATTTGATTGGGATTTTCGGGGTGGCTCCACCAACAAAGGATATCAGCGTCACCGCATCCCTTGCGTTGATTAGCTTTTTTCTCATCTATGGAGCACAATTTCGATACAATGGGTTGCTGGGTGGTTTGAAAAAATTTGCAGAACCAATGCCGTTACTGTTACCAATCAATCTGATGGAAGTTTTTGTGCGTCCGCTTGCCCTGTGTATGCGACTGTTTGGAAACATTTTAGGGGCATTTATTGTGATGGAAATGCTGAAATTTGTGATACCAGTGGTACTGCCCGGTATATTCAGTATTTATTTTGATTTGTTTGATGGAACCATTCAAATGGTAGTCTTTGTCTTTTTAACCACCCTGTTCATTGGGGAAGGAATCAAAGAAGAAGAGTAAAAAGGAACTGAAATAAGGAGGAATTGACTATGTCTATTGGAATCATTGCTGCTGGAGTTGCTGTTTTTACAGGGATTGGAGCTGGAGTTGGAATTGGAATTGCCACAGGGAAAGCCAGTGAGGCCATTGCCCGTCAGCCAGAGGCATCAGGAAAAATCAACAGTGCGCTGCTTTTGGGCTGTGCAATGGCAGAAGGTACTGCAATCTTTGGATTTATCACTGCACTTTTGATTCTCTTTATGGGTTAAAGGTGGTGTGCTAGATGCTGGAATTTCAAGGTTCCACCATTTTGTTTACACTCATCAATCTGGTTGTTTTGTACCTGTTTCTTAGAAAATTTCTGTTTGGGCGTGTGAATGCCATTCTGGAACAGCGCGCCCAAAAAATCCAGCAGGAGCTGGAGATTGCTCAGCAGGAGAGAACAGAGGCGCAGGAACTGAAGGTAAACTATGAGCAACAGCTTGCTCAGGCACGAGATGAGGCAGAGCGTATGGTGGCAGATGCAAGACTGCGTGGACAGCGGCTCTATGAAAGCAAGGTACAGGAGGCACAAAAAGCAAGTCAGCGAATTCAAAAAGAGGCAGAGGGGCAAATTGCCCAACAGCGTGCAGAAATGCTGCAAGGTGTACGCAGTGAAGTGGCGTCTCTTGCATTGATGGCAGCTGAAAAAGTTGCCTGTCGTCAGATAGACACACAACAGGAAAAAGCAATGATTGACGCATTTTTACTGGAAGTGGGGGAACATTCATGAGTGAAATCGCCAAGCGATATGCCAAAGCACTGTATGAATTGGACCAGAGGACAGAGGTGTTTTGTCAAATTGCATATGATTTGATTCAGCAACCCCCACTCTGGGAGGCACTGTGTTCTCCTGTGCTCCAGGTGAAAGAAAAAGAACATATTTTAAAGCGATTGCCTGACCTGCAATCAGAACAGGTCTATTTGTCTTTTTATAAACTTCTGGTAGAGAAGGGACGACTGAAACAATTACCGGAAATTTTGAAGGAATTGGAGCAGTTGTCATGTTCTGAGCATGGCTGTGCACAGTGTACCATGCACTGTGTTCAGATTCCAGACCAGCAGGAGCAACAGGCATTGGCAAAGGTATTGTGCCGTTTGCATCACAAACAGGAGATTCAATTTCAATTTGTGATAGAGCCTGAATTGCTGGGCGGCTTTTTATTGGAACTAGATGGGATTACCTATGACAAAAGTGTCCGGGGCGTGTTACGGGGGTTGGCTGGACAGATGAAAGAGAGGCGAATGGTGTGAATATGAAACCGGAGGAGATTGTTTCCATTCTAAAGGAAGAAATCCAGAATTATGACACCCGTGTACGTCAAAGTGAGACAGGAACTGTACTGGAAGTAGGAGATGGCATTGCAACGGTCTATGGTCTGGACCGTGCCGTCTATGGTGAACTGGTGACATTTGATACAGGAACATCTGGCATGGTGATGAATCTGGGACGTGACAGTGTGGGTGTGGTGCTTCTGGGCAGTGAAGAAGGGGTACAGGAAGGAACTGTGGTCACACGCACAGGGCGTGCAGCTGATATTCCAGTAGGAGATGGCTTGATTGGTCGTGTGGTGGATGTGCTGGGACGTCCTATTGATGGACTGGGTGAGATTCCAAGCAGTGAGACAAGACCAATTGAGCATGAAGCCAGTGGCGTGGTCACAAGAGAGCCAGTGAATGTACCCCTTCAGACAGGAATTATGGCAATTGATGCCATGGTTCCCATTGGCAGAGGACAGCGTGAGCTGATTATTGGAGACAGACAGACTGGAAAGACTGCCATTGCCGTGGATACCATCCTCAATCAGAAAGGAAAGGATGTCATCTGTATCTATGTAGCCATTGGACAGAAGGCAAGTACAGTGGCACGAATTCAGAACACACTCAAAACGCATGGTGCAATGGACTATTCCATCATTGTGTCCTCTACTGCCAGTGAATCCGCTCCCATGCAGTATATTGCGCCTTACTCCGGTGCTGCAATTGGGGAATATTTCATGAGCAAGGGAAAAGATGTATTGATTGTCTACGATGATTTATCCAAACATGCTGTGGCATATCGTGCGTTATCCTTGTTGCTGAAGCGTTCTCCAGGGCGTGAAGCATACCCTGGCGATGTGTTCTATCTCCATTCCCGGTTGCTGGAGCGGGCTTGTCGTCTGACAAAGGAGTATGGAGGCGGCTCCATGACTGCCCTGCCCATCATTGAGACACAGGCAGGGGATGTGTCTGCCTATATTCCCACGAATGTGATTTCCATTACAGATGGTCAGATTTATTTGGAAAGTGACCTATTTTTTGCAGGGCAGCGACCCGCTGTGAATGTGGGCTTGTCTGTATCCCGTGTAGGTGGTGCAGCTCAGACAAAGGCAATCAAAAAGACAGCAGGCACCCTGCGCATTGATTTGGCACGTTTTCGTGAGTTAGAGGTATTTACACAGTTCGCTTCTGATTTGGATCAAGCCACACAACAGGCATTAGACCATGGAAAGCGGCTTTTGGAATTGCTCAAACAGCCCCTTTATCACCCACTGTCTGTCAGTCATCAGGCAATCATTCTCTATGCAGCTACCAATGGTCTGTTGGATGATGTGCCACTGGAGAAGGTGCAATCCTTTGCAGAAGATGTAGTACATGAAATGCTTCGGGAACATGAAAAGGTCGTGACAGAGGTAGATGAGACAGGGGTGCTCAGTGCAACAACAGCTGAAACCATCCGTACAGTGGTGGAACGACTGAAAAAGCAGGTGAACGCCTGATGGCAAGCATGAAGGAAATTCGCAACCACATGAAAAGTGTGGAGCAGACTTTGAAAATTACCAATGCCATGTATCTCATTTCCTCAGCAAATCTCCGCAAGGCAAGACAGCAGCTCAACGATGTGGAGCCATATTTTGAGAAAATTGAGAGTACCATCTCAGATATTCTCTACCATTCCCCAGAAATTGAGCATGTATTTTTTGATAAGCGACCAGAAGTGCCAGTGGAAAAACGTACCACGGGATTTATTGTAGTCACAGGAGATAAAGGACTGGCAGGGGCTTATAACCATAATGTGATTAAACTGGCAGAACAGAAGATGAAACAGTGTTCCAATGTGAAACTGTTTGTGGTAGGACAATCTGGGCGTACCTATTTTCAGGAACATGGGATGGAGATTGATACAGAATTTCTGTACACAGCCCAAAATCCGACAGTGACAAGATCCAGAGACATTGGAGAACTGATGCTGGACCGGTTTTTGGAAGGCAGCCTGGATGAGGTGTATTTGATTTTTACAAAAATGATAGATTCCTTTCATATGGAGACATTGTGCCATAAATTGCTGCCCCTTGACCCAAAGGTATTTAAAAAATATCGAGAAGATACCCATTATCGCCAGCGTGTCAGCTATGTGCCATCTACAAAGGCGGTGATGAACCGGCTTGTACCGGGGTATGTAAAAGGGGATATTTTTGGGGCACTGGTGGAGTCCTATTGTTCAGAACAAAATTCCCGTATGACTGCCATGAAATCCTCCAGTGACAATGCCAGAGATATGTTGCAAAGCCTTCGTTTATCATATAACCGTGCCAGACAGGCTGCCATTACCCAGGAAATTACAGAGGTGGTCGGCGGTGCACAGGCGGCACAATAGAGGAGGGATACAGGTGAACAAAGGGAAAATTGTACAGGTCATGGGACCTGTAGTAGATGTAGAATTTCAAACCACTTTGCCACAGATTAAGGAAGCACTGGAAGTGGAGCGGGATGACAATCGACAGGTGATGGAAGTTGCTCAACATGTTGGTGGAAATACAGTGCGCTGCATTATGCTCTCCCCCAGTGAAGGTTTGGGACGCGGTATGGAAGTGACAGCACTGGGAAAGCCTATTTCAGTGCCAGTAGGTGAGGGCGTACTGGGACGTATGTTCAATGTATTGGGTGATGTGATTGACGGTGGAGAGCCAGTCAAAGAGACAGAACAGTGGAGTATCCATCGAAAGCCACCAGCCTTTGAGACACAGCGTCCAGTGGTGGATATTTTTGAAACTGGAATTAAAGTCATAGATTTGTTGGCTCCCTATGCAAAAGGTGGTAAAATTGGTCTGTTCGGTGGCGCAGGTGTGGGAAAGACAGTTCTCATTCAGGAACTGATTCACAACATTGCTACAGAGCACGGAGGATATTCTATTTTCACCGGTGTGGGAGAGCGCACCCGTGAGGGCAACGATTTATGGCGTGAGATGACAGAGTCCGGTGTTATTGAAAAAACAGCTCTGGTGTTTGGGCAGATGAATGAGCCACCAGGGGCCAGAATGCGTGTGGCACTGACTGGTTTGACCATGGCTGAGTATTTTCGAGACAGACAACAGCAGGATGTACTGCTGTTTATTGATAATATTTTCCGTTATGTACAGGCCGGTTCTGAAGTTTCCGCACTGATGGGGCGTATGCCATCAGCCGTTGGCTATCAACCCACCCTTGCCAATGAGATGGGTGCCTTACAGGAGCGGATTACTTCTACCAAAAGTGGTTCGATTACATCAGTACAGGCAGTTTATGTGCCAGCAGACGATTTGACTGACCCAGCACCTGCTACGACATTTGCCCATTTGGATGCCACAACCGTGCTGTCCCGTAAGATTGTGGAACAGGGTATTTATCCAGCCGTTGACCCATTGGAGTCCACTTCCCGTATTCTGGAACCAGAAGTGGTAGGGGAGAGACATTATCGAATTGCACGCAGTACACAGGAACTGTTACAGCGTTATCGAGAATTACAGGACATCATTGCCATTTTAGGTATGGAGGAACTTTCCGAGGAAGACCGCCGAACCGTAGAACGTGCAAGACGGATTCAGCAGTTCTTCTCCCAGCCCTTTTCTGTGGCAGAACAGTTTACTGGGCTGGAAGGGCGATATGTCAAGCTGGAGGACACGCTGCGCTCTTTTGAAGTCATTTTAAGCGGAGAGGCAGACCACTACCCAGAAGCAGCATTCAGCAATGTAGGAACCATTGACGAGGTGATAGAAAAGGCAAAACAGATGGGAGCGGTGTAAAATGGACAATCCAAAACACTTTTATCTGGAAATTATCACACCGACAAAGCAATTTTACACAGGACCTGCCCAAGCCCTGATTCTGCCAGCAGTAGATGGACAGATGGGAGTCTATGCCAATCATGAGCCAGTTGTTACAGCCATTGAGCCTGGGCAACTCTACTATCAGGTAGACGAGGACTGGCAGCATGTGGTTGTAGGGGCAGGATTTGCAGAAATTAAACCAGATTATGCAATCTTATTGGTGAGTACCGCAGAGCGACCGGAGGAAATTGACTTTAACCGTGCACAGGAGGCAAAACAGCGGGCTGAGGAACGGTTGAGACAGAAGCAGAGCATTCATGAATACTACCATTCCAAAGCAGCATTGGCACGGGCAATGGCAAGACTGAAAACAAGAAAATAGACAGTACAAGATTGTTTGTATCAAAACCACAGGAATGGTTCTATTATAGTGGAATCTTTCTGTGGTTTTCCTATTTTCAAAGGGAGAATCAGGTATTCAAAGTTGCTTTTTATCAATAACAATATTATAATGACAGTCAGTTGGTGGATTCCATCATATTCATCAGACAGCATATGACAATCAAACAAAATAATCTGTAGTATCATAGAAACAGCATTGCTGTAATAGGATAGTAAAGTGACAGCTTGAAAGAAGTGAGGAATGCAGATGAAACAACAGAATCATAAAAAATATGCAATCATAGGGGCAGGCATTGCAACAACTGCTTTAACTGCTGCACTACTCTGGGGGAATTGTGCCATTACAGTGACCAATTACACATTCACATGTTCAAAATTGCCAGAAGCATTTGAACATTATCGTATTGTTCAGGTATCTGACCTCCATAATACAGCATTTGGAAAAGACAATCAGACATTACTGAAAAAAATACAGGAAGCAAAGCCGGACATGATTGTGATCACAGGAGATTTAATTGATTCCCGTCGCACCAATCTGGAAATTGCTCTTGCGTTTGCTGCCTGTGCAGTGGAAATTGCACCGTGTTATTATGTAGCAGGAAACCACGAGTCAAGAATTGATGCCTTTCCAGAGCTGCGAGAGGGTCTTGAGGAATTGGGTGTACAAATACTGGCGAATGAGTGGTTATCTATTGAAAAGGATGGGCAATATATTCAGATTGCAGGTATTTTTGACCCTAAATTCTATGCACAGGAAGTAAAACCGGAAGTTGTGCAAAAATTACTCGCAAAGGCGTTGCCACCAGATGGATATACCATTCTTTTGGCACATCGACCAGAATATTTTGACGTTTATGCAGAACAGGGAGTAGATTTGGTATTTTGTGGTCATGCCCACGGCGGGCAAATGCGGCTTCCCATTGTGGGTGGGCTGTATGCTCCCGGTCAAGGTGTGCTTCCCACCTATGATGCTGGTGTGTTCCAGCAGAACAATACCACTATGGTAGTGAGCAGAGGGCTGGGAAACAGTCTGTTTCCCTTGCGCGTCAACAACCGCCCAGAGTTGGTGGTGATGGAACTTCGTTATGAATAAGAACAGAAAGTCTCTGAAGGTGATTCAGAGGCTTTCTTTTTTCTTGACAGTAAAGTGTACTATTGATATAATACAGTTAGAAAGTGTATTACTCTTATAATACACTGAAACGGGAGGAGGTGCTCTATGGTTTCCTTTGAAGATATGAAATTGGAGGAAGGCAGCCCCATCTATTTACAGATTATCCACCATTTAAAAATGGGAATTGCAGCCGGAACAGTGCAGGATGGAGAGGAATTGCCATCCAGACGTACCTTATCAGCCCTGTTGGGTGTCAATCCCAATACCATACAAAAAGCATTTCACATATTGGAGGAGGAGGGGTTGATTGTGTCTCATGTGGGGGCAAAAAGTTGTGTATCAGTAACCAGAGAGCAGGTACAATGTTTGGAACAGCAGTTGCCAGACGCCCATGCCAGACAGTTTATCAAACAAATGCAGGCAATGGGGTTAAGCTGTACACAGGTGGTAGGACTGGTAGAACGACTATGGGAGGAGGAAGTTTGAGATGAAACGGCAGATTTCATTACTCTATTTACCTGCCCGCCATTCATTGCAATGGGTGGTTATGATACTAAGTGTCATGGCAGTGATACAGTTGGGGGTTGCCTATGGAACGTTGAGAGCAGATTCTGCCATTGCCTTGGAAACACTGTTGGATGGTCGTTTTTTTCGCTGGGCAGGTGGCATTGCATTGACAGGGGTGGTAGCCACTGTGACCTATTTGTGCAGTGGTTCTGGGATTTATTACACTATGGAGCGGTTGCCTGTGCCAAAGTGGACCGTAAAATGGTGGTTTGTGTTGTATGGTGTGTTGGTGATGCTGTTGTGCTGGGCTGTACAGTTATTGGTGGTATTGCTGGTTTGCGTTGGTTATCAGCATATGGCAGTCACAGAAATGATACATACCCAGACGATATTTGTAGCCAGCTATTTCAGTTATTATTTCCATCGTCTGATGCCATTGGCAGATACAGTCAGTCTGGTGTCTACTGTGGTGCTCTACCTCTGTCTGGGAATTGGTTCTGGATTGGGAGCCGTGTCTGTTTGGTATGGAAAACGTCCCATTGGAATTTTGATTGTGGCACTGTGTACTGGATTTGAGTTTGGCAGTTTTGGAAGTGATGTACTGGGAAAGGCATTAAGTGGCTTGGCGTTTTGTCTGGTCTTTATGATGGCAGCAAAACTGACCGAAATGAGAGGGGAGGGAAAAACATGAATGGGATTGCAAGATGGATTCCAGTAGGAGCTGACCCAAGATGGGCAAAACGGGCGATTCTGCTTGGGCTGTTGGCTGGATTTGTGGTGAATGGTGGTTATCTGGTTCGGTATCTATCGGCACGAGAAGCACTGTATACCTTTGAGAGAGGGGTTCGGGAGCTGACCGACAACATCATAGAACCATTTCAAGTGCTGTTGGGACGTGGATTGTATGGCTGTTGGATGGCAGCACTTGCCATGGTAGTATTGGGGTGGTACTACTGGCAGATGCACCACAGAGAAAGCAAAAGTGTCTATCTGATGCGTCGGCTACCCAATCCATATGAGTATCCAAAGCGATGTTTTTCCCTTCCTGTATTTGGAAGCATCCTTTTTTTGACAGAGGGCTTTCTGTTGTGGCAGATAGATTTTCTCATCTACTGGTTTGGAACGCCGTCTACCAATCTGCCACCAGTATCATGGACTGCACTTTGGAGTATTTGGTAAGGAGGGATTTTCCATGTTGGAATTAAAACAGGTGACGAAACAGTATTGGAAGAAAACAGCATTAAAAGAAATCAATCTCACCTTGCATCCGGGGGAGATTGTGGGATTGTTTGGAGAAAATGGAGCAGGAAAAACCACATTGATGAAATGTATCTTAAACTTTTTGCCCTATGAGGGGGAAATTTTACTGGATGGGCAGCCAATCACCTACAAAAATATTGAAAAGTTCAGTTTTGCCACATGTGAACACTCCTTTTTTCCAAATTTGACCCCACAGGCACACAAAGAATTTTATCAGGGACAGTTTCCAACCTTTCGGAACAAGCGCTTTGATGCTTTGATGGACTTTTTCCAGCTGCCAATGAGACAGATGGTAGGGCGGTTTTCCACTGGACAGAAGAACCAGTTTGAAGTGATTTTAGCGCTCAGTCAGGGAGCAGACTATATTTTAATGGATGAACCATTTGCAGGAAATGATGTATTCAATCGGGAAGATTTTTACAAGGTGCTGTTGGGAATTTTGGAGCCAACAGAAACCGTGTTGCTGTCCACCCATCTGTTGGAGGAAGTCAGTGAGTTTATCAGTCGGGCAGTGTTGCTCCATCAGGGCAGTATTCTGGGAGATGTGTCCACCTTAGAACTGGATGAGCAGGGCTTGAATGTGTTGGACTATGTGAAACAGACCTATCACTATCAGGCAGACCGAGTGAGTAAGGCATTGAAGGAGCTGACAGGAGAGGAGGAGTGACCTGTGAAAAAGACCTTATCTCTTTTGTTGACCTTGGTTTTCATCAGTATTTTGATTCTGACTGGGGGTGCCATGTGGGTCAATCACACAGAAACAGAGATTTCCTATACAGAGGAAGTGAAGTTTGGCGACAGCAGTGCAGCACAAAATTTTTCCATCCGCAGCTTAACCACAGCAGATGGGCATTTACATTGGGATACGGTTCTGACCTTGGGAGAAAACCCCACATGGAATACAGATTTCTCATTTACTAGTCGAAATACACGATATCGTAACCCAATCGAACCATATTTGAATTTATATCTGCAAAGTAATATGGGTGTGTCCAGTAGTGGTGGATTAGAAATAAAACAATACACAGAACTTGACTTTCTGGCAAAAGCCATTGAGGAGGTGGCAAGCCATACCCAAGCCGGAGAGCTGGAACACACAGAAATTTTGCCCCTTGCCCAATATTTGGACTATTTTTCAGTGGGATTGGATAGCGTTTCCTGGTCTCCGAATGAAAATGGGGAATGGTGGTATACAGAGTGGCAGGAAGCAGACCAATTTTTTCAAATTCCCGTGGGAGAGCAACAAATAAAAATTTCCATTGGGAAAGGTGTAAATGGTGAGATTTACAATGTATCCTATCAAATTTATGATGCACCGTTTCTGAACTGCATCACATTGCCCAGTCAGGATGGTGGCTGGTATATGCTATATAGTGGGGAAGATGAAGAAGGAAACCCCCTAATGGGTGCACCGAAACATGGATTGTATGATTTGCCAATCATTGATGTAGAAGACGGGGTACAGAGAATTGATACAGAACATATTAAATTATTGTACCAAGTGGAAAAAGGGAGAACAATGTTTTTCACAGATTCCGGCAGAAAATTGCTGCTCCAGTCTGGAAGTGGCTTTGGGGACCAGATTACTGTTTTGGATGTGGCAACCATGCAGCCCATACAGACCATTTCTTTGGATGAAAAGTATCAGCAGGGTAATGAAGATTTGTATGTAAAAAATGACTATTTTGTTCGGATTTGTGACCAGACCAGAACAGAGGGGGAAAAAGAAGCCCTTTCAGCCCAGTTTGTTCAGGTGTGGGAGCTGGGAACAGATGGGCAATTTTATAAAACCATTGACTGCGATGTCAATGAAACGGGATTGGAAACCTACTATTGGCAGGATGTCATCTACAATGGGGAAAAACTGATGTTATGTCGGTATGAAGATATTTATACTGACCCAAGTATCCAGGTGGCAGTGTGTGACCCAGAAGGACTGCAATATGCAGCATGGTGGAGAAACAGCCAGAGGGACCAGAATGTCAATGTGGAAAACAATGAGCCATTGCTTGCAGTGCGAAACTAAAGGAATGGGATGTGGTATCACAATACCACATCCCATGTTTTATATACAACAAACAAAATATATTTTACATTATGTGTTTTATTATATCAAATTGACAGAGTTTATAGTACATGATATACTTCAATCAAAATCAGGAGGAGTGAGGATAGTGGAACAACTTGCTCAGAGAATCCTTTATATGCTGCTTGAGTATGCTCCAGGGCGATATATCAGAGTGAAAGAAAATGGTGACACTACATTACCCATTTTACTGGCAGGTTCAGAAGAATGCTTGCTGCTGATTCTAAAAAAGTTGTTGCCACAGATACAGAGATATCATCCTGATGTGTTGGTTTTGACAGAGCACAGCAAACAGTTCCTAAACCAATTACTGAATACGGCTCCTGCGTTGGGTGAATTTGTACAGGTGCAACGGGAGGGACAGATGTTAACACAGCCCAAGATACCCATGTGTCAGTTACACATTCAATCCATCGCAAATTCCAGCTTACAACAGAGAACATATTGGTTCAAAGAGAGAAGTTATATCATTGTGGAGGAGGGATTGGAAGGGCTTTGTCAATTGACAGAGGTAATGGAGCAAGAAAAAATGCCCCGTTTTTTTGCTATGATACAAACAACAGGGCAGATTCAAATAGAAACACATGAAGAAACGAAGAAAGAACTGTCTGTGGAAAAACAACAGGAGCTTTATGCCCTCCTTCGCCGTCTTGCATCCAATTTGTTCTATGTCTATCAAAGGAATATGAGAACTGCCACCACGGCACAGGAGCAGTCCCATATGATGGAAGATCCCTACCATGCAGAGGCAAATATGGAGGCGGCTGTCTATTTATTGCAGACATTGGGATATTGCCATATCCATAACCCAAATCTCTATCAGGCGGCACAGGAATTTTCCAATCGAATGAAGCGAAAGCCTGAATTGATTGAGGAATTGGCATGTCAGGAACACAATCGCTGGGTGCTGGGCAAAGTATTGGATGGGTACACATCTTTTGATTCTTTGGATGAAATCTATCAGTCTACCACTGTGACCAACCGAGACAAAAAGAGGAAAAAACACTGCTTTTTGTTGCCATGCAGTGCAGACAGCCATTTGACAGAGAAGGACTGGGAGCATCCAGACAGACCGAGAATGGAACTGGATTTGTGTGACCGTCAATCACTGGCTGTCCATGTAAAATGTGGGCAGCTTGCAGCAGCACAGAAAAAGGAAATAGAAGCACTGTTGTACACCATACAGAGATGTTTTGAACGAGATACTGCACCATATCAATTAGCCAATCAACTTCGGTTGAGTGTACAGCAGCTTTGGCAAGGCAAAATGAGTGCCATTTCTCTTTATCAAAAACTGTGGCAGAACCTGTGGGAACGGATGAAAAGAACCCAAGGCAGGATGGAAACCGCACAATGCAGAATGGAACAGCTTCGGGAAAAAATGGTGCCACTTTTGGAGTATGTGGCAAAAAACGACTATAAAGAACATAACCGAAGTTCCATTCGGATGATTCCTTTTATTTTAACAAGATATGCACCTGTTACAGTGGTGAAACTATGGACAGACAGGGCATGGGATAATCTTTATGCTGTGTGGCATTTAGAGCCAGCCAAGGTACATTTTTTGGCAGTGGCAAACAATCGGGATGAGGTCTATCAAATTGCATCGGAATGGAATGATATTTTTTATTTCCTGTCACAACAGATGTCACCACCTCAGATTGAATGTCATATTTTAGTGCCAGTCAACAGAAAAAAAGTTGCACAAAAAGAACTGGAGAGAACCCATTGCCCATGCTGTTTTCTCCATGACATGAGAGAATTTTCGAAAGATGGATGTAGGGAAGCAGTGGAACAGATGGGGCTGACAGGGGATTATGTGGATGTGACAGGGGCTGACCCTATTTTGACAGCATCTGTTTTGAAATGGAACCAAAGTCAAAAGCTGGGCGTTTTTTATGTTCGGGCAGGTCAATTTGTGAACATTGAACATGCAGGGGCGTTATCTTATACACCACGCAACCGACCGCTCAGTATACAGGATATGTTTTTGGTATCAGGAGCACAACTGGTAAGCTGTGAAAGTGCTGCCTTAACAGAGTTGGCTTCTGTTTATCAGCATCTATGGAAGGTGGCTAGGAAAATACCAGACTGGACCCAGTTTTGCAGTGCAGTGGCAAAGGCATATAAAGACTCCAAAAGCTGGGCACATCCCTGTCTGGTGGAGGGGCTGGTTTGTACTAGAGAGACAAAAAAAGAGTATAGGAAGATTGTATCCATGTTGGCAAAACAGGGGTTGATTCAACATGTGAAAGTACATGGGCAGATGATTTCATTTTCTTTTGCATCCTGTGAAATAGCAGAGTGTTTTCAAAAAAGCGGAACCGTTTTGGAGCGGTATCTTTATTACACAGCTCTGCTGGAAGGGCATTTTGATGATGTGGCTATGGGGTTTCAGTTTTCCCACAGTCGCAGCCGAAGTTCCGCACAAAATGAAATTGATGTGATTTGTATCAGAGGAGATGTTTCCCTGTTTATTTCAGCAAAATTGATTTCCCATAAACAGTTGACACAAAGCAACCACTTAAACTATATTCTGTATGAAATTTCACTGCTGGCACAGGAATTTGGCATTCATGCCATACCAGTTCTTGCAGCCCCATCTGTCAATCAATATGTGGTGGATGAGGGGACAGGAGAGCTGGTACTCAGTCAAGAAGTAGAAGCAGCCAAAAGACGGGGTGTTATTTTATTAGGGCATGAGTGTTTTGAGCCTGGTGTATTGGCACAGGTGCTGGATGCTATTGCAGATGGAAATGAGAAGTGGTATCGTCTACTCAAAGCACAACATCAGAATGTGAAAAATCATAGACCATTGAAAAAGAAGCAACACAAATAAAGGAATGATATCTTGTGTTCTGTTTCAGATATAGGCAGAATAGAAGAAATTATAGGAAATTATATCCACAAAAGTTTGGAAGGAGTCACTATTATGTAAGATGGATGGATTGTGGTATGATAACCTCTGTTCCCAGTTGAAAGGGAAGTCAGAGAGGAGAAATGTGATTATGCCACAAAATAAAAGAGAAAGTTTAATTTACACTGTCCTGATGTGTTTTGTGATGGTGTTTTGGATGAGTTATTATAATGTAACTCTGATGTACGGCGGTTTTAGCATGGAAGTTTTGGCAGCAGGGTGGTTGGGATTTCCCTTTGCCTATGTTTTTGCTATGTGCTGCGACTGGTTTCTGGTTTCCAAGCTGGCGAAGGGGGTAGCATTCCGCTATCTGGTGAAACCGGAAGACCCTACATTGAAAAAAGTGGTCTGTGTGTCCTGCTGTATGGTTGTTCCTATGGTAGTAATCATGTCCCTGTATGGAGCCTGTGAAGGGGCAGTACATACAGGAGCTTGGAGCAGTGTACCCATGAACTGGTTGCTGAACATACCAAAGAACTTTGTTATGGCATTGCCATTTCAACTTTTGGTGGCAGGACCTCTGGTTCGTTTCCTGTTCCGTACTGCTTTTCCAGAGGGAAAGGTACTGGCATAAAACAGATAAGAGCAAGCAAAAGAGCGGAGTCTTTTCTTGCTCTTTTTTATTGATGAAGTAGAAAGCTATCACATCAGTCATGGAGATTATGATGGTGGATGCAATGGTGCATATATGAAAAACTTTTTGGGGAAGAATATGGAGATATGGTTGGAAAAATTTTGCACAAATAGCAAAGGTGGATCACATTTTTCTTGTATGATACATAAAATCTCACCATTTCCTATTGTAATTGCCTTTTATATCTATTATAATACCCGAGAATTGCGATGATTTGTGTTGTGCTCTCCTGATATATTGTGTGATACCATATTATGAACGACAATGAGCAGTTCACAAATACATTTGGCTTGCTAAATGGGGCAATTCGAAAGATTTAAGATCAGAATGGAGAAGATGAAACATGAAAAAACGTATTCTTGCCTTGTTATCTATGGCATGCCTGGTAGTATCCCTGGCTGCTTGCAGCAGCAATACTACACAAGAAGGAACAACTTCTGGCGAAACTGCAGGGTCTTCCGGGTCTGCTGCTGTTTCCTCTGAAGGAGCATCTTCTGTTTCCTCTGAGGCATCCAGCAGCGATATGCCTTCTTTGGAAGAATCTTTCGCTACTGATGCGGAAGAGGTCCAAAGTATGTTGGATGCTGTTCAGGCACAGTATGCAGATCAGGGCATCAGCGTAGATCTGTACGCTGAAGGCGATGAAATGCATTATGACTTTACCATTGATAATCTTGTAACCACAGAGGAAGATCGTGCTGCTATGACAGAAGCACTGAAAGCTGGTGCAGAGGCAACTGGTGAAACCTACTATAGTCTTGCTGCATCTGTGAAGGAGAGCGTTTCCAACGACGTTGTTATTGTGGTACTTACATTCTTTGACAGCGAAGGCAATGAGCTGTACACCCAGTCCTTCTCTTCCGCTGACGCAGTAACAGAATAAGATTTCTTTTTTGACGCCGTATTATGCGGCGTCTTTTTATCTCAATAAAAACACTAGAAGGGGTATTGTGTGCTTATTTTCCCAAAAGGAGAGGGTGGAGATTTGATAACATATTACAATCATAGACAGCCACTTGAAGCAGAACGGCATAGCCAAAGCTATGCCGTTCTGTTTTGCACTATGCGGTTTTCTTATTGGGAGACACACTTGTGAGTCCATGTATTTTTATAATTTCATTCTATTTTTTAGATAGAGAACGCAAAAAAAGCTTTTGTTCTGGTGAAATTCTATGGCTATCAACTGCTTTTTGAATGCCCATCCGCTCAATTTGAGGGGAGAGACGGTGTTGGGTAAAATAGGGCAGTGTGTGTTCTGGCTGTTTTACCAGAGCTTCTGCAAAGTACCAAGCCACCATCATATGTACATAATAATCTGGATGTTTCACACAGACAGCCCACTCCAGATAGTCTGGAGAGAAGGTATCTTCCAAATAGTGCCGTAAAAGTACCCCAAGTGCAAAACGTATGGTATAGGTGTGTTCACTGTGAAGCCATTGTTGTATCTGAGTGGGAAGCTGGAAGGGGTGTGTTTGAAAACTTTTGGGGTTTAGCAAATCACAGGTAGCCCAATTATCCACATAGGGCAAAAAGGCATCAAGAGCCAGTATGGTTTGTGGATAGTCTGTCATATCACACAGTAAGAGACCATGTAGATTGTTTTCTTCTAAATAGGTATGGGGCAGTTGCTGCATAAACTGGAAAGCAGGTTCTGTTCCCTTCCACTGTTTCGCCAGTTTACGCAGGGCAGGCATTCTGACACCAATGATAAGCTCTGGGGAGAGGGTTGGAATGAGTTTGGATTGAAATGCCTGATATGTTTTGTCCTGTAATGCAAAAAGCGCCTGTTGTATCTCGGTTGATGGTTGTTTCATCTGTTTCACCTTATCTCAGACGGTCAATCAATCGACCGCCATGTTCTTTTAGCCAAGTGCGGTGGGTCTGATATTCTGGCATGATATGGGCAACCTCTTGCCAGAAAAGGGCAGAGTGATTCATCTGTTTGCGATGGCAAAGTTCATGTACCACAACATAGTCCAGCACAGGGGAAGGGCAAGCCATCAACACACAGTTAAAACGAAGGTTTCCAGTGCTGGAGCAGCTACCCCAGCGGGAACGTTGGGTCCCAATGGATATTTTTTGGTAGTCCACCCCAATGATGGGCGCAAAATGAGCCACTCGTTCTGGAATGTATTGTTGTGCGTGATGAATCAAAGCATCCAGTTCTGCTTTTGTCCATTTTGGTTGTGCTTCCATCTGGCTGACCTGTAGATGAGCAAGGTGGGATTGAATCCACTTCTGTTTTTTGTCTAAAAAAGCCTGTATTTTCTCGTTGGGCATTTGAACAGGTGCCCGCACAATGACTTCCGCATTGGAATGGATTTCAATGCCAATGCTTTTTCTTCTGCTGCGAATCAGTGTAAAATCCATATTGCCTCCCTTTGGTATCAGATTGTTGTTATGATTCAGTATAGCAAGGAGCAGGACGGAAGGCAAGCTTTTGATTCGAAGAGGTTGGACAGGCAAAAATGCTCCACCAGTGGAACTGGTAGGAGCATTTGAAGCATTATTCGGCATGATGAGCATATCTGTGTTGATGACCATAGCCCTGTTGATACCCAGATTTATATGGTGTTTCATTATCCTGCTGATTGAGCAGTTGTTGGAGTTCTCGCATGGTCATTTGTTTTACTTCATCAAGAGAAATGGAACTATTTTGATTTTGTAATTCCACATAGAGTCTGTATTTGCCATAAGAAAGCCCAAGGTCGTGTGCTTGTGCCACTTCATCTGAAGTAATACCATAGCAGTAGGCGTTTTCATGTTGACAAATACATTCAGATACATAGTCTAAGATGACTTCCCCCTGTTGGTCATCCAATTCCACAACAGCCACAGAAAGCAACTGATCTTCAGCAAGACAGGTAGTCACCATATCACTGTCCATAATGGTCTCAAAAGCATTGGTATAAGTTTGATGGAGTACATCCAATGTTTGTAAAAGAGTCTCTCCATCTTCATTGAATGCTTTCAGATCAATGACACGGTCAAAACGGTTAATGGATAGCTCAATGGAAGGGTTGATATCAATACTTAAAATAGAGGTTGGAGTAAAGTACAACCAGGTTCCATATAGAGTGAGACACAATAGGCAACAGGCTGCAAGCACTGGGCGCATACATTTTCTGAATGTAATTTGCTTTTTGACTGCCTGACGTGTCCGTTCCTTTAGTGCAGGTTCAGCCTGAATTTGTGTCATGGCTTCCACAAATTGCCGTTCCACTGTGCCCACCTCCCAGTTCCTGTTTCAGAATTTGTCGTGCCCGATTGAGCATGGTATATACTGTATTTACATTTTTATGGAGAATGCCGCCAATTTGTGGAGCGATATACCCTTCATAATAATGTAAATAAATCACGCGCCGATATTGTTCTGGCAATTTTAACACGGCTTCCATCAGCTCAGAATATTCTTCTGGTATGGTGGTACTGACTTGTTCTGATATATCCTGTAACGAGGTAGTTTGTCGGCGAAAGAAACTTTTCAGCAAGTCTTTACAGGCATTGATGGTCACACGGATGATCCACGCCTTTTCATGCTCTGGTGTTTCAAACAAAGCGGGATGGAGAACATATTTCAAAAATACAGTTTGAAATATGTCCTCTGTGTCTGCATGGTTTTTAAATGAATCCAGCATAGTCGTTTTACAGTGTCTGCATACAATGTAATGGTCCGCTCCAACTCCGCCTCACTCCGCATCCCTGCATCATCCCCACCTGTATGTTATCTGTAGCAGTGTTGACCAGCTCCGCCACATCCTCTGGTTCCCATATTGTCACAAATCCCATCCTGATTGGTATCAACGAAATTCATCCCACTGCCATTGACACCAGTTCCATAAAAGTCACAGATTCCATCTTGGTCGTTGTCTACAAAATTTTGACCACAGCCCCTCCAATGGGAGCTGTAGGAATCACAGATACCATCCCCATTGCCATCCACAAAACGCTGCCCTCTGCCTGAATGCATGGCAAAAGCACTGGTGATGCCAACACTCAACATCAATGCCACTGCTGCTGTAGAAAGTAGAATCTTTTTCATACTAAAATTCCTCCTTAAATATGGTACCTTTTTAGGTCCTTTCAATCATAATACGATTCAGGAGGAGAAATCCATTCACCATAGAGAAAAAATTTTTTAGCTCAATTTCTGGCGTAGTTCTAAAATATACTGTTCAATTTTAGAAATGGTATCAGCAAAAACGGCATCACTTTGACCAGATGGGTCATCCAGTCCCCAATTTTCGGCATATTGGGAAGGAACATAAGGACAGGACACATTACAGCCCATAAAAATGACAACATCAGGTGTTGGAATATCAGAAATCAGCTTGTTGAATTGGGTTTTCTCCATATCAATTCCATGTAGTTGTTTCATCATGCGTACTGCATCAGGGTTGATGTGGTCTTTCAGTTCTGTGCCGGCAGAGTAGCTTTCAAATACGTCGGAAGCCAATTTTTTTCCCAGTGCCTCTGCAATCTGACTGCGACAGGAATTGTGAACACAGAGAAATGCAACTTTAGGCTTTCCCTCACACACAAGCTGAGGTTTGTAGGTTTCATAGTGATAGTCTAAATCCAATGTGCCATCATCTCCAAAATAGTGAATGGCTCCGCTGGGACACTGGCGTTCACAGCCATGACAGCCATGAATACATCCCATTGGATACACAACTTTGGGTTTGCCGATGGCTTCATCTGGTTTATATACACCATGCTTGCACATATTGTTACAAATCATACAACCAATACATTTGTCATCATCAATCATAGGATACCATCCTTTGCTCATAGCCGAAAACCTCCCAACTATTGTCTTATTGTGGATGATTTCCAGTTTTTTTCAGTATGGCTTCCACATCCGCCACACTCAATACTCGACCTGTGGTAACAACCTGTTCATTCACCATCAGGGCAGGGGTACGCATAACCCCATAGCTGGCAATTTTGACCATATCCTGAACATACTCTACTTGTACAGACAGTCCAAGATTGCTCACAGCCTGTTGGGTATGTTCTAACAATGTGTGACAGGATGTGCAGCCAGTGCCCAATACCTGAATTGAGGTAATTGGGGAACCATTACAAGAACAAGTTTGAGGTTCTTGCTGGACTGGTTTTGTGTTTGTCCCACACTGACAACTGCAAACAGGGGTACTTTGCTCTTTTTTCTTTCCAAATCCGAAAAATCCCATGATAATATCCTCCAAAATAAATAGTTTATATAGTACATCAGATTAAGATGTGCTGTATTCCGTTGAAAAAATAGCCAACGATTACAATACCAATCACACAAATGGAGATAAAGACTGCAAGCAACTGGGGCTTGACTGCCTTTTTCAACATAATCATAGAAGGCAGGCTCAGTGTAGTAACAGCCATCATAAAGGAAAGGATGGTACCTAACCCAGCCCCTTTGTAGAGCAACCCCTCTGCCACAGGAATGGTTCCAAAAATATCAGCATACATGGGAACCCCAACCACTGTGGCAAGTATTACAGCCAATGGGTTGTGACTGCCTAATATGGTTTCAATCCACTGTTGCGGTATCATATTGTGAATCAGTGCCCCAATTCCTACCCCAATGAAAATGTAAGGTGCTACTTTTTGAATGGTGTGGAGCAGTTGCTCTCTGGCATACTGGAGCCGTTCTGTTCTGGTCATGGAATAGCCCTCTGTTTCTACATTGGGAGCCTGTTTGACAAAATCCTCCACATATCGTTCCATTCCCAGTTTTTGTAGCAGGGTACCACCGATGACCGCAATGACCAGTCCCAAAATCACATAGAGCACAGCCACTTTTCCGCCAAAAATACTCATCAGCAAAACCAGAGAGCCCAAATCAACCATAGGGGAGGAGATTAAAAAAGAGAAGGTGACACCCACAGGAAGCCCTGCACTGGTAAATCCCATAAAAAGTGGAATGGATGAACAGGAGCAGAAGGGGGTCACTGTGCCCAGCAGAGCAGAGACAACATTTGCTCCAATGCCTCGAAAGTTGCCTAAAATTTGTTTGGTGCGTTCTGGTGGAAAGTAGCTTTGAATATAGGAAATTCCAAAAATTAAAACAGACAACAGCACAAAAATTTTGATGGTGTCATAGAGGAAAAATTGTATAACACCGCCCAAAGTGGTTTCTGGTGAAAGTCCTATCAAAGACAAGCCAGTTCCAATCAGTGAGTTCAGCCAGTGCATTCCTAAAACTTGATCTTGAAACAAAGACCAGACCAGATGCAAAAACTCCATAAATACCCCTTTCTCAAACTAATAGTTCTAATTTTTTCGATTTGAATTGCAGGAAGAAAGCCATCATCCATGATGGCTTTGTGATTCACATGAACAGCAATCAGAAGATACCGTCTCCCTCTGTGTCAGAGTTTGTAATAACTTGAGGGCATATTCACTGCCTTCTTCACTGATTTTGTAGTGTGTCCATTTTCCCTCAATACGGCTGACCACAATTCCAGATTCACAGAGGATTTTCATATGGTAAGATAGCGTGGATTGCCCAATTTTCAGGTTTTCTAATAAAACACAGGCACATTTTTCTCCACTGCGTAGCAGTTCCAGAATTTGAAGCCGATTGACATCACAGAAGGCTTTGAATACCTTTGCATCCGCTCCATGATCTCTCAAAGAAGAACCCTCCTTTCAACATATCAATAATTTTCGATATGTCAGGAGTATAGCCCAATTTAGCTCAAAAGTCAAGAGGGTTGTAAGAAATGATTCCAAGAAAAAATCTCCTTTTGAACTTTGGCTGTTCAAAAGGAGAAATAGAAAATAAATTATCCACCCAGTTCCATCATTTTGTGGATACAGGCTCCAGCTTTTTGTAACACATCAGGGGAAAGGGTGATTTCTTCTCCACCTGTACCCTGCATACAGTGATAGAGGTCCATTAAAGTGGTCACCCTCATATCAGGGCAGGAGAGAGAGGGGGTTAAGGGGTAGAATGATTTTTCGGGATACTCATATTGGAGATGCTCTACAATGCTGTTTTCAGTGGCAATGATAAACTCAGTTGCAGGTGAGGTGCGGACATAGTTCATGATGGCAGTGGTGGAACCTACAAAATCTCCTGCTTCTGTCACTTCATGGGAACATTCTGGATGGACAAGAAGCAGTGCATTGGGATGAAGTTTTCTTGCCTCTGCTACCTGCTCATATGTGGTATGTTTGTGATAGGGACACCCACCATCAAAAAAGATAAACTCTTTTTCTGGGAGTTGCTGCTGAACATAGTGCCCCAGATTGGGGTCAGGAATGAACAATAGTTTACTGTTTTCCAGTTTTCTGCAAATATCCACAGCAGAGGCAGATGTGACACACACATCACAGACGGTTTTCAACTGTGCGGTGGTGTTAATGTAGGCAACCACAGTATGTTGAGGGTATTGTTGTTTCAATGCCAGTAAAGTATTCAAGTCCATTTGCTCTGCCATTGGACAGCCTGCAACGGGATTTGGCAAGAATACATGTTTATCAGGGCATAAAATTTTACAGGTCTCTGCCATAAAGCGGACACCACACATGATGATGTTAGAATGGGTGCTTTTGCTTGCCTGTACACTCAGCCCATAGGAGTCCCCAATATAGTCCGCAACTTCTAAAATAGGGTGGCTTTGGTAGGCATGTGCTAAAATACAGATGTCTTTTTCCTGTTTCAGTCGAAGGATTTCTTCTTGCAGTGCATGTACCTTCATAAATATGGTCCCCTCTCTTACAGTCGACGCAGATGCTTCATAGACAGGTCTAAAATGGGAGCAGAGTGGGTCAGGGCACCACTGGAAATATAGTCTACCCCAATATCTGCCAGTGCTTTTACATTTTCCAGTGTTACATTGCCGGAACATTCTGTTTCTGCTCGACCTGCAATGAGTGCAAGAGCCTGTTTCATCTGTTCCACAGACATATTATCCAAAAGAATAATATCAGCTCCCGCCTCTACTGCTTCTGCCACCTGTTCCAGAGTTTCTGTTTCTACCTCAATTTTTCGGACAAATGGGGCATATGCTCTGGTCATTTCTACTGCTTTTTGGATGCTTCCCGCTGCGCCAATGTGGTTATCCTTCAGCATAATGCCATCGGATAAATTGAATCGGTGGTTGTGACCACCTCCCACTTTGACTGCATATTTCTCAAAGATACGGAAATTTGGAGTGGTTTTTCTGGTGTCCAACAACTTTGTGTGGCTGCCTTCTAGGAGCTTGACCACTTGATTTGTATAAGTTGCAATGCCACTCATACGTTGCAAGTAGTTCAGGGATACCCGCTCCCCAGAAAGTAAAGCTCGAATATCTCCGGTTAAAATGGCTAATTTATCTCCCTTTGTCACAAAATCCCCGTCTTGACAGAGAAACTCAACCTTGGTATTGGGGTCCAGCAGATGAAACACACGAGCAAATACAGTAAGCCCAGCAATGATACCATCCTGTTTGCAAATCAGGTCTACTGTACCTTGTACACTATGGGGCATGATTGCATTGGTGGATACATCTTCTGTTGGAATGTCCTCCTGCAATGCCATCAAAATGATAGGGTCTACATTCAATTTCATGGTAATTTCATTCATGGTGATTCCACCTTTCAATTTCATTTAAAACTAGGTTGGCATACTGGGAAGCCAATGCATCTGTATTTTGGTATGCCTCAAAATTGACAGAAAACTCTGCTGTTTCTGATGGATGTACTCCGAAAATAATATCATCTGCTGCACGTTTTGCAAAGACAATGGACTCTAAAAGGGAGTTGCTGGCAAGGCGGTTTTTGCCATGAATGCCATTGCAACTGGTTTCCCCACAGGCATAAAGCCCACGCATAGAGGTACGGCTGGCAAAGTCTACTGCAATCCCACCCATGAGATAGTGCTGCGCTGGAGCCACAGGGACAGGCTCTTTTCTGGCATCATATCCAGCTTTGAGACAGGCGTCAAAAATGTTGGGGAAGTGCTCTAAAATGGTTCGTTCTCCCAGTGGTGTTAAATCCTCAAACACATGGTCTGACTTGTCCAGTTCCATTTGCTTGAAAATTGCCTGACTGAGAAGGTCTCTGGGTTGTAATTCATTTGTAAATCGTTGCCCAGCCTTGTTGAGCAGCAGAGCACCTTCTCCACGCACCGATTCGGAGATTAAAAATCTGCGTCCTTTTTCCTGTGTGTAAAGTGCAGTGGGATGGATTTGGATGTAATTCAAATCTTTCATATGGATATGGTGTTGAATTGCAATGGCAAGGGCATCCCCTGTCATATGTGGAAAACTGGTGGAATTTTGAAAAAGCCCACCTATGCCACCACATGCCAATACCACAAATGGAGCGGAAATGGTTTGAATTTTATGCTCAGATGTTTCCACAACAACACCACCGCATGTGGTACCATCGGTCAATAAATCCAGTAATGTGGTGTGTTCTTTCAGGGTAATATGACTGCGCTCCCTGACACGCTGTAACAGAACAGAGCAAATTTCATGCCCAGTAATATCCTGATGGTATAAAATTCTAGGTTTTGAATGGGCACCCTCTCTGGTATATGCCAAGGTTCCATCTGGGTTCCTCTGAAATTGCACTCCATAACGAATCAGGTCCCGCACCACATGGTTGGAACTGCGCAAGACCAGCTCTACCGTCTTTGGATTGTTTTCATAGTGACCAGCCCGCATGGTGTCTTCATAGTAGTCTGGAAAGTCATCTTCCCCTCTCAGTACACAAATACCCCCCTGTGCCAGAAAGGAGTTTGCTTCTTCTGCTTTTTGTTTTGTGAAAATACATACCCGCATAGAATCTGGGAATTGCAGTGCACAGTAGAGACCAGCTACACCAGTGCCTACAATGACAACATCATATTCCTCATTCATACACTCACCTGTTTCTTTTTTGGTTGTTTTATTGTATCATCTGTCACAATAAGTGTCAAGACACATATAAATATTGTGTTACTCCAGAATGAATTTTTACGTTGTCAATCCCAAAAGTGACTGATATAATACAGTACAAAGCGACAGCTTGATTTTGTGATAGGAAGGATTGTTTGCATGCCATGAAAAGGGAGTCCATTGTCATTCGGGATGCCTACGAAAATAATCTGAAACATGTCAATGTGGAAGTTCCAAAACACTGTTTGACGGTGTTTACAGGTGTTTCTGGTTCAGGAAAAAGCTCTCTGGTGCTGGATACCATTGCAGCCCAGTCCCGCAGAGAACTGAATGATACTTTTCCCAGCTTTGTACAACACTATCTGCCAAAGTATGGCAGACCCCATGTGGGTTCCATTGAAAATTTGCCGGTTGCCATTGTGATTGACCAGAAAAAACCAGCTCCCAATTTGCGTTCAACGGTGGGGACTTACACAGACACCTATGCTCTGCTGCGATTGCTGTTTTCACGGGTTGGAAAGCCATTTGTTGGATATTCAGATACGTTTTCCTTTAACCATCCACAGGGGAGCTGTCCCCGCTGTGATGGTCTGGGTGAGGTGACAGAACTGGATATTCATAAACTGGTGGATTTTGATAAATGTCTGAATGACCCTGGTGTCATTCACTATCCCACCTTTGAACCAGGGCAGTGGAGGTGGATTCGCTATGCCCGCAGTGGGCTTTTTGATTTGGATAAAAAAATTAGGGATTATTCCCAAGAGGAACTGGAGCTGTTTCTCTATTCCCCTCAAATCAAGCTGAAAGACCCACCGGCTGGATGGCCGAAAACGGCAAAATATGAAGGGTTGGTACATCGTATGTACCGCAGTGTGCTTCATTCAGAGGAGGGAAAACTACATGCCCAACAGGTGGCAGGGATGACCAGTCATATGGTTTGCCCAGACTGTGGAGGAGCACGGCTGAATCCAAAGGTATTGAGTTGTACCATGCAAGGAAAAAATATTGCACAGGTGGCTGCATTGCCATTGGAGGAATTGCTGGGATGGTTGGAACAAATCACGGACCCTTTGGCAGTGGACATCAAACAGGCTTTACATACCAGAATTACTGCACTGACAGAAATCGGACTGAGTTATTTGACCTTAGACCGTGGCTTGAGCACCTTATCTGGAGGAGAAATTCAGCGGTGTAAAATTGCAAAATATATGACAGCCTCCATGTCAGATATTGTGTATATACTAGATGAACCAAGTGTGGGGTTACATAGCCATGATATACAACGTCTGCTCAATGCCATTGGTAAGCTGCGTGACCGGGGAAACACGGTGCTCCTTGTAGAACACCACAGAGAGATGATTGCAGCGGCAGACCATATCATTGATTTGGGACCCGCCTCTGGTCGTCAGGGTGGAGAAATTACCTTTCAGGGCACCTATGGGCAGCTGCTGGAAAGTGATACCCACACGGGAAAGGCATTGCGTGCCCCAATTATAAAAAATGAACATCCACGCACAGCAAAAGACTGGTTGTCTTTGCAACATGTCTCCTATCATAATTTGAAAGATTTGTCTGTTTCTATCCCCACCGGGGTTTTGACAGCGGTGACTGGTGTGGCTGGTGCAGGGAAAAGTTCTCTGATGGAAGTATTTTACCATACCTATCCACAAAATACCATTTATATCAACCAAAAAAGTATAGGGGCAAATCTCCGTTCCACACCTGCCACTTATATGGGGGTTGCAGATGAAATTCGTAAAATTTTTGCATCCCGTTGTGGGCAAAAAGCCAGCCTGTTTTCCTTTAATGGAGAGGGTCGTTGTCCAGTGTGTGGGGGAAAAGGTGTGATTATCTCTGACATGGCATTTATGGATGCCATTGAGACACCATGTGAGGCGTGCGGTGGACTGCGTTTTTCAAAAGAGGTGCTGTCCCATACAGTGGATGGAATGAATATTGCACAGGTGATGGACCTCTCAGTAGAACAGGCATTGATTTGGTTGGGGGAGTCACAGGCAGCAAAACGGCTGGAACCACTGGAACAGGTGGGACTGTCCTATCTTCATTTGAATCAGGCGCTTTCTACATTGTCAGGTGGCGAGTTACAGCGCATGAAGTTGGCTTCCCATTTGAACCTGAACGGCTCCACCTTTATTCTGGATGAACCCACCAGTGGGCTCCATTTGGATGACATCCACCGTATTTTGCAGTTGTTCCACCATTTGGTGGATTGTGGGAATACAGTGATTTTAATTGACCACAGTTTGGATGTGGTTGCCAGTGCAGATTATATTTTGGAACTGGGACCAGAGGGAGGAGAAGCTGGCGGGCACCTGCTGTTCCAAGGAACCCCAACAGAACTATTGGAATCTTCTCACTCTGTCACAGCCCCCTATTTGAAGGCAAAGTTGGGACTGTAAACGGAAGATAGAGTGTACAGAATATCCAAAGATTGCAGAGAATAGAAGAATGGGAATTGTCTATCTAACAAAAGTGGAGTAAAACCACAATAACGGGTTGACAGAAGCACACAAGGCAGTTATAATGACGGCATGAACAGCAAAGACGCTGCAACAAAGGAGTTGCGGCGTCTTTTTGCTTTATTAGAATCGAATAGAGAAACAGGCAGAGAGGGAGAAAAGTATCACAGAGATTCTGGCACAGTGAGCGGAGGACAGTGGAAACTCCGACCAAGAGGCTGTGAGAAGAACACTCCTGAGCTGTAACCTGAACACGGAATGAGGTAAGTAGGGGAACCGGCTGGCAACCGTTATCTTGCACAGACTTGTCAGAGTCTTATAAGGGGCTGTCGTATGACAGCAAATTAGGTGGCACCGCGGATTGCAGCATTCGTCCTAAAAATAGGGATGATGCTGCGAAAAAATCTGGAGGTGCTTTTTTATGTGCGCAATTATTGGATTTTCTAAGAAAACAAGAACAAGAGAACAGGTTTTGACTTATTTTGACCGTACCTTATCCAGAGGTCCTGACATGACACGGGTGCTGGAAACCCCATCTGGTTGGCTGGGCTTTCATCGTTTGGCAATTATGGATTTGGATGAGGCAGGGATGCAGCCATTTCAACTAGGGGATGACATGGTGGTGTGCAATGGAGAACTGTATGGATGGAGAACCTTGAAAAAACAGTTACAGGAAAAAGGCTACACATTTGCAAGTGGAAGCGACTGTGAACTGATTCTGCCTTTGTATCGGGAATATGGGCTGGATATGTTTGAGATGCTGGATGCCGAATTTGCCATGATCATCTATGACAGTAAACGGGATTCCCTTGTGGCAGCCCGTGACCCCATTGGCATTCGCCCCCTGTTTTATGGTTATGACAGAGATGGTGGTATTGTATTTGCCAGTGAGGCAAAAAACCTGGTTGGACTTTGTAAAGAGGTTCGCCCATTCCCTCCAGGACATTACTATGCAGATGGTTATTTTATCCGCTATGCAGATTTGACCACAGTGAAGGAATACTGTCAGGATGATTTGGAAACTGTGTGCAAAAACATTCGGGAAAAACTGACAGCTGGCGTTGTAAAACGGCTGGACGCAGATGCACCACTGGGCTTCCTGCTCTCTGGTGGTTTGGATTCCAGTTTGGTGTGTGCCATTGCACAAAAAGAACTGAGCAAACCCATCCGAACCTTTGCCATTGGAATGGACAAAGATGCCATTGACCTGAAATATGCCAGAGAGGTGGCTGAGTATATTGGCAGTGACCACAAAGAGGTGATTATCACCAGAGAAGATGTGTTAGAAGCACTGCCCCATGTGGTGGCTGCTCTGGGTACTTATGATATTACAACCATTCGTGCCAGTATTGGTATGTATCTCATTTGTAAAGCAATCCATGAAACCACCGATATTCGGGTGCTTTTGACTGGTGAAATTTCAGATGAACTGTTTGGTTATAAATATACCGATTTTGCACCCAGCCCAGAGGCGTTTCAGGCTGAGGCAAAGAAACGGGTGGATGAACTTTATATGTATGACGTGCTGCGTGCAGACCGGTGTATCGGCGTAAACTCTCTGGAAGCTCGTGTCCCATTTGGGGATTTGGATTTTGTCCGGTATGTGATGTCAGTTGACCCAGCATTGAAAATCAACACCTATGGGAAAGGAAAATATCTGCTCAGACATGCCTTTGAGGGTACAGGGTTACTGCCAGATGAAATTTTGTGGCGTGAAAAGGCAGCTTTTTCCGATGCAGTAGGTCATTCTATGGTAGATGACCTGAAAGAATACGCACAGAGCCAGTTTACACAGGAAGAATTTGAACAACAGAGACACAAATATTCCTTTGCAACCCCATTTACCAAAGAGAGCCTGCTTTACCGAGAGTTATTTGAGACTTACTATCCCGGTCAGGCAAGCATGGTTCGGGATTTTTGGATGCCAAACCGTGATTGGGAAGGTTGTGATGTGGATGATCCTTCAGCCCGTGTGCTAAAAAACTATGGAGCCAGTGGACAGTAAGTATATGGTCAGATTGGAAAGGAGATTGTCATAATGGAAAAGAAATTTGATGTAGCAGCAGATTTTGGCAGTATGGTATTTCATGAGGAAGCAATGAAAGCATATCTGTCTTCCAACTCCTATGGAGAGTGGAAGAAGTGTATCGAAACCCATACCCCCTTGGATTTGTCCATTGCAAATGACATTGCAGAGGCAATGAAGCGTTGGGCATTGGAGCGGGGTGCAACCCACTACACCCACTGGTTCCAGCCTATGACTGGATTTACCGCAGAAAAACATGACAGTTTTATTGCTCCAGCTGGGGGCGGCAGAGCGGTTATGGAATTTTCAGGGAAAGAACTGGTACGAGGGGAGCCAGATGCTTCCTCCTTCCCATCAGGTGGTCTACGGGCTACCTTTGAGGCAAGAGGCTATACAGCATGGGACCCAACTGCATTTGCATTTATCCGGGAGCATACCTTGTATATCCCAACTGTGTTCTGCTCCTATTCTGGTCATGTATTGGACAAAAAGACACCTCTACTCCGCTCCATGGAGCAGGTAAGCAAGCAGGCAGTCCGAATTTTACGGCTGTTTGGGGATACCACATCAAAGGCAGTTGTGGCACAGGTGGGTCCAGAACAGGAATATTTCCTGATTGATGAAAAAGATTTTGCAAAACGTATGGATTTACGTCTGTGTGGCAGAACACTGTTTGGTGCAAAGCCACCAAAGGGGCAGGAATTGGATGACCATTACTTTGGTACCATCCGTTCCAGAGTGGCTGCCTATATGGAGGAATTGGACGAGGAGTTGTGGAAACTGGGGGTTCTCTCCAAGACAAAACACAACGAAGTGGCGCCCTGTCAGCATGAAATGGCACCTATTTACACGGATGCAAACTGCGCCTGTGACCACAACCAGATTACCATGGATGTGATGCGAAAGGTAGCAAGAAAGCATGGGCTGGTGTGTCTGCTCCATGAAAAACCCTTTGCAGGCATCAACGGTTCAGGAAAACATGATAACTGGTCACTGTCCACTGATACAGGGGACAACCTCTTTCAGCCAGGCAACACACCCAGTCAGAATGCCCGCTTTTTGCTCTTTTTGGCTGCCTTTGTAAAAGGGGTGGACGAATATCAGGACTTCCTGCGCTGCACAGTGGCATATGCAGGAAATGACCACCGTTTGGGTGCACAGGAAGCACCTCCTGCTGTAGTATCTATTTTCTTGGGAGATGAGCTGACTAAGGTAGTGGAATCCATCATTTCTGGAACAGAGTATGCAGACCCAGGGAAAGCCACATTGAGAATCGGGGTAGATGTCATGCCAACTATTCCCAAAGACAACACAGACCGAAACAGAACTTCACCATTGGCATTCACAGGCAATAAATTTGAATTCCGTATGTTGGGTTCATCTCAGTCGATTGCAGGTCCTAACATTGCTCTGAACACCATTATGGCGCAGGAACTGGAGGAATTTGCAGATATTCTGGAACAGGCAGATGATTTCAACGCTGCGCTGTCTGAACTGATTCAGCGTGTCTTTACTCAGCACCAGAGAATTATTTTCAATGGAAATGGATATGAACAGGCATGGCTTCAGGAGGCATCCAGACGGGGATTGGTCAATTTAACCTCCACAGCAGATGCACTTCCTTACTACACAGCTCCAAAGAATGTGGCACTGTTTACAAAACATGGGATTTTCTCAAAAGAGGAGCTGGAGGCACGGCAGGAAATCCATATGGAGAACTACTGCACCGTGCGTACCATTGAAGCCACCACTATGATTGATATGATCCGAAAGGACATTTTGCCAGCTGCTTCTGCGTATGCTGGAGCCTTGTTCCAGCGCATACAGCTGCGGGGTGGCATGGAAGGCAGTCACTATGAAAGTGCCCTGGCCACTGGAATTTCACAGAAAACAGATGCACTCATGCAGATTTGTGAACAGATGGACCGTGATTTGAAAGAGGCACCTGCTGATATGAAATCAAAGCTGACCTATTTTCATGGGGTAATCGAGGAGGATATGACAAAGGCACGGCAGATTGCCGATGAACTGGAGACTATGGTGGAGCGGAAATATTGGCCATTCCCCACCTATAGCGATATCCTGTTTTATGTTTAATCAATGGAAAAGCTGCAACCAATCTGGTTGCAGCTTCCTTATTTACTCATATTGTGCAATGATTTCCTGAGCAATTTTACTGCGAGAGGTGCGTTGTTCCATAGCCCTCACCTGAATGATACGGTGTGCCTCCTCCTCCGTGCGAAACTCACGTTGAATGAGCAGCCATTTGGCACGGTTCACAAGGCGGATTTCCTGAATTTTTTCTTCTACCGATTGCTGTTGTGTACGAACTTGTCTTAGTCGTTCCCGCATGGCAGTGAGAGCATGGATACACTGTCTGAGCACAGCAGTAGAGGTAGGTTTACCAGCAGTCAATACACCATGTTCCCGTACTTTTTGCAATGTTAATTCATATTGTTCCTGTTTGACAAAAAGCAAAACTCCCGCATCTGTGGCAGTACATAAGTCCATAGCAAGCCGTTCTTCTCCTCCATCTGGAAGTGGGCTATTGATGATAATCATATCATAACTCTGCTCATTGCACCGCCTGCGTGCTTCTCCTACACTTTTTACGGTGGTGATTGGATGGAATTCACAGGAAGGCAGATGGGGCAGCAGAGCGGAGCGAAAGGATTCACTGGGAGTGACCAGTAAAACAGCATAGGTACGCTCAAAAAATACCATAGGCATACTCCTTTCTGTGATTCTTTAACGACAATAATAGTCCAATACAGAAGCGGGCAGATGTGTGTGCAGGAAGGTGCTTTGGGCAGCCAGTTTTTTGGCTTCCTGTAAAGATTCCGGCAGTTTTTGAAACTGTGCAAGAATTTCTGGTGGTGCAGTAAACAGATTGTAGTTGGCAGGGGTTGGGAGGTAGTGGTTTTGCTGGATGCCATCTAAACTGGCATAAATCAGCAAAGCATAGGACAAATAGAGATTGGTGGTTGGGTCAGGAGAACGGAGTTCTGCTCTGCGATAGGGACCACGGGCGGCAGGAACACGGATCAGCTGAGAGCGATTTTCAGATGACCAGGATATATATTTGGGAGCTTTTTGTTGACCCAATCGGGCATAGGAATTCTCTGTGGGATTCAAAAAAACAGACATATCTCTGACATGGTGGAGAATCCCTGCAATGGCATTGGGCAGAGGGTCTCCCTGTCCCTGCACAGACAGATTGATATGTAGTCCATTGCCGGGATAGTTTGCCAGTGGCTTTGGGGAGAAATCAGCCCATAAACCGTTGTGTGCAGTGATGATTTCTACTACATTGCGGAATGTAATGGCGTTGTCAGCGGAGGACAGTGGCTCTGCATATCGAAAGTCAATTTCATTTTGCCCAGGACCTTCTTCATGGTGGGAACTTTCTGGTAAAATACCCATCTGAGCCAAGGTCAGACAGATTTCACGCCGGATATTTTCCCCTCTATCGTGGGGGGCTGCATCCATATAGCAGGCGTTGTCCCAGGGAATTTTGGTTGGATTGCCATATTCATCTGTCTTAAATAGATAAAACTCCATTTCTGCACCAAATGCAAAGGAGTAACCAGCCTCAGTGGCAGTAGAAATAGCCTTTTTTAAAATACGGCGGCAATCTCCTTCAAATGGCGTACTATCTGGGTGGGCAATGTCACAGAACATGCGAACCGCTCCACCATGTTCTGCACGCCACGGGAGAGAGGAAAGTGTAGAGGGGTCTGGGTGAAGAAACATATCAGAGTAAATATCACCGCCAAATCCTGCAATGGCTGAGGCATCAATGGCAGCTCCATCAGAAAAAATACGGGGCAGCTCCCAGGGCATCACTGCAATATTTTTCATACGACCATTCAGGTCACAGAATGAGAGCCGGATAAATTGAATATTTTCTTCATCTACGTACTGTATTACTTCTTGTGGGGTATAATTCATAGAGAAACCTCCTAAAAAACCAGAGGGGTTTATGGATTTGGGCATACTACCCCCTCCATAAACCCCGTTGTTTACAATTTATAACCATACTATGGGAATAGAAAATTGTCAACACATTCAAACAAAAAAGATAGGGATACACATTATTTTTGGAAAGGTTAGCCATTGACATTTTAGGAAATCCAGTGTAGGATAGTCGGCATGAAGGGACAATGGCGTCCAAGAACTTTGATTCTTGGGGTCATTGTCCCTATTTTTATGCGGATAAAGATGAGAGGGGGAACATTATGCAGCAGTTGCATCAACAAGAGCGCCACATTCATGAAGAATGCGGTGTATTTGGAATCTATTCCCATCACACAACAGAACACCTGGCACATCTTGCATATTATGGACTTTATGCGTTACAGCATAGAGGGCAGGAGAGTGCAGGTATTGTGGTGAACGATGATGGTGTCTTTTCCACTTGGCGTGAGGTAGGGCTTGTCAGTGAAGTGTTTCCAGAACAGAGATTGGAAGCACTGGGAAGTGGTAACATTGTAGTGGGGCATGTTCGATATGCAACCACAGGCTCTGACCATAAAAATAATGTACAGCCATTGGTGATTAACCACTTTAAGGGAAGAATGGCACTGGCACACAATGGAAATTTAACGAATTCGTTTGTTTTGCGACAGAAGTTAGAGGAGAATGGCTCTATCTTCCACACCACCACCGATTCAGAAGTCATTGCCTACATGGTGGTGCAGGAGCGACTGAAACAGCCTACCATTGAAGATGCAGTAGTGGCTGCTATGGACCATTTGGAAGGGGCTTACTCCCTTGTAATTTCCTCTCCATCCAAATTGATTGCAGTACGGGACCCCTACGGATTTCGTCCTCTGTGTATGGGGAAGCTTCCAGATGGGTCTGTGGTTTTTGCATCAGAAAGTTGTGCTTTGGATGCAGTAGGTGCAGAGTGGGAGCGTGATGTGCAGCCTGGTGAGGTCATTGTTGTTGGAGAACATGGGATAGAGAGCAATACCACACACTGCAATTTACGTCCAAAACGCCTGTGTGTGTTTGAGTTGATTTATTTTGCAAGACCAGATTCCACCATAGATGGTGCCAGTATCAGTTTTGCACGTCAGCAGGCAGGTGCATTTTTGGCACAGACCCACCCTGTTGATGCAGATGTGGTGGTTGGTGTCCCTGATTCTGGGATTGATGCGGCTCTGGGTTATGCAAAGGAATCTGGAATTCCCTATGGGATAGGGTTTACAAAAAACAAATATATTGGACGGACTTTCATTGCACCCAATCAGGGGATGCGAGAAAGTGGTGTAAATCTGAAATTGAATCCCGTGAAAGCGGTAGTAAAAGGGAAACGAGTGGTATTGGTGGATGATTCCATTGTCCGTGGAACCACATGCCGTAGAACAGTAGATTTGCTGCGGAAAGCAGGAGCAAAAGAAATTCATATGCGTGTCAGTGCTCCTCCATTTGTGGCTCCTTGCTTCTATGGAACAGATATTGACAGTGCAGAGAATTTGATTGCCAACCACCATACCGTAGAAGAGATTGCAAAAGCGATAGGGGTAGATTCTCTGGGCTATCTCACAGTGGAACAGGTACAGCAGTTGACTGGGGAAAATACAGGATTTTGTACAGCGTGTTTTGGAGGGGGCTATCCCACACCAGTACCAGAACCAGGGCAAAAGGACAGATTTGCACAGAAGATAGGGAGGGAACTGAAATGAGTAAACATATTTTCGTAACAGGTGGTGTGGTATCTGGTCTTGGAAAGGGGATTACTGCTGCTTCTTTGGGACGGCTTTTGAAGGCGAGAGGCATCCGAGTGGCAGCACAGAAGCTGGACCCCTATATCAATGTAGATCCCGGTACCATTAGCCCATATCAACACGGTGAGGTGTATGTGACAGAAGATGGGGCAGAGACAGATCTGGATTTAGGGCACTATGAGCGGTTCATGGATGAGGATTTGAATCAGTTTTCCAATCTGACCACTGGTCGTGTGTATACCAATGTGTTGAATAAGGAGCGGAAAGGGGATTATTTGGGAAACACAGTACAGGTGATTCCCCATGTCACAGATGAAATCAAACATTATATTTACAGTGTGGCAGACAAAACAAAGGCGGATGTGGTGATTACAGAAATTGGTGGTACCACAGGTGATATTGAGAGTCAACCATTTTTGGAAGCCATCCGTCAGGTTGGCAGAGAAGTGGGACAAGAGAATGTACTCTATATCCATGTCACACTGGTGCCATATTTGAAGGCATCAGGGGAACATAAATCAAAGCCCACACAGCACTCAGTCAAAGAGCTGCAGGGGCTGGGGATTTCTCCAGATATTATTGTGTTACGCAGCGATGAGCCAATTCAAGATGAAAGCATTTTCCGTAAAATAGCATGTTTCTGCAATGTAAAATCAGATTGTGTGATTGAAAACCAGACATTGGATACCCTGTATGAGGCTCCCTTGATGTTGGAACGGCAGGGGCTTGCCAAGGTGGTATGCAGAGAATTGGGACTGGTGGATCGTCAGCCTGATTTGCAGGACTGGGAACAAATGGTGTATGCCATCCACAATCCAAATCATTGTGTGAAAATTGGATTGGTTGGAAAATATATACAGCTCCATGACGCCTATTTGTCCGTCACAGAGGCATTGAACCACGCCGGGTATGCTTGCCATACAAAGGTAGAAATCCAGTGGATTGACTCAGAAACCCTGACCCAAGAGAACAGTGAGACTATTTTGGGGCAGTTGGATGGTATTTTGGTGCCAGGTGGATTTGGTGAGCGTGGCATTGAAGGGATGATTGAGGCAGCCAGATATGCAAGAGAACATCAGATTCCATATCTGGGACTATGTTTGGGTATGCAAATTGCTGTGATTGAATTTGCCCGCCATGTGGTGGGCTGGCAGGATGCCCATTCTGGAGAATTTGATGGAAAATGTGCTCACAAAGTCATTGATTTCATGCCAGACCAAAGCGAAGAAGTAGATAAAGGCGGCACCTTGAGGTTGGGAAGCTATCCTTGTATGGTAAAAGAGCATAGCTTACTTTCCAGGCTTTACGGAAAAAAAGAGATTTGGGAACGACATCGCCATCGCTATGAGGTGAACAACCAATATCGTTCAGACTTAGAGAAAGAAGGTCTGGTTTTATGTGGGCAGTCACCAGATGGTCGGCTGGTAGAGGCAGTGGAACTGTCTGCACATCCATTTTTTGTTGGGGTACAGTATCATCCAGAGTTTAAAAGTAGACCCAATCGCCCACATCCTCTGTTTTTAGGTCTAGTCAAAGCCACAGTGCAGTAAAAACTTGTTTCCAGATAAATTGAAAACCCCAGCAAGAAGTGAAGTAGGGCTCACTTGTTGCTGGGGTTATTTTATGGGTTAATGCTCACATTCCATAGTGTCCTTTGGATGCTGTGGTGGGGCATATACAGAGGAGAGCTTCAGTGGGCAGGAACCGGTGTTGACCACATTATGCACTGTGCCACATGGAAGCATTACGGAATCACCTGCACACAAGTGGTGGCGGGTGGGGCAGGTACAGTCATCAGAATAGATACATACCATTGCTTTTCCCATTTCGACCCGCAGCATCTGGTCGCTGTCTGGGTGGGATTCCTTACCCACTTCGCCACCTACAGGAATACACATGACAGTGACCTGTAATTCAGACCCAGTCCAAATGACATTGCGAAATTTATAATTTGACTTGGTAGCACACATCAGGTTGACGACATAAGGTTCTGCATAGGATTCATTGGTATTATGACAACAAGATTGACTCATGAACTATCATTCCTTTCATAGACTGCTTTAGTCTATGAGCCAATAGAGCAGGATGTGAAACGTAAGTCAATCCAATGTAAAGGTATCAGCAGGAAATTCTTTTTTATGCCAGACAGGATGGGGGGTAGGAGTACGTTTCAGGGGGTCGTAGAGAAAAAAGGAACAGCAGTTACCACTGGACTGTACCCCTTTTTTGACACAGATCACAGAGTCCTCGTCCAGTTTTCGACTGTGACAGCAGTAAATACAACATGGGTTAGAACATTGAAAAAAGAAAGACACAGAAACACCTCCTTATTCGGACCATAGTATATCACTGAAAGGCTGCAATACTATGTCTTTTTGTGTACAAGAGCTGTTGCAATGAGAAAGAAAATCACCCATACACTACAGGTACAGAGAATGGAAATGGTCAATGCCTGCTGAAAAGAGAGATTGGCAATTTGTTGTGTCTGTTCAGCCAAATAAAAAGACACAGAGAGGTCATCAGGCAATAGAGGAGTCATGATGCGTAAAAGGACAACAGAGAAACAGCCATGCAGGAATTTTCCAATCAAATAGGGTCTAAGGGATAGTCCACTGTCCTCCAGAAAGGATAGTACCTGAAAATGGACAGAAATACCAGCCCAGCCAAGCAGAAATGCAGTAATGGAGAGGCGGTGGGAAAAGGAACAGGATGTGAGGAAGGAGACACCAGAAGACACCTCCAAAAGCCCTACCAAAAATTGAGCCACATCTGCCTGAGAATAGCCAAAAGGGATGACAATATGGGAAAGGATACCAGCTAAAAAGGACAGGGCACCGGATAGCGATAAGATGCGGGATAGAACTGTAAAACATAGGATAAAACCACAAATGTGCAGGGTAGACGTAATAGAATTGATCACAGAATGGGTAAAAGCGGAGGAAAAATGAACGGTTTGTACAGAAATGGAGGCAGTACTTCGGTTGGAGCAGCTCTGTCTGTAATGATAGAACCGAAATAAAATTCCTACCAACAGAGAAGCGAGAATATGAGTGGAATACAGGAGTAATCCGACTGACTGACTGCCAAAGATTCCAGTACCTACAACGCCTAAGATGAAGGCGGGTCCAGAATTGTTGCAAAAAGAGAGCAGACGTTCTGCCTCCACCTTTGTACATTGTCCATTTTGATACAGTCCAATGGCAGTTCTGGCACCTACTGGATAGCCACCAATCAGCCCAAGTGCTACCACACAGGCACAGTTGCCATTGATACGAAAAAGGGGACGCATCACAGGTTCAAAGAGATAGCCCAAATAGCGGGACATTCCCAGTTCTACCAACAGAGTGGAAAGTACAAAAAAGGGAAATAAAGATGGGATGATTACATTGGAGCAGAGCTGGAGACCAGTTCGCATTGCATCAGCAGTATCAGATGACCAAAAAATAAATGCAGTAGCAACCAGACAAAGCCCAATCCCCTGAGATAATTTTTGTAAGAGGAAAGATTCTCCTTTCTTTTTCATATGATACCCCCTCCATTGCCATAGTTTAGACACCTTATCATATGTGTATCTATGGATGGAATAGACATGAATCATCCAAACAAAAAAGCAGCCCTCTTTTGGCGGAAAGAGGACTGCCAGATGGAATTTCTGAGATGAATCAAGAAAATTCGTGGTCAGGAGAGAGAGAACATGAATTTTTTCATCTCAGAATATAGAAGGGGGACATCTGGAGAGAAGTGAGAACCCCCAGATGTCTGTTAAGTAAAGTAAGTGAGCAGTTTTTCAGGGTTTTGAACATGGTAAAACAAAATGCCCAACATATTGTTTTGATCATGTTCTTTTCGGATGCCCAGCACAGCATTGGATCTGCTTTTTTGTAAATCCTGACCAGCAGCATCACCAAAGCATACATTTCCACAATCCTGCTCTTTTGCTTCAATGGTAATTTGAAGCTGAGGATGAATGGGAATATACATAAAATCGTCCCGTACAAGGGAAACAACACGATAATTGGTAATGGCATAAATGGTATTTTTCTCTAAACAGATCTTGTCCAACATGGGACGTAAAGACAACAGGATAGGGAAAAAAGAAACCACAATTAAAATGACAAGCAAATCAGGGTTCACACCATTGGAATGAGGAAAAACAGGAAGCAGATGATAGGCGGCTGTAGCAATCACGACACCACACACCAACCATGTGACATAGAAAGCGGTTCGGCAGGGGCAACGCATCAATTTGAATGGTGCAGGGCGACCCATCCACAAAATTTGTTCACCATCCAACAAGTTTTCCTGTAGTCGTTGTTCCATACCTATCACACCTCCCTATTACTTCTGTTTCCACGCTAGATTATAGCAAATCTTTCATAAATATGGTGTAAATGAGAAAAACAGATTGCTAAAGAGTTGTTAAGATTGAGTGGATAGTTTGGGAAGAACATAGGAGACCAATAAGTCAACACAGGCACCATAGGACTGAATCCCCATATCCTGTTGATTTCCTTTCAGAAAAGAGTCATATACCGTTTCTGCGGTTTCTTCTACCGCTGAGGCACGCTCTGCCCAATAGTTGTTATTGTCATTCCAGTCTGTCCGCAGTTCTGGGGTGAAAAAGGTGTCTACAATCGTTTGCCAGTAAGAGGGAGAGACAGAATAAAGGGCATTGGAGAGATGAATCAGCCCCATAAGATATCCAGAGTATTGGAAAACAAGATTGTCACTGGTGATACATGCTGCAATCCCTGCAAAGTTTGCCTCCTGTTCTGGTGCAATCATCCGTTGGTGTGCCATTTCATGGGCAATGGTTGCGGGAATGAGGCAGGCTGGCGAGTCTGTATTGATGTTTGCTTCACCAGTAAATGGAAAATACACACCGGTGAAGCCCAGTGCACTTTGGAGCGGGGAACAGAGCAGTGGTTTTGCCTGTACAGATTCCATTTGAAGACAGGGAAACTCTTGGGCAATGACATCATATACAGAACGCCCATTTTGAAAATAATCCTCCAGATTTTTTTCAAAATGCCCGTTTGCATCTCGTGGAACCTGACTGGCAAGGGTTCCAGCTTGGTGGGCAAAGTAGGCGGTGACATTTGCCAATTCTTCAACAGAATGAGGGGTTGCAGAAAGCCCACATCGTTGTGTAAGGCTGGGGATGTAATAAACAGCATTCCACATCCAACAAAAAGCAGCCCATAGCCATGCCAGAGCACAGACCAAATATCCAATCCGTTTGAACAGAAAAAGGAATGTTCTGGTACGGATGAGAGAAATCACAGTATTTACAAGGAAAACAAGAAAGCTGATGATGGCAAAGGCAGTGATACATTCAGCAATGGATAAAAAAGGTATTTTGGAACAGACACGCCCCAGAAATTGTTCCACTGGAGCCACAAATCCCATTACCCAAGCGTTCATCCTATCACTGTCCTGTTTTAACCACTCAAACAGCAGAATGAGAAAAAAGGGAAGAAGACAGAATAGTCTGGTAAAAAGAAATTTTGGAGTAAAAAAAGTTGATTTCATGTCATACACCTATATGTTATATGTCAGATTGTGATGGATAGACCCGTACAGCAGAGCTGGTCCATTCACGTCCACCAGATGGGACAGAAGCGGAGAGCAAGTCATAGAGGTCTGTGCATTGTACTTCTGATTCAAATAAAACCTGTGCATCTGCTAGGAGCGTTTTTACATGTGCAGGTTTTGTGATTATGGGCAAGGTGGCAGTTTTTTTCATCTGAGACAGGAGAGCCTGTCCCCGTGTGTTGAAACCCAATACACGAAGATAGGGGGGAGAAGGAAGGCGGTGTTGTTTTGTCAATCCCAGAAAGCCCCAGAGAGCCAAACGGCGCAAACGGGAATGGGCATAGCGTTTGGTTTTCACCATGGTATAAAATTCTTCAAGGGAACAGGCAGTATGTGCCGCGGAATAGAGACGATTGGGAAGCCCTTCTGATACACCACTGTCAGGAAGCAATGACCAGTCATCCAGTGACATGGTTCTCAAAGAAGCGAGCATCAACCGTTCAAAAAGGAAAAGGGAATGTTTGGTGATTTGAGGTGCAGCAGAAAGGAGCGTTTGTGCGGTAGGGGACAGGAATGGAAGAACCGACTCCAAATCCTGCTCTAAAATATGTTTGCGAATTTGTGTAGCAGAGAGGTGTTGGGAAGGCTGAGTGACAATAGAATTATGCTCCGCGCCCATTCGCTGTATGGTGACTGGTGTAATGGTACTATTAAGACGGAAGAGAGCACGCAGATATTCAATTCCTAAAGTGTTGTTTGGTGTTTCTAAAATATGGGAAAATTGCTGCCCCAGCAGATGTTCCACCACTTTTTGGCGACAGTGGGCAAAGGAGGAACCACCTTTGACTTGTTGTGCAATCTGTTCTTGATAGTCTGTACTGTTGAGACAGTGTGCTACTTTGAGAAGTGATGCAATTTGCCCACACTCACTGCCGAAAGAGAGGGTATCTACAATACCTGTTGCGTGCAGCAGAGCAATGCCACCTCGTGCAAATTCTTCTGCGGAGGAAATTGCCCATGGGGTTGGCAGTTCAAAAATCAGGTCTGCACCATGGGACAGGGCAATCTGACTGCGTAACCATTTGTCCATCAGTGCAGGATAGGCGCTTTGCACCCAGTTTCCACTCATAATTACAATAATAGCACAATTTTCACCCAATAATGCTTTAGTTTGTTGAATTTGATATGCGTGTCCTGAATGGAATGGATTATATTCAGCGATGATTCCAACAACTTTCATTCATGTGGCTCCTTGTCTGAAAGAATAAATTTTTTCAATGTTTTTTGTAGGAAGGGGCTTGTTTTCAAAGAAAAAAAGGGGTACAATACAAAAGTAGGTATGTCGGAGGTATTAAGACAAGTTTAAACGATTCCGACAAAAGCAGCAAGCCCTGTATCAGAATTTTGTAGAAGGAGAATGATTCCAATGAACATTTTAGTCATCAACGCTGGCAGTTCTTCCCTGAAGTACCAGTTGCTGAATCCTGAAACACAGGAGGTTTTGGCAAAAGGACTGTGTGAGCGTATTGGGATTGATGGTAAATTTACTTATAAGCCTGCAAATAAAGAGGCAATCAAAGATGCTGATGTGGCAATGCCAACCCATTCCGAGGCCATCCAGACTGTGCTCCATGCTCTGGTGGATGAGCATAATGGGGTGATTGCTTCCATGAAAGAGATTGATGCAGTGGGTCATCGTGTAGTTCATGGTGGAGAAGCGTTCTCTGGTTCTGTGCTGATTACTGAGGATGTGATGAAGGCTCTGGAGGAGTGTATTCCTCTGGCACCTCTCCACAATCCTGCCAATATCACTGGAATCAAGGCCTGTGTTGAGGTGATGGGTAAGGAAGTTCCTCAGGTGGCTGTATTTGATACTGCATTCCATCAGACTATGCCTGCTGTGGCTTATACCTATGCACTGCCTTATGAGTTTTATCAGCAGGATAAGGTGCGTCGCTATGGTTTCCACGGCACTAGCCACAAGTATGTTTCTCAGCGTGCTGCCGCTATGCTGGGCAAGCCCATTGAGGAACTGAAGTTGATTTCCTGCCATTTGGGCAATGGTTCCTCTATTACTGCCATTCAGGGTGGCAAGAGCATGGACACTACTATGGGCTTTACTCCTCTGGCTGGTGTTCCTATGGGCACCCGCTCCGGCGATTTGGATGCTGGTATCATGGAGTATCTGATGAACAAGCATGGATATGATATCAAAGAGATGCTGAACATTTTGAATAAGAAATCTGGTGTTCTGGGTATCTCTGGTGTTTCCTCTGATTTCCGTGATTTGGAGGATGCTGCTCAGAAGGGAAATCAGCAGGCTCAGTTGGCTCTGGATGCGTTTGATTACAGTGTGAAGAAGTTCATTGGTGCCTATGCTGCTGCAATGGGTGGTGTGGATGCCATCATCTTTACAGCCGGTGTGGGTGAGAATGGTGTAACCACTCGTGCCAATATTGTGTCTGGTCTTGAGTATATGGGCGTGAAGATGGATGCAGAGAAGAACAACACCCGTGGTAAAGAAGTGGATGTATCTACTGATGATGCCACTGTGCGTATCCTTGTCATTCCAACAAATGAGGAATTGATGATTGCTATGGATACAGCTTCCATTGTTGGAAAATAAGATTTTACTTTTATGAAAAATGGCACTGGCTGATTTATTTAGCCAGTGCCATTTGTGAGAGTGTTATAGTTTTCTGTCTATTGTATTTAGAAAAATAATATGTTATAGAGCACTTACAAAATAGTCGTTGACAGAAAAAGAGAATAAGTGTAGAATAAGCGAGATGGTAGATTTATCTAGGGAGAATGATGCTTTGCACCAATTTGTATGTGCCCCCGTAGCTCAGTTGGATAGAGCGGTCGCCTCCTAAGGTGGCGTTATAACGCTCGCCTGGGGGATTTTACAATCAGGATTGCAGTTCGACTTTCGTCGTGCTTTAATCATAAATTTCATATGTCGCAATAGCTCAGTTGGATAGAGCACACGCCTCCTAAGCGGCAGTTCGTTCGAATCCGGCTGGACCCGAAAATTGAATATTTTTTGTATAAGCCCCCGTAGCTCAGTTGGATAGAGCGGTCGCCTCCTAAGGTGGCGTTACAACATACAACTCAGAAAAACTCAGTACGGGATTGCAGTTCGACTCTGGTCGGGCTATAATCATATATTAGACACGTCCATATAGCTCAGCTGGATAGAGCACTCGCCTCCTAAGCGAGGGGT
>CALWVS010000012.1 GCA_944385095.1 uncultured Oscillospiraceae bacterium
CGTTACGAACAGGGCTCCTCCCACCGCCTAAAGGCAGTGGGTTTCCGCCCAAACTATGCTGAAGGTATTTTTATGAATATTATGCTGGTGACAGTAACCGAGCGCACCCGTGAAATTGGCATTAAAAAAGCCATTGGAGCCCAGCGCAGTGTGATTGTCAATCAATTTCTGGTAGAATCCACCGTATTGTCTGGCTGTGGTGGTGTAATTGGGATTTTGTTGGGCTTTGTTGGCTCTCTCATTTTAGGAAAGCTCATATATGATATGATTTTGCTTCCCAACGGGTGGATGACACTGGCAGCATTTCTTTTTTCCCTGCTCATTGGTGTGGGCTTTGGTCTGTATCCGGCGGTCAAGGCCTCCGGTTTGCAGCCAGTGGACGCATTGCGGGCAGATTGAGTGTTTGAGGTGATGAAAACAATGAAACAACAACTTGGTGCAATTCTGCTGTGTGGTGCAGTGTGTCTCACAGGAATTCCTGCCATCCATGCAGCAGCCTTCAGCGATATTTCCGATGAGACAACCCAGCTTGCAGCGGCAACCTTACAGGGCTTGGGTGTGGTGTCCGGAACGGGGAGCAATACCTTCCGACCCAATGATACCTTAACCCGTGCAGAGCTGTGTACTATGGCTGTCAATGCCCTTGGGCTAAGCAGTCAGGTGAGCAGCTACGCCAGAAAAACCATTTTTTCTGATGTGTCAGCCTCTGCTTGGTATAATGGATATGTGAATCTCGCCTACAGTCAGGGGCTGATGAATGGCTATGGCAATGGCACCTTTCACCCAGAAGAAGCTGTCACCTATGAACAGGCTGTGGCTGTTTTTCTGGGCATGTTACAGTATACCAGTGCAGAAATTGGAACGGTGTGGCCCTTGGACTATACCGCCTTTGCGGATTCTCTGGGGCTGTCTGAGGGGCTGAGTGTGGAGACCTCCTGCACCATCACCCGTGGAGAGGCAGCCGTTTTGCTGTACCGCACCTTAAAAGAAACGGTCAACGGAACCAACCAGCCCTGCTATGAAACCCTAGCAAATGTGACATCCACACAGGATGTTGTTTTACTGGACACTGATTCCAGTTATGGCAACGGCAGCAATTTACTGATGGTATATTCCATTGGTACCGAAGCGGGAACCAGTTACTATACCCAGACCACACAGCAGAGCAGCAGTCTGGAAGGATATTTTGGAACCTTACTGTTTCACAGTTCCGGGCAAGTGTTGGGCTTCATCCCCCAAGAAGGTGGGTTTGAAGATGTGACCATTGGAACTGCCACAGCAGCAGAACTGACGGACAAATCCGGCAGCAGCATCCGCATTTCAGGGGACACTGTTGTGGTGGTTGGTGGAACTTCCTATCCCTACACCACAACTGGCTATCTGCAACTTGCCCAGTGGAGCGGGAAAACCGCTCGTCTATTCTATGAAGATGACGGCACTTTGGCTTGCATCTACCTGTCTGGTGGCACCAATGCTTCTTCTGAAGCAGTGGTGGCAACCACCAACTCTGTCAGCTCCCTTGCTAGACAGCTAGCCATTACAGACACCACCTACACCATCACCAAAAATGGAATTGTATCTGATGCAGACGAGATTGCCCAGTACGATGTGGGGTATTATGATGGTTCCAGTGGGACACTTCGGGTATCAGACTATAAAATCACTGGCTATCTTACACAGGCATCTCCCAGCGTGGCGGCAGCAGAAACCGTAACCGTAGCAGGTACCAGTTTTGAAGTGCTGGAATGTGCATGGGACTCCCTATCTCAAGTCCAGTTAGGAACAAAAGTAACTCTGTTATTGACAGATGACTGCAAGGTAGCAGCTGCTTATCAAGCTACAGAAGTATCTGCCTCCATGATTGGTGTACTTTCGGAAGACGGAAAATCTGTCACCCTCAGCGACAGTGGCATTGTCATCAGTGCCAATACCATAGAGTATGATGAGGACAATCTGGGCGGTCTTGTCACAGTCTATGAGGTGAATGGAACTGGTCTGCGGTGCAGTGGAATTGTAGAAAACAGCCGTGGAGATGATTTGGATTTACAAACTGGTATGCTGGGCAGTCTGGAACTTTCCCCAAGCTGTTCCATCTATGAGTGGGCAGGTGCTGGCTGTGTGTACGACTTAGAGGGCAACTCAGGTGGCGTTTCTCATGATTTTGAGGCGTTGGACTGGCTGGACACCATTTCTGAGCGACAAATTGCATATTACCACCAGAACAGTGCTGGGCAGGTGGATATTTTGTTACTGGAAAATGTCACGGGCAACTGTTATGACTACGGTCTGGTCAAAACTTACTCTGGTGAAACTGGCATCAATCTAGGTGGGGACAGCACAAACAGTGCATTGACCATTACCTCCTCTGCTGGTGTTTCTTCCAAATACCTCAACGCAAATCCTGTCACCAGTGACACCTATGTAGGCATTGCTACCAGACAGCACTCCAGCGGCTATACTCAGGTGACTGCCATTCAAACTTTAAACCGTATCACCAATATCTCCTCCAGTGCATTCTATCTCTATGAAGACAGCTGGTATGTGGACATCAACGGAACCCCAGTGCGTGTCTCAGACCAGGTAGAAATCTGCCTCACAAATGAAGATGGGGAGAGTATTTGGATTAGTGGTGAAACTGGTATGACCTCTATTGCAGCAACCAATGATACCTTTACAGTTTACTATGACCAGACAAGCTCTGGCAGTGCTCAAGTCCGAATCCTTGTCTCTTAGTTGAATTGAATACAGCAATCAGAACCCCCTTCTGTCACAAAATCGGCTGTGGCGGAAGGGGGTTGTCTCTTGTATGGCAACCATGGTTTCTCAGAAACATCTCTGGACCAATTGAAAAATATGGCACATTGATAGAAAAAGAACTTTCCTTCTCCTCATAATGTGGTATAATACTACCAATAGAATCCCTTGTCGCACGGAATACAAAATTGGAAATTGTATTATGAACTGAGAGGGTGAAGTTGTATGAAACGGAGACAAACCAGTGAGGTCAGTGGTCACAGAAAGGTAAAAATGGGAATCTTAGGGAAAATGCTTGCCAGCATTTTATTACCTTTGATTGTGATTCTATCTATTGTTGTGGTAAATCTGAATTCTGCTGTGGGAAAAATTGTATTTCGTCTCGATAGCCAGTATGCGGTCGCATCTGTAAGAGAAGCAGCCCAATCGGTAGACAGTTTTTTCCAGAAATATCTGTCCTATGCTCAGACTGTGGCATCTTCTGGGGAGATAGAAGAAATCATAGATAACTGGCAGGAAGCAGACTTTATTGGCTCCGAACATCGAACTCTGCTGATCAATTACCTTGCCAGCTTTCAGGGTATTGATGATAGCTTGATTAAAGTCACCTGGATTTACAATGTCAATGCAAGGCAGCTTGTACAGTCTGATGGATTGATTTTTACCAGAAGCACCTTTGATGCAGACAGTCGAGAGTGGTATCAACAGATAAAAGAAAAGCAAACTGCCTGTGTATCTGGTGCCTATGCTGATGCGGTCAATGGCGATTTGGTGGTGACAGTGATGGCTCCTATTCTGCGTGGAACTACGTTGCAGGCTGTGGTCGGGGTCGATATCTCCATTTCAGAACTGTCAAACATGTTAAGCGAGATGACCATTGGTCAAAGTGGCTATGTGGTACTCTTTGACAGCACCAACCACTGTGTCTACCATCCACAGGATGAATACATTATGATGAGTTTGGATGAAATTGGCTACTCTCAGGAGCTGACCAGTGCAGTGGGCAATGGGCAAACAGTAGAAAATATCTCTGTGCAGCGTGGCGGAGTGGATTTATATGTCACAACTACATTTTTAGATGGCAGTGACTATATGGTATTGGGCGCATTTTCTCCAGAGGAATTCCAATCCTATCTGGATCAGGTCACTTGGCTTATGGTGAGTTACATTGGTGCCTGTATTGTGATTTTGCTTGTGATTGTGACGGTGTTGGGAATCAGAATGGTCAAAGGCATCAAAGAGTTGACCTCTGCCGCTGGAAAAATTGCAAAAGGACAGTTGGATGTGGAAATTCAGACCAGAAGCAGCGATGAAGTAGGACTGTTGGCAGATGATATCCGTGCCATTGTAGCCCGATTAAAGGAATATATTCTGTACATAGATGAAATTACTGACGCGCTGGATAAAATCGGTCATGGAAACTTCCAGTTTAACTTAAAACATGAATATGTAGGAGAGTTTGCCAGAATCAAAACTGCACTGATGAAGGTACGGGCAACCATTTCTGAGACACTGCACTCTGTCATTACTGCGGCGCAGCAGGTGGACAATGGGGCAAATCAGCTCTCCGCTGGGGCGCAAAATCTGGCTCAGGGCTCCACAGAACAGGCCTCCAGCATTGAGGAACTGGCAGCTTCCATCAAGGAAATCACCCACCATATCCATGACAATACCGTTGCCACGGAGGAATCCAACCGAGATACCCAAATGGTAGTACAGGACCTGCGTTCTGGCAGCGAAAAAATGGAAGCCATGTTACAGGCAATGGATGAGATTTCCCAAAACTCCATAGAAGTGGGTAAAATCATCAAAAGTATTGAGGATATTGCCTTCCAGACCAACATTCTTGCATTGAATGCAGCCATAGAGGCGGCACGGGCAGGAGAGGCAGGAAAGGGCTTTGCTGTGGTGGCAGAAGAGGTACGAAATCTGGCAGCCAAAACAACACAGGCCTCACAGTCCACTTCCAACCTCATTGTCAAAGCTTTGGATGCAGTAGAACACGGAAAAAAAGTGGCAGACGATACTGCACAGACCTTCCACCATATCTATGACAACATCCAACAAATTGCTCAGCGTTCTGAAAGCATTGCCAAAAGTGCAGAATATCAGGACACTGTCATTCGCCAGACCTCCATTGGCGTAGACCAAATCTCTAATGTGGTGCAAGCCAATACCGCCACCGCAGAGGAGGCAGCCGCCACCAGTGAGGAACTGTCTGCTCAAGCCAACACACTCAAAGAACTGGTAAGTCAGTTTGTACTGAGCGATACAAATACACCATAACACTCTGTTCTTCTTCGGATGAACACAACATAATACACACAAAAAACGACCTGCCGCTTCTTCATGAAGTGATAGGTCGTTTTTCTTTCTGTCTCTCTGTATGTCTGTCACAAAAAATATTCTGTTTTGCCCCCTGTGTGCATAAACTTCTGGTATCGTATTGGATTGGGGGACTGATGTATGTTGGCAGCACTGGCAGACACTCTGTGGAACCCCTGGCTGTTGGGGTTCTTTTTACTCACTGGACTTTACTTCTCTCTGCGCTCTGGATTTTTTCCCCTGTTTTGTCTGCCCACCTGGGTCAAAGCCACCATTTGCAGCCTGTTCACCAAAAAACACACCACTCATACCGGCATTTCTTCCATTCAGGCTCTGTCCACCGCTCTGGCTGCCACCATTGGCACTGGCAGTATTGCCGGTGTTGCCACTGCCATTGTACTGGGTGGGGCAGGCTCTCTGTTCTGGATGTGGGTTGCTGCCCTTTTGGGGATGATGACAAGCTGTGTGGAAAAGCTGCTGGCAGTTCGCTTTCACCGTCCCACTCAGACAGGGAGTTGGAGAGGAGGACCCATGTACTATCTGTTGGATGGGCTGGGCTGCCCTGTGCTGGCAGTCTGGTTTGCCCTCGCCTGTCTGCCTGCCACACTGGCAGGGGGTAATCTGGTACAGTCTGCTTCCATTGCTTCCGCTCTGGAACACAGTCTGGGTATTCCAAAACTGGCAACTGGTCTTGTGCTTGCCTGTACTGTTGTCGGTATTCTGAAAGGGGGGCTTGCAAAGATTGCAGACCTTTCCTCCCTGCTGGTCCCCAGTATGGCTCTCCTCTATCTGGGCAGTGGGTGTGTCATTCTGTTTGTCTGTCGAGCCATGATTCCAGAGGCATTTCATCTCATTGTATCCTCTGCCTTTTCTCCCCCTGCGGCTGTGGGTGGTGGTGTGGGATACTCCATCCTCACCGGGCTGCGCTATGGGGTGGCACGTGGGGTGTTTACCAATGAGGCAGGTCTGGGAGCTTCTGCCATTGCCCATGCTGCTGCTCAGGTGGAACACCCTGCAAGACAGGGGATGTGGGGTATTTTTGAGGTATTTGTATCCACCTTTCTGGTGTGTACTTTGACAGGGCTGGTGATTCTGGTCAGCGGTGTCTATCAACCCGCAGAAGTTCTGGTTCAGATACAATCTGGCACGCTGCCGGAATCTGCTCTGGGTGTTCCCCTTGTGTCCACCGCTTTTTCTACCGTGTTTGGTTCCATTGGCTCCTGGATTGTGTCCCTGTGTTTGTTGCTGTTTGCCTTTTCTTCCATTCTGGGCTGGAGTTACTATGGACAGGAAGCCCTCTATTTTCTGTCCCCTTCTGTCTTACTGCAAAAAGGGTACTCCATATTGTTTCCTGTATGTATTGTGGTGGGAGCTGTGTGGGATGTGTCTCAACTCTGGTCGCTGGTGGATGTATGCAACGCTTTGATGGCGATTCCCAACCTCATTGGTCTGCTGGCACTCTCTCCACAGGCGTTCCGCTGTCTGGATAACTGGCTCACCATCAGGAAATCCAGTTGGTAACAAGCTTTCTTTCTGTCTCCCGCTCCGCAGGCGCTTGGGCTGCATATCCAATGCCCAATGCCACCACAGGGGAAAATCCCTCTGGTAACTGAAGCTGTTCCAGCAATGCAGGCTGCCCATGCAGTGCTCGCACTGGTCCTCCAAAAATCACACTGCCCAATCCCAACTCAGTGGCAGCCAGTGCCAGATTTTCCACTGCTACACCGCCATTGAGATAGGGTGTGGAGCTTGGGATTTCTTCTCCTGTTCGACCGGACAGCAGCACCACCAGAGGCACACCATACAGGGGATGTTCTCCCAATTTGTCGTACATCTTTGCTGTGGCTTCATCCCATGCCTTTAAAAAATCCTCTCTGGTAATGACGGTGACGTGTAAATCTTCATAGCGTTTCATGGCAATGGGTGTGGCATATACCGCTTTCAGCAGTTCCTCCACCTTCTCCTGTTCCACTGCCTTGTGTTCATAATTCCGGCAGGAATATCTCTCCTGAATGGCTTGCATGGTGTTCATGGTAATCTGCTTCCTTTCTTTTTGATTTTATTTAATAGCACTGTTGAATGAGCCAGGTCCGGTCAAATCTGCGCTCCTTCAAATCCTCCAATGGAATATAGAAATAGATTCTGCCACAGTCTCCAAACATCAATTCAAAGTCCTTTGTGGCAACGGTGTCCAACTGAAAGAGAAGCTGCCATTTCTCTACACTGGGTTTGCGCAGGCTCTCCCGCTCCTCCAGTGGAATCTCTGACCAGCTTCCACCCAAATAGTAGCCTCTCTCAATCAGTTCACATTCCAGTGTCATATTATTTTGAATGATATCTGCCCAGCCCAACAACTGAGAGCGGTTGTCTGGATACCAGAAGCCCAGTTCCCGTCTGGCATTGTCATAGGGTCGCAATTCTGCATCCAGAAAATCCAACCCCAACAGGGGGCAGACATCCGACCAGTCTGGTATCTCCTGTAATGTGCTGTATTCTACCTGTAACTCTGGCAATGGGATACCCTGTGGCTGTACAGCCTGTAACACTTCACAGTCAAACCAGAATACCCTTGCACTTCCTCTGGATTTTGGGTCATATCCCCAGGGCTGTTCCTCCAAATCATAGAAAAACGACAGAAGCCCTGTTTTTGGCAGTAATCCACTCTGGTCAAATGCTGCCAGCTCCCTGCACTGAAACTGTGCCAGAAAACTCAGGGGACGCCCGTTCTGGTCGGTTGGCCATAGAAACTCCTTGGGTACATGGGGACAGCCTCCAAATTTACTTCCACCTGTGGCAACCGGTTCTCCCTCCTGAAATGTCAACCCAATGGCTGGTTTTGTCAGCTTTGGCAACTGTTCTTTCCAATCTGTCATATCTCAATCACCTTCTTTTGTGCCTGTTTGTCTCATTGTACCACTGTACTATGGAAAAGACAATCATTCCCCCTTCCATTTCCCGTGGACAGCACCCGGAAAGCCCCTCTGTTTTCTAAAATTCGTTGCCTCTGTATGGTATACTCCCAGAAACAAAACAGATACTGAGGTGACAAACTATGGAGCATCCCTTTCGTCGGGCATGGTTCGGGGGATTTCATCGACTGGATGTGGTCAACTACATTGAAAAAACTGCCCGTCGCCACCAGAACATTCAAAAAAAACTGGAACTTGCCCTGTCTGATTTACAGGAACGGTATGATGCGTTGGAACAGCAGTCTGCCAAACAGACAGAACAGCTCACCACACTCACCCATGAATGTACCAGATTACAACAGGCACTTCAGGAGCAAAAACGCCTGTGTGTTCTGGCGCAGACACAGGAACAACACACTGCCCAACAGTGTACCCAGTTACAGGAACAACTGGAACAACTCTCTCCTGATGCACAGGCATACCAGATGTTGAAAAACAGATGTATTGAAATTGAGTTACAGGCAAACTGCCGTGCCCAAGCCATTGTGGAAGATGCCCAGCAACAGGCGCAGTACATACGGGAACAGGCAGAACAGTGCTTTTCCCAACTGGAGGCGGACTATCGGGCATTGCATGTCCGCATTGCCGCAGCCTCCCAACAGGCCCATCAACAGTTGGAAATTGCCTACGAGGCATTTTCACAGGTGGAGGATCTCCTGTCCCGTCAGGCCATTTCCATGACCAGTCTGTCCTCTCTGCCCATTGGGAATCCTGTGGAATAGAATTTGGAGAACTTTCCACCTATTTTTGAAAAAAACATCCCGATTTCTCTCTCCTGACGGGTTGCCAGCACAGGGATTTTAGGATAGAATATTCTATCATATCACCAGAAGAAAGGAGGGACGTACATGGAAGTAACCTTACAGGAACACCGTGGCGTCCTTTTTTATACTTGTCCCACCCTGTCTGAGCTGGGGTTTGCCAATGGATTTTCCACCCGTGTGGGGGGTGTCTCCCCTGCCCCCTGGGACAGCCTGAATCTGGGGGCAGGTCGTGGGGATGACCCAGAGCGGGTGAGTGAAAATATCCGCCGTTTTTGTACCGCTGTGGGGGCAGACAGTGCCCAGCTTGTGAAAAACAAGCAGGTGCATGGCGATACCATCCGCCCTGTCACAAAACAGGATATACTCACCTTTCCCGGTGAAGCTGGAACTGTACCGGCTGACGGGCTGTGTACACAGGAAACAGAGCTTGCCCTGATGGTATTCTCTGCCGACTGCATCCCCATTCTGCTCTGTGACCCCAAACAGCGGGTCTGTTGTGCTGTCCATGCCGGCTGGCGTGGCACTGCCCTCGGCATTGCAGGAAAAGCTGCCCAGCAGCTCCAAACCCTCTTTGGGTGTCATCCGCAAGACCTGTTGGCTGTCATTGGTCCCGGTATTTCCACCTGCTGTTTTGAAGTCCATCAGGATGTGCCAGACGGTATTTTGGAACACTTTGGTTCTGATGCCCTGCCCTTCATCCATCCCATCTCAAATACGGAAAAATACCATGTGGATTTAAAGGGAATCAACCAACTCAGCCTGCGCCAAGCAGGTCTCACCGAAACACAAATTGCAGTCTGCCCTGCCTGCACTGCCTGTGATGAGGAACACTTCTGGTCACACAGACGACAGGGAACCCAACGTGGCAGTCAGGCAGCTGTCATTCAAACTCTCCCCCTTTGAGGTACCCATGAAAGCAAGATTTTTTTCTCTGATTCTGGGGTTGATGTTGCTCTGTTCCTGCTCTTATGTCCCACCGGATTCTTCATCCAGTTCTTCCAGCAGTGCCACATCATCCTCATCTGAGGACACTTCCTCCTCAGAAGTTGTCATCTATTCCCCTTTTACGTTAGGTGCCTACGCCCTCTATGGGTTTCACCCCGTCCTGTCCAACAGCCAGGCAAATTTAACCCTGGCACCCCTTCTCTATGAAAGCCTCTTTTCAGTCAATGGGGAATTTGAGGCAGAACCTGTGCTGTGTGACAGTTACACTGTCAGCGAAGATGGGCTTGTGTGGACCTTCTCCATCCGCTCCGGTATCAACTTCTCAGATGGTACCCCGCTCACTGGAGAAATTGTGGCAGATGCCCTTACACTGGCAAAAAGCCCCTCCTCTTTTTACGCCTCCCGTCTCTCTGAAGTCAGCTCCATCCGTGGAACTGGTCAACAGGTTACCATCACCCTGTCTACCCCCAACGGCAGTTTCCCCACCCTTCTGGATATTCCCATCGCACTGGGAGAGGGAGAACGCCCCCTGGGTACTGGTCCCTATGTACTCTCCGAAACGGGAACCCAACTCTCCCTGATTGCACGCAGTGACTGGTGGCAAGGCTCCAGCCAACTGCCTGTATGGGAAATTCCCCTGACTTCCATTGGCAAGGCGGAAAATTTGATTACCGCCTTTGATTCAGGAGAAGTCTCTCTCATTGACACCGACTTAACCGGAAATGATGCCTTGGGATACTCAGGAAGCTATCAGGTCTGGGACTATGCCAGCACCAATTTTGTCTATCTGGGCTATAACACAAAACAGGGGCTGTGCCGTGATGTGGAAATCAGAAAAGCCATTGCCCAGTCCATCGACCGGGAACAAATCTGTGAATCTGTCTTTGCCCGTCACGCAGTGGAAACCACTCTGCCTGTCCATCCAAACAGTGCCCTCTATGATACCGAACTGGCACAATCCCTTGCGCTGAAGTCCAACGCCTTTGAAGGACTTGACTTATCTGGTCGCTCTCTCACGCTGCTTGTGAATATTGAGAACACCGCCAAAAGTACCCTTGCCAATCTGATTGCAAAGCAACTGGAACTGGCATCTGGAATTTCTGTCACAGTGGACCGCCTGCCGTGGGAAGAATACCTTGAGGCACTGTCTCAGGGGGATTTTGACCTCTATTTGGGTGAAGTCTGTTTGAGTGCTGACTTTAACCTGACCCAGCTTCTCTCCCCCACAGGCTCATTGAACTATGGCGGCTGGAATAACAGTGCCTGCGGGGCTATGATTGCCTCTATGCAGTCCTCTGCCGGTGAGGAACGGCAGGTGGCTGCCAGACGGCTGTACAGTTATCTCAACCAATGGTGTCCCATTGCCCCAATCTGTTTTAAAAATGGGACAGTGCTCACCCAGTATGGGCGTGTCTCCAATCTCTCACCTGTTCAAAACAATCTGTTTTTCCATCTGTCCCAATGGACAGTAGAATAAAGAAATCACGATGGAGGAATCGAAATGAGTGTTTTTCGCTGCTATTCCGAAAAAAAGAAAGGATTTGATGTAGAAGCGCAGGGGCTTTGTAAGCAACTGAAAGAACAGCTCGGCATTCAGGGGCTGGAAGGGGTTCGCATTCTCAACCGCTATGATGCCGACCATATCGCCCAATCTGTGTATCAAGACGCCCAATCTGTGGTATTTTCTGAACCACAGGTGGATGACCTGTATGAAGAAACGTTCCCTCTCCCTCAAAGCCCACATCATATTCTGGCAGTAGAGGCACTGCCCGGGCAATATGACCAGCGTGCCGACTCCTGTGCCCAGTGCATCCAGCTCCAGTCTGGTGTGGAACGTCCCCTTATCACCAGTGCAAAGGTCTATTTGCTGCTGGGCAATCTCTCTGAACAGGACATGGGGAAAATCCGCAACTACCTCATCAACCCTGTGGAGTGCCGTGAGGCTTCCATGGAAAAGCCAGAGACACTGGAACAACACCATGATACACCCTCCTCTGTTGCTGTGGTAGAGGGCTTTATAGAAATGGATGAGGCTGCCCTGTCTCAGCTTCTGTCTGAATTAGGGCTTGCCATGGATTTGGAGGACCTGAAATTCCTGCAAACCTATTTCCGTGACGAAGAAAAACGAAATCCCACCATCACTGAGGTACGTCTGGTGGATACATACTGGTCTGACCACTGCCGTCACACCACGTTCTCTACCCACATTGATGAGGTTTCCATTGATGACCCTGAAATTAAGGCTGCCTATGCACGCTATCTGGATGCCCGTGTGGAGGTCTATGGGGAAGAAAAGGCTTCCAAACGCCCCCAGACTTTAATGGACTTGGCGACCATTGGTGCCAAAACCCTGAAAAAACGTGGGCTTCTGCCTGAACTGGATGAAAGCGAAGAAATCAACGCCTGTTCCATCCATGTGCCTGCCAATGTGGATGGGGAGGAGCAGGACTGGCTGTTGATGTTCAAAAATGAAACCCACAACCACCCCACTGAGATTGAGCCATTTGGTGGTGCTGCTACCTGTATTGGTGGCTGCATCCGTGACCCCCTGTCTGGTCGTGTCTATGTCCATCAGGCTATGCGTCTCACTGGCTGTGGAGACCCCCGTGTGCCCTTTGAGGACACCCTGGAAGGCAAGCTGCCCCAGAGAAAGCTGGCTTACACTGCCGCCTCTGGCTACTCCTCTTACGGCAACCAGATTGGACTGGCAACCGGTCATGTGGCAGAGCTGTACCATGAGGGCTATGTGGCAAAGCATCTGGAATGTGGTGCCGTAGTGGGTGCCGCTCCTGCTGCCAATGTCCGCCGGGAGCGTCCCTGCCCCGGGGATGTGGTGATTCTGTTGGGCGGTCGTACTGGTCGTGACGGCATTGGTGGTGCTACTGGTTCTTCCAAAAGCCACAACAAAAAATCCCTGACTACGATGGCATCTGAGGTACAAAAGGGCAACGCCCCAGAGGAGCGTAAAATCCAGCGTCTGTTCCGGAATGGGGATGTGACACGCCTCATCAAACGCTGTAATGACTTTGGAGCTGGTGGTGTGTCTGTTGCCATTGGTGAACTTGCCGACGGGCTGGAAATTGATTTGGATGCTGTGCGCAAAAAATACGAAGGACTGGACGGTACTGAACTTGCCATTTCTGAAAGTCAGGAGCGTATGGCTGTGGTGGTTGCCCCTGAAGATGTCTCAAAGCTGATTGCAGCAGCAGAGGCAGAAAATCTGGAGGCTTATCCTGTTGCAGTGGTGACAGAATCCCCACGCATGGTGATGAACTGGAAGGGTCAGACCATTGCCAACCTGTCCCGCGCCTTTTTGAATACCAATGGTGCAGTGAAACACACCACGGTAGCAGTCCCCAAAAAAGACCGGTCTGCCCTGTCTGAATCACTCTTTCCCTCTCTGCGTGAGATGGCAAAAAGCCTCAAATGCGCCAGCCGTCGCGGTTTGACCGAGCGGTTTGACAGCTCTGTGGGTGCTGGTTCTGTGTTGCTCCCCTTTGGTGGTAAAACCCAGAGAACCCCTGCTCAGGCAATGGCTGCCCTGCTGCCTGTTTTACCCGGTCAGACCACCGACCAGGCAAGCCTGATGGCATGGGGCTTTGACCCTGACCAGATGTCTGTGGACCCATACAGCGGTGCATATGACTCTGTAGTAGTCTCTATGACCAAACTGGTGGCAGCTGGTGCCACCTATGAGAGCATCTATCTCACCTTCCAGGAGTATTTTGAAAAGCTGCAAAGTGACCCCAACCGCTGGGGCAAGCCATTCTCTGCCCTGTTGGGTGCACTGGATGCTCAGCTTGACTTTGGGGCTGCTGCCATTGGTGGCAAGGACTCCATGTCTGGTTCCTTCCTGAATCTGGACGTTCCACCCACACTGATTTCCTTTGCGGTTGCTCCCATCAAGGCTCCACAGGTGCTTTCCCCTGAATTTAAGGGCGCAAACCACCCTGTTTATCTCTTTGCACCAGAAGATGCACAAAGTCAAAAGGACGTGTGGACCATGTTCCACACCCTGCACACACAGGGCAAAGTACACGCCGCATGGGCAGTAGAGCACGGCATTGCAGAGGGTATCATGAACATGTCCTTTGGTAACTGCATCGGCTTTGTTGCAGAAGATATGGAAATGGAATGGGACACTCCATGCCCCGGTGCCATGATTGTGGAATTGGACAGTGAAATCACCTTCCCCTATGCCACAAAACTGGGCATGACCACTGCGGAACCTGTCATTCGTCTCCCACATGAGCAGGCAGACATTCAGGAACTGCTGGCACTGAATGAAAGTGTACTGGAACCAGTCTACCCCACCAAAGCCGGAACAACGGAGACAGTAGCTCCCATTTCCTATGAAACCCGCTCCCCCATTGTGTGCAAACACAAGGTAGCCCACCCCAAGGCAGTGATTCCTGTATTCCCCGGCACCAACTGTGAATATGACACCGCCCAAGCCTGTATCCGTGCCGGCATTGAACCAGAACTGGTGGTAGTGCGCAATCTGACCACCGATTTCCTCTCCCAGTCTGCTCAGGCACTGGAAAAGGCAATTCGTTCCGCTCAAATGGTCATTCTGCCCGGCGGATTCTCCGGCGGTGACGAGCCTGACGGCTCTGGCAAATTCATGGCCTCTTTCCTCCGCTCTCCAGCCCTGACCGATGCCATTCATGATATGCTGAAGCATCGGGACGGCTTGATGCTGGGTATCTGCAACGGCTTCCAGGCTCTCATCAAGCTGGGTCTTGTGCCCTATGGTGAAATCCGTCCTATGGATGACACTTGCCCCACATTGACCTATAACCTGATTGGTCGCCATCAGGCTGGTTATTCCACCACACGGGTTGCCAGTGTGCATTCTCCTTGGATGCTGAAAAGTCAGGTGGGTGATTTACACACCCTGCCCATCTCCCACGGGGAAGGTCGCTTTGTTGCCTCCGAAGCCATGCTCTCACAGCTCATTGCAAATGGTCAGGTTGCCACCCAATATGTGGATGCCAACGGACAGCCCACCATGGACATTACCTACAACCCCAACGGCGGTATGCAGGCCATTGAGGGTATTTTCTCCCCAGATGGTCGTGTGTTTGGTAAGATGGCACATTCTGAGCGTATTCGCACCTATGTTGGACGCAATATCTATGGAAATCAGCACCAGCCCATTTTTGAATCTGGTGCAGAATACTTCAAATAATCCACAACCACACTGCCGTCTGTGCAAAGTTTGCACAGACGGCAGATTGATTTTCCCCCTCTTTTCATGTTATACTGGTTTTGTCCCTTCTATGGAACCCCTTATGTGAGAAAGGAACTATACATGAAAAAGAACATTCCTGAGTACAGCGGTACATTACGCAGCCACCTTCTAACCGTTCCCAAGTGTATCAGTGAGTGCAGTGGTATCCGCATTTTTGGCAGACGCATCAAGTCTCTGGTGTTTTCCACTGATGTTGCCATCATTAAGAATGTCAATGCAGATGCCATTATTGCGGTCTATCCCTTTACCCCTCAGCCATCTATCACGCAGGCCATTATCAGTGTTTCAGATGTGCCTGTTTTTGTAGGTGTGGGCGGTGGTGTCACCAATGGAGACCGCTCTGTGCGCCTTGCGGAATATTCAGAACATCAGGGAGCTTCTGGTGTGGTGGTCAATGCCCCCATTGCAGATGAAACCATTTCCAAAATGAAACAGGTGGTGGATATTCCCATTATTACCACCATTGTATCAGAGGATATGGACATTGCAGCCCGTATTGCAGCAGGTGCAGACATCCTGAATATCTCAGGTGCTGCAAAAACTCCAGCCATTGTTTCCAAAGTACGACAGAACTTTCCTGATATTCCCATTATTGCCACAGGCGGTCCCACCGATGAGGACATTCTCCGTACCATTGAGGCGGGAGCCAACGCCATTACTTATACCCCACCCACCACAGGGCAACTGTTTGCAGGCATGATGGTCAATTACCGCAAGCGTTTTGATTCCTAACTTTTATAGCCCTATTTTCCTGTTTTCATGGAAAATAGGGCTGTTTTCTTGCTGAATTTTAAATATAAATTTTTTCTCAAAAAAGTGTTGACAAATGACTGTTTTTCTAGTATACTAACACCTGTCCTCTGCGAGAGACGACTCTCTAACAGAGTGGTGAATATGGCGGCATAGCTCAGTTGGCTAGAGCACTCGGTTCATACCCGAGTTGTCCCCGGTTCGAATCCAGGTGCCGCTACCACTTTATCAAGTTCGGACACCAGTCCGTTCCATATAAAACGGCCCGGTGGTCAAGCGGTTAAGACTCCGCCCTTTCACGGCGGCAACACGGGTTCGAGTCCCGTCCGGGTCACCACCTTACTTCCCCGCCGTTTCTCCTATATGGAGGCATAGCTCAGCCGGTAGAGCGTCCGCCTCACACGCGGAAGGTCACAGATTCGAGTTCTGTTGTCTCCACCAAGACCAACCCTTTGGGTTGGTCTTTTTTTGTTTTTACTCTTGACCAATCAAACCAGTGGTGGACCACTGAGGGGCAGATTGCTCTACCCTTGATAAAAAAGAATGGGGCACGGTGCCACAATGGGCAACCGTGCCCCTACCTGTTCCAAATTACTCCTTCGGTTTTGCATGTTTGCGTATGGTTTCCTTTGCCGCTTTCGCAAAGTCTGCAATCATACGGATTTCGTATTCATCACAATCGGAAACAAGGTTTTGTATCTCCTGTGAAAAAATATCTTTGGAATGTATCACATTATCACATAACAACTCATCAACAGAAACAGATAGGGCATTCGCCAGTGACACGAGCGTTGGCAAACTCAATTTAGAGTGACCCGTTTCAATATTGCTCATGTGCGTTGTGGAAAGCAACGCTTTTTCTGCTAACGCTTCCTGTGTCAAATCCGCTTTGATACGGGCAATTTTTATGCGCTTGCCAATCGCTCTATAATCTAATTCCATTCAAAAATTCCTCACTATTTCGTTGTGTATTTCTTGATTATACTATTATAATAAGCAATAGAACGGTTTACTTGATACCGTTTCTCTTTTCTTGAGGATATTGCATATTTTGTCGCTGAATAGGAAAATAAAAAGACGACCTGCATTCACAGGTCGTCTTTGGCAGCGGGAGAAGGATTCGAACCCTCACAAACAGAGTCAGAGTCTGTCGTGCTACCCTTACACAATCCCGCTATGTCGGCTTGTCTGGAAGCGTTTTGTCCACAAAGGACAGATGCTATTATATCCGCTTCTACAGAAATTGTCAACCTGTTTTTTCTTATTTTTTCATAAAACATTCTTTTTTCAATTTTAAGAAAATACATGCCCAGTTTTTGTAGATTTTTTTGTTAGAATCAACTATAATATACCTTGCTTTTTATTTTCCATCAGAAAGGAATTTCCTATGAATACACTATCTTGGAAACATCAGCTTCTTGTTGGGTTTACCTTGTTCTCCATGTTCTTCGGAGCTGGGAATTTAATTTTTCCTCCTCAACTAGGAGCAGCCGCAGGGAGCCATACTTGGTATGCAATGGCAGGTCTCAGCCTCAGTGCCATTTTGCTTCCCATTTTAGGAGTCATTGCTGTGGTACGGTATGGCAGTCTGGATGCCCTAGCCAGTCAAGTCCACCCCACTTTTTCTAAGATATTTACCATTCTCATTTATCTCTCTATTGGTCCATGTCTTGCCATTCCCCGCACTGCCAGCACCTCTTTTGAAATGGCAATTCCCCCTTTTCTTCCCTCCGGAACTCCTACCACATGGATTCAGTTGGGGTATTCCCTTGTTTTTTTCTTGTTGGCATTTCTCATTGCATTCAACCCTGAGCGGCTCACCAGCTACCTTGGACGGGTTTTATGTCCCATTCTTCTTGTTTTAATCTGTATCATTTTTCTGGGCTGCCTCATTCATCCACTGGCTTCCTACGCTGACCCTCAGCCTCCCTATGATTTTACCCCTGTGATACAGGGATTTCTCACAGGCTATCAGACCATGGATGCCATTGCAGCCCTGAATTTTGGTACTGTGATTGTACTGAATTTACAGACACTGGGGGTTCATGAATCGAAACCTGTTTTGTCTGCTACTGTCAAGGCTGGTTTGATTGCCTGTATTCTTTTTCTCCTCTCCTACTCCATGCTGGCTCATATTGGTGCCATTTCGGGTGCTGCTTTTCTTGAGACCTCCAACGGTGCCACCATTCTTACCAGACTGGTACAGCAAATTTTTGGATATTTCGGCACCATTCTGCTGGCACTGATTTTTATCATTGCCTGTTTCAACACCTGCGTGGGACTGATTAGCTGTTGCAGCACTTATTTCCACAAGCTGATTCCCTCTCTGCCCTATCACATTTGGGCTTTTCTGTTTGCCCTCCTCAGTATGGTTATCTCCAATGCAGGGCTGACCCAAATTATGGCTTTTTCTGTCCCTGTGCTCAACATTCTCTATCCCCCAGCCATTGTTCTGATTCTTCTGTCCTTTCTTCCCCGCTTCCTGTCCTCCCACAGAGCAATCTATGTGGGTTCCATCAGCTTTACCTGTCTCTTTAGCATTCTCTATACAATACAAGACCTCCATGCTCTCGCACCATTCACCCCGAAACATCCCATCAGTCACTTTACTCTCCTGTTCCATCGGTTTTTAAATGCGATTCCCCTATCTGATATGGGACTTGGGTGGGTGCTTCCTGCTATGATTGGCGCACTGGTTGGATTGGCTCTTTCTCTGATTTGGTCTGATTTACGTCCAAAGGGATAAAAAAAGTGAGCATTCCTTCCTGTCCCTGTATGAGTGTTCTCTGTGGTATGTAAAATTCCAGCCCCTGTTCTGTTCGGGCAAACTGGTCTATATGGCACAATTTGCAAAACTGCTTCTGTGTCAGCTCTGGCAGATGGCTGTCCTCTCTCTGCCTCATCTCCTGAAACTGTTGATACAGCTTCTGTTTCAGGTGCTTCTTTCCATTTTTTTCGTTCAGAAACTCCCACGGCAGAGCTGGAATACCACTGGGCAAATGCCACACATCCCCATATTTTATCAGTCTGCATTGGGTCTTGCCCCACTGTTCCCGTACCTCAGTCACAAGAGAGAGTACCGTCTCACTTTGGTAGGTCACTGTCTGTGTCAATTCTGCTTTCCACGGCAAAAACGCTCTCCCCTGTTCCATAGAAGTTGCAAACGCAATTCCACTTCTCCAATACAATTCTCCATCCCACCGTTTTTGCCACTGATGCATCACTTTTTGATAGTAGTCATTCCATTTGTGTACAGGAAACCCTGTGCCTTTGACACTTGGCACCACCCATACTTTTTCCAGTACAACCTGCTCCTGTAATCGGTTGGACTGCTTATATGGGGAAAATTTGATTTGATACCTGCTTTGTTTTTCCTCTTTTCTCATGCCATATCACCTCTCTAAGATACCCTATGTAAAATCAAACAAAAAGGTGTCTTGTCCGTTTACTTTCATATATTAACATGGTAAAATGTAAAAGTGATCAACTTTGAAAGGAGTCATTCCATGTCAAAATTTTATGAAAAGCCCCCAAGTGATTTGCTCTATTATGCAATGCTGGAGCTTCAGGATGTGGATGAATGCCGCAAATTTCTTCAGGATCTCTGCACGGTATCTGAACTGAAGGCAATGGAACAACGGATGGAAGTTGCCATGTTGCTGGATCAGGGGCTGATATATAGTGAAATCTTGGAAAAAACCGGGGCATCCAGTGCCACAATCAGCCGTGTCAATCGCTGTTTGCTCTATGGTGCCAATGGATACCGCACCATCATTCCACGACTGAAGGAGAAACTATCATGACCAGTTATGGTTTTCTGGCTGGCTGCTATGACCAATTTACTACGGATGTGAACTATCCAAAATGGGCAGATTATATCGAGTCTCACTTTCAAAAAATGGGACTCCCCGGAACCACCATTTTGGATTTGGCATGTGGTACTGGCTCACTGACGTGGGAACTTGCCCAGCGGGGCTATGATATGATTGGTGTAGACCTGTCCCCAGACATGCTGGCTGAGGCAATGGAAAAACAGCGTCCTATGGATGGTCCCGTCCCTGTGTTTCTATGTCAGTCTATGGATAAATTAGATTTATATGGAACTATTGACGCCTGTGTGTGCTGTCTGGACAGCATCAACTATGTACTGGACCCCAAAAAGCTACAAAAAGCCATGGAGCGTGTGTATCTCTTTCTCATGCCTGGTGGTGTTTTCCTGTTTGATATCAACTCTCCCCACAAACTGGAACAGTTAGATGGTCAAGTTTTTCTGGATGAAACGGAAGATGCCTACTGTGTCTGGCGTGCAGAGTACTCCAAGCGCAGCCGCATTTGTTCCTATTTCATGGATATTTTTCAGCTTGATGAGGAAACCGGTCTGTGGGAACGTGAAAATGAGTTACATCAAGAGCGCGCCTACACACCAGAAGATTTGACCGCCATGCTCAAACAGGCTGGTTTTCAGGACATCAAACAATACGGCAACCTGAAATGGCGTGCCCCAAAGCCGGAAGAAGACCGGATTTTCTTTGTTGCACGAAAAAATCCAAATATGACAACTCAACTATAAGGAGAATTTCATTCATGCAAGACCAACTTGTAAGAGCCATGACAGCAGATGGTCAGATTAAAGCAGTGGCTGTCACCGGACGTGACTTGGTAGAAAAAGCACGCACCATTCATACCCTTCTTCCTGTGGCAACTGCCGCTCTGGGGCGCACCTTGCTTGCCAGCTCCATGATGGGAGATATGCTGAAATCTGACCAGGCATCCCTGACCTTGCAGTTAAAAGGAGGGGGACCACTGGGCACCGTTTTAGCTGTATCCGACTCTCAGGGCAATGTGAGAGGCTATGTACAAAACCCACATGTGGCTTTGATGGAAAAGGAACGGGGTAAACTGGATGTTGGCAGTGCGGTAGGAACCGATGGAAGCCTGACGGTTATCAAAGATTTGGGTATGAAAGAACCATATGTGGGCACCATTGGGCTGTTTTCCGGTGAAATTGCGGATGATATTGCCATGTACTTTGTAGAAAGTGAGCAAATTCCAACCGCCTGCGCCCTTGGTGTGCTCATTGGAACAGATCAATCCGTCACCGCCGCAGGGGGCTACCTGATTCAGCTTCTCCCCGGTGCAGATGAATCTATGATTTCCAAAGTGGAAGCTGGAATTCACCGTGTCGGTTCTGTCAGTCCCGCTCTGGAACGTGGGCTGGATGCTGAGGGGCTTCTGCGCGAAGTGCTTTCTGACTTTGAACTGGAAATTTTGGAGACGCACCCCATTTCTTACCGCTGTTATTGCAGTGAGGAGCGTGTTACCCGTGCCCTCATCAGCATGGGAAAAGAAGAACTGGCTTCTATGATTGCAGAACAGGGGGAAGCAGAGTTGACCTGTCAGTTCTGTGACAAAGTTTACCACTACACCAAAGAACAACTAGAGGCACTGTTACACTCCATGTCATAACCACCAGAAGCAGACTGCCTGAAATTGTACTTTCATTTACAATTTCAGGCAGTTTCTTTTTTTCTCTTTGATTTATTACGAATTTAAGGAAAAAACTTCACAAACTATTCTACATGACCAGACAAATCCAGTTTTAATCCCTCATTTTTTGTGTAGATACTACAAGAAAATCATGACAAAATTGTTCATTAGATGGAATTTATTTTCATGCTTGTAGGAATTTGAAGGATTTTGAAGTCCGACTTGTAGAATAATATCACAACTGATGTGGAAGGGCATCAAAAAATAAAAGAAAAAGGAGAGAGTAAATCATGCAAATTGCACTGAATATGTATCAGACTGCGGCCATTGCCATGCTCCTGTTTGTTCTGGGACGTGCATTGACCACCAGAATCGAATTTCTGAGAAAATGCTGTATTCCTGCCCCTGTGGTAGGCGGTCTGATTTTCGCCATTGTACACTTGTTCCTGTACATGGGCGGTATTGTTGAGTTCAGCTTTGACTCCAATGTAAAGGACTTCTTTATGACCCTGTTCTTTACCAGCGTCGGTTACACTGCCTGCTTCCGTCTGCTGAAGAAGGGTGGCAAAAAGGTGATCACCTTCCTGATCGTTGCCATCGTTATGGTCTGCTTGCAGAATATCGTCAGCAGTGTTCTGGCTGGTGTATTTGGCTGGGATATGCGTCTGGGTCTGTGTACTGGTTCTATTCCCATGGTTGGCGGTCATGGTACTGCCGGTTCCTACGGTCCTATGATGGAAAATGATCTGGGCATTGCTGGTGCCAACGTGCTGGCTATTGCCGCTGCAACCTACGGTCTGGTGGCTGGCTCTCTTATGGGTGGTCCCACCGCTCGCAGCATCATCAACAAGTATGGTCTGCACTCTGAGGAGACAGAAGCAACCATCATGGAAGTAAGTGATGAGACTGAGGCACAGAAGGCAAAGGCAAATGATATCAGTGTTGAGTCCTTCACCAATGCTGTGATTCTGCTGATTGTTGCATCCGGTCTTGGTACTCTGTTGACTCTGTGGCTGAACAATATTCAGATTAACATTGGTAACTTCTCCTTTAAGTTCACCTTCCCCACCTACATTGGTGCTATGCTCATCGCCGCTGTGATTCGTAATTTCTGTGATGCAAAGCACATCATCCTGCCCGGTAAAGCTCTGGACATCTGGGGCAACGTCTCCCTGTCCATCTTCCTGGCCATTGCTCTGATGAGCGTGTGCCTGTGGCAGCTTGCTGATCTGGCAATTCCTATGGTGGTTATGCTGGTTGCTCAGACTGTCCTCATGTTCTTCTACGCCCGTTTTGTGGTGTTCAACATCATGGGTCGAGACTACGAGGCCGCTGTCATGACCTCCGCTTTCTGTGGCTTCGGTATGGGTGCTACCCCCAACGCTATGGCAAACATGCAGGCTCTGACCAAACACTTTGGTCCTGCTCCTCAGGCATACTTTGTTGTGCCTCTGGTCGGCTCCCTGTTCATCGACTTCTTCAATGGTCTGATTATCACAGGCTTCATCAACATCCTGCCTATGTTTGGTTAAATCCCTTCGCCTGGAATCTGCAACAGGTTCCAGGCTTTTTTATTTCCGAATTAGAAAACAGAACACAGAGGATGGGACGATTGCACCCATTCTCTGTGTTCTGTTTTTCTCATTCAACTACAGTTCAATTATACAAGTTAGCACTCAACCACTTAATAGGGTCATATACTGGGGCAATCCAGCTTTCAGAGGAAATGGGAATCTGTGTGGGAAACAGTGCCATCAACTCCTCTATGCTGGCATTTTTCAGGTAGTGATATAATGAAGTCAATATCTCATTTGTACTCTCATGTTCCTGTACATAGATGGTATCATCCACCTGTTGGTAGGGAATCTCAAACTGTTTTAAAAAATCTGTCACTGGTACATAGAGTTCTCCCTGGTACCATAACTCTGTATGTTTTCTTGGATAGGGAACCCCATCCACCACAGGCAGCAGATAGGGATGTAATTCCACTCGTTGATTTTCTGAAAACAGCAATACCCCACCATCCGACCGAACCCCTGCCGCAATTCCAACACTACGGGCCAACGCAACACAGGGGGCATACCACTGATGATTCAACCATAAAAGCTGTTCTGAAATTGGGGTAGAAACATTTTGGAGAAAATCGGTCTGGGGTGGTACTTGCCGTGCCAGATATTCCTCATAGGTCAACCCCTGTTCCTCACAGACTTGGGCAATTTCTACCCCCACATACCGATAGTGCCACGGCTCAAACTGATACCCTGTAATCTGCTCTTTCCCCTCTGGATAGCGGAGAATAAAGCCATACTTCCAGCTATTTTCCCTCAACCATCTATAAGTATCTGTATTCTGAAAATTGCTGTAAAAATCCGCTGTGTTAATATCCACGCTCAATCCTGTCTGATGTTCTGAATAACCCGGTCTTGCGGAGTAGCTCTCTGCCAGTTCCTTCCCATCTGTTGCCACATAAGTCTGATACAGTCGTTTTTGTGTTTGATAGGAGCGATAGGCAGACACACTGTAAAGACGAAATCCATCTTCACTGGCTGCTTCTGCCATCTTGACAAATGCATCATAGGCAACCGGCTGCATTTTGGCGTTGCGTACTGTGGTATAGACAGCATCCATTTTGACCAGTTCTGGCTCAAAATCTGCCCCCAGTGCGCAATACTTATTGACCAAAACCGTCAAACTGTTGGGGTCCTCTGCCATTACTGTCTGTTCGTAAAAGGGCAAATCTAAATTGGCATTGACCCATGTTACAATTTCTTCTGCGGTCCACTCCGGGTTTTGATTCCACTGCTGGATATAGCGTTCCAGTAACTCAGATTTTCCATAGGGTAACTGTAAAAAGGACAACCACACAGGTGGGGCGGTGTGTTCTACCAGTGAGTTCCACTGTTCCTCACTCAGTTTCAGATGCAGCATGGTTGCCTCCGGTTGCTCAATTCCCCACTGCTCCAACTGTTCCAACTGTTGAATCTCCTGCTGAATTTGCTCATGTTCAGGATAGAGAACCACATCTTCCTGTATAGGCTGCGCTGCTACACCAAAAGAACAACATACCGCACACAGCATGACTGCAATTCCTCTGATGACAATTTTATGTTTCATAGTTTTCTTGCTCCTCTGTATCATCCTCACACAGGATTTATTCCTGTGCGACCTTTTGTATAAACCAGTCAAACAGTCCTTTGCATGGAGAATTTCCCATGCGTTCTGGGTGAAATTGTACACCCAATATGGGCAAATTCCGTCCCTGAACTGCCTCTATACTGCCATCTTTTGCCCAGCCAATCACCTTAAGTTCATCACTGACCGTCTCCAATACCTGATGGTGTGCACTGTTGACTGTATTTTGTGTGCCAAAAAACTGGGACAGCACCCCATCTTTGGAACATGATATGGAATGGAACACATCCTGTTTTCCCTGATGGAGCTGCCATCTCTCTTTGGGTAGATGCTGTAAAATGCTTCCACCCAATACCACATTTAACATCTGCATTCCTCTGCAAATGCCCAGAATGGGTTTGTTTCTTTGGAGATAGTACTCAATAAGCTTCCATTCAGCCAAATCCCGCTGTGCATCTGGTGGATAAGAACCCTTGCTGACCTGCCCATAAAAACAGGGGTCAATATCTCCCCCACCACAAAGCAGAAGCCCCTGACAATCTGCCACAGGTTCAGGGGCATATCCCATGATGGGGATTCCTCCACTTTGTAGGATTGTGTTGGGATAGGTTGTACTTCCACCCATTGGGCATGACACTTGAACATAAGGACAACTCACTTATATTCACCTCTCAACCAGTTCTGTTTTACTCCTATGCGCTCAAATGGATGGAGGTGCATACTAAGCATACATTTTTTTCCCTGCAAATACAAGAGAAATTTGCACAAAAAAGCACACACAACATAAATTGTGTGTGCCCTTTTTTATTCAAGTTCTGTTTGTATACTGCGTTCTGCACGCCCTTTTTTTCGATAATAGGATGGGGTCTCTCCTATGGTGCGTTTGAATGCTTTGGAAAAGGTCAGTGGGTCTGGATAACCACAGGAGTGTGCTACTTCTGCCACAGACAGCTCTCCTGCCTGTAAAAGCTGCAATGCCCGCTCCATGCGGTAGCGCATTAAAAACTGCTGTGGGGAACACTGCATGGTTGCCTGGAATACAGTAGTCAAATAACTTCGATTCAATCCCACATACTTTGCCAGCTTTGCAACGGTCAAATCCTCCTGATAGTGGTTATAAATATACTCCACTGCCAATTCTACATAGTCGGAGGCTGCTTCCCGATTTTTTCTGCCACCTGTTGTATTTGATGTAGCAATCCGTCCCAAAAAACGATATAACTCCCCCAGAAGCAACAGTTCATGCCCACGTCCCACTGTGTCATAGTGCATCATTTCCTGTACACAGTGCTCCAGCAGACCTGTACTTGTGCACCGAAACACGGGTCTTGCTTGAGAAAGCCCACAAATCTCCAAATATTCCTTCGCTTGACTGCCAGTAAATCCAACCCAAATCAGACTCCAAGGGTGCTCTGTGTCCGCCTGAAAATAGGTCACTTCATTGGGCAAAACCAGAAATCCTTCTCCTGCCTGAATGTCATAACGCTGTCCCTGTGTGCGATATTCACCCCTGCCGGAAATGCAAAAATAGAGCAGATGGTTCTCTCTCACCACAGGTCCCATTGCATCCCCTGGTGCACAAGCCCGTTTGCCACAAAACAGGAAAGATAATGCTGAATGTTCTCTTTGTGTCTGTGTTGCCCATGCTTTCATCTTCTTGCACCTCCCGATTCTACCATATGGCAATACCACACTTTGTTCCTGTTACAACTAACATTATATCATATATATTTTAAATTTACCATCTATATCAATAAATTTTTATAATATTAAATTGCATTTTTATCTATTTTCACCATTCACGATACGGGAAATGTCCCATATGGGTTTTGTGAGGAGATGGTCACTCCTATATTTTCCAACACCAGGTCCCCTCCATCTGGACCATAAAACCACACATCTATGGTATCATTGTCTGTGTGCCCCATCTCCCTTGCCCAGCATTGCAACGTTTTCTTCACACTGTCCAAAATCATTTGGTCCAGTTGATAGGCATCATAGACAAAAAATTCTTCTTTCTGTTCTAGTGGTGGACCAGAGAAAAGAGAGGACTCAGATGAAAAGGTCACTCGAATTCCATTCTCATCCAATTCGATGGGGGTACTTACATCCAAATTCCAATCGGTCAAGCTTGCCATTGCCTTCAGAACTGCTTTGGCAGGGATGTCTGTTGGGTCCTCACTGCCATGATAGGCGGCAGGATATTCTATAAATGTGTCACCTGTCCCAATATAGAGTGTCACATCTGATATTCTTTTCTCCTCTGCGCTCTGGGTTTCCTGTCCTGCTTCTGCCTGTTCTGTAAGCGGTTCTGTACTGCGTTCCACAGAACCTTCACTGGTCGTTGTGTGCATATGGCAAGCAGAACTAATCAGCAGACAAACCGCAACACAACTTGCCAGAAAAACACGTTTTCCAGTCATCCAAATCCCTCCTTTCTGATAGAAAAATCAAAGAAACTACACTTTAATCTTATTTTATGTCACATGATTTTTTTCGTCAATCAATCCAACAAAAACTTTTCAAACTGTTTTCATTTTGTTCATAATTGAAAAACCGTCTCCCAATGGGAGACGGTTTTCATCGGTCACTCATCATCCAGATTTCTTCCTGAAAAATCAGCTCATCCAAATCTTTGGCTGGCTTCTGAGATTCTTCCTGCTGCCCATACCTCAGTTCTTTTTCTTCCATATCAATTCCTCCTCACTGGATTGCGGTACAGTCTAGTATATGCAATGGAGGCGGAAAAATGTGTTGAACCTTGCAGCAGAAAAAAATTTTATTATGGTTTACAGATGCCACAGGCAGAATAGCCCTGTTCGATCAACTCTTCCCTTGTTGTGGTCACATCGGAGCGATTGGCTTCACTGATAGAATCCGCTCCGGAACAGCTTGGCAGATGGAATTTCTTAGAATTTGTGTTCAAAACATAGCTTTGTACTTCAGAAGTTGGTTCTTCAGAGTCGTTTTCCTCCGATGGCTGTGAGGTACTCTCCTGCCAGCTCTCTCCTGTGGCGTAGTCTATGGTAACACCTGGCTGATTGTTATAGCAATAGATGTTAAAGCAGATGCCCTCTCCCTGATCTTCTACTGAATAGGCCTCCATCTGCACCCCATTTGCCACCAGATTTTCCCCCTCATAAATTGGGGTCACACGATACATCACATGATTTTCTGTCTCTTTGATGTAATCTGCCACCATATTTTCAAATGGCAGCATCCCTTCTACATTCAAGTACCGAGTTCCTGTAATCAGATTTTCTTTGTTGGCATTTTCTCCTGTCAACTGAAATCCAATGAGATGACAGCGGTTGTAGAGATATTTTCCATCCACAAAATCATATTTGACGGACTGCCAGCCGGTTGGTTTCACCTCACTGATGGAACCTCTGTCCTCTGTTGGCATTAAATCCAGACCTATATTGGCATATGCCACAGTACAACGCCCCAACTTATCCAATGGTTCATAGACTTCATAGGACTCTGTTGTTAAGGTTTCTGTTTCAAAATCCGGCTGGTTGTTATTCAGTATTACATAAGGTTCCCCAGAAAAAGCAGGAATGTCCTGCAAGGAAACCACCTGACTGGCGGACACATTGCTATTTTGTGCTGTGGTATCCAAAAGCAATGCAGAACAGGAGGACAACAGCAAACAAAGGGTCAGTCCAATCCCCAGCAATATCTCTTTTTTACGCTTCACGTTCATACACCTCTCTGGTTATTGTTTCATGGGAATATCCACAAAATTCTTCTTCCTGTGTCTGAATCCACCCATCTGGTGGAAGTGTGATGGAGTGAGTGGATGGATAGTGCCGATTCCAACGATAGACAATCAGTTGGGAAGCCCGCTCCAGATAGGGCTGTGGAGCTTGCCGCTCCAAAAAGCATACATCCTCCTCCCCCAGTACATCCAAAAAGTCATCTGCTACTTCTATCACTGCTCCCTCCGGCTCTGTAAACTGCCCTTTGGAGTAGTGATCCATAAATAATCGTTTCGTTTTACACAAGGCAAGAATATCATTTCGTACATAGCGATCCTGACTTTGGCGGCGACCTGCAAAGCACAACCCTCCCCGGTCATCGGCACACAGAATCACGGTCATAGTTTCCTCTCCTTTCTTGTACATTTGTTTGAATATCATACCATATTTTTCTGGCATTGACAAGGGTATTGAACACGCTTTCCAAAAAAGAATCGGACAGAATGTGGATTCTGTCCGATGGATACCAGTTATTTTTTCTTATTGTGTTTGCTGAACAGGTCTTTGAAAAAACCTTCACTTGGCACTTTTTCTCCCATTGCTTCTGCAAAGGCACGCAACGCCTCTTTCTGGGCACTGCTCAAAGAGGTGGGCACCTGCACTCGAATGGTCACATACTGGTCGCCACGCCCTCTGCCACGCAGTTCAGGAATGCCTTTTCCTCTCAGGCGGAATGTGGTTCCAGTCTGAGTTCCGGCAGGCAGGGTATACTTCACCTTTCCATCAATGGTTGGAATCTCCAGCTCTGCGCCCATAGCTGCCTGATAGAAGGTCACAGGCTGCTCATACAGTACGGTAGTACCATCACGCTGGAATTGTGGATGGGGCTTCACATGGACACCCACCAGCAAATCTCCAGCCGGTCCTCCATTCTTGCCTGCATTACCCTGTCCACGCAGAGAAACTGCCTGACCATCATCAATACCAGCAGGGATGGTCACAGTAATCCTCTTGGTTTTCTTCACACTGCCAGCACCATTACAGGCTTTACATGGGGTATGAATGATTTTACCAGTTCCACGGCAGCGGGAACAGGTGGTGGTACTTGCCATCACACCCAAAGGTGTCCTTTGCTGCACCCGTACTGTACCAGAACCATGGCAGTCCGGGCAGGTATCCGCAGTGGTGCCAGGCTCACAGCCAGAACCCTGACAGGCATCACATGGCTCTGTGCGATTCAGGTTGATTTCTTTTTCACAGCCAAACGCTGCTTCCTCAAATGTAATATTCAGGCTGGCACGCAGTGTCTCACCCTTTTGTGGTCCATTGCGTCTGCTGCTGCCACCACCAAAGCCACCAAAACCGCCGCCAAAGAAGGAGCCAAAAATATCACCCAAATCAATGTCGCCCATATCAAAGCCGCCAAAGCCGCCTCCACCGCCGCCATAGCTTGGGTCAACTCCAGCATGACCAAACTGGTCATATCTGGCTCTTTTGTCTTTATCAGACAAAATACTGTAGGCCTCATTGACCTCCTTAAAATTTGCTTCCGCTGCCTTATCGCCTGGGTTTACATCGGGGTGATATTTTTTTGCCAATTTGCGGTAGGCTTTCTTAATTTCATCGTCAGAGGCTCCCTTGCTTACACCTAGAACCTCATAATAATCTCGTTTCTGTTCTGCCATACTCGTCACCTCTCTTGTCACGGGCATTTCTTACCATTGTCTGAACGCCCCGAGTGGGACGGATGGTTTTCATCCGCCCCACTTGTATCCATATGATGTTGCAGTGTTCCAACACCATTACTTGTTGTCGTCCACAACCTCGTAGTCAGCGTCTACCACATCGGGACCAGCAGTTCCACCGGTTGCCTGACCGCCGCCGAAGTTGGCACCGCCCATATCAGAACCTCCAGCCTGAGCACCGCCCTGATGCTGGTACAGTTTCTCGCTCACTGCATAGAATGCTTTAGTCAGCTCCTCAGTGGCGTTCTTGATTGCCTCGGTATCGCTGCCCTTCATGGTCTCTTTCAGCTTGCCCAGTGCAGACTCTACATTGCTGCGGTCTGTGGCATCCAGCTTGTCACCCATATCCTCCAAAGTCTTTTCTGTCTGGAATACCATTTGGTCAGCCTGGTTGCGCACGTCGGCAGCCTCACGCTGTTTCTTATCCTCAGCAGCGAACTGCTCAGCCTCACGCACAGCCTTGTCAATGTCATCCTTGGACATGTTGGTGGAAGAAGTGATGGTGATGTGCTGTTCCTTGCCAGTGCCCATATCCTTTGCGGATACATTTACAATACCATTGGCGTCAATATCGAAGGTCACTTCAATCTGAGGCACACCACGGCGTGCAGGGGCAATGCCATCCAGATTGAACCGTCCCAGTGTCTTATTGTACTGAGCCATCTCACGCTCACCCTGAAGCACATGCACCTCAACGGAAGTCTGGTTGTCAGCAGCAGTGGTGAACACCTGACTCTTTTTCACAGGAATGGTGGTGTTACGCTCAATCAGCTTGGTCATCACGCCGCCCATGGTCTCCAGACCCAGAGACAGTGGGGTAACGTCCAGCAACAGCAGGTCCTTCACATCGCCGGTGAACACACCGCCCTGAAGGGCTGCACCCAGAGCCACACACTCATCGGGGTTGATACCCTTAAAGCCCTCTTTGCCGGTGAGCTTCTTGACCATATCCTGTACTGCAGGAATACGGCTGGAACCGCCTACCATCAGTACCTTGGAAATGTCACTGCCAGTCAGTCCGGCGTCACTCATAGCCTGCTTCACAGGACCACTGGTAGCCTCCACCAGATGGGCAGTCAGCTCATTGAACTTTGCACGACTCAGAGTCAGGTCAAGGTGCTTAGGACCAGTTGCATCTGCGGTGATATAGGGCAGGTTGATGTTGGTAGAAGTCACGCCGGACAGCTCAATCTTCGCCTTCTCAGCGGCTTCCTTCAGACGCTGCATAGCAACTTTGTCCCCAGTCAGGTCAATGCCCTCTGCCTTCTTAAACTCAGCAGCCATCCAATCCATGATGCACTTATCAAAGTCATCACCGCCCAGACGGTTATTACCAGCAGTAGCCAGAACTTCAATTACACCATCATCAATATCCAAAATAGATACATCGAAGGTACCGCCGCCCAAGTCATACACCATAACCTTCTGGGCAGTCTCCTTATCTACGCCGTAAGCCAGAGCTGCGGCAGTGGGCTCATTGATGATACGCTTAACCTCCAGACCTGCAATCTTACCAGCGTCCTTGGTTGCCTGACGCTGAGAGTCCGTAAAGTAAGCAGGTACTGTGATGACTGCCTCAGTAACAGGCTGTCCCAGATATGCCTCAGCGTCTGCCTTCAGCTTCTGAAGAATCATTGCACTGATTTCCTGAGGTGTGTACTTCTTATCGTCAATGGTTACTTTGTAATCTGTGCCCATCTCACGCTTGATGGAAATAATGGTGCGGTCTGGGTTGGTAATCGCCTGACGCTTTGCCACCTGACCTACCATACGCTCGCCATCCTTGGAAAATGCTACCACAGAAGGGGTAGTACGGTTGCCCTCAGCATTGGCGATGACCACAGCATCGCCGCCCTCCATCACAGCAACACAGGAGTTTGTAGTACCTAAATCAATACCAATAATCTTAGACATAATCTATATTCCTCCATTTATATCAAACTATATTGTTAACAAGATGAAATCAATATGGATGCAAGGTAAAAAACCAGTGACAGAATAAACAGGTATCCTGACAGGATGAACAAACCACGGCTTGCCCATGTTCCCTGCAAAAATCGGTTCAGTACAGACCGTTTACAACCCATATTTTTGTGCTCCTTTTGACCCTGTGCTAGTTTGCTACCTTAACCATTGCAAATCGAATGACCTTATCTCCCAGACGGAACCCAGCCTGAAACACTTCAGCCACGGTATTCTCCCCAAAATTTTCATCTTCCACATGCATCACTGCATTGTGTAAGGTGGGGTCAAAGGGCTGTCCCAGTGCCTCAATCTCGGTGATTCCCAGCTTTTCCAGTACGGTTTTTAACTGGGTCATGGTCATTTCCACGCCTTTTTTATAGGCCTCGTCTGTGGTTTCCTGCTTCAGTGCACGTTCTAAGTTGTCATACACAGGCAAAAATGCAATCACAGCTTCTGACTTTGCATCATTCCAGATGGACTCTTTTTCTTTTGCGGTGCGGCGGCGGTAGTTTTCATATTCTGCCGCCAGACGCAGAAAACGGTCATCCTGCTGTGGTGTTGTCTCTTTTTCCACCTCTGCCTTCTGCTCTGCTTCTGCCTCCTCCGGCTTCTGAGTCTCCGTTGTTTCTTCGGCTGTCTCAGTTGCCTGTTGGGTTTCCTGCTCCAGAATCTCCTCTGGTTGGTTCTCTATCTTACTCATGAACTAAAGCTCCTCCTATTCCTCATCTTCTCCCGGTGGAAGCTCTCCCTTTCCAAACATGCGTGTCAAGCTGTCAGCAAAGTAGGAGAGGCGTGCAGTTACTTTTGCATAATCCATACGGGTGGGACCAACCACACCAATGACACCACGCATATTATCTCCGATATCATAGCTGGCCATGACCACACTGGTATCTTTCAATGCCTCATTTACATTTTCAGGACCGATGAGAATATTCATATTCTGGTCGGCTGACAGTGTGACTGGTAACTTGGTTCCTTCCTGCCCATCTGACAGATAATTCATCAGGGGCTTTGCCTTGTCCAAACTGTGATACTCTGGATGCTCCAGCAAATGGGTTATCCCTGCTGTGTGTACTGTCTGACCGCTCTGCTCTTTCAGAACCTCCATGGCAAACTGAACCACAAGGGAAATCAACTGAAATGCACCTGGGGCAGAACGGGTCTCCATCTGGTCCAAAGTCTGTTCCATTTCCTCCAATGTGAGACCCACAAAAGAACTGTTCAGCACAGTGGATAGTAGTTGTAATTGTGTATCTGAGAGCTGGTCTGGCATACGCACCAATTTGTTTTTCACAATGCTGTTGTCTGTCATCACAACCGCAATAAACGCATTTTCCTCCACCATCAGCAAATCAAAGCGTTTTACAGTAATCCGCTTTTTGGGGGCTGCCATGGTAAAAACCGGATAATCGCTGATCTGTGAGAGCACCTTTCCTGCCCGGTCAATCACACGGTCCAATTCTTCCATTTTTAAATTCAATGCCTCATTGATGCGCTGTGTCTCCTGCATGGTCAACTGATGTTCTCCCATCAGCTCATTTACATAGAGGCGGTAACCCACAGGGGATGGCACACGACCTGCGGAAGTATGGGGTTGTTCCAAATATCCCAACTCTGTCAAGTCCGCCATTTCGTTGCGAATGGTCGCAGTAGAGATATCAAGATTTGCCTGTTGTGCCACTGCTTTGGAACCCACAGGCTCAGCAGTTGCAATGTAAATTTCCACGATGGCACGCAGAATTTTCTTTTTTCGATTGGTCAGCTCCATCTGCTCTCACCTGCAATCCCTTTACTTTCGCTTTAGCACTCCATATCCCTGAGTGCTAAAGATACTGTACCACCTGACCCCAAAATTGTCAATACTTTGTTTATGAATTTATTTTAAACAAAGAATTACAAAAAAATACGCTATCCCTTTGCAGAGTACAGAACATGGTGCTAATTGATAGCGTATAAAACTCAGACCAGTTTCACAGTATGTAATATCAGGATATAGAAGTACTCCCAGTACAAAACCAATTCATTTCCTGGTTGGAAACATTGATATAAAAAGATATAATTTTACAAAATTGGAAATGTTATTGATTTTTATTTTCGTTTGTTGTATAACTATGCTGTTGTGGGTCTTTAACCCAGTGTAGATATTGGTCTTTTTATGGTAAGTTTATCTGGTTTTATATCATACCATATGCCCTGTTTTATTGCTGTAGGCATAACTAGGGCTGTCTTTTTTTGTCTGAAAGTAAAAAGACAGGTTTTTCTCTCTGCACAAAACAACACCATAGTGGAGAATCAAGAGCTGCCTTTTTATTGTTATACTTATTTTTATACAGATATTATATAGAGGAAGGATCGGATCAATGATGATTTCTGCTAGTATAGGAAAAAAGAAAGAATTTCGATTAGGTGTCAGTGGAAAAATGATTCTGAATGTTGCAGTTCCCACCGCTGCAATTCTTCTCATTTTAGCTATTATTGTTACAACCATTGTTGTAAACACAGTCTGGGGACTGAAAAACAAGGACATGACCAATCAAATGCAAACGGTTTCTACCCAAATTACACAATACTTTGAGCCATTTTTCACAAGCCAGCAATTTGTAATGGATTATCCTTCCATTCAACAGCTTTTTCAAGAGATGGAACAATCTCCTGCAACTTACCGCTTTGAAAACTCTCCAAATTACCCACAGGCTGTCCGAGATTTGCAGTACGCTGACACAATAGGCGGCGATGCTGTGCAGGGTGTGTGGATTGCTGGTATCAAAAATAATGAGGTTATTCAATCAGATGGTTACATCACAGATTCCTCTTTTGAAATTACAGAAAGAACCTGGTATCAATCCCTTCAGAGCAACACAGGCAAGAGTTCCCTATCCCCTGCCTATGAGGATGCTGCCAGTGGCGGCATTGTAGTCACCATTGTGAGACCATATTACAACAATTCTGGTGAAATGATTGGTGTGGTTGGTATTGACCTGTCTATGGACCTTTTGATGGGATATCTGAGCCAGATTTCCATTGGAGAAAGTGGATATGTCACAGTATATGATTCCAACCAAAATCTCATCTATCATCCAGATAGCTCTGTACTGATGACCAATCTCAAAGATATTTCCTATTCCACAAATATGAAAGAACTATTGGAGCAACAGCAAACCAGTGATATTGTAAAATATCAACGCAGTGGTTCCACCTACTATGGAGGCACTTTATATATTGATGAATTTGGCTGGTCTGTGCTTGCCTGTATGCCTGGCAGTGAATACATGCGTGAAACCACCATTATTTTCCTCATCTTGGTTATTGGTTTCTCCCTGTGCATTCTCATTACTTCTCTGGTCTGCCTGTTCCGGACCCGTGCCCTTGTAAAGCCGCTCAAGAAAATCGGTCGCATTGCCGGCGAATTTGCAAAGGGAAACTTGGATTCTAATATCAACCGAAACACCAACGATGAAATTGGTGATTTGGAAGAAATTTTTGCACAAACTCAGGTAAATTTGAAAGCAATCATCTCTGATATTGCCTCCGTGCTCCATGAAATTTCCAATAAAAACCTGACTGTCAAAACATCCACTACCTATCAGGGCGATTTTATCCAAATTCAAGACTCTTTACAGGGTATCATTACCTCCATGAACCATACCATGAATCAAGTGCGCATTGCGGCTGACCAGGTAGACGCTGGTTCCAATCAAGTTTCTGTTGGTGCACAGGCATTGGCTCAGGGTGCAAGTGAGCAAGCCAGCTATGTAGAGGAGCTTTCCACCACAGTACAGACTATTTCTGATAAAGTCAACCATACGGCTGAACGGGCTGAATTTGCACACAAACAGACCATAGCTACCAAAGACAGTCTGGACAGAAGCAGCCAGAAAATGAAGGAACTCATTGTGGCCATGAATCAAATCAAGGACACCTCTGGTCAAATTCAGGGCATTATCAAAACCATTGATGATATTGCCTACCAGACCAATATTTTGGCTTTGAATGCTGCTATAGAGGCTGCACGGGCTGGGGAGGCTGGAAAGGGTTTTGCTGTGGTCGCAGATGAAGTGCGCAATCTGGCTGGAAAATCAGCAGAAGCATCCAGAACCACACAGGAACTGATTGAAGCCTCCATTCAAGCGGTAGAAAAAGGCAATGAAATGGTGTCAGCCACTGCAAAGGAACTTTCTGAAACTGCTACAGATGCAAACATTGTTGTGACCTCTATCACAGAAATTGCACAAGATTCTATGGAGGAAGCCAAGTCTGTATCTGATGTGACAGCAGGGTTGGGACAGATTTCCAGCGTAGTACAGACCAATGCAGCCACAGCCGAAGAAAGTGCTGCTTCCAGTGAAGAACTGTCTGGTCAGGCAAGTATTCTACGAAACCTCATCAATGAATTTCAGTTTGCAGATCATTTTGTCAAGTTCGACAGCAATGAACCACCACGCCATTATGAGGAAACAATGGAAACTCCCCTGCTGTCTGCAACCTGATTGAATCACAGTTTTCCAAGTTAAAAAATCTTTGTCAATGACACAAAAAACCAGTAGGAAGTGACTTCCTACTGGTTTTTCTTTTTATATAGGCTTTGTTCTCTCTTACTTCAGGTTGAAGAAAGCCTTCATGCCGGGGTACTGAGCCACATCACCCAGTTCCTCCTCAATGCGCAGAAGCTGATTGTACTTTGCCACACGGTCGGTACGGCTGGGAGCACCAGTCTTAATCTGACCAGCGTTGAGAGCCACTGCAATGTCAGCGATGGTAGCGTCCTCAGTCTCACCAGAGCGGTGGGAAACAATGGCAGTGTAGCCAGCACGGTTTGCCATCTGGATGGCATCAAAGGTCTCAGTCAGAGTACCAATCTGGTTCACCTTAATGAGAATGGCATTGGCAACCTGCTTCTCAATACCAGTGGACAGACGCTCCACATTGGTTACAAACAGGTCGTCGCCTACCAGCTGCACACGGTCGCCGATGGCCTTGGTCAGCATAGCCCAGCCTTCCCAGTCGGTCTCAGCCATACCATCTTCCAGAGAGATAATGGGATAGTTGTCAGCAAACTTCTTCCACATATTCACCAGCTGCTGCTGAGTCATCTTCTTGCCGGACTTGGGCTGGATATAGCACTTCTCCTCCTCGTTCCACCACTCGGAAGAAGCGGCGTCAATGGCAATCATGAAGTCCTCACCGGGCTTGTAGCCAGCCTTCTCGATGGCCTCAACGATGACCTTCAGAGCGTCCTCATCCTTCTTCAGGTTGGGAGCATAGCCGCCCTCATCGCCAACACCAGCAGCAGGAGTGCCATTCTCCTTCAGAACAGTCTTGAGGGTGTGGAACACCTCAGCGCAGCGGCGCAGAGCCTCACGGAAAGAAGGAGCAGAGATGGGCATAACCATGAACTCCTGAATTTCCACGTTGTTGGTTGCATGTGCGCCACCGTTGAGAATGTTCATCATAGGAACAGGAAGCTGCTTTGCATTCACACCACCGATATAGTTGTAAAGAGAAACGCCCAGAGCCTCGGCAGCAGCCTTTGCACATGCCATAGAAGCACCCAGAATGGCATTGGCACCCAGTCTGGTCTTGTTGGGAGTGCCATCCAGCTCAATGAGGGTCTTGTCAATGGCAACCTGATCCAGAGCATTCATGCCAATCAGAGCCTCAGAAATTTCTGTATTGACGTTCTTCACTGCGTTCTCTACGCCCTTGCCCATGTAACGGCTCTTGTCACCGTCACGCAGCTCACAGGCCTCATAGATACCAGTGGATGCACCGGAGGGAACAGCAGCACGACCCATGACATAACGCTCACCGTTATCAACAACAACCTCTACTTCTACAGTAGGATTGCCACGGCTGTCCAGAATCTCACGGCCTACTACGTCAACAATTTCAATCATCTGCTTCATGGGGAAAATCTCCTTTCATTCGTTCAGAGATGACTTCAGAAAACTGAAGTCTGTATTTTACCGGCAAGCACCGGAGGGGAAACAATATTTATTTCAATCTTGGAACATCTGACAGTAGAGTTTATCTCTTTCTATCTCAAAACTCTCTCCCAACCTCTATCAGTTGAGGATGAGGGTCTGTCCATCCATTTCAGCGGGCTTCTCAAGCCCCATCAAATCCAGCATGGTGGGGGCAATGTCGGCAAGGCGTCCATCACGCAGCTGTACGTTGGCACCCACAATACAGAAGGGAACCAGATTGGTGGTATGGGCAGTAAAGGGGCTGCCATCTTTGTCCACCATACGCTCTGCATTGCCATGGTCGGCTGTTACAAGAGACACACCACCCATACGGGAAGTGGCTTCCACCACACGACCCACACATTCATCTACTACACTGACAGCCTTACAGGCAGCTTCATAAACACCAGTGTGACCCACCATGTCGCAGTTGGCAAAGTTGAGGATGATGACATCATAGGCACCACTCTCAATCCGCTTCACAGCCTCCTCAGTCACCTGATAGGCAGACATTTCAGGCTGCAAATCATAGGTTGCCACCTTGGGTGATGGAATCAACACACGGTCCTCACCTGGGAACACCTGCTCCACACCGCCATTGAAGAAGAAGGTCACATGGGCATATTTCTCTGTCTCTGCAATACGCAGTTGAGTCAGACCCAGTTTGGAGATATACTCTCCAAAAATATTTTCCAGTTTTCTTCTCGGATATGCCACAGTTACATTGGGCAGGGTGCTGTCATACTCTGTGGTGCAGATATAGGTCACAGGAATAAAGCCAGTTTTGCGGTTGACCTCATTGAAATCCTCATCCACAAAGCAGCGGGAAATCTCCCGTGCACGGTCAGGGCGGAAGTTAAAGAAGATAATGGAGTCATGCTCATGCAGGTGCCCATCTTTAGAGCAGACCACAGGCTCCACAAACTCATCTGTCACACCTGCATCATAGGACTTCTGAACTGCCTGAGCAGCATCTGTCTCAAAAGGTGCCTCCCCACAGGCAATGGCATCATAGGCGCGCTGTACACGGTCCCAACGCTTGTCTCGGTCCATTGCGTAGTAGCGACCCATCACTGTGGCAATCTCACCCACACCCAGCTCATTGATTTTATTCTGAAGCTGCTCTACATAGCTTTTACCGGAGCTGGGTGGCACATCACGTCCATCCAGGAAGCAGTGTACATAAACCTTTTGAATGCCCTGTTCCTTTGCCATTTTCAAAAGGGCAAAGAGGTGGGTAATATGACTGTGTACACCACCATCTGATAAAAGACCCATCAGATGCAGAGAGGAACCCCACTCACGGCAGTTATCCATTGCCTCCAGATAGGCAGGATTTTTGAAAAATGCACCATTTTCAATCTCACGGCTGATATTGGGCAAATCCTGAAAAACCACACGACCGGCACCCATATTGGTATGCCCTACTTCGCTGTTTCCCATCTGCCCTTCAGGCAGACCCACATCCAGCCCAGAGGCGGACAGTTTGCAGTTGGGGCAATCACGGAACATACGGTCCAGATTGGGGGTTTCTGCATTGGCAACAGCATTTCCCGCATCAGGAGCTGTCAGACCAAAGCCATCCATAATAATTAAAGTTGTTGGTGTTTTCATAGTGTTTGTTTTCTCCTTGTAAGGGTATCAGGGGAGAGAACTGTGGTTCACTCCTGATTCCTGTACCAAACAGACTGAATTAGTCCTGATTTGCTGCGTTGATAATCTGCACAAAGTCAGCAGGCTTCAGAGAAGCACCGCCAATGAGACCACCATCCACATCAGGCTGTGCCAGCAGCTCTGCTGCATTCTTGGCATTCATAGAACCACCATACTGGATGGTCACAGAGCGAGCCACATGGGCACCATACAGCTTGCGAATGACAGCACGAATTGCCTGACAGACCTCACCAGCCTGCTCTGCTGTAGCAGTCTTGCCGGTGCCGATCGCCCACAGAGGCTCATAGGCAATCACCACATGGCGCATCTTGTCAGCAGGCACACCAGCCAGAGCACACTTGACCTGATAGGCAATCAGCTCCATGGTCACACCCAGCTCACGCTGCTCCAGGCTTTCACCTACGCAGACAATGGGATAGAGACCGGCATTGATGGCAGCATGTACCTTCTTATTGACTGTGAAATCAGTCTCATTGTAGTACTCACGACGCTCAGAGTGACCAATGATGACATACTTGGCACCTGCCTCTTTGATCATCTCAGCGGTAATTTCTCCGGTGTAGGCACCGCTGTTCTCATAGTGGCAGGTCTCTGCGCCGATGGCAATGTGGCAGTCTTTGAACATACGCACAGCAGAGGTGATGTTCACAGCAGGCACACACAGCACCACATTGCACCACTTGCCACGGGGCATAATGGGCTTAATCTCCTCCACAAAAGTCTTCATCTGAGACAAAGTGTTATTCATCTTCCAGTTGCCGGCAATGATGGTTTTGCGATAACGTCGGTTCATGATTATCTCTCCCTATTTCTTTAAAAATGCAATGAGTCAGTATTCTCTTTTCTGTCATGGCAAAGGGGGTATCCACAAGATACCCCCTTCTCAATCACAGCCAAGAGGAGATTCTATTCTTACTTGTCCAGCAGGCAAGCCACACCGGGCAGCTCCTTACCTTCCAGGAACTCCAGAGAAGCACCACCGCCAGTGGAGATATGGGTCATCTTGTCTGCAAAGCCCAGCTGAGCCACAGCAGCAGCAGAGTCACCACCGCCCACAATGGTAATGGCATTGGTCTCTGCCAGAGCCTTGGCTACAGCACGGGTGCCCTCTGCAAAGTTGGCAAATTCAAACACGCCCATAGGACCATTCCAAATGACAGTACCTGCATCCTTCACAGCCTCAGCATACAGAGCAATGGTCTTAGGTCCAATATCCATCCCCATCATGTTTTCAGGAATATCAATTCCATCCACCAGATGAGCCTCTGCGTCGGGAGAGAACTCAGTAGCAGCCATGCCATCCACAGGCAGCAGCATTTTTACGCCCTTCTCCTCTGCCTTCTTCATCATCTGACCGGCATACTCAATCCAATCTTCCTCCAGCAGGGACTTTCCAACATTGGCACCCTGAGCCTTGAAGAAGGTGTAGCACATACCGCCACCAATGATAATGGTATCTGCAATCTCCAGCAGGTTGTTGATGACGCCAATCTTGGAAGAAACCTTGGAACCACCCAAAATGGCAACCAGAGGACGCTTGGGGTTGGCAAGTGCCCCACCCATGATTTCCAGCTCCTTCTGAATCAGGAAGCCAGACACAGCGGGCAGGTAGTCTGCCACACCGGCAGTGGAGGCATGGGCACGGTGTACTGCACCAAAGGCGTCAGACACATAGACCTCTGCAAGAGCAGCCATTTTCTTGGCAAGCTCAGGGTCATTTTTTGTCTCACCTGGCTCAAAGCGGGTGTTCTCCAGAAGCATAATCTGACCGGGCTGTAGAGCAGCAGCCTTGGCAGTTGCATCTTCCCCTACCACATCAGAAGCCATAATGACTTCCTTACCCAGCAGCTCAGAGAGACGGACTGCAACAGGGGCAAGAGACAGTTCAGGCTTTACTTCACCCTTTGGCTTACCCAGATGGGAGCAGGCAATCACTGCTGCACCCTGCTCCAGCAGATACTGGATGGTGGGCAGGGCAGCACGGATGCGCTTATCATCGGTAATTGCATGGGTTGCCTTGTCCTGGGGTACGTTGAAGTCACAGCGCAGAAGAACCTTCTTTCCTGCTACATCAATGTCCTTGACAGTCTTCTTGTTGTAATTCATAGTACATTTGCTCCTCTCTTATCAATCAAACACTCAATAAACGATATTGGATGTATTGTGTATTTGAAAACCGCCGTTTTTCATTGGGAAAAACAGCGAGCCTTCTCCCATTTCTAGTTCTGTGCCATTTCCCCTGCTCCAGATAAACCTGGAAATCCCTGTTGACGCAACGCTTCATAGGTCAAAATCGCCACAGAGTTGGCTAAATTCAAACTGCGTGCATCTTCCCGCATGGGAATACGGATACAGTGCTCATAATGTGCCATACGGAATGCCTCTGGCAAACCTGCTGTCTCTTTCCCAAACACTAAATAACAGTCATCCTGAAAAACCGCCTGTGTATAGTCCCTTGGTGCCTTGGTTGTGGCAAGCCACATCACAATATTTGGGTGCTTTTCCAGAAAATCATCTAAGCTGGGATAAGTCACAATCTCCACCATATGCCAGTAATCCAGTCCAGCCCTGCGCACTGCCTTCTCACTGATGTCAAACCCCAGCGGTTCAATGAGATGCAGGCGGCTGCCTGTGGCGGCACAGGTTCTGGCAATGTTCCCGCAGTTTTGTGGAATTTCTGGCTCCACCAATACAATGTTTAGCAAATGACTCACCCCTCATACATCGACTTACATTGTAGTCGAAATCGACTGGAAATTCAACTATAAAATGCGTAAAAGATTATAAAAAAATAAATATTTATTGTAAATTACAGGGTAGCATCTAATATTTGTGCAAATAAGAAATTAAATTTTATGATTATACAGCATATTCTGTCAATCTGCCTAAGTAAATTTCGTATTTTTTTGTCTTTCCTTTCGTTCGCCATGGTTCTCTCTGAGATTTCTCAAAATTTTTCGTTGTTTTGTGCAAAAAAAATTCCCATTTACCCCCTCGTCAGTTCTGCAACTTTATGCTATGATGGAATTATCATTTTATTTGTCAGATGTGGAAAGGACTGTTTTTATGAAACTCATTTGGAATGGACATTCCTGTTACACCGTGGAAACTGAAAGCGGCACTGTGGTGTTAGACCCCTATGAGGACAACTATGTTCCCGGTCTTGCCCCACTTCAGTTACAGGCTGACTGCGTCTATTGCAGTCACCAGCATGCAGACCATGGAGCCAGCCAGAAAGTGACCCTCACTGGAAATCCATGTCATGTTACAGTGGAAACCATTGATACCTTCCATGACCCAGAACAGGGAGCATTGCGTGGCACAAATACCATCCATATCTTATCTGCTGAGGGAATGCGGGTTGCCCATCTAGGTGATTTGGGCTGCACCTTAACACCGGAGCAAAAAGAAAAACTACAGGGGCTGGATGCATTGCTCATTCCAGTGGGTGGCTTTTACACCATTGATGCCCATGAGGCAAAAGCGTTGGTGGATGAATTAAAACCCCGTGTGGTCATTCCCATGCACTATCGGGGGGATGGATTCGGTTTTGATGTGATTGATGAAGTGCGTACTTTTACCTCTCTTTGTGACCATGTGGTTTACGCCCCAGAAAACTACTTGGAATTGACTTCTGAAACACCAGAACAAATTTGTGTTCTGATCCTATCCCAGCTCAGCCGGAGGTGAGTGGGATGTCTCGCATGAAACGAAACCTTCTCTCCTGCTGTGTGTTGTTTGGTATGGTCTGCTCCCTGTTGACCACTGCCTTTGCAGTGGCAGCTCCCAATGATTTGCGGCGGCATTGGAGCAGTGAAATTGTGTATACCATAATGAATCAGGGTATCGTCACTGGTTATCCAGACGGTACCTTCCGCCCTGAACAGGCAGTCTCCAGACAGGAGGCTGCTGCACTTCTCTTTGCCACTTTGAAAGGGATACAATCTATGGAACCGGTGGAGAGCACCCCCTCTCAGGATATTCCTGTGCGCTCACAGGACACCCCCACCCAAGAACAGGAATCCACCACTGTCTCTCTTGTTCCTGCCCAACCTATTTTCTATACCGATTTGGAACAGAGCTGGGCAAAGGAGCAGATTCAGGCATTGGGTCAGCTTGGGATTGGATTGCAGGACGGCAGTGGCTGTTTCTATCCAGAACAAGTTTTGACAAGAGCAGAGGGAGCCGTTCTGATAGAACAGGTCTTGCGGCAGAATCCCACCTATTCCCTTACCACAGATACAGCTCTGCAAACAGTGGCATTTTCTGATATTGCATCCCACCCCGCCCAATCCTCTATTGCATTTGTCTCCTCCCTTGGGTTTATGGCTGGAATGGGAGATGGCACCTTTGCCCCAGATGCTTCCATTACCAGAGCACAGTGGACCACCATTCTGTTTCGGTTGTCTGGCTGTTCTCTGATGACACCAGTGGAATTTGCTCCCCTCCCCACCAAAACAGTCATTGATGTTCCATACATCAGTCAGGTTTATCCTGTGGGTGCATGGGTAGGCTGTGAAGCCACCTCTCTGTTGATGGGCTTGAAAGGGAAAGGGTATGCACAAGATGTGTCATTGACAGAATTTCTGGACCGTATGCCAACAACAGAGAGTAACCCAGCAAAGGGATTTGTAGGCTCCCCTTATGTTCCAAACGATAACCTGCGGACCACCATCTACCCCGCTCCTCTGGCTGCCTATGGCTCTCAATATGGAAAAGTGGTTGACTTTTCTGGAAAATCGGTAGAGGAGTTGCGTGAGGAAGTTCTGTTGGGAAATCCTGTGGTCATCTATGTCACACTATATTGGAGAAATCCAATCTATGACTATTATCAGATTGAAGGAGAGACACAACTCCTTCTCGCCAACAACCATGCCCTTCTGGTCTGTGGCTATGACCAGACAACCAATCAATACTACATTGCAGATCCTTACAATATTGATGACCGCTACCACGACTACTACTACTGGATTGATGGTTCCACTTTGGAGCCGCTTTACATGGTGCGTCAACATGCTGTGGCAGTGGAATAACTCCAGCCCCGAATCTCACTGGATTCGGGGCTTTTCAAAGTAATTTTTCGTGATACACAAAAGAGGTGCACAACATGATTCGTATTTCCAATCTGTCCCTTCCTATTGGAGGGAATGAACTGCAACTGAAAAAAAAGGCTGCCCAGCTTCTGTCTGTACACCCCAATCAGCTCAACGAAATGCACATTGTACGCCAGTCTATTGATGCCCGTAAAAAACAGATGGTGCGCTATGTGTACACAGTTGAAGTATCTGTTCCCCAGGAAGAAACACTGGTTGCCCGATGCCACTCTCCCCACATTACACTGGTACAGCACCAGCCCTACCAATTTCCCACGGTGAAGCGTACACGTTCCTCTATGCCTGTGGTGGTGGGAATGGGTCCTGCTGGATTATTTGCCGCCCTGTATCTGGCACGCAATGGCATTCCCTGTGTTGTGCTGGAACGGGGACAACCCGTAGAGGAGCGCACCAGACAGGTAGAGACATTCTGGCGTACTGGTATTTTAAATGAAGCATCCAACGTCCAATTTGGAGAAGGTGGAGCAGGTACATTTTCCGATGGAAAATTGACTACCGGCACCCACGACTCCCGTATTTCTGCTGTGATGGAGACATTGGTTGAGGCAGGTGCCCCAAAGGATATTTTGTGGTCACACAAACCCCATATTGGGACAGATATTTTGCGTGAAGTGGTCAAAACCATCCGCAAAGAACTCATCCAGTTGGGATGTGACATTCGTTTCTCTCATCAACTGGTTGGGCTGCATCAAGCAGGAGACCACCTCCACAGCATTGAGGTCGAGTGTGATGAGGGACGCTATCACCTGTCTTGTGACACTCTGGTTCTGGCCCTCGGGCACTCTGCCCGTGACACCTTCCGTATGTTGGCACAGACTGGGCTTCCCATGGAGCAGAAGCCATTTGCCATTGGTGTACGCATTGAACAGGAACAGGCTGCCATTTCTCAAGCCCAATATGGTGATGTTTGGTCACAGCTTCCCCCCTCTGACTATAAACTTGCCTGCCATTTACCCAATGGGCGTTCTGCCTTTACTTTCTGCGTATGCCCGGGAGGGGAAGTGGTGGCTGCTGCATCCACGCAAGGTCAACTTGTCACCAATGGCATGAGCTACCGTGCCAGAGATGGGAAAAATATCAATGGGGGATTTTTGGTTGGTGTGGGACCAGAGGATTTTTCCGGCACTGACCCATTGGCTGGTGTCCGTTTTCAGGAACAGTGGGAACAGACAGCATTCCAACTGGGTGGCGGTCAATTCCATGCCCCCGCTCAGTTGGTGGGAGATTTTCTCCAAAACCTCCCTTCCGAAGGTCCCAGAACCGTTCACCCCACTTACCGTCCTGGTGTAACCTGGTGCAATCTGGAGCACTGTCTGCCTGTCTCTGTCTCCCAGACACTGCGGGACGCACTGCCCATTCTGGACCGTAAACTAAAAGGATTTGCCCATCCAGACGGAGTTTTAACTGGCATTGAAACACGTTCCTCCTCTCCAGTTCGTATTACACGGGATGAGACCTTCCAATCTGCTTTGCGTGGTGTCTATCCCTGTGGAGAAGGTGCTGGCTATGCTGGCGGCATTGTCTCCGCTGCGGTGGATGGCATTCGAGTTGCGGAAGCAATCGCCAAACAGCTTTGACTTACGCCAACAGCCACCGCAACATGAGCAACAACCCAAACCCCGGTACCCCCAATAAGCCCAAAATCACCGCATTGACCAGATTGACCCCCAATGTAATGCCGACCCATTTTCCAATCTGATTAAACAGAAGCAGTACCACAAACCCAATGGTGGAGCGGCAGAGCAATTTACACAACAATCCTATGGGTTTATGGAACAGTGCAAGCCCTGTCAGCCCCAACAAAATCATGGCTGCTGTGGGTGTGGACATCATACTCATATACCACGCTCCAGTTCTTTGATACGGCGAAACAGATAATCATAGCGGGATTGTAATGACTTTATTTCAAATACATAGGATTCCACTAAATCCTGGTCACTGACCAGATTAAACCCACTGTATGCCTGCTGCAACTGAGCCCTTGTGCGAGACAGAGAGGAAATCAATTCCTGTTTCTCCTGCTGTCTCTGGCTGTCCTCCCGCACACGAGAAGAAAAAAGATGAGTTCCCATACAAGGTGCCTCCTAACCATCTTGTAGACCTTTGATATAGCTTATGTCTAGTCTGGACAAATATGCCAGAATACAAACCACCTAAGAGGGAAAAATTCTGCCCTGTCTATCTCCCCCTTCTCATACACACAACAACCCCACAAGATGTGATGAACGTTTCACATCTTGTGGGGTTGTTTGTTTATGCTTTTTCTGTTAGGAATACCAACCGGAATTTCCCTATTGCAATTACAATGTCAGTGCATTGGTCAAAATCACTGCCATTTCTGCACGGGTGGTATTGGCGTTGGGATTGAGTTTACTCTGGTCATCACCAGAAATCATTCCATACTCTATCATTAACGCCATAGCATTCTTGGCATAGTCTGCAACTGCCCAGCCGTCTGCATACCAGCTCAGCAAATTGGTATTGCCACTTCCAAAACTCCAGCCATCTGCCTGCATGGTCTTTTGTAAAATCAACATGGCATCCTGTCTGGAAATGGGGGCATTCGGATGGAATCCATTGTCTGCAAAACCATTCACAATTCCCATTGCTTTGGCTGCTGTAATGGCTTTTGCATAGTAACTATTGGTGGGGACATCCCAGAAGCCCTCTCCAGTATACTCAGGCAAATCAAAGGCCTGATAGAGCATCAATACAAAATCTCCTCTGCTCACAGACTGGGAAGGACCATACTTTCCATTTCCTACTCCGGTGACCACACCATTTTCATACAGAAAATCCACTGCACCCACTGCCCAGCTATGACCACTCATATCACTGAAGTATTTGGAATAACTGCCGGGCTGCACAGCAATTTGAATGCTTCCAGTGTACTGGTAGCCCTGTGTATCCATGCCAGTGTAGGTGAGATTCACTGTTCCACTATAACCCACTTTGGGTACAAAAGACACCTGTTCAATACTTGGCTGTCCAGATGGATAATAGGCGGTTGTACTGCGTACCTCTGTGGCATTTTGGAAGGAACCATCATACTGTACAAACAGCCGTCCCTGAGAGCGGTCTGGCAAATCAAACTTTACATAGCTCAGGCTGCCAAGTTGACGGTCATTACAGGCATTTTGGAAATCCCTTGTCTGGAAGTTCACTGCACTGCCATTGGAACTGTAATAAATGACAGATGCTTTGGCTGGCTCCTGCACAGTCATTTGAATGGTGTCACGGAAGGACTTTCCATTCATATCCCATGCAGTAAAGGAGATCGTAAAGGTTCCTGTATAGCTGCGATTTGGTACAAAGGTCACACGGTCCAGATAAGGGCTGGATGTGCGATAGTAGCTTTTGGACTCTGACACCACAGTACCTAGATTGGAGTTATCCTTATAATCATAGTAGAGTGTACCTTTTGACGCATCGGGCAAATCAAACCGCACATACTTGAGCCGCTTTCCTGTCTCGTTCTGACACAGGGTATCAAAACTCTCATCATCAAAGGTAACCACTCCGGTTGCCTTCACAGTGTAAGCCAAATTCACATTACTGCCATCTACTGTAATCACAACTGTGCCATAGAAGGTGCGTTCACTGGTGCTTTTTCCCGTAATGGGAATCGACACTGTGCCTGTATATCCCTGTGCTGGTACAAAGGAGATGTTGTCAATGTAGGGGGCGTTGTTGCGGTAATACTGTCTGGCTGCTGTTACTTCACTGGTATAACTGCTGTTGTTGTAACTGTAATAGAGCCGTCCTTGACTGGATTTTGGTAATGTAAATTTTACATAGTCCAATGGGCTTCCTGTGAGCTGCCGGCACAGGTCATTGAAATCATCCACCTTGAATCTCAAGTCCTGATTTCTGGATACCGTATAGCTGATATCTCCATTGGCAGACTGTCCCACAATAATTTCCACTACACCAGTGAATCGGTTGCCCTTAATGTCCCAGCCGGCAAACTGCACCGTTGCAGTTCCTGCATAGTTGCTGTTTGCCACAAATGTGACCCGTCTCAGATAGGGCGTTCCATTGGCATAATAGCTTCTGCCTGCGGTCACAAGGCTTGCATAACTACTGCTGCCAGAATAGTCATAATACAAAGTACCCTCTGTTTCTGGTGGCAAGGTAAACTGTACATAGTCCAGTGCATACCCAGTCATACTCTTAGAAAAGTCATCAAAATCGCTGTCACTAAAGGTAATCTTGCCGCCCTGTGCAATGGTGTAATTCAAATCCCCTCTGCCCGTGGCAGCAGATACATTGATGGTAATACGACCATAGAAAGACTCACCATTCACATTATATCCTGTATAGGGAATTGTCACGGTACCGGTATAACCTGCATTGGGCAAAAAGTATACGCTCCCCAGTGCTGGTGTACCTGAGTATTTGTATTCCTTGGAGGAATCCACCTTACTGCCCATGTTGCTTTCGGAGATATAACCATAGTACAGGGTACCACGAGAACTATCTGGCAGGGAGAGAATCACATAACTCAGTTCTCTGCCTGTTTTCCGGCGGCAGACCAGATTAAAATCCTCTTTCTGGAACTGAATCACCTTCTCTGATACTGTGGCGTAGGTTACATCCTCCTGAGCTGATACTGTCACCTCAATGGTTCCTTGGAAAAAGGATTGGTCCGACGCATAGCCGGTATATTGAATCACCGCTGTACCACCAAAATCACTTTTGGGAACAAAGGCCAAGTCGGACAGGGAATTTTGTGCCTGCCCTGGGGATACATAGTACCGTTCCCCATTGCCTACACCAGAACCAGTGTCACTGTCTGAGTAGTAACGATAGTAGAGGGTTCCCTGTGTGGTAGGTACATTCAAGCTGCTGATATAGCTCAAAGGCTTTTCCAACACGTCCTGACACTCTGTTTGAATCTGCCCCATAATGCTGGAAAATTTCAGGGGATCACCTGCCTGGGCACTGGCAAGGACAGGGTCTGCTACTTTTCGTGTGACTGTAATCTGACAGCTATCAGAGTAGTTTGCTCCTACCACCTTTGCAGTAACTGTGGCAACACCCACTGCAAGGGCATAGACATAACCCCCAGTGACTCGCACCGCACTGCTTCCATTCTGGTCAACAGACCACTGTACATTGTCTTTCAGATTTTTACCATACAGCGTATATTTGAGGGTTTTATTGTCTCCCTCCCGCATGGTAATCTCTTTTTCTTCCAGTACAATTCCTCGTACAATTACCACAATGCTGTCCTGTAAAGCACCAGAAGTGGCTGTAATGGTGGCTTTGCCGGGCTGGGTACCTGCTGTAATTTTACCGGTTGTTGCATCCACTGCCACAATCCCTGAGTCAGAGGTTGCCCAAGTTACTGTCTGGTCTGATGTCTCCGGTGTCACATGGGCAGACAAGGTCATGCTGGCACTTTTCTCCAGCTCCACTTCCTCGCCCTGGTCAATGATGACACTGGCGGTGTCAGCTGGCTGAACTGTTACAGTAATACTGGCTTTCTTCCCATTGACTGTTACAACCAAGGTAACTGGGTCTGTCTGGGTGGTCTCTGGTATACCAACCGCAGTTACTGTAACATGAAGTGGGTCATTTGCATATGGGGTGACGGTTATAATTTGGTTTCCTGGATTGTCCTCTGTTGTCCAAGACACATCACTGGAAGTCAGTGTGCCTGGGACATCATTCAACCACTCCACACCTGCATAGACTTCAACCGTTTCTCCCACTTTCATGTTCACATCTCTGGTAATCAGATATACACTGGTGACATTTCCAACCCCTACACTCCTCTGGGTTATTGCAAGTTGGCTCACTGCTGAACCAATCCCCTGTGCCATCACCGCTGGAATGAGAGACAGAAGCATGGCAACAGCCACCAACAGGGAACAAATTCGTTTTCTCGCTTTCATCATATCCCTCCTTTTGGAGATTGCTGGTCTGTACAAAGGGGGCAGACAGCCGCCTGCCCCCTTTTGTATCTGGCATTACTTTAACTGTACAAATTTGGCACTCACGCTCTGTCCAACCAAACCAATAGTTGTTTCTTCCAACACAAAGGATAAGATTTCTTTTGTACTGTTACTGTTGGCATCACAAATAAAGCTGGTATCAAAGAGGCGGATGACACTTCCCACCGGAATGTTATCAAATTCGATTGTCAACGTACTGGCTGGTCTCTCCACCTTGTTTGGAGCAGAAAATTTACCTTTATCCACACTGGTACCAATAATGTCAATCAGGGAGACTGCACTGTCTTGCTTATCTGGAGGTATCGTTTCATTATTTCCAATCTGCCATACCTCTTTTGGTACCTGTGCCACACCGCTTACCTCTATCAATTGATAAACAGGCTCATCAAACATAAAGGTCACTGTTCCACTATACAGTCCCATATTGGGATCACTTGCCTGATAGTCAATTGCTGTATTGACACCCTCACCAGCTAACTGTGGTGGCTGCTGATCTGGAATGAACACACCAGAAACACCTGCATAAGAACTGTCAGAACCTAGGGGGCTTTCTGCTGTTGCAAAGCAGTAGTAAATGGTACCACCTGTCATACTCTTGGTAAAGTCCTCAGACTCCCTCCAATCGTTGTCCACACTCAGGCTCTTATTGCCCTGTGCTGCCAGCTCCGTACCCATTGTGTTGGTACCTTCAATGAACTCCCCTACCAGTTTACGAATGCTGTTGTCTGCAAACTCGTCAAAGACAGAATACCCTTCTGTACCGTAGATGGTGCACAGTGCCCAGATGACGGTACGGTCTGGATCACTGCCGTTGCCTGTGTTATAGAGCGCATTATAATCTGCACGCTTGTCTACAGGAACATATCTGTCAAAACTGTTGGTACTTGTCCATGCACTGGGAATCTGGTTGCTTGCAATCAACACATAGTCCAAAGTGGCATCACTGTCCGTCTCAAAGAGCACAGCAGGGCTGTTGTTGGTCAGGGTAATCACAGGCTTTGTCACCTCAGTGGTGGTAAAGCGATATGCCAAAACCTCAGAATAGGTCTGAGAAGTCCCCTGCAACACATAATAGACAATGTAATTTGTGGTGGGATCTAAATCCTCTACCAATTCCACCTCCACACTACTGCTACAGGTCACTTGCCCATACTTAATCTTGTCATTTCGGAAATTGGTGCTGGCATTGACAATCTGCAAAAACTCTGGGTTAACCAATGGTGGTGGATCTGGCTGTGCATCATCACCACTCTCTGGTAATGTAGTCCACATTGCCTCTGTACCATAGTTTTCTCCATTGGGTCCCACAGTTCCTACATAGTTAATAGGTGCCACTACATAGTACACAGTACCAGGACGGTCAAGGCGCAGAGACATCTCCACCGCAGAGGAACCCACTTCAAAACGTGGATATCCACCAGTAAACTCAGGGGCAACCTGATCTGTGAACTGTTTTCTCAAGGTAAAATCCTCTGGCACTCCGATGTTTGTCACACCCGTTTGCAATGCCTCATCCCAGTTTGTCTCATTGACGTCAGCAGACAGGAAGCTCAGGTTGTTGTTGCTGCCTGCCACCACATGCACCTTCATATTGACACGCTGGCTCCATGTGTCACGCTCTGGCAGTCCTGCCACCTTTGTGAAGGAGATGGCATACTCATAAAATACATCATCTTTCAGAGTATTCAGGGCATCAAAGTCCGGGTTGTTGGTGTTTTGCAGGAAATCTCGGGTCAAGCTGACACCCATATAACCTGTATACCCGTCTGGGACAGTAATGGACACAGGGTTGGGGTCAAGCTGTACCCAGCCACCTACATTGTTTCCATCCACAATCCTTCTGTAGAGCTGGAATTCCACACTGCTGTCAGCCCACAGCAGCATATCCCAGTCAATGTCATCAATCACTGCCTCCGTAGAGGTTGGGGTCAGGCGGAAACTGAGGTCAACAGGAACAGGCTCCATAGTATCTCTGTTCACAGTGTACTCTGTAATCACATTTTCGTTGAGTACAGACAGGTTGACCGTAGCAAACACGGTGGTAAACTCATCCAGTTTGGTGGTACCCATAACATTTTTCTTGTCAGAGGTATCAGAAATGGTATTGGCAGTAATTTCAAAGTAATAGGATGCACCACTCTGCAAATTCAGAGCACTGTTGGTCAACACATCATCGTGAGGGAAGGTAATAACAGTCTTTCCATCCTCCAACTGCACCACTGCGTAGCGGTAATCAATCACCCATTTTCCTTCATTTTTATCGGTCACATCTTTACCATCTATCACCACTTCTGGGCGTCCACTATCTGTTTGGGCGTAAAGTTTGATGCTGTTTCTTAAAATATTGCCCAGTTCCTCACGGGCAGCATCCTTTGCTGCCCCAGTTGCCTGTGTCACCCTTTGATAATATTCCACCAGTGTCACATTGGTTGCCACATCCTGTACCGCCTCGCTGAATACAAGACGAATGTCTGTGGAGGGCAGAGGCTTGGTGGCATCTGTGCCGGTGTACTCAGTAAATTCCTGTGTTACTTTTGGGGCATTGGAATCCAATGTGTGGATGGTAATCTTTTTGACTGGTGTGGAGTAGTTGCCAGCCTTATCCTTTGCCACATAGTAGAGGTCATATGCCTTTTCAGGCTCCAACCCTGTAATGTTAAAGGTCACATCTTTCTCTGCTGTTACATTGACACTGCCACTCTTGAGGGCATTCATACCATTTGCAACCTGTACTTTAGCGGTATCACTGGACAAATCTACCTCGCCAGGCTGTCCAGCCACGGGCTTGGGATAGGTCTCACCAGAGTTGACAATGACCCAGTATAGGGTGCCATCTTCATTCAGGTTTGCATAGAGACCCACAGACTTCTCCTCTACCTTATTGACGGTTGCTTCTGTGATAAACACAGGTGGCGTTTTGTCCACTGTGGTAAAGGACAGTTTCTTGACTGCGGAACTCTGCCCACCATCAATATCTGTCAGCCACAGATAGAGGTCATAGGACTCCAGCTCCTCCAGAGGCACACTGTTGACATCAAAACTATAAGCTGTATTTTTGGTCACATCCAATGTACCATAGCCCAGATTTCCGCTGACAGAATTTGCCTTAAAATCCTGTCCAGTGGGGGCTGTTGCGCCCTTGGGCAGCAGTGCATAGTAGAGGCGACAGGTCTTTGTGGGCATCACAGTAACCTGACCAGACACATTTGTTACTTTGGACATATAGGGATAGCCTGTTGCAAAGTTTGGTACCGTATTGTCTGGAGTTGTGAAGGAAATAACCTTCAAAGGACTCTGGGTTCCTCGGGCATCTACCAGAACACAGGAGAGATAGTAAGAACCATCTGTAATCAACTTGGAAACCTGTACCTTAATGGGGCTGTTGGAACCACCCAGTTCTATAGAACCATTCTGTACAATTTTGGTCGCATAGGAAGGTGGGTTAATCAAATCTGCCGCCTGAACAGAACCGTCTGCCAGTGCGGAAACAGCCCAATATACCATACCTTTTTTGTTTGCGCTAAATTCTACTGTTGCGGTGGTAGGTGCAAGGTCTGTTACAATGGGATAGCCAGCCAAAATTCTGGGGTCAGCAGAGGATTCTGCTGCGGCTGCACTGTCCATCAAATCACCAGCAATGGTAGCTGTGTCACCTGGGCGGATGGTGATCTGGTCAGGCAGCATACTCACGGTGCTATTTGGTGCATTCACGACCAAATGACCAATATCACCACTGCCGCTGACACCAATACCCACATCCAAGTTTACATTATCTACTTCTGCCCCTGCCTCAATGTGCAGTCCACTGCCCACTGCTTCCTCATCCACGGTGATGGTATCCACTCGACCGCTGACCACACTGAGGATAGAACTTGGGGTTTTGTTGGTTACTTCCTTCACATTTCCTGCCACTTTGACAGAAAGGGCATCTGCTTCCTCTCCATCCAGTGTAATCTTGCTCAGACCATACCCTGCCGGGGTATTGTCTGTAATAAAGGCATTGGCACGCACAGAGGTATTGGCAATAATGCCATCTCCTTCTACACGCACGGACACTTCCTGATTGGTTAGGTTATCAATGATGAGATTGTTGGCGTCCACATTGCGCATCACCACGCTGTCGTCGCCTTCCTCACTGATACCACCACCACTGACAATAATATCACCCAGAACTTTTACGTTTTCCAGCAATACATCGCCCAGTTCCACACCGGCAGAAATATAGAGATTCCCTGCAATGGTGGTATCCTTTAATGTGACACCAGAGGTGGTAATGGTCACATTGCCCCATACATCCCCCAGTGTATGGGTTCCACTCTGTTGTACAGGAGTACCCACTGCATTCAGCAACATAATGGCGGCATCCCCTCTGGTGATGCTCTTTTGAGGCTGGAAGGTACCATCTGGATAGCCGCTGATTAGCCCATACTCTGCCGCTGTGGTTACCAGTCCACGGCTCCAAGTGCTGATATCCTCACTGTCATAGAAATTGGTGTCTGCACCCACAGATGGGTCCATCATCAGATTCTTTGCCAGAATAAAAGCGGCTGTCTCACGGGTAATACTCTCATTTGGTGCAAAAACAGTCGGAGTTACACCGGCAATATACCCCTCCTGATAGCCTACTGCCACATCCTGATCGTACCAATCATAAGTATAGACATCCTTAAAGGGATGTGTTCCAACAATGTCATATCCAAATGCACGGTTCACTATGGTAACAAATTCTGCTCTTGTAATTGGGTCTTCAGGTCGCATATCCCCTGTAGCATCCCCACTCATAAAGCCCAGTTCTGCCATCCGTTCCATGTAGGGGTCTGTATAGGCTGCCTGTGAGGGGGTTAGAACTTGGGTTGCACCCCAGCCAATACAGACACAGCCTGCCAAACAGGCAGCCGCTATTTTGACTGCCTTGTTCTTCCAGAAACTCAGTTTGCGCATGTTTGGTCCTCGCTTTCTTTTACTCCGTCCTTCTGTTGCTCCTGCTCCCAAAAGGCATCCAGTTGCAAATTAAAGACTGCCTCACGCACGATCTTTTCCTGATCATAGATCATGTCGTAGAACATGGTGGCATACATCGGCTTCCCATCTCCTGATGGTCGTTGGCGCAAAATCCTTGCCAGCAGAATAATGGGCTCTGATGTAATTGGTATCACAATTTCAACAATTTCGCTGACCTTTAACTCCTCATCGCAGTAGAAGGAGACACCACCACAACTAATATCGTTGCCTGTAACCTCCCTTCTCCCTTTCCAATGCCCTGTGACAGGATAGATATAACTTCTAAAATTGGTGGGCATACGGAGATTTCGTCTCACTTCCTCCCCCAATTTTTTGGTTGGTTCCACATATAGAATCCCATTTTTGAAATCTACAACCTTACCCTCAACTGCTGGAATACGCTCAGATGTACTGGCCAAACGGACGTACTCATGGGATAGAATTTCCTTCATATTGCCATGATCAATTTCTATCTCCCAGACCTTATCTCCTGGTCTGTTTTCTGAGGTTCCATGTGCCACTGGATTGAACCGACTATCCAGTATCAAATAACGATTGGTTGTCATGTTGTCTCACCATCCTGTTTTTGCTGTAATCGCATCGCCCGTTCACGGCGGTACTTTTCTGGATCTTCAGGGTCAAAATTCAAAAAGTAGACATAGATTTCTACAATAGCCTGATAAAGTTCCTCTGGAATCTCCTGTCCCAGTTTCATTTGAGACAGCACGGTAGCCAGCGAGTTATCTTCATAGATGGGAACTCCACATGCTCCAGCCACTTCTACAATTTTTTCTGCCAGATACCCCATACCTGACGCCACAATGACAGGGGCACCTCCACCGGGCAAATATTGTAAAGCCACCGCCTTACTCTGCTGATTCTGCTCAGTCAGTCCTTTAGATTTTAACATTTACACTTTTCTTCCCTTCAAACAGAGTGGGAAATACTTCTGTGAGTGTCAACGGCTTTTCCCGTTTATCCACCTTCACATGCTTCCCCTTAAACCCGTGGGACTCCAATATATTCTTCAAATCCTCTGCTATCATTGCACTATGCTTTTGTAAACTATCTGGTCCATACACATCTAAGTCTACAATATCCTTTTGTGCCCCTAATGTCAATTCCAAAAATCCGAGAGACTGGATATCCAACTTAAATAAAAACTGAATTCTATGCTCTCCATTTCCTCTTTTTTCTCGTTCCTCATCCTCTGCATCTGGGTCAACCCAAAGCTCTGAATACATCATTTTTCCATTCCATTCCATTGGAATAATGGTATGGTGAAGGGGCATAAACACACTTTCATTCAAGAGGATGGAGCGTAAAATTTCCTTAAAGCCCTCCTGTGCTTCTGTACCATATTTTCCCTGCATCGCCTGAAATGCAGTCTGAGCCAATCGGTCAGCAAACTGGTTTTCCTTGGCTGCTTCTGTAAAACTGTTTTGGCTGAGCAGGTGAAGCAGAGCGCGGTCATCCAACTGATTCAATCCTGACAAAATATCTCCATATCCTGTTAACTGACGAAATGCAGCAAGTACACCTTCCTGAGAACCATTTTCATATCTGGTAACATTGAGCATAAACATACGAATCAAGTCTCTCACAGTCCCCAAATCATGGGTGCGCTCCACATAACCACGCAAATAGGGAATGATTTTCCCCTGTAATAATTTTAGATTCTCTGCTCTGGTTCCTGTTTGTAATCCCTGTTCCAGTTGACCAATCAATTCCTCTAACTGACCCCGCCAGCTTCTGGGTAAGTAATCTATCATCTGTCTCAGCTGATTTTTCATATTGGTCGCGATGTGCTCTGTGGATGAGAAATCAGCATATTTCTTGGCAAATGTAGCAATCGCCTCCTGTAAATGCTCATTTCCCATATTTTGATAGGCCTGACGCAGCAGAGAAAAAAGAGGACCAGCAAACCGATTTCCTGATTTCATCTGTTGCAGGAAAAATGTTTTAAACTGCTGCTCATCCATTTTGACCATCTCAAGGAACATTGCCATTTCTTCTGCAATTCCTTTGTCAAGCCCTGGCAGGGATATGGTACCTTTCATCCAAATCAGGGTTTTTGCCAATACCTCTGCCATCTCTGGAGACTGACGTAACTGCTGTAAAAATGTCTGAAAATTGGAATCATACCGCAGCGCATTGGCATTGGCATTTTCTGCTCCCTGTTGTTCTGTCCGCCCATCTGCCCGTGTGATACGGCTGGGGTCAGGTGCATTTTGAATTTTGGGGTTTGGGGTTTGTACCGCCGCATTGGAGGTACGGTTTGGATTTGTACTGTCATAATTTGGCGTTGCATTGGTAATGCCGAGTAAATCTGCCATCTATAATCACCTTTTTCATCTAGGCTTTTCATATATTTTTATAAAAATTGCTACTATTTGTATTTTTTTGATTTATATTGCAAATAGTTTTTAATGAAAACAAAAAATACCAGTTCAAAAGTAAGATTCCCAAAATACACTCTTATTTTTTTTGCAATTTTGCCGATATAGTAACAGAAAGACAAAATGCAAAGGAAGGGTACAGCTATGAGTAGTGGCAACGACAGCATTTTGGATGCATATCTCTATGAGACAAACACATTATTGGAACAACTCGACCACATTGTGCTGGCCTCTGAGGAGAAAGACACCTTCTCTGAGGAGGATATTAACTCCATTTTCCGCATCATGCACACTGTGAAGGGTTCCTCTGCTATGATGGAGTACAACTCTATGATGAGCGTAGCTCACCGTGCTGAGGATTTGTTCTCTATCATCCGTGAAAAGTCAATAGATATCGTCCCAGAATCACAACGTCCCGTTTTGTTCGATCTGCTTTTTCAGACCATCGACTTTTTCCGTCAGGAAATCGACCACATTGAGAACGGGCAACCTCTCACCGAAAATATCGACAACTTAGTGCAAAAAGTTAATAGCATAATAGACCAAATTCAAAATACCAATTCTCCCCAACCCTCAGCTGAGCCATCTGCTGAGGAAACAAGTGCTGCAAATGACAGTGAAATCCCCGGCATTCCTGGCTTCCCATACTCTGTTCAAATCTTTTTCGACGAGGGCTGTGGTATGGAGAATGTGCGTGCTCTTATTTTGGTTAGCACCATTCGAGACATGTGCAATGAATCTGATTTCAAGTTCTTCCCCCCTGATGTGGACACAAACCCATTAACTGCTGGTCAGATTATCGACTCTGGCTTCCTGCTCCACTTCAAGAACAAAGAGGACAGAGATAACGCCATTCATGCCATCACTGGTGCTGGCTCTGTACGCACCTATCAGGCAATCGACCATCCAGAGCAGGCTGCATCGGAAACACCTGCACCTGCTGCGCCCCAGATTACAGTGGAGGAAGTCAAGCCTGAGGCAGCAGCACCAGCTCCCGCCCCAACGCACACCGCTGCGGAAACTCCTGTTGTTACGAAGGCAACTCCTGCTTCTAACACACCAGCCAGTGTGGACAACAGTTCTCCACACCGTGAAAGCCTCATTAGCGTCAATCTGAGCAAACTGGATCAGTTGGCTGCTGTGGTTGGTGAGATTGTCATTACAGAATCTATGGTCACTTCTTCCCCTGATTTGAAGGGATTGAAGTTGGATGCCTTCACAAAATCTGCCCGTCAGTTGCGCAAACTGACCGACGAATTGCAGGATGTTTCCATGTCTTTGCGCATGGTGTCTGTCTCTGGTACCTTCCAGAAGATGCACCGCATTGTCCGTGATATGTGTAAAAAACTGGGCAAACAGGCTCGCCTCACTCTGGTTGGCGAAAATACTGAAGTAGACAAGACCATTGTAGACAGCATTGGTGATCCCATTATGCATATTGTGCGTAACTCTATGGACCATGGCATTGAGTCCAGCATTGATGAGCGCATTGCAGCGGGAAAAGACCCTGTTGCTGAAATTATCCTGTCTGCCCGCCATACAGGCAGCGAGGTCATCATTGAAATTAAAGATGATGGTCGCGGTGTAAATTATGAGGCTGTCCTGAATAAAGCCATCCGAAACGGAATTGCCTCTCCTGATGTAGAATACTCTCATCGAGATGTTCTGAATTTCCTGATGGCTCCTGGCTTCTCCACCAACTCACAGGTCACAGAATTTTCTGGTCGTGGCGTTGGTATGGATGTTGTAAAGCGCAACGTAGAGGATGTAGGCGGTTCTGTGTCCATTTCCAGTGAACCCGGCAAGGGTATGACCACCACTCTGAAAATTCCTCTGACTATGGCCATTATGGATGGCATGGAGGTCTCTGTTGGTTCCTCCATTTTCACCATTCCCATCCATAACATCCGGCAGTCCTTCAAAGTCAGTGAATCTGACCTGATTCATGATGCCTCTAATGGAGAACTCTTCAAATGTATGGGGAATTTCTACCCTGTAGTGCGTATGCGTGACCGCTATCAAATTGAAGGTGGTCGGACCTGCATGGATGATGGTATTCTGATCTGGTTGGAAGCCGGTGAGTTCTCCTACTGTCTCTTTGTGGATGAGCTTCTAGGTGAACAGCAGGTGGTTGTAAAGCCGCTGCCCAGCTATTTGGCCCGCTTTAACATCAAACAGCAGGGCATCGCCGGATGTACCATTTTGGGTGATGGCAACATCAGTATTATTTTGGATATTGCCAATCTTTACACCCCAATGTAACAAATCCTGTACAAGGAGGCTTTAAAATTATGGAACAAGAAGGTCTATTTCAGCAACAAGAGGAGACAACATCAGCACGAAACGCTGTTGAAGTCAATTTTGATAAATACCTGCTGTTTATGTCCGACAACCTGTTGTTTGGTGCAAAGGCTGAAAATGTGGTAGAAATTATTACCAATCACAGCATTACCCATTTACCACTGGTTCCACACTATATTTTGGGTATCATCAATCTTCGTGGTCAGATTATTCCAATTATAGATGTTCGAATCTTACTAGGTCGCTGTTCCCCATCTGAAAATGGCTGTATCATCATCTTAAATATTGATCGCACTATCATTGGTATTTATGTAGATACAGTACAAAAAATGGTAGACATTGATCGTCGCATCATTCTACCTGCCACTGCACAGGGCACACAGGATTTGGTATCTGGTATGTGCTCTTTGGAGGATGGTCAAACCATGATGGTACTGGATTGTGCCAAAATTTTGTCACAACCCTGATTCTAATGTGTTAGGTCGTGTTGTTTTTGGGATTTGTATTTCGAGATTTTGATATTTCTGATGCTGACTTTCAACAACTGGTCCAGTTTATGCATCGGAACTATGGAATCGATTTGAGCAAGAAGCGTCAGCTCATTTCAAGTCGATTATCCAACTCCCTAAAAGAGCGCAATTACAAGGACTTTCACTCCTTCGTAGATCGTTTGCTCACTGTCCGTGATTCTGCGGATATAGAGTTGGTACTGAACAAGCTAACCACAAACTATACTTTTTTTCTGCGGGAAAAGGATCATTTTACCTATCTGAGAAATCATATTCTCCCTGAGTTAGCGCGCAAGCACCAACAGAATCGGTCTTTATCTATCTGGAGTGCTGGCTGCTCCAGTGGTGAGGAACCTTATACTTTGTCCATTTATTTAAAGGAGTTTTTTGGTGCCCAGGCTGCCAACTGGGATACACGCATTTTGGCAACGGATATTTCCCAGCAGGCATTAAAAAAAGCCCAGCAGGCCTGTTACCAGATGCCAGCTGATATGCCGGATGAATGGGTAAAAAAATACTTCCGGCACAACCCGGTCACTGATTTATACGAGGTCACCCCAGCATTGAAGAGCAATGTCATCTTCCGTACCTTTAATTTAATGGACCCCATCCGTTTCCGCACGAAGTTTGACATCATTTTCTGTCGAAATGTGATGATTTATTTCGATCAGCCTACACGGGATGCTCTGGTGAAACGCTTCTATGATGCAATGAATCCCGGTGGATACTTCTTCATCAGCCACTCGGAATCCCTAAATCAGAATCCTCTGTTTCAACCTGTGGTACCTGCGGTTTACCGTAAGCGATGAAGCTGGTTACACTGTAAAAGGAGCGTGTCATATAATATGGATTCTATGGACAAAATCATTCGCGTTCTTGTAGTCGATGACTCCGCTGTAGCCCGTGCATTTCTTACCAAGGGACTGGCTGCCTTTCCCAATATAGAAGTTGTGGGCTATGCGATCAATGCAATGGATGCAGACAAGAAAATCAAAGCACTCAAGCCAGATGTTCTTACTCTGGATGTAGAGATGCCTGGTATGAATGGCATTGAATTTTTAAAGCAATTACTACCCACAAACCCAATTCCTGCTATCCTTGTCTCATCCCTAAATCTACGGGTCTTTGATGCACTGGCTGCTGGTGCTATTGATTTTGTGCGTAAGCCAGATAGTGTAGATAAACAGAAGGCTTTTCTAACATCACTGGCAAAAAAAATTGCTGTGGCATCCTGTGCCAAAGTACACCAGCCTGTAGGAATGCCCTCCAATCCAACAGCATCTTCCTCCACCCCTCGATTTACGCACCCGTCCCCATCATCTCCTACTGTATCCAGCCCTCGCTTCACTCGTCCGCCACAGCCCGCGGTGGCAACTCCCACACTCTCTACAGCTGGTTGTCGAGACTTGGACCACATTATTATTGGTCTGGGGGCTTCCACAGGTGGAACTGAGGCAACCTTAGAGGTGCTAAAGCGGCTACCTGCTGATATCCCTGGTATGGTCATTGTGCAGCATATGCCCACTGGTTTTACCAAAATGTATGCCGATCGGCTGAATCGTATCTGTGCGATGGAAGTTCGTGAAGCCGCTGATGGTGATGAAATCCACCGCGGTCTTGCACTGATTGCCCCCGCTGATTTACAAACCAGAGTGGTTCGCACTGGTAATCGATACACAGTGTCCTGTATCCCTGGTGAAAAAGTAAGCGGTCACCGTCCCTCTGTAGATGCGTTATTTACTTCTATGGCTGACAATGTAAAATGCCCTATGGTTGGTATTATTATGACTGGTATGGGACGGGATGGTGCCACTGGTCTTTTAAAAATGAGGGAACATGGGGCATACACCATTGGTCAGGACAAGGAGTCCTGTGTGGTTTATGGCATGCCTATGGTTGCCTATGAGATTGGTGCTGTGATAACACAGACATCCTGTGAGAATATTGCGAATGTGCTTATGAATCATCTAAAAACAAGAAAATAAAAAATACAGCATATCCAGATTGAAGTGACCCCAAAAAGTTAGACAATATTATCTAAGTAAAATTGTTCAAGGAGCCGAAAGGGCTTGTTGTCTGTGA
>CALWVS010000013.1 GCA_944385095.1 uncultured Oscillospiraceae bacterium
ATTTCTTCCTGTTCTTTTGTGTACATTTTGTTAGCTCCTTTTTGTGGAGTCCAACTTTCTATCCGCACCCCCGTCTCTCAAACCTCTTGTATTTCACGAAGTTCTAGGCTTTTCTTTTATTTTCCGATACAGGAAGCAGCTACACACAAATCCCGCTTTGCATCCATTAAATTCATGATAGACACTTCAAATGCCATACGCTCCTCTGAATAATCCCCCATATTTTTGGTGTAAGTACGGCTTTGCAGTCGTCCTTCCAGACAGAGAGGAGTTCCAACCTGCATTTCCCCACAGCGGTGTGCCAGACTCCCCCATGCGATACAGGGCAGATAATCTGCTCTCCCATACCTCCGATTGACTGCCAGAATCATATCACAGATACTTCTGCCCAGTGGTGTGGAGCGAACACTTGGCTGTTTGCACAGAGTTCCAGTCAGCAAAAGTTGGTTTTCATCCTCGCCTTGCTCTATTACCAGTTCTTTTGCAAAGACACTAATTACAAGCCGATTCCCCACTCCACTGCGGTTGTTGAATGTACGAACTTCACCCCTCACTGTCAACTCGTCATCCCGTTCTAACCATGACACCTGTTCCAACAAGCCCTTGGGCGCAATTACATTCATCTGGTCTGCTGCACCAGACAGCCGGCTGACAATCATAGAAAAGGAATAAAATTCAACCTCATGATTTTGGTGGGAAAAAACAGGTGGTTTACAGACATGCCCATGTAGTACTACACAATTGGTATCAATCCCTGTTGGCTTCACAATGATCACTCTCCTGATTTCGTTTGTTTGCAGGTGTTCTGTTCTCCACATTGTATGAGCCATCTTTTCCAGCTATGCCCATAAAAAAGGGATTGATTTTTTTTCATGGTTGATGTATAATTTCTCCCGGACAACTGAATGAAGTGTCTTCAGGGCGGGGTGAGATTCCCCACTGGCGGTATAGTCCGCGACCAGATACAGTTTTGTATCTGCTGACTCGGTGCAACTCCGGGACCAACGGTTACAGTCCGGATGGAAGAAGATGTGTAAAAACAATATACACGCCTGTATGGCGTGTCTGTCGCACCTCCTTTGTTGTTTTTCACCTGGAAGGCATGTCTTTTCAGGTGTACCAAAACAATAAGGAGTGTTTTTTATGTCTACACAAACCTCAGCAATCAAACAACCCCAGACACAAACCCAATCTCTCACCAATGTTCGCACCATCACCACTTTGGCTATGATTACCGCCATCTCTTTTGTCATCTCCTATCTGTCCAAAGCCATCCCCAGTGTGATGGGTTTTTTGGACTTTGACTTTAAGGATGTTGTCATCTGTATTGGTGGCTTTGTGTTTGGTCCTGTGGCTGCCGCCGTGGTATCCATTGTATCTTCTGTCATCAATATGTTCTTTGCCAGCAGTACCGGTCCTATTGGCTGTCTGATGAACATTCTTGCTACCTGTGCATTCTGCTGCACTGCTTCTTTCTTCTATAAAAAGTTCCACACCATGAAAGGTGCTATTGTGGGACTGTTTGTTGGTATTGTGATGCTGACTGCTGTCATGTTGCTGTGGAACTATTTGATCACCCCCTACTATATGGAGGGTGTCAGCCGTGAGTATGTGGCAAGTCTGCTGGTTCCTGTATTTTTACCCTTCAACATTGCAAAAGGTGGCTTGAATATGGCAGCGACTCTGCTGCTCTATAAACCTGTTGTAACTGCATTGCGTCGGGCTGGCTTGGTTGAAATTGCCGCTGGTGCCCCTGAGCGCAAGAGTTATACTGGTGTATTTCTGTTTGCACTGGCTCTGTTGGCTACCTTTATTGTATTCGCACTGGTTCTCTTGGGCATTCTGTAAATACACTAATTTGCTTCTATCAAACAACTGTAAACCCCCAGCAGAATGGAAGGCAATCCGCCTCCTCTCTGCTGGGGGTTGTCTTTTATCTATGGCACAGTGGTATCAAGGCTGTTCTTTATGGCTCCTCCTCAATGAATTTGACAAGAGCCTCCAATGCCTTTTCCTCATCAGGTCCATCTGCCATCAATTCAATCTCATCTCCACGTTTTACCTTTAATGAGAGGACACCCAACAAACTTTTTGCATTGATGGTATGCCCTGGACGACAGATGGTCAATCTGCTTTTGTACCGATTGGCTACCTCAATAAACCGAGTTGCTGTACGATTGGTTAAACCGTCTTGTGCTGATACAATGATTGTAGTTTTTTGCATAGAGATCCCTCCCAATGACAAAATTGATGCTTATTTTGTCTCTGTTTTACTAACCTTATTATAGCACAACTGGCAAATGAACACAATGACTCCTTCTCTACTTTTCTTCTTGGAAGTCTGCAATCACCTCTAAAAACAGACTATTTTCTTCTCAAGTAGTTGTTGATTCTATTTTAAACCTCCTTTTCCATCATTCTTCCACTTTTTGAAATACAGCATAGCCAACAACACTGACATTGTAGCGGATAGAACCATTCCTGCAATCAGACCATATTCCAATGGGCAATCCCTGTTTTGGGAATAGCAGTTTCTGTTTTGGAAGTCAAATCTATCCTGTCTCCTGAGTCGCTAATCTCCGTTTTTGCTGTATCTGAAGGTGGTGGTGGTGTGGCATCTATGGAACTTGTCTCCTCTAATGAATTTGACCCAACATTTGGTGGAAGCTCCCCATTGGCTCCCTCCTCTGTGGAACTTTGGTCATCATGACTGTTATTGGATGGGACTTCTCCACTGTTCTCCTCATTTGAGGGATTCTGTTCCCCATCGTCTCCACCGTCGGGGGGATTCTGCTCCCCATCGTCTCCACCGTCGGGTGGGGTTCCTTCACCGTCTCCACCGTCGGGGGGATTCTGCTCCCCATCGTTTCCACCGTCTGGTAGGGTTCCTTCACCGTCTCCGCTGTCGGGGGGATTCTGTTCCCCATCGTCCCCGCCATCTGGTGGGGTTCCTTCACCGTCTCCACCATCGGGGGGATTCTGTTCCCCATCGTCTCCACCGTCGGGTGGGGTTCCTTCACCGTCTCCACCATCGGGGGGATTCTGCTCCCTATCGTCCCCGCCATCTGGTGGGGTTCCTTCACCGTCTCCGCCGTCGGGAGGATTCTGCTCTCCATCGTCCCCGCCATCAGGGGGGTTCCTTCACCATCTCCTTCATCAGGAGGATTCTGTCCTCCATCGTCTCCATCGTCTCCACCGTCTGAACCAACTTGTGCAGGAATTTCTACTACTATTGTGTCATCAGTAACCGCACCTACAGAACCTTCTTTTTTATCCAGATGATATTCCTCTGGCATATCCACCAACCGAATAAAATATTCATGACCTTCCACCAAATTATCAAAGGTGAGTGTTCCAAAAATATTGGTCTGACGCACCATAAATGGTTCCTTGTCATCTTCATATTTGTATAGTGCAAATTCTGCCATTGGAACCGGTTCTTCAGTCAGTACATCATACACTTCCAATGTGATATGTGCCTCTCGCCCTTGTTCCATTGGTTCGTTTTCAAATCGAATTGGTGTGTCCTGTATTTCATTGATTGAAATCCCATACCAGTGAACATCTTGTTTATACCCATCTGGTGCATTCAGTTCTTTGTAATATAACATATCTATATTTTGTAACAGCTTTTTCTTTACAGACAGTACACACAATCCATTTTCATCTGTGATTCCACTGGTCAGCATAGATGTTTCATCGTACTTGTTCCAGTATAGCCCTATTTCTGCACCTGACAGTGGTTTCCCTGATGTCTGGTCTACTTTTTGAATACACAAAGAAATATACATATTCTTTGGTGGCAAGGTACCCCCACCACCTGCATTGGAAATATTGGTCAGTGTATTTGCCTCCAAACTCTGCCAATCCTGTTCCCATGCCTGAGCTCCCTGTAAGGATACACGATTACTCAGGTTTTTCAGGCGTGTGGCATAGGTTGTATAAGTCAGTATATAGGGCTGGTTCGATTTGGGAAGTATCACAGTAAACGTGTGGTACACAGAATCAACAGATATCTGTGTATCTGCTTCCAACTGCCCCTTACTCAAAACCAAGCTCCCATTTTGGTTGCTCACATTGGCTTCATATAACTGTATGGAGTCCTCATTGAGAATCAGTCCATCCCCAAGTTCATCCAATAGCCAGACATTTCCTTCCTGTCCATTCAGCAAATCCACACCACTGGGATTGATTTCAATCCGATAGTCAATTTTGTTGCTTCCATTTTCTTTTCCAACCACTGCCTCTTTGGTAATCACTGGTTGGTCTATGGTCACTGTCTCCTTTCGTTTGTCATCGTTTAGCAGTATGGTATCCTGCCATTTGTTGTCCTCCCAAATATAGAGTTGTGCCTGATTTGTGAGTGAAACCTTTCGTTTTGCCTTTAGCACAGTTTCACTTACCTCAGTCTGGTAGGTCAATGTTTTTGCATTTGTCACCTGCTCAATTTGAAGTACAATATCATTTCCATCTATCTGAGAAACTTCAATGGGGACACCATTTACTTTTGCACTGCCGTCCACATAACTGACACCCTGAGGCAGCCAATCCTTTACCTGTACTGTGCCCAGATTGGCTCCTCTCTGGTTGAGAGAAATGGTCCAAGTTAAGATATGGCTGTCTGGTGTATAGGTTGGCATATTTTTGACAAGAGCATCTCCACCTGCCACCCACCTTATAGCCTGTGACACAATATTTTTACCCAATGGTGTGTCTTTGATGGTTGTACCTGATTTAAGTAATGTGACAGTATTTTCATAAGGATAATTACTTGCATTTCCTGCCCAATAGAATGGGTTCTTTTCATAAGTAGCCACAGGAATCTCTAATGTCCTTTGCCCCAGTCCCTCTATTTTGATATCAAGTTGTTTTTCTTCTAATGTCAGACTGGAAACATGACCGCCTGCCTGTTCAACCGCTTTTTTGATGGTCTGCTCCTGCTGTTTTTTTGTGTCTCATTCAAAAAGAATACATGTGCCTGTCCTGTTGATGGGATGGAATCCCGTAAATGAATGGAGGTAAAGTTTGCAAGGGGTTCCCCAATTTCAGAAGATGGATTGATGGTAATCTTCCACTGTATCTTGCGTTCTCTCACATCGTATCCAATTCCCTCTTTCTCCAGAACAACTTGCTCATAAGATGGGGCTGTACCTGTTACCGTCTGTGTTTGATAAGGCTGTGTCTCTTGCCCTGTTATTTTATATTGGGCTGACACTCCATGATTCATAGAAACCTGAGAAAATCTGCACCAGGTGTACTCATTTCACGGTTGGTTCGCATGGAGTATCGAACGGAAAAACGTCCATTCTGAAATTTCGTTTGATAATCCGTCAAATCCAGAACAATCTGGTTCCTGTCATAATCATAGGAGATACTGTGAATATCAATGGGGATGGTTACTCCATTGCTTTGTAAAACGATGGAACCATTCTCTACCCAATTTGTAAAATCTTCCAGATATCCTTCTGTATAGGACAGCGTTACCATCAACTCTGGCAACTGCTTTCCCAGTGTATTTCCTTCCACCACCCAGTTGATTTGATAATTTCCTGCTGCGTGGAGAGTATACAAAGTTGTGTGTTCTCGTCCACTTCCACCTGAATATTTACCATAGAGTGTGTCTGAACCCAGTCCAAAAAAGAGGTTCTCTCCTCTACTGTCTCAAAATTTTCTGGATATGGTTCAGACCCTGACACCAAACATACCCCTATAACCTCTGCTGATAACTCCTTCTCTGGGGTAGTGATGAAAAACCTTCCATATTCCTCACAAAATGTTTCATCTCGAAACTGTTCTAATGGTGCAAACATGGTTCCATTGCTGGTGGTATGCCCATAAATCACCATAATATCACCATCCAAATCAGATGGATCCCTTGCATCCAAGAAAATTGCACCCATGATATTGGGGGTTTGGTCTGCCAGATGGTTCAGATAAAATTCGTTATCCTGCCCCTGTACAATGGGATAATCCAAATTTTCACCCTGAATCCATCCAATCAAATCTGGATATTGTTCTTTCTGCAATTCCCACCACGGTATTCTATCCTGTTGCCTTTTTCCCTGTTCTTCTAAAACTGGTTGCTTTGCATGGTTAAATGACGCTTTTTGGTACACTTGTCCTGCTTCTGTCTCCTCCTGTTCTATCCACAGGTAGCCAAAATAACAGACCAAAAATACCAATATACACCCTATTTGCAGGAATCTGTAGACCCTTTTTTTGTCATTTTGTTTTCCAATGCAACCATCCTTTAAATGATACCACCCTAAACGTTGACCCTATCAGTTTATCACTATTGTCTCTAATTTTCAACATTTTTTCATATTTTATGTGCAAGATTACTAGATTAATTTTTCTTATGTTCCACATAGTGTCTCTTTTGGACATATAAAATGCTCCCTATAGAGTAGTGCTGTATCACTACTCTATAGGGAGCTATGTTAGAACATATGAATTTTACTCTGACTGTGTGTTATGATTGTGCTCATCCTGCAAAGAAATGGAATTACCATCACTATTTGCAAAGAGACATGTGACAGGATGTTGATAGGTCTCTATCAACCGCAGTGCAATGGCATCCTCCAGTTCCTTCTGAATCACACGGCGCAGATTTCTTGCGCCATAGGTGGCAGAATAGGACTTCTTCACAAGATAGTCCAGCAACTCCTCTGACCAGGTAAAGGAAATGCCCTTTTCAGCCATGGACTGTTTCAGCTCATCCAACATGAGACCAGCAATGCGCTTGAAATTCTCCTCTGTCAATTGTCTGAAGTGTACAATTTCATCCACACGGTTGATAAATTCAGGTCTCAGGAAATCTTGCAGTGCTTTCATCGCTCTGTCTTTTCCCTGTTCATCCACAGTGCGGTTAAAGCCCACAGAGCCTACCTTGGAATTACTTCCTGCATTGGAAGTCATTACAATGACTGTATTTTCAAAATTGACCTTGCGACCATGGGAATCTGTGATATGCCCATCATCCAAAATCTGCAACAGAATATTCAGTACATCAGGATGTGCCTTTTCGATTTCATCAAACAGAACCACAGAATATGGCTTACGGCGGATTTTTTCGGTCAGTTGCCCTGCCTCATCATAGCCCACATATCCCGGTGGAGAACCAATGATACGGGATGTGGCATACTTCTCCATATACTCAGACATATCCAGGCGAATCAGAGAATCTGGTGTATTAAACAGATCCTGTGCCAGTTGTTTCACAAGCTCTGTTTTGCCCACACCAGTGGAGCCAACAAAAATAAAGGACACCGGTTTTCTTTTTGGACTAATTCCCACACGACCACGGCGAATGGCAGCCGCTACTGCATGTACTGCCTCATCCTGTCCAATGATGTGCTGTTTCAGACGGTCCTCCAGCTTGGAAAGCCGCTCAAATTCCTGTTCCTGAATTTGGGTGGCTGGAATATTGGTCCAAAGCTCAATCACATTGGCAAGGTGTTCCGCAGTCAGTGCTGGCACAGACTGCTGATTCAGCTCCTGCTGTTCTGCTTCCAACCGCAGTTCCATACTCCGAATGGTAGCAAGACGTGCATATGCCTCCTCTGTATCTGCTGCCATCATCACATCTTTCTCTTTGGACAGGTCTGCCAGTTCCTTGGTAATCTCTGCGCCACGGGCAAGGGATTTATTGTGCAGGTTTACATTAGAACACGCCTCATCAATCAGGTCAATGGCCTTGTCTGGCAGATATCGGTCTGTGATATATCGCTCACTCATGGTCACTGCCAAACGGCACATCTCTTTGGAGATAGCCACTTGATGGTAAGCCTCATAGTATGGGGCAATCCCCTCCAGAATTGCCACACTGGCATCAATGGATGGCTCCTCCACAATCACAGGCTGGAAGCGTCGCTCCAATGCACTGTCCTTTTCGATATGTTTGCGATATTCGTTGAGGGTAGTGGCACCAATCACCTGTAGCTCACCACGGCTGAGGGCAGGTTTTAAAATATTGGCAGCATTCATGGAGCCTTCTGCATCTCCTGCCCCCACAATATTGTGAACCTCATCAATCACCAGAATGATATTGCCCAGCTTTCTGATTTCCTCAATCAACCCTTTCATGCGGCTTTCAAACTGCCCACGGAATTGGGTGCCAGCCACTAGTGCAGTGAGGTCCAGCAAATAGACCTCCTTATCCAGCAGCTTGTATGGAACATCACCTTTTGCAATGCGGATGGCAAGACCCTCTGCAATGGCAGTTTTACCTACACCAGGTTCACCAATGAGACAGGGGTTGTTCTTTTGTCTGCGGTTGAGAATCTGAATCACACGCTCCAGCTCACGCTCTCTGCCAATGAGGGAATCCAATTTTCCCTCCTTTGCCTTTTTGGTGAGACAGATACAGTAATTTTCCAAAAATTTTCGTTTGGGGGCTTTTTCACTTTTTCCACCAGATGAGGATTTTTCATTTCGCTTGCTTTCTCCTCCATCTGCATTGGGAACAGAACCTGGTCCTCCTCCAAACAGTTGGCTTAAAAATGGGAATGTGGCAGTACGTCCATCATCTTCCTCTCCATCCACTGGTTGAGGAAACAGACTCTCCAAACCCTCTGCGCCACCAAAAGCAGACATCATCTCATTGTTGAGACTATCCAGCTCCTCATCTGTAATGCCCATTTTCTGCATCATATCATCCAGCGGTTTCAGACCCAGTTCTCTTGCACATTTCATGCAGAGTCCCTCATTTTTGGTCTCATTGCCCTCCACCCTGGTAATAAACACAACGGCAATATTTTTCTTGCATCGACTGCACATGGTCGGCTGCATGTTTCATCACTCCTTTCGGGGAAACCTTCGTTTCAAATGGAATCATACACTATAGTTGTGAACTGGCTGTGAATCCCTGTAAAAAAGATGCCAATAATGTGAAGGGATTTGTTGTACAGAAAAATTGTAGTAAGATACTAGTTGCAATCACCTCTGGTGGAAACAATCCCCACAATAACCAGCAGGCAATAAACATCAGGGCTGACCCTCGTATCAGACCAATCACCGCACCCCCTAGGTCATTGACCGTAGACAGGATGGGAATTTGTACGGCAAAATCCAAGGTACGGCTCAGTAACTTCCATAGTACCATAATTACTGCAAAACTCAGGGTAAACAGCACCATCCTTGTTACTTCATATGCCAGATAGTTGGATACAGCAGAGGCTGCATTGGATGCCATATTAGAAAGTTCAGTGCCAATGGTATCCTGAATGGTCTCCACCAAATTGGACAGCACTGGAAGTTCCTGCAAGAAAACCACAACCTCTTCCAAGGACAATTGCTCTGTCAAAGATTGTGTCCACTCCTCCAAGGAACTGTCTGACATAGATGCATCATGATACAATAGACCCTGATCCTTCAATCCCTGTTCAATCACCTGTGTCACCTTTTCCTCAATCACAGGTTGTATTGTATGGCTTACTGATTCAGCCAGTGCATCTGAAATCAATGTAGCTCCTATAAATGCCACAAACACTGCCAAAAATCCACACAATGTCAAAACAAGACCCTTACGATATCCCTGCATCACACTGAGTATCAATACAACAGCAATCGCCAGATCGAAAATCAGTCCATTCATGGTAACTCCTTCCTATTGATTCCATGCCTATTGGGGCAAATACAGCCAAAGCTGCTGGGCATTTGCCAGCATGGCTGATCCATCCTCAGAGAGAGACAAATATCTTGCATTCCCAGTCTGTGTCAAATTACTGTAAGGTGTAAATTCCCATGTGTAAATAGACAATGCATCTCCACTGAGCAGAGCCACATACCGCCCTGCCGCACTTTGCGCCAATGCAGTGGATGTGATGGTCATGGAAGCAAGTTCTGTTCCATCTGCCCCTATGGTTACAGCCCGATTGGCTGACCCGCTGCGATAGCGACCTAATAACAACAGAGCAAATCCATCGCCACCTAGGCTTGCCCCCTTCAGATAATCACGTCCCAGAGAGTAAGTATTGGAGGTTGCTCCATTTTCTCCAATAATGGTCAAACTGCTCTCCTCCAGCACCCATAGTGTACTATCTTCATAATCTAAATCCAACACCACTCGGTTGCCAAGGTTGACAATGGCTGATGGCTCCTTTGCATCAATGGGGTAAAACCACACTTGACTCTGAAATGCACCAGCCTCCTGATTCATCGTCACCACTGCCACTGTTTTATTGTCTGGTGAGATGGCAGCATCCACTATAAATGTGCTGGACAGGTTAATTTGTATCATCTTACGAGTATAGGAGTTATCATAAACTGTCACGGAACCTTTATAACCACTTTCCTGCGCTGTCACCACCAGCCAGCCATTTCCATTGACTCTGGCACTGAGTAAATCTCCATTTCCTTCCAATTCTAACTGAAAGACCATTTCTCGCTCTCGAAATACAAGGAGATTTTTTCCTCCTGCATCATAAGCCACCCCTGTATCTCCTGCACTTTGCAAAACAGGATGTTCCATGTTCAATACTTCTTCTGTATAGAGATCTCCTGAAATGGAATAGTAACGCACCCCTGTGGACGAGGCTGTCAACACACCACTTTCCAGATAGGCAATGCTCATCTGCTTGCCACCTGCATGGGAAAAGGGCACCGCTTCCCCTGTCTGGCTTGTCTGCAAATGGCGGTACTCCAATAGCCGTCTCAGTGCATCTAAATTCAGATAATCCCGATACACAACCACTGCAACTCCACCCAGAAGCAGGCAGCATGTCAAAAGCAATGCCAATATTCGGCTTAAAATATTTTGTTTTTTCGGTGCTTTTTCGTCCATAATTCAGCCTTTTCTACAAAATATCCTCATCATACCAGAGTTTTGTCATATATAGCCCACCAGGCGGCACAGTAGGTCCTGCCAATGTTCTGTCCCCTGACTGGAGAATAGCAGGAATATCCTCTGGTGCTAACTTTCCATCTGCTGCATAGACCACCGTGCCTACCATAGCTCTTACCATATTATAGAGAAAGCCATTGGCACACACCTTACATTCTATCAAATCTCCTGTACGAGAAATGTCGAAATAGTATACTGTACGCACTGTGGTTTTCGTTTCTGTTCCAACGGAACGTACTGCACGAAAATCATGGGTTCCTACAAACTGGTCTGCTGCCTTTTGCATGATGGATTCATCCAAATATTTTGGATAAAACCATGCCCGATCCACATAAAAGGGATTTCCTAATCTGGAATTATAAATCCGATAGGTATATTCCTTACGATGGCAGGAACCAATGGCATTGAATCCCTCTGGCACTTCTGTCGCTTTGACCACTACAATATCATTGGGCAATCTGGTGTTTACTGCCAAAGGGATACGGTCACAGGGAATGGATGAGGTAGTGCGAAAGTTGGCAATATAGGTCTCTGCATGCACCCCTGCATCGGTCCGCCCTGCCCCTGTACATTTGACTGGATGGCACACCACAGTGGACAGAGCCTTTTCCAAGGTCTCTGCCACTGTCACTGCGTTTTTCTGCACCTGCCAACCGTGGTAGGCAGAGCCATTATACATCAGTTTTAATGCAATGTTTCGCTCCATATTCACTCCATTGTTTCCTCAATAACCCCGAAATCCTAAAATTCCAACTGCAACCGCAATCACAAGCATTGCAACCAGTACCACCATATCACTGGTTTTGAACTGTAACTGTCTCATTCTGGTGCGTCCCTCTCCGCCGTGGTAGCAGCGGCACTCCATTGCCACTGCAAGTTCATCTGCCCGCCGAAATGCGGAGATAAACAGAGGAACCAACAGTGGAATCAGGGCTTTTGCCCGTTGAATCAGATTTCCACCATCAAAATCGGCACCTCTTGCCCGTTGGGCAGACATAATTTTATCTGTCTCCTCAATGAGTGTGGGAATAAATCGTAATGCAATAGACATCATCATAGACAACTCATGCACAGGTACACGAATCGCCTTGAGGGGGTTCATCAATGCCTCCATACCATCTGTCAGCAGAATGGGGGATGTGGTATAAGTGAGCAAAAAGGTGCAGGAAATCAGCATCAAAATCCGCACCACCATAAAGAAAGCATTCCATACCCCTTCCATGGTAACGGTCAGAACCCAAAATTTCACCAACACATGGTCTCCTGGTGTATAAAAGACATTGATTACGGCTGTAAACACCAGAATAAATACCACTGGCTTCATCCCCCGTACCAGAGAACGCAACGGCACTTTGGAAACTGCCACAGCCACAGCCAGCACACCAAACATGATGAGATAGGTCACAAAGGACTTTGCCAAAAACAGTGCCACAATATAGAGTACCACTGTAAGAATTTTCGTTCTGGGGTCCAATTTATGAATCAGTGATGTACCGGGGAAGTACTGTCCAAGGGTAATATCTTTTAGTGCCATTTTTAAGTTCCTCCCCCTGTGGAAAGTGTATCTAAAATTGCCTTCTTTGCCTGCTCAATGGTAAAAACAGAGCTACCTATATCAAAGCCCATTCCCTTCAGGCGATTGAACACCCTTGTCATCTGAGGAACACCCAGTCCCATTGCCTCCAGCTCCTGCCCATGCTGGAACACCTCACTAGGTGTACCCTGATAAGGTAGTGTGCCATCGTTGACCACCACCAGACGGTCCACAGTTCGTGCCACATCTTCCATGGAATGGGAAACCAGAATAATGGTGGCATTGTGTGCCTCATGATAGTCTCGAATGTTCCCTAAAATGGACTCCACTCCAACGGGGTCCAGACCAGCTGTTGGCTCGTCTAAAATCAGCACCTTTGGCTCCATTGCAATCACACCAGCTATGGCAACCCGTCGCTTTTGACCGCCGGACAGCTCAAAAGGGGATTTCTCCAACTGCTCCTCTTTCAGTCCTACAAAACGGGCTGCCTCTCGCACTCTGCGGTCCACTTCTTCTTCACTCAGTCCCATATTTTTGGGTCCAAAGGCAATATCTTTGTAGATGGTCTCCTCAAACAGCTGATATTCTGGATATTGAAACACCAAACCCACCTGAAATCTGGTTTCACGGGTGGTTTTGGCATCTTTCCAGATATCTGTCCCCTGAAAAAGCACCTGTCCAGAAGTGGGCTTCAGCAGTCCATTCAAATGTTGAATCAGTGTAGATTTACCAGAGCCAGTGTGCCCAATAATGCCCAAATATTCCCCCTGATAGGCAGTAAACTCCACATCCAGCAGGGCAGCACGTTCAAATGGTGTCCCTGCACTGTAAATATGCGAGAGCTTTTTGGTTTCCAAAATTGCTTCCATATGTTCTATTCCATCCTTTGGATTGATTGACTCAGAAGTTGTCTCAGTGCCAATGCACATTCTTCATCGCTGAGGGCATCCAATGGCACATCCAGCCCCTCCTGTCTCAACTCCCACATAAGCTGTACTGTGTCTGGCACTGTCAAGCCAACTGCTTTCAGACCTTCCACATCCTGAAACACCTGCTTGGGTGTACCATCTGCAATGACCTTCCCCTTTGTCATAACCACAAGGCGGTCTGCCTGTGCAGCCTCATCCATGTGGTGGGTAATCAGCACCACCGTCACACCACGCTCACGGTTCAGGGTTTTGATGGTTTTCAGTACATCTGCTCTGCCGATAGGGTCAAGCATGGCAGTTGGCTCATCCAGCACAATACACTGTGGTGCCATGGCAATCACACCAGCGATAGCAATGCGCTGTTTCTGCCCACCAGAGAGTAAATGGGGGGCATGTTCTCGAAATTCATACATCCCTACTGCTTTCAGGGCGTCATCCACACGTCTGCGGATTTCCTGTGGATCTACACCCAGATTTTCTGGCGCAAATGCCACATCTTCCTCCACCACATTTGCTACAATCTGGTTGTCTGGATTTTGAAACACCATCCCCACCGTTTGACGAATCTGCAACAACAACGCCTCGTCAGAAGTATCCATCCCATTCACATATACTTTGCCACCAGTAGGCAGCAAAATAGAATTCATGTGTTTTGCCAAAGTAGACTTTCCAGACCCATTGTGCCCTAAAATTGCCACAAAACTCCCCTGCTCAATGGTCAAATCCACACCATCTAACACCAGTGGTGCCACACCTTGGGCAGAGACATAAGAAAATCGTACCTGCTTTGCTTCCAACATTGCTTCACTCATTGGGATATAACCTCTCTTTTACCGTCCACTGACCCAGCGACCTGTGGCACCACATGGCAGAACCAGCCCGCTTTCCGTCACTGGCAAGCCCAATTCCTGTGCCTCTGTATGACCGCCATATTTTTTACTCACAATGGTTTCCAAAATATAGGTCAATACAGATGGGGCAAGCCCTGTGGTATAGGAATTTAAAATCAAAAACAGGGGGTTGTCTGACAACACACCAGACACCAACTCCACAAAGGGATAGAGATTTTCCTCCAATCTCCACACCTCGCCAGACGGTCCTCGCCCATAACTGGGTGGGTCCATAATAATGGCATCATAGCGACGTCCCCGTCGGATTTCCCGCTCCACAAATTTTGCACAGTCATCCACAATCCAACGGATGGGAGCATCTTCCAGATGGGACGTTTTTGCATTCTCCTTTGCCCATGCCACCATTCCTTTTGCTGCATCCACATGGCACACACTGGCTCCTGCCGCTGCACATGCCACAGTGGCACCACCTGTATAGGCAAACAGATTCAATACTTGAATGGGTCTACCTGCCTTTCGGATTTGCTCCTGTGCAAAATCCCAGTTAGCAGCCTGTTCAGGAAACAACCCAGTATGTTTAAAATTCATTGGTTTCACATTGAAGGTCAGACTGCCATAGGACACGGTCCAACGCTCAGGCATAGACTTATTGAGCCACTGTCCACCACCTGTTGAAGAACGGGCATAGCGACCTGCATTCTGTTTCCATCCCTTATGTATACGGGGAGTATTCCAAATCGCCTGTGGGTCTGGACGCACCAGAAGCTGATCTCCCCAGCGTTCCAGTTTCTCCCCTCCTCCACAATCCAGCAATTCATAGTCCTTCCAATGGTCGGATACCCACATAGTGTAACTCCTCTCATGTTGAATATAAAACCAACTCAGTATACCATTGCACTGAAACAGTGTCAATGGATAGACGGGATTCCACCCAGATTTGAAACAAAAAAGTCCTCTAAAAACATGGTAGTAAAATTTGCACTGCCCCACTTGTGAGACAGAATGGTATGTCCAACAAAAGCCCAAACGGGGTAGTTTACATTGAGGGAACTTTTCAACCAAAGATAGACATCAACAGAGAATCAACCTATGTTTACGGGAGCACCCCCGCATGTGCAGTACTTTCCATATCTGCAAGGTGATGAAGCAGTGGAAGCAGTGCAACCAGACTCTCCTCTGGCAGACTACGAAGCATTCTGATTGCCAAACTCAGCGTTGGTGAGTCCTGATGGTCTGGATTAAAAAACTCCGATGGTGTCATATCAAAATAGTCAATGATATTAAACAACTGCTCCATAGATGGCATCGTTCTGCCAGAGGTAATTGCTTGGACATAGCCAGAGCTTTTCCCTAATTCAGCCGACATTTGATATTCTGATACATTGCGTGCAAGCCGCAGTTGGGTAATCCGCTCTCGAATAAAATTTTCTGTCATTCGATATCAACTCCTTATTTTGATGATACCGAATTATGAATTTTTCTAATCCGTTCAAAATATTTGTATTGATTCGAATCCATATACTGTAATTATCTGATTTCTCTTTATAATACCTATTATTGCTATTATTCATCTAATATCAGTATGATTTATATTTATGAAGCTGTTCTAGGCACTTTTATCCTGGTGTTTGTGAAATCATCTCTCATCATTTTATAACAAAAAGAGTAGAAAAATGGAGGATAGACTAGAAATATATCGAATGATATGATAACCCAAAAATATGAATCTGTATCTCTTCATGCTGTATAGATTGCTAAGGGGGCAGGAACATGCAAAAACAGTTATATCCCTTTGTCAAAAATCGCTACTTCCAGAAAAAGCGAATGCGGGCAGTGGATTTTGAGCGAGATCAGGCATTTGCTGATCATAAGCTTTCTTTTTTGAATCATTGGGTATTTGGTACTGGAGTTGCCTTTGGTTTGGGTGTACAGCGCATTGATTCTGACTCCCTGCTGGTAGAGCCTGGTTTAGCCATTGATGCCCAAGGACGCTATCTGATTGTGGATGAACCTGCCATCTGTCGTTTGCGTACTTTAGACGGCTTCCGTGCACTTCAGGGTGAGAATGCATTGTTGTGGCTCTGTTATCAGGAGGAACTTCTGGACCCTATGTTTGTAACTGACAGTGAGGGACAAAGTGCACAGTATGCAGTAGCCAAGGAGCGTTTTTCCTTCTCTCTCAGTGAGGAGTCTATGCTCCCTCTCTCCCCTGTTGAGCGTGTTCTTCTGTCTGAACATATCTTGTATGAAGATGATGAACTTCGAGTGGTTCAAAGTATTCCTCGCATCTTATCTGCCACAGAATCCTGTCAGGTACAACTCTATATACAGTGTTTCAGTTTGGAGTCACTGGAACTAAATCTGTACTACTCCCCCAATATTCCCGGATTTTCAGGAACAGATGGTCAACCACCAAAACTGAACCTACAACTCCGTGTAGAGAAAGGAGAAACCAAAATTCCCCTCTGGTTACAGCCTGTTCAACCTGCTCAGGTGACATGGATTGTACTGCATGAAACTGGATTTTCATTAGAGAAACGTGGTGTGTGCTTTGGGCTGCAAAACCCATTTCAAGAGGAGTTTCCCACAGTGAATGGCAGTATCTTTTCTGCTTTTGCTGCCAAATTGAATGGTTTGTCTCCACAAGAATTGTGGGACAACCAGCCACTGGGGGTCCCTATCGCGGGAATCAAAATGATTCGCTATGATGACAAGGTATTGTTAGATGATATTGTTCCATTGGGTGTAAGGCATCAGGCATCCGTTCCAATTCTACATGAATGTCTACGTCGGGTGTTGGAGCGATTTCAAGAAAACCCCAATATAATCCATCCAGATTGTGAACAGCCCCAATCTGGTGCTATAGGCAATGGAGAACCCCATCCATTACCTACATCGCAAGTGACCACCGGCTCTGTGGTTCTCAACACAGCAGGGCACACAAAGACTGGCAGCATCCTAACCTCAGATGAGATTATCCACATGCTTGGTCCTGGTATGGTATATGTGTCGTTTGGGATTGAGCACATTTACCCAGTGGTCAACAGTGAACAGAACCGAACAGACTTGCTGTTGGGAGATGTCTCTCTGTTTGAACAGGTCAGTGGAAGCTATGATAGAGATTTTGATCGGGGTGTGCGTGTTCACCCAGAGAAAGGTACCTTTGAGCTGGCAGTGCGCCCACGGACAGACCTGCATCAATCCAGTATTCGATTGCGTTGGTTTGCATGGAAACCTACAGAAAATATCCAAGCAACTGTTCCAAATGGGGTGCTCTGTCGACTGGAACCTGACATCATCCATGTGCACCCTGGAGCGATTGTAGCATTCACCCCTATCTTTACTGGTGGAACTGGTGGTACCTGTGACTTCTTCGTAGAGGGAAAACGCAATGGGGTTATTACCCGTGACGGTATTTTTACTGCACCCAATCGGGCATGTCTCTGCCAGGTTCATGCTCAAGTACGGGGAAAACCAGAGGAGCGTGTACATGCCTTCATCATTGTAGAGGTGGAGGAAGGCAATGAACAAAACAGTGTTTGACCATCTTCGGGTCATCCGCAAAGAGTGTGAAAGTAAAATTGGGGATTCAGATGTCTGCGAATCCCCAGATGGACAGTTGCATATTCGACTGCAAATCAAAGATAGCCGATGTCAGAAAGAGTATCTTTCCAACCAATCTGTGGTACCAGTTCGTCTGAATCAAGGGATATTGGAAGTGCTTCTTCCATACCAAGAAGGGAGTCTACTGGGTCCATGGCTGGAACAGAAACCAAATCTTGCGCAACGACGGGATGCCTGTCTGTCGCTCATTGCACAATGCCTAAACTTACAGTCTGCTCCCTGTGTCCTTGCTCTGTCTGCACAGCTGAAAAACCTGCGGTTTATAGAAAAGTCTGCTTGTCTGCAACTATTACCAAACTGGAGCGAATGGTACCCCAATGCCCACCCAGGAAACGATGTAGCCGCTGTAGCAATGATATGCAGACACATTCTGACAGATGGTTATTCAATGTTGCAAACACATCAGTATCCCTATGAATTGCAGCTATTCTGCATCCGGCAGCGGTGGGATGACTACCAGACATGGGGGCAGCTGCAACAGGATTTGTCAGCAATCCCAGACTGTCTGTTGCCACTGACAAACTCGTATCAGGTCTGGGCAAAACGCTTTATGACATGGGTCAAACAGTGGATAAAGCCAGCAACTTGTCTTGTTGTGGCACTTCTTGTTGTAGCTGCACTGATTTCATTATGGAATGTGTACCAGAACTGGAAAAACCAGAACAATGAATCATCATGGTCTGGAATGGTCTCTGTGGGAGACCAGAAACTCGATGATGGTTAAGGAGGTACAGGATGAGGGAAACATGGAAAAAATGGTTTCCAAGCGTTAGCAAAATTGTCTTACGGGAACTACTGCTCCTCCTGTGTGCTGTAGCAATGGGACTGGGATGGGGTGTATATCAATCTCCTAAATATCTGCCCACCATGAGTGGCAATGTTTACGCCATGGACCCCACTGGAGATTCCCTGTTTATGGTGCTTTCCAAAGAATCCAACAATAGTCTGGTCCATGTGGATTACCGTGGCAATCTGCTCCACTATGCTGTGACAGAAACCAATCAGGCATTTGAAAATCTGGTGGTACTGGATGACACCATTTATGCTGTGTTGACCACCTATGACACAGGAAACAGCACACAGGAACTGGTCTCTCTCTCTATGGAACATACTTCTATGCATGCAAATGTGTTGCTGGATTTATCCACAGTGGAGGGGGCAGTTGACATTACCTGGAGTGGTGCCTACCTGCCTCTGGATGAAGAACCAAAGGAACTTTGCCTCGGTGGAATAGATGATGCTGGAAATGGATATCTGCTCCACTGGGACCTGAATTCTGAGCACCCAAGGTTGGAACCAATCCTTGACGGTGAAAAAATCTATAAACTGAACTATGTGGATGATAACCATTATGTATGGATTGACGCTGAAGGGCAATTATGTCAATCTGTAAATGGGAGATTGCGACGCAACCTTTTTGCATCAACAGATGACAGTACCCCTTACCACATATCGACCTGTGCAAATCGGGTACTGGTATCCGACAGCCTCAGTGGCAATATCTATGAAATTACCTCAGAAGGCACTGCCCATATAACTTGGTATGGCACAGAAACCATTCAAAACACAGATTATCAGTATGAGGACATAGCAATCTACACCACCTACCTAGATGACGACAACCAAATTCAGGTAATAGCACTGTGTCATGATGGTGACTCCAATGTAGTCATTGGACCTGATGGAATCATCAAAGAACTGCATATGGGCTCTAATACTGTTTATATGGTCATTGGCTATTCTTTACCATTTATGCTGTTCTGTTTTGTACTATTGACAGTTCTGGCAGAGGTGCTTCGTGCAGCATTCCGCTCCCCACGAATGGCGGTACGGCTGGCTATGTGCGAGCTAATCATGGCTGGTGTCATGTTGGGTGCTGTACTGGGCATTCAATATAGCTTCTATCAGGACACCATTCAGGAAGATGCCCAGCAAAAACTTCAACTTCTGGGCGGTAATCTTGCAGATGTACTGAGTGCAGGTGGTGTCATGAAAAACGAAGAAGTGGGGCAACTTGCCACAGAAGTCTTGCAACGGACACAAAACAGCCATCAATATACTGTAAATGTGATATGGCTCAACAGGAAAGCTCTTCCCATCATTGGTTATGACAATACCATTCCTGTAAACTATGCTGTGGAGGATGTGAAAAGTCGAGACTATGATACCACCATTCGCAGCTTTCTGACACATGGAAAAGAGAATGAACTCAGGGAGATCCGCAATGCTCTTAATGTGAAGGACTTTATTTATATACAGCGAATTACACAGACAAACGCCAATACACAGGAATATTGGGTGGGTTGTGTTACAGTATCCCAGAGTGAGCGTGATATTCTGGCTGGTCGTACCAGCTTTTGGCTGCAGATGGCTCCTGTTTTGATTGCGTGTCCCTTTTTATTTGCACTTCTGATTTTCATTACTTGGCGATTGCTTCACCCTCTGGGCATTGTACGAGAGTCTCTTGAGGAATTTTATGATACTGGTGGCGGTAATCAGATGGAGCTAACCCATATACCAAAAACAGAACTTTATCAGGTAGGGTTGGTTTTTAACGAATTATCTCATCAAACAAAGGTACAGCTAAATTCGCTCCATCACATCAATGGAGCCTACGCCCGTCTCGTGCCTGACTGCTTGTGCCAAATGCTCCACAAAGTGGATATTTTGTCCCTTGTACCTGGGGACTATCAGATTGTGGATGGTGCCCTACTGATTCTGGTTCCAGAAACCCCTGCCCGAACAGCGAAGGATTTGGAGCGGCTTTTTGCCCCAGCAGCGGAGCAAATTGTTATGCAAGGTGGCATGATTATGGACTATGATGAGGGGTTAGGTGCTGTAACAGCACTGTTCAGCAATGCAAGATGCGCTGAGGTCTGTGCCCAAGAAACCATCTTCAACTACCAGGATACCCACACTGGTCGTGTTATGGTTACAATGATTCAGGATTCTGTGGAGTTGGGGGTCTTTGGTTCTGACCACCATCTTTACCCTGTGGCAGTCTCCGGTTCACTCCACCGTCGGCAGGAGGTACTCTCACTCATGTTGGAATTTGGGGCTGTATTGGTATTCAGCAAACCTGTGGAACAGCCCAATCTCCGGCTTTTAGGTTGGGACGGAGAAGCCAACTACTATGAAGATCCTGCATTTCGCCCCAGCAGTTGGCGCAGTCAGTGGGTAAAAGCATCCTCTATCTGGAATGAGGCTATCACATTGTTTCGCCAGCAACAGTTTGCCCAGTCTATGCGACGCTTTGCTCAGTTTCTGCGACTTCTGCCAGAGGACAACGCCGCACGCTGGTATCTGTTTCGCTGTGAATCCCTGCGGGATATGGACCACACCAAGCCACTGGATACTGGTCTTCTGTTTCACTGGAGGGATCAATATGGATAAAACCGTCTTTTCAAAATTCATTCACTCTCCCAGAGACTATTGGAAAATCGGACCTATTTTTATTTGGAAATGGTTGCTTCTGGTCTTAATTGGGGTTGTTGCTGTCCTTGTTCTACAGGTCTTTGGGCTTCCAGATGGTTTTTTGTTTTGTCCCACTGCTGAGGTTCCTTCCTATCGTTATGATGACCCTGCACTCCAAAAAATCTCCGGTGTAGTACAAGTCCTAGATTACCAAGGACGTATCCGGTATGAGGGGGAAGTGTCCTCTGGCTCTTTCACTGGTACAGGCAAAGTCTATGACACAAATGGCTTATTGGTCTATGATGGACCAGTGGTAGATGGTGTATACGAAGGGGAAGATGCCAAGGTATATTCTGATGGAATCCTGATTTATGAAGGTGCAATGGCTGCCAATCTTTATGAGGGTGCAGGGCGACGCACTGATCCCATAAGTGGTGAGGTCAGTGAAGGGCAATTTCTGGCTGGTGTTTTTGAAGGAGAAGGTCAACAGTTTCATGCCAATGGTACCTTGATTCGTACTGGTACTTTTGTACAGGAATTGCTCAATGGGGAGGGGCAAGAATACTCCTCTAATGGTGTGCTACTGCGTGAAGGTACTTTTCAAGATGGTCTGCTGCATGGTACAGGCACACAATACACTTCCAATGGTGTTCTAGCATATAAAGGAGAATTCTATACTGGCTTTTACCATGGACAGGGCGCACTCTATGATACCCTGAATGAAGTGCTGGTTTATGAAGGTGCATTCGTCTGGGGTAAAGCAACGGGATTGGGTCGAATCTACCACCCCAGTGGACAGCTTCTTTATGAAGGGCAAGTCTTCGATGGGCAACCCAGAGCGGATGCGTTTCTTGGGCTATCTCTGATAGATGTGGAATCTGCTTTCAAAGAACATTGGCTCCTCTACTCCTATGAAGGTACCACTGCCTTTGTCTATCCCTATTTCCACCTTATGTTTATCACCCAATTTCCTGTACAACTGGTATCCCCAAGTCAACAGGAGGCAAAGGTGGAGCAGGAACGACAGGAACTTTTGGAAGCCATTACCACACAGATAGGGCAAAATCAGTCATTGGATGCACCAGCCTCTCAGGTTTCCTTGATAGAGGAATCCAATATAGGTGCAACAAAAAACATTCTGGCTGCACAATCAATTTGTGGTATAGAATTGTCTCAGGATACAGTCAAATCGGATGTGCTGATTTCTGAGGCACTATCTTATGGTGCTCCTTTGGCTGGTGTTCCCCAGCCTGAGTCTGGTCAAGTTTCAAGTATACATAAGACAGGATGGCATGAGTGGTTCAGTGATTATGCAATGGACCAGATGCTCGTTGGTGCTGTGGCTTTGCAAACTGGCCCCTATATCTATGAGTTTACTGCTCTTACCACTGCCTCTACACAAGACAGCGACTGTTATCTGGCAAATGACCGAGGTGTAGAATCTACAACTGTATACCGAAGCTGGAAAGACAATCCCATATGGTATCAGAGTGCAGTCAGGAGGGATAACCCATGAGTCAAGAGCCAATTTTTATAAAAGCAGTCCATATCTTGTTGCAGTATCTACAGGGTGAACTAGTCCCAACCATACTCAACTCCCCAGACATGATTAAGCTGACCTATCCCGGTCAGGAGGATGAGTTCCGACTGGGTCTGTTTCTCTACGACCTGGAGGAGGTTCGACCAAATGGACCACCTGGGATGACCCAACTCAGCGAGGATACACGACGGCACCCAGATTTATCCCTCATAATGCGGCTTATGGTCTTTGCCAACCGAAATGTTGCATTCAACAGTATGGAGACAGCAGATGAACTGCTTATGCTGGAAGCAGTATATCGTGCTGTACACAGTGCAACAAAACTGGAATTGGATGGTCAAAATTTACAGCTTCGTTTTTTACCCATAACTCAAAGTGAAAAAATCTCTCTTTGGCAATCCATTGGTTCTCCCCTCCAGTCAGCTGTCTATATTTCCTTGGAGCCCATCCCTGTCCCCAGTACCCGCATTCAGCGAATCCCACCCATTAGGGAAGTGGAAATTCATACCAATCGGATGGGAAGGGGGCTTGCAAGCCTATGAGTTTTTTTCTTTGCACTGGAGCAACCTTGCAGTGTTCCTTTGGTGCTGCTCCTGTGCCGTTCAGTCCCCTGCCCACTCCTTGTGTTTTTACAGGTGGACGCCCAATGGGGGTAATGACTGACGTGACTCCCATGATCAACATACCAACCTTTGGGATGTGCAGCAGTCTTTCAAATCCCACAGTAGCCAGTGCCACAACAGCAGCATTGGGTGTACTAACCCCTATGCCCTGTATCCCTGCCCCTTCTGGTTCCTGGCTCATGTCTTCACAAAAGGTATTGATTGGTGGACAGCCAGCAATTACCGATGACAGTCAACTGATGTGTGTTTGGGGCGGTCAGATTTCTGTCCAGTTTGCTGGTCAAACCAGTGTACTGCTATAACAAAAACAATCCGAAAGAGGGTAACGAAAATGGCAGAGTATTTAGCCCCAGGCGTGTATGTAGAAGAATTCGATAGCGGTGTAAAAGCGATGGAAGGTGTTGGCACCAGTACAGCCGGCTTTGTTGGGCTGGCTGCCCGTGGTCCAGTGTCAGGGCGTCCTGTCCTGCTCACAAGTTTTGCTGATTACAGACGGCGATTTGGTGGATATCTGTCTGAATTGGAATATGGTGGTTATCGCTATTTACCCAATTGTGTGGAGCAATTTTTCACCAATGGTGGAAGCACCTGCTATGTTATGCGTGTAGCACCAGAGAACGCAGTAGCAGCCAAAAGTGCCGACGGTCCTATGGTAGTAACTGCTATGGACCCCGGCACATGGGCCAATACCATGTTGGCTTTTGTAACCCGCACTGTGCGAGCCAGAACTCAGATTTTATCCATTCAGGACAGCACCAACGGAAAACAGTACCAGTTGAAAAATACAGCTGGTTTTCGAGCGGGTGACTTAGTTGCTTTTAAGGAAAATAACCAGATAACCTACAACCAAATCACTTCGGTCAATGGGCAACTGGTCACTATGGCTGAACCACTGTCAGAGGATGCCGCTGATGTCTCTTTGGTGCCTCAGAAAACACTGGAAGCCTGTGGTGTAGACTTGGTCATCCTATGGGATGACATTCAGGAGTCCTATACTGGATGCTCTCTCAACCCCAGTACTTCCGATTACCTTGGTGATGCCCTTGTGAAATCCACTATGGCGAAGATTACCTTAAATTTGGAAACCAAACTGGATGACCCACTGGTACTGCTGGGTGCTCCCCCAGAATCAGAAAGTCTACGAATTGAACTCAGTGGTGGTCTCAATGGAACTATGGACGCAGTGAATGCTGGCACCTTCAATGGTGTGGACAATGGTCCTGGTAAACGGACAGGTATTGAGGCATTTCAGGAAATATCTGATGTAAGCATTATGGCAGTACCTGGCATTACAGATGCCAATGTACAAGCAAAACTGATTGCCCACTGTGAGGGGCTGATCAGCCGTTTTGCTGTGCTGGATGCACCACAGGATGCTACTTCAGTCAACGACCTGAATGAACATAAAAGTGCCTATGATACCAGTTATGCAGCACTCTATGCACCTTGGGTACAGGTTTTTGACCCCTCATTGAAACGCCCCACCTTCCTGCCGCCTTCTGGCTCTGTCTGCGGTATCTATGCCCGCACTGACATTGAACGGGGAGTACACAAGGCTCCTGCCAATGAGGTGGTTCGTGGCTGCACAGGTCTGTCCGTCACTTACAACACGGCAGAACAGGGCAAACTCAATCCAAACGGTATCAACCTGATTCGGGCACTGCCTGGTCAGGGCATTCGGGTCTGGGGTGCTCGTACCTGCTCCAGTGATGGAAACTGGAAATATGTCAACGTACGGCGGCTTTTTATCTTTCTGGAGGAGTCCATCCGTGCCAATACCAACTGGGCTGTCTTTGAGCCAAACGATGAAGGTCTTTGGTCGCGGGTCAAAGGTACCATTACACTTTTTTTGGAAACCCAACGCCGCAATGGTGCTCTGATGGGAACGACTCCTGAGGAGGCCTACTATGTGGATGTAGGACGTAATACCATGAGTCAGGACGATATTCTAAATGGTCGTCTCATCTGTGAAATTGGTGTAGCACCCGTCAGACCGGCAGAATTTGTAATCTTCCGCATTACCCAGAAAATGCAGGATGCAACTTAATTGATTGGATGTGTATGAAATGGCAGAGATTATCTACCCCTACAAAAAATATAACTATAAGGTGCTTCTGGACAATACAGAGGAAGCTGGGTTCAGTGAAGTTTCTGCCCCCGATATTACCTCTGATCCTGTGGAGTACCGTGAGGGCAACATGACCGGCAGAACCCCTGGTAAGCAGCCAGGTCTTATGAAATACTCCAATGTGACCTTAAAGCGTGGCACCACCGATTCACAAGTGTTTGTCACATGGATGAAGGACATTCAAGATGGAAAGGCTACTCGAAAAACAGTGGTCATTACCCTGATGGATGACGAGATGAATGAGGTGGCTTCTTGGCAGCTAGAGAAGTGCTGGCCCACCAAGTACACCGCTCCCGATTTCAATTCCACCAGCAATGAGGTTGCCATTGAAAGTTTAGAACTGGTGACAGAAGGTGTCACCCGAATCAAATAAAAAAGGGGCATAACAGATGGAACTGCAAACAGTATATCCATTCCGGCTTCCAAAAGGCTATATAGATCGGGAGGGCAATTTACATCGGGAAGGTCAGATGCGGCTGGCTACCGCAGGGGATGAACTCAGTTCACTGCGTGACCCACGGGTCAAGGCAGATGAGAGTATGATGAATGTGATGCTGCTCTCCAAGGTAGTGACCTCTTTGGGTACACTGACAGAGATTACTCCTGAAGTGATAGAAGGTCTTTTTATCAGTGATTTGGAATTTCTGCAAAACATGTATGAAACCATCAACAAGGTGGACAATCCCAAAATTCAAGTAACCTGCCCTCACTGTGGGCACCAGTTTACCGATACCCTAAATTTTCAGGGGGCGGTATAAGCCTTCGACCGCAGAAAGAGCTATACCGCCAGCTCTCGTTTATTGCTTACTATTTCCACTGGGATTTGGACCGAACACTGGCACTCCCCCATTTGGAACGGGAAAAATTTTGCCGGGAGATTAGTCAGATCAACAAGGAATCCAATGCCCAAGAAAAGAATCTTTTTGACCTTTGACAGGAGTTGGAGCAGCCATGTTAAATCTACTGCATCAGAACCCACTTTCTTCCTATAACTTCCATGTTCGACTTGGAGTGTTTGAATTTGGATTCTCCAAAGTTTCCGGTTTACAGCGGGAAACAGAACCCTTTACTTATCAGGAGGGTGGTTTGAACGACAGAATCCATGTGCTACCAGGTCCAGTCAAAAACTGTGGTACACTGCGTCTGGAACGTGGTGCTTACGCAGGGGAGTATTTCCCCTTCTATCTTGTAGGAGAAAAATTGACTGTTCCACTGAGACTTGAAATTTGGAATGAAGCCAACTCTATGCTGGGTGGTAAGGTCTACACCTTGGTGGGACTGGTGGTGAAAAAATTTGAGGTGGGTGACATGGATGCAATGCAAAACACACTGCTTATCGACCGGTTTGAGCTCAACTATGAATCTATGTACATCTCGCCGGTCTAAGTATATTGGGCTGTTGACTGACCATTGTTGTACTGGTCGCAGTTTAGGCTGCCACAGCGTCATCCATACACCAATCACACTAATTCAACGCCGGGTACAGACAATTCGGCAGACACCTTCTGCTGTTCCACAGAAGATTCACAATCCCATCTATCAATCCGCCATCCATATTCACCGTACCACCTTGCAGCATATTCATCAGCAGCTTCATTCTACCAGCTATCTGAAACAGGACGCATTTCTGTTTGTCCTTCCTCAGCTGGCAGCCCATCTTTCTGGGGAGCGACTGGACCCAGCGCAACCTACCAGAGCAGCTCATACCTTTATACGAATTTTTTCAAAAGAAAGTGCAAAACGGGAAATGCGCCCCTTTTACAGTGATGTGGTGCGCAGTGTACTGCGAGAAGAACAGGAGCGGTATAGGACCAAACCCACCAAAGCCATATCGCTGATTTGGAACCTGTTTGGTCAGCACAATGCCTTTCGTACATTGACCCGATTTTATCTGGGCACCGTGGAAAAGATGGGCAGTCATTATTTCCCCGCTCTTACCAGTCAGAATGCACTGTACTTAGCAGCCGGAGTTTTGATTCACAGTCGAGTTTATCAACGGTACATCCATCAAATCTGGAATCAGGAAAACCGAGGAGTGCCTCTACGATATAACTCCAAAGAGGCACCGCTCACCGAAGAATTGATGCGTCTTCCCATTGTACGCCGTACCTTCTTCCCGTCTCGGGAAGAATTGGAACGCATGGTACGCTCCTCTGATCAGGAACATACACCAGCATCTACTCCTCCTCAGACAACACCAGAGGTACGACTGAGCGAGTCCGATTTTCGGGCTTTGGTACGAGGTGTAACCAGCTCTATCGGGCGTCAGACCCGGCTGGAATCTCTGCGGAAAGGTGGCATGTAGATGGATAAGGCAAAAATCTATGAACCTGGGAAGGAAAGACAAGGATTTACTGTACAGTTCAACCCCAACTCACTGGAATATATGATTTATTCCAATGAGAAAAAGAAAAAGGGAACCAAAAGCAAAAAAAGTGACAGTGCATCCAATGAACCACACTTTCAGCGAGATCCGACTGGTTATACAGATAGAGCAGTTTTATCAGTGCATCTATTCTATCACACCTATTACAACAGCACCACCTACACTGATGTGCGGGACGAAATTAAGAAACTGCGAAAGTTTGTCCGATACTCTGGAAATACCACAAAAGAAACCATCAAAATGGCATTTGCATGGGGTTCTCTGATTCATATTGGCGAACTGAACAGCCTCTCTGTCTCCTATCGCATGTTTGCATCAGATGGAACCCCTGTTCAGGCAGAAGTTTCCCTCTCCATTGTCGGTGATGAAGCAGACCGGGCAACAGAGCAGGCAAATCAGTTGAGTGGCACCAAAGCAAAATTAAACGCTCTGTATGACAGCAATCTGGAAGACCCACTTCAAACAATGTGGGCATGGCTCTACTTCTGAGAGGTATTTATGAAGTTCTCTGTATTATATGATAAATATAATGGGTTTCGTACTCCCACTTTTACTCTGAACGTTTCGGGCAGAACGCTGGATGTTGTTTCTGGTGTGCAACTGGAAAGCATGGAATGCCGTCTCACTACACTTTGTGAAGCTGGCACACTGACCCTACGGGCTGAATTAGACTCCAGCACAGATGGGGCAAACGTCTGGCTGGAAAGTGTTCAACTGGGGGCTGTTTGCACTCTGTCTCTGGGCTATGTGGGGACAGAACAAGTTGTGTTTTCTGGCTTTGTCTATGACGTTGTGTGGGATGATCCTCTGGACCATGCTAGGATGATACTGGAAATGACTTGTATGGATGTGCGTGGGCAGCTCATGTTGTCCTCCTGTTCTGATGCTGGTGCATCTCGTACCCTGTCCCAGTTGGTCAGAAAACTGCTCAATCAATCCTGCTGTACCCGTATGGCTACTGCCCAGATTCAGACCATTCCACAAGATTGGGACCTACCCTTCCAGCGAACTGGTTCCACTGATTTTGAGATTTTGTGTTCTGTTGCAGATTTTCTCTGCTTTGAATTTTATACCTATGCTGATACTGTCTACTTTGGTCCAGCACGGGATTCATCAGAGACCGCTGTAACCTTTGACGGACCCAATGGACTGATCCATCTAAGTCGACGCCGCTCTTTGGCTGGGCAATGTGCAGGGATGGCTGTCAGCAGTGCAGACGATAAGGGGGAGCGTATTTACGCCAGAGAAGCCCGTACCACAGACAATGGCTTTGGAGTTGACCACATCGAAAGTGCCTTGATTTTGGATCGACTGGAAGCAGAACCGGCAATCAGAACCATGGCTCAAGCGCAATATTTAGCAAAACAGCGCATGAACAAATGCCAACACCACAGCAGCATGTTACTGGGGCAATGTACTGGTCTACCTGAACTGCGACCAGGACGATTTGTTGAGGTTACTGACCTAAGCCAACAGGTCAATGGTTCCTATTATATTCAGACCGTCATTCACACCATAGATGAAACCGGTTTTGAAACAAGCTTTGAAGCACAAGAATGAGGAGGGGTCGACATGTTTCACTATGATCTCCTCCGTGGAAAGGTAACTGCCCATCTAGGCGATACAGAAAAGGGAATGGTGGAGGTCTCTCTGGGCGGCTACCACGAGGAACAGGATAAACTTCATGCTCGGGTAGAGCAAAACATCTCTGGTCTTTACTGGCTCCCTGAAATTGGCGATGTAGTTGAAGTATTTGTGCCCCAAATACCAGGATATGAAGCCCATGTACTGTGTGTACATCGCCCAGAGGGTGATGCACAGGTTACGGCATGTTGGACAGAAAAAAATGACCACAAACAGATTAAGACCCGTTCCGGTCACATCATTACATTGGACGACACACAGGATAAAACCAGTATCACTGTCCAAAGTACTGGTGGGCTACAGGTGAGTCTGGAGGATGAACTCAAGACAGTTACTGTACAAGGGAAAGACAGTGATACTCCCAAACTTATCCTTGATGTGAAAAATGACACCATTGGCTTAGATGCAGGTGCGAAATGCTCCATCACCTGCGGTGGAGCCTCTATTGAAATAGACAGCAGTGGCAACATCAGTATCCATGCCAAGGGAACACTGGAACTCAGTGGTCAAAACATTACCCTCAATGCCCAGAGTAATCTTACAGTAAAAGGACAACAAGTGGAGTTATCTGGCGGCATGACTACAAAAATATCCGGTGAAACACAACTACAAATGTCTTCCTCTGGAATGACCGAGGTAAAGGGCAGTATGATTAAGCTGAATTGATGGTTTCATATCATCCAATCAGAATAGCAACTGAGAAAGGTGGTGTGTGGCTATGTCAGCAATGACATTTCCCATGAAACTGGATGCCGGTTTGGGTCGATTCCGACGGATGACTGATGAGGAGGAAATTGCCCAGTCTGTTCGCCTGATTTTATCTACAAACCGAGGTGAGCGACCATACCGCCCCAAATTTGGTTCCAACTTGGTACAATTTGCCTTTGAGCCTGTGACAACCACATTGAAGCACCAGCTTCAGATTGAAATCATCTCCACTCTACAGGTGTGGGAACCACGTATCTGGAACATTCAGGTGGATTTTATACCAGAGCAAAACAATGGCACCCTAATTGCACAGATTTCCTATCAAATTCTGAGCAATGGACAGAGGGATCAGGTCCATATTCCTGTACAAACCACCTGAATGATTCTTAAAATATATTATTTTGGTGAGGAGGAATGGGTATGAACGATTTTTGGACACAGTTTGAATTGTATGCCCGCTCCTATCTCCCTGACTGGCAGTATCAACCAGGTGGTTCAGAGCTGGAAGCTGCATTGATGACAGCCCTAGGTGAAATGCTAGAAGATTCCAGACATCGTCTGGAGCATCTGCCAGAAAAACATCTGCGAGAATATTTGTCCACTTGGTACGATGCGCTACAAAAAGAGGAACCTGGCTATGTTTATGTCAATCTGACCGCTCCACACAGTATGGTGCTCCCAAAAGGAACCCAATTTTATCAATCCGGTGATGGTACTAAGCTCTGGGAAACCACAATGGAGACCTGTGTTGAAACCAGCAAACTATGTGAGCAGATTGTGTCCAGTGGCAACTTGGGAAAGCTGGTTGCACTGTCAGTACCAACAAAAGAAACACCAAGTAAACTGTTCGATTTCCACCTGCCCGGAATACAGCAGCGTGAAGTACGGTTTCGACATTCATTTGCGTTCACATCTCAAGCCGGTTGTCAGGTAGGTTTAAATCTGGAACATGCATCTCATACACTATTATCCTTTCTCTGTGATCCTGCTTGCTCTCTCTGGTATTTGGAATTGGAATATGAAACCATACCTCTGAAGCAGCCAACACAGATCAATCATTCATTACAGTTTCACCTTCCATCTTCCAAAAACATGCCCGCTTCCCTGCTTGTCAAGGTTGTAGATGGAAAGATACCTCCTTCCACATCTATTCAAAGGGCAACTGTAGAAACTGTGCGTACTCCAAATGAACAGATACTACTTTTGACAGAGGATGGACCTGTTCACAGTCAAAATTATGTCCCTTTTGGCAACAAACTAATGCAATGGAATCTCTGTTATGTTTCCTGTCCCGATGCTCTAACTTTGCCTGGTGCCAAAGTAACACTCTCCTGGCTGCAATCCTACCAGACACAAGAGGACTTGCTTCCTGGTATGGAACAAAAGCCAGAATATCACCCTATCATGCTCCACATGCCCCAAACACCTCCCACCATTCGGGATGTTTGGGCAGATCAAGTATTATGGGAATATTGGGATGGTCTCACCTGGCGTATCGTGCCAGGAACGGAAAACTGTACACAGATGTTCTCCAATTTTAGAGAAACGCAAACTGTACAGCAGGAGGTGAACATTTTGTGGCCGTTGGATGCCCAGCCATGTATGGTACAAGGAATCAGTACCCACTGGCTGCGTTGGCGGCTGCTCTCCTGTGAAGGCTTTGGATGGCTCCCAGTCCGCTATCATGTTCCGGTTCTCTCCCATATCTCCATAAATGCCTCACTTTTCAATGAAGAAACAACTGTGGAACAGCTCTGTGGTGTTGAGCACTCTTTCCATCGTCTTACCAGTACCCCAAAATTGCTGTTCCCATCCATTACGCAAAAACAGGACTGTTGGTGGCTGGGATTTGATACACCACCCAGTGGAGCATCCTTTCATCTCTACTTAACCCTTCGTGACCATATATTAGGCGGGCAATTGACCGTTTATGAGGCAACTTCCCATACTGGAGCACGTCAGTTGTCCCTAAGTGATGGTACAAATGGTCTCTCTCATAGTGGAATCATATCCCTAAGTGGATTTCAGGGGCAAAAAACCATTCAATATGGGATAGAGTGTTGGTGGCTCTGTTTTCGGGAGGAATCTGGTGTCTTTCAGAATGGTAGTCAAAAGCCTGTTTTGACAGGCTTATTCTGTGGCGCAGTTCTTCTTCGTGCAATGCAGGTGGGGGACTGTGTTGCAGGAGAATCGTTTATGCCACTTCAAGGTGGTACCATCAGTGGATATGCTGTGTCAGACTGCTTTGGTGGTGTGTTACAGGAGTCAGACTCCGAGGTGCAGTGCCGCCTTCTGGGTGAGCGTCACCACCTTGACCGTATTGTATCTGCCACCGACGCTGAACAACTCATCTGTACTCATATCCGAAATGTTGTACAGGTGTGTTGTGTCCCCAATAAAACTGTTCTCCAGATTGGTATTCTCATGCGAGATGTGAGACACCATGAGGTATCATTTCAACAACAAAAACCTGTCATTGAACAGCTGATCAAGGTGAAAAGTGCTCTGCTCACCCTTGGAATGGATATGGAAGTGCGGGAACCTTCTTTTTACCCAATCCATGTAATGGTGTGGATTGAGCTACACAATGGTAGTGAATTTTCAGATGTCAAATATCAAATTGAGCAGATTCTAAACCAGTTCTTTCACCCAGTCATTGGTAACTTTGGTGGTACAGGCTGGAGAATGGGAGAGCTCCCCACCTTGGAACAAATCCGTATCTTTCTGCAATCTGCTATACCAAATATTTTTTTGACAGAACTGGTCATCAGTACCACCACACCAGATGGAACAGAACAAAATCCGGTTTCTGTCTATGACCCTTTTGCTCTACCAATAGAGGGAACCTATACAATTTACACCATAGAAAAGGGGGGCATGCAGTATGATACCCATAGACTTAAATACAACCAATCAAAAGGGCCTCTATGAACGGGCATGCCGTCGGATGTCAGAGTTAGTACCTGGTTGGTCGGATGCAATCCCAAGTGATCCTGCTGTGGTAATTCTGGAGCTAGCCTCTCAACTATCCAATATGCAAAATTATAAATGGAATCTGGTGGGACCTGAGCACTATCTTGCCTATTTGAAATTGTTGGGAGGAACCCGTAGGATGCTGACACCTGCCTCCCTGTTGGCCAGAACCCTAGGAGGTATAAATCCCTATAAAGGGCAGCGTTACTGGGTGGACGGTGTACCTTATGAGGTGATAGAAACGCGTCACATGGAAGCTGAACTACAGTTCGTCCATATAGAGTGTGGAAATGAGATATTAAACTGGGAATCTGGCAGAACCATAACATTAAATGGCGAAACGGTTGGTATCCATATATCCTTTACCACAGAACTTCCAGCCAAAAAGCCTATCCGAATCTGGTGTGGCTTGGAACCTGAACAAGGTCGGGTTCCACCAGCACCTGACACGCCACCACCTGTCATTTTGAAGGCACAGACGTCAATAAAAGGAGTCTGGCAGAATGTCTCTCTGGAAGATAGCACCTGTGGTTTATTACAGAGTGGATACTGGACCATTTCATCTGATGATCCCTTTGTTTCCCTTCAAATCAAACTACATGGACAGTTGGAGGGAACTCCCCGTATTCAGCAACTGGTTTTGGAGCCTGTCCATCTGGAGCAATGTTTGACCAGAAGCACAATGGTTGACCTTCCACCGCCTTTTCTTCTTCCGAAAGGCTGGATAGGCAGTCGGGTGCTTCGCTACTTTCTGCCATCTGACAAGGACGGATGGCAGGAAGCTCCCTTCTTATTTGCTCAAAACGGTTGTGTCGTCGGTTGGACAGAGAAACCACCAGCCACCATTCGGGTTATTGCTTCAGAACCGGACTTTACCTTTGAATTTGCCATTCAGCCCACAGCCTGTGAGGAAATCAAACTGGATGAGGAAGGAATTCTTCCAGAACGTCTGAAAGTTATGGTGCAGGAAAATGGGGTTTGGTATGACTGTCCCATTACCTTACCCGATCCTCATCATACCCTTTCCCGTGGCTGTCGATGGGATGAAATACAAAACGCACTTCGTTTTGGAGATGGTAGAGATTATGAGATTCCTACTGGTGGAGCCGTCCTAATTGCCGGTTGCACCATTACTTTAGGAGAGAAAGGAAATGGTGCTACTGGTATCTTGCAGCAAGGTGACAGCACACTGTCAGTATTGGCACCTGCTTCTGGTGGCTGTGAGCGAGAAACTGTATATGATGCCTTTCGCCGTGTAGCAAAAGAACAACGTGTGCCGCTGCGAGCTGTGACCCTTGCAGATTATGAGATGCTGGCACATCAGACACCAGGACTGGCACTGGGACAGGTACATGCTGTCAGCCATCAATCTCAGGGACAGCAGAATGCTGGTGTCATCCTATTCGCCCGCCCCCTCTCTCCAAACCCACTGGCTGTTTTGACCTCATGGCAACGGGACCGACTACAGGATTGGTTGGAGCAATATCGAATGATTGGTGTACCAGTATCGGTTCAGATTCCTCGTTATCTTCCACTTGCGGTTCATGTTACTTTGCGAGTCAGTGAGATGATTGATGAACAGACCATCCGAACTGTAATAGTGGCACAGACTGACGGGATTACAGGTCCTGTAGGGTTTGGTACAAAAATCTCCAGTACGGGAATCACCGCTGCACTGAGCAAGCTGGAGCATGTTCTTTCTGTGACTACACTGGAAATACACCCTTTAACTGGTGGAGTAAATTGCAGACAGGATGGGACCATCCATCTCAAGTCGGATATGCTACCCTATTTGAAAGAACTAAAGGTAAACCAAATTTAACCAGATAAACAGTCATTGACCCTTTTCGTGGCTTGTGTACAAAGGTGGTAGAAGAATATGGAACAACAATTGCGAAGATACCGCTCAAATCGAGACCTGAGACAATGTGGTGTTTTTGAGGGCACAAGGTATCGTTCTCAATGGTATCGTGGAACCATGAACGGGATGGAGTGGCTGCGCCTTTCATTGGAAGGTGTAACCGCTGCAAAAGTATGTGTTTTTACAACCGATGCTCCCCTTGAAGAATGGGACACATCCGCAGAACCAGTTCTGAAGCGGGAAGCCACAGACCTCAGTCTCTATGGTGTGTATGGTCTTTATTTGGCTTTTACAGTGGAGCCAGCAGATTGTCTACAGGGATTCACTTTGTTATTTCCAGGTTATTCTATTGACATTGGGCTACCCCTTGTTATGCAGAATGATACCACACTGCGCCAATTTTTGGCAGTTTATCAGTCTGTATATATGGATACCAACCAACTGGCTGCTCGATTTCCGGGACGTTTGAATCCTTATGATGCAGCAACACTTCCTGACCTGAGATTTTGGGTCGGTGCTGCACAATGGATGTGGGACACCGTTCAGTTACCAGAACTTTTGGCATCTGCCCCCCTATTAAATCGGATGCGGGGTACCCGACGAGGATTGGAACAACTCATCAAATTGGTAACTGGAGGTCATGGGGAAATCATAGAAAACTTTCAATGGCGCACTCTGCCACTGAATTTAGAAGAACACACAAACTGCACCAAGCTCTATGGGGGACAACATGCAAATATAATGGTGCTGCTTCCCGCAAACATTACTTCTGCAACTTTGCGCTTTTTAGAATATATTTTGGATGACTTCATTCCAATTGGTGAAACATACAGCATATTCCAGCTTCAAGAGGGCGTAGAGCTGGATGGTCACTTTTATATGGATGTCAATACCATACTACAGGAACCACCATCTGCTGCTATGGATGAATGTGATCTGGATGATCTGATTTTGGAGTAAAGTGAGGTGAGCAGTATGGCTGGTTGGTCCAATAATTCTGCGTGTATTCTTGATTTTCTCAAACTATTTCAGACCCTTTCTGCTGAGCATGTAAATTTGTCTATCTGCGCAACACAGTGGCAGGAACTGCAAAATACAGAACTGGTTACACCAGATACCATCCTATTGGCACCCCGCACTTTGAGAGAACATTTTACATTGGATTTATGGGAATATTTGTTGGTCATGGCTGCCTTGACCATAGAAATGGACAACGACCTTCGTACCACCTTTCGCAGTCAATATGGTCTCACATTTCCTACCATAGAGTATGGCTTGAAGCTGATTTCCCCTCTTTGCCCAAATCGTGTGGAAATTCTGGCTGACCTCAACGGTCTCAATACATTGACTGGTTTGCTTTTGACCACTTCTCAACAGACGGCTTACCCCTTGGAGCGTCCACTAATTCTGTGTCGGGCAGTTGTCTCTTTTCTGACTGGTCTGTCTCTGCCAGATTTACATAGCATCCAGCCACTCCTGCCTGAACGCTCCACTGTGTATCTGCCCATCCATACTTGGGCACTGGAACAGGTGCAACTCTGGTACCAAACCGGTACAGAATACCCCCTCTATCTCCTTGGAGCTGTAGGCTGTGGTCGCCGTACATTGGTCAAACAAGCCTGCGGGGGTGCTGTATGTCTGGAATTTCAGGGGCTGACTGAGCTTTCCGCTTTGGATCGGGACCACCTGTTTCGAGAGGCTGCCATATTATCCAAGTTACTCTCTATCCCAATCTGTGCAGTCTATTCCCATACCAGTCCAGCAACAGCAATACAAGCACTTCAGACATTGTGCAAAAAATTTCACTTGCCATTGGTGATTGTGAGTGATTCAGAAGATTCTTTATCCCATTCCGCCGAGGTGATTCGTCTGCCATCTCAATTGACCTCTCAGGAGCGGGACCAAGTATGGCACACCATGCTTCCCACAGCAGCACCTGATTCCATCCCCAATGGTTCTATGCATGTTGGTGCTGTGTTGGAGACTGCCACCTTGGCACAACGATATGCAACCGCCAATGAACACCATAATGTACAGCGAGAGGATACCATCCACGCTTTGCGTCATCGTAGCAGTGCACTTGTCTATGGTCTGCATTATGAGCCGTATGCCTCTTTGAACGACATGGTGCTTTCAGAATCCATACTGAAACAGATTCATCAAATCTGTACAGCTGCTCAATGTGGACCTCACCTGACCCACTGGGGCATCCCCTATGAACGTGAGGGAGTGACTGCTGTTTTTCATGGTCCATCTGGCACAGGCAAAACCATGGCAGCCAACGCCATCGCCAGAGAACTTGGGATGCCGCTGCTGCATGCAGACCTCTCACAGATTATGGACAAATATGTGGGCGAAACAGAAAAGCACCTTGGTCAGCTCATGCGCTGTGCCAGAGAAAATCGGTGTGTTCTTTTATTCGATGAGGCTGACGCTCTATTTGGAAAACGTACTTCTGTGTCCACTGGACATGACAAATTCGCCAACCTGTCTACCTCTTACCTTCTTCAGGAAATTGAACAGTATGATGGTGTGGCACTCCTATCTACCAATCTTCTCAATCATTTTGATGATGCATTTCTGCGCCGTTTGCAGTATATTGTTCGATTTTCTATGCCAGATGCCAAACTTCGTGAGCAACTGTGGCGGCGTGCGCTGCCATCTGACCGACTGGAAGACAATATCCCATTTGCTGAACTTGCCCAGGCAGAACTAAGCCCTGCTCGAATCAATGGCGTTGCCCGAACTGCCGCAATCGCCGCTATGTGTGAAGGAAAAGAGCGCATCAACACTGCCATGATACTCTGTGCACTGCGTCTGGAACTTGAGAAAAACGGAAAGGCATTGCCCAGGGAACTGGGGGCTCTGTTGATAAAACCACAGCAAGAGGAAATTCAAACTACAGTAAAGTTCATATAAATCTGGAATTTCTTGTGTAGTAGTTTGTTTTCTTAGTATCTGACTTTGCATCTGATGCCATAAAATAAATTCAGAGATTTCATCCATTTTTGCAGGAGAGAGGGGGATTTGCTTGACAGAGAAACATGTGGTGATACCCCATCGTCTGCATAAAGCAATTCAAGACCAACTTCCAGATTATAAAATTCTATTTGTCTCCGCTGGTGTAGGATGGGGAAAAACCACTGGAACTCTGGCAAGTTTGAATCATAACAGAGCAGTCTATATTTCGGTGCAGAGGAACCGAATCCCTCGACTTCCAGCTAAGGAGCCATTGGTTGTTCTGGATGATTTTCAAAATCTCTCTCCTCATTTTGATAAACACATGTCAGAGATCTTACTACGCTCATCAAAGCGACAACGGATTATTATATTGTCCCGTGGCATGTTACCAGATTATCTACTTCCATACCAGTACTCAGGAAGTCTGTTATTGATGACTGCGGAAGACCTGGCACTGAACAGTGCAGAGGTGATGCAGTTGGTTCATGATTTTGGAGTCATACTTACGGGGAGCGACTTGCGCCAAATTCTCCATGAGACATATGGATATCCACCCTTAATCAAATATGTTCTTCACAATATACAAGCAATCGGTTTGTGTTCGGAAGCACTGAAACACTCTCGAATGGAGCTGTATTGTGATTGGGATATTACCCTTTTTGGTATTCTGAACAAGGAGCTTTGTATGGCATTGCTCTGTACCTCATACTTCAAAACAGTCACCACACCACTGATGGTACATATATTGTCCAAACCCAATGCAGATGACATACTACGACAGATATGCCACAGAACTGGTATTTTGAAACCTGAGCTTGGGAATGCCTGGCGTTATGACATTCCAAATTTGGTTATTCCATACCTCAAACAGAAGGTCAAGCAAATCATGGTTCCCCAACATGTGGAACGACTTCATATTCTTGGCGGAGATTGGTGCAGAGAACAAAAGGATTATGTAAATGCTTTAGTACACTACCAATCCGCTGGACACTTTGAATTGGTACAACAGACAATTGTTGATGCAGTACAACAGGATAATCGAGCCTTTGTACTATGTGAATGTGCTGATTCTCTCTTTAGTATGGCAGAAAATGACCTCTGCTCAACACCAGAATTGGTCTATGCAATGAGCCGGGTTTCCAGTTTGTTTTTCGATTATCAACAAACAAAATATTGGTATCATATACTAGAGAACATGGCTTGTAAACTGGTAGTAAATGCTGACCTCTATCTCTCTCATCTGAAACTTTGTTTGCCTCAAACGATATCAAATCAAAAGATTGAGCCTGCCCAGACAAACCTTCCACAACATACAACACTTCCCATAGGAGCATATTCCCTCACAGCCACCTTGCCAAGTATTCTGCGGGGCGAACAGGATTTGACTTGTCTTGTCCAACAGCCCATGACTGCAACTGGTCAATCTATGTTGGAAAGGATTCAAACAATCTTTGGCAAGAATACAGGGCGGATTTTGGAACTGCTACAGGCAGAGTACCATCAGGAACAAGGAGAAGATATCAACGCAATACTCCACCAATGGCACCCCCTGCAACTGCAATTTCGTGCACTGGGGGCTGTGGATTTGGAGTTTGTCTGTGTAGTTCTCACCGCAAGAACTCTCTGTATGGAGGGTCAAATTCCAGAGGCTGCCTCCTACCTACTTCGGTTTCGCCATCGTGCAGAGGTATCTGGAGCACACGAACTTCTCCCTAATATAGATGCTGCACGATGCAGAATTGCACTGATGGAAGACAGCATCTACTGGGTCAGGTGGCTAGAAACACAGCCTCCAACTGGTGGCGTTGTCCGTCTGTTGGACGGATACCGCTTACTTACCAAGGTACGATGCCACATCAAGAGAGAAGAATATGCCACAGCCATGCTATTTTTAGGTCATCTATTAGACGGCTATGAGCGTAGTGGCAGAACGCTGGACTATATGGAATCTTTAATTCTGGCAGCCATTTGTCTTTATCGGCAAGGGAAGAAAGAATGGAGTACATTTTTAGAACAGGCATTTCTTTTAGGGGAAAGCAAAAAATTCATTTCTGTTTTTGCCCGAGAGGGTGCTGCTATCCTCCCCTTGTTAGAAGAACATGGTCGAAACACCTGCATTTCACCCCAGTATAAAAACAAAATCCTTAGAAAAACAATGGTTCAATCTGCGCATTGCGCCTCTTATCTTCGTCCCGAACACCATCTGTCAAAACCTTTAACCTCCACAGAGTATACCATATTACTTTTACTGATGCGTCATAGAAGTATTGAGCAGATGGCTCAGACCTTGGGCATCAAGGTAAGCACTGTACGGACACACCTGCGAAATCTGTTTTCTAAGTTGGGTGTTCACACCCAAGAGGACGCCCGTAATGCGGCAATCCGTCTGAAATTAGTTTAATTTGGAATTATAGCAAATAATGATATCCCCACAATGAAACACTTTGCATAAAAAGAACATCCTGTTATTATTTTTAACATCAGTTCCATTTATCAGCATAGAAAAACAGACAGGTAAGGGAATTCCCTCACCTGTCTGTCAATCAAGTTGTATTACTCCTGCTCAAAGACATCTTTGCCCATGCCACAAACAGGGCATACCCAATCTTCGGGCACCTGCTCCCATGGAGTACCTGGGGCAACTCCATTGTCGGGATCGCCTACAGCAGGGTCATATACATAGCCACAAGGGCAAACATACTTATCCATCAAAAAAACTCCTTTCAGTCATCTACACCAACCATCACAGAGGTAGCCTTTACAACAGCGTAAGCCTCACCGCCTACCTGCAAGCCCAGCTCCTTGATGGAAGCCATAGAGATAGTGGAAGTGATGATGTTACCGCCACCAATATCAATACGGACGATTCCATTCACAGAACCTTCCTCGATAGCGACAACCGTTCCTTTAAACTGATTTCTCGCACTTAGCTTCATCTGAGGAATGCCCTCTTAAATTAGCCGAAGTAACGCTTCAGCAGACCCTCAAAAGCCTTGCCGTGGCGGGCCTCGTCACGAGCCATCTCATGAACGGTATCATGAATGGCATCCAGATTGTACTGCTTTGCCAGCTTTGCCAGCTCAAACTTACCCAGAGTTGCACCATTCTCAGCCTCAACACGCATCTCCAAGTTCTTCTTGGAGGAGTCAGTCACAACCTCACCCAGCAGCTCTGCAAACTTGGCAGCGTGTTCAGCTTCCTCATAGGCAGCCTTCTCCCAGTACAGACCAATCTCAGGATAACCCTCACGATGAGCCACACGGGCCATAGCCAGATACATACCAACCTCAGTGCACTCACCGTTGAAGTTTGCACGCAGACCCTCAATAATCTCGTTCTGTACCTCAGCAGGAACGTCTACACCAAAAGACTTGCCAACGCCCACTACATGCTCAGCAGCCCAGCTCTTGTCGCCAGCCTGCTCAGTGAACTTGGAGCCAGGCACACCACACTGTGGGCACTTCTCAGGAGCTGCCTCACCCTCGTAGACATAACCGCATACAGAACAAACAAACTTTTTCATGATAAAATTGCCTCCTCAAATTTATTTTGCATACATTTTTTACAGGTTCCATAGAATGTAAGCTCGTGACGCTGCACCTGAACCCCATACAGTTCCTCTACCTGTTTTGAGAGGTTTGCATCCATAGGAATTTGGTCTAAATCCATCACGGCTCCACATTTGCTGCAAACAAAGTGGCTATGTGGGTTGGTTTCGCCATCAAAACGCTCCTGCCCATTGACAACCCCTACGCTCTGTATCATGCCCTGTTGTTGAAAAAACAACAAATTTCGATACACAGTACCCAGACTCAGATCTGGATGCTCTGGCTTGAGGGTGTGATAAATCCACTCAGCAGAGGGGTGGGCTTTGGAGCATCGAATGGCATTGAGAATTGCTTCTCTTTTTTTGCTATATCGTATTGCCCGCTCCAAACGAACTCCTCCTTAACAGTATTCATTCTTGTTTGCATCTGAATAATACCACATTAGGTTCCGTTTGTAAAGAGGAATTTTTATATTTTTTTGTTATTTTCTGTCATCCTGTTTTCATAGTTTTCCGATATAGTGGAGTAGCCACTTCTCTATTTGTTCTCCATAACACAAAATGACCAAAAAAATAATCATACCCAGCAGACCAAACAGCGCAATACACCAAACAGGCATACGAATCACAGAATCCCCAAAGAATGCTGCAAAAAGCAATCCCCATGGTCTTGCCAACAAAACCAGTACAAAAAACCGGCGATAAGAAATAGCTGTCAATCCTGCCAGAATACATAAAATATCATCTGGAAAAAATGGCAACAAAAAAGCCAACAGTAGAAACACACCGGCTTTTTTTTCCACATATGCCATATAGGTTTCCATATGCGTCTTGCCAATCCAGTTTGAAATTCTGCGTTGTCCCAACTGCCGTCCCAGCCAGAAAACCAGCATAGACCCCAGCACCACAGCCAGATAGGTTAGAAAAAAGGACATCCAGCCACCAAATAACACACCACCTGCCATAGCGGTGACATTACTTGGGATGGGTGCCACAACCACAGAACAGAGCTGGATGAGAAAAAACACAAGATGGGAATAGGGTGCCCACTGCTGAATATATGCCTGCATGGTCTCCTGAGAGGATATCGCCTGAAAAAAGCCACTCTTACCCAGAAACCATACACCAAGCACACAACACACCACAAATATTGCCAACAGAGTTCGACTGATTTTTTCCATATTTTCATTCGTCACTTTCCTTTGTGTCTCTCCATACCACACAGTCTCTCCCATTGACAACATGGATAAACCATTTTATTTGTATCTGTAAAACTACCATTGCTCAAAATAACAGACCCCCCTAAAAATGTCTTTCTGATCCTGTTTGTTGGGAGGTCTGCCTTTTCATCAACCCCGATTCCATTCTTTATTAGGGTATCATATAGAGACTCATTCTTTTTGCATCTCATGTCTGGGGGATTTTTTGACAAGTTCCACCGCCTGAAGTACAGCTGTATGTAACTTGTTTTGATGTTCCTGATCATTCATCTTGGTAGATACCACAATTTCTCCACCACTTCGATTGACATATTTTGTAGGCAGGCGATTCAATGCAAGTGCAATCACATCTCCTCTACACTGCTCACAGGTGCAACAATCCAAGCTATCCTTAATCTTGTCATAGTATTCCTCAACAAAAATTTCCATGACATTTCGGTACATAGTACAACCCCCTTTTGACTATCAAAGTGTTGCCAATTTCACTTTACTTTTTCATCTTTATTATATCAATTTCATCTATAAAAATCAACCTGCCTCTATTGTTTCCACAACAAATGGGGGCAACCCATTTGTTGCCCCCATCGTATCACTTTTTATTCTTCCTATAAATGATGTTCAAACCTTTTAATAATAAATCTTTTTCCAGCTTCATTTCTCTTTTACAGAGAGGGGCAATAAACTGTGCCATTCCACCTGTTGCCACAACAGTAGTTTTTTTGCCCAGTTCATCTTCCATTCTGTCCAGCATCCCATCCAACATAGCTGCCGCACCATACATAATACCACTGCGCATACACTCCACAGTATTCTTTCCAATGACACGTTTGGGCTTATCCAACTGAATCCCTGGAAGCTGGGAAGCACGACTGGACAGGGCTTCTGCGGATACCCGTACACCAGGAATAATGCACCCTCCCAGATAAGTATTCCCCTGATCTACCACTTCAATGGTGGTGGCTGTTCCCATATCCACCAGAATCAGTGGTGGCTTATACTCCTGCAATGCTGCCACTGCAATCACAATTCGGTCACTGCCCACAGAAGTTGGGTCATCCATATGAATATTCAGACCTGTTTTAATCCCTGGTCCCACCACCATAGGATTTTTTCCTGTGACCTTCACCACTCCTGTCCGCACTGCATTAAAGACAGGTGGCACAACTGACGAAATGATGCAGCCCTCCACCTCATCAAGAGCAACATGAAACAAGTCCAACATACTCTTAATTTCTACACCGTACTGGTCAGAGGTTTTGATGCGATCTGTGGCAATTCTTGCCTCAAATCTGGTCTGATTGTCCTCAATGCCTCCAATTACGATGTTACTATTTCCTATATCAATGGCTAACAGCATCCTCGTCACCTCTTTATTTTTATGCAACCTGTACTTTGGTCATTGTAACCTTCCGCAATGCCTTTCCGATGGCTGCCACCAGAACCATAGCAAGCAGTGCCTCTGGCACACCATTCATCAGCACAGTACCCAAAATCAGCCCAGACACTGCCTCCATGGCAACCTCTTTCGCCTGAGCATATTGCTGGGTAAAGAGTACAAAGATACTGCCCATCACAAACACTGTATTGACCATAGAACCCACAAATCCCACAATGGACAGGGAAGCCCACTCATTCACCTTCCCTTTGCTCAGTGCAATCCACAGCCAACCTGCCACTACACCAATGAGCACACGACAGCCAACAGAGACCCAAACGGCTTTTACTGCTCCTGAAAGTCCGGTTGTACTCAAAAAGGGAGAAAAGGCAAAGGAAGTGAGTGCAGGTGTGAAGGTATTGCTCAACATGGAACAAATGCCAAATACACCGCCTAAAATCCCTCCTGCCAGTGGACCTAATAAAATGGCCCCTAGTATCACTGGGATATGGGTGGTAGTTGCCTTTGTCACTGGCAGAGGAATCATACCCAGTGGGGTATTGGCAAGCAAAATGATAATGGCTGCCATCATCGCCACTGCTACCATCCAACGTGTGTCCTTCTTGTTGCTTTTCATATTCAATTACCTCCTGCTGTCGCTCTCCTCTCTGGGAGATGCAACGCATATTTTCAGAAACAGAGAATCACCTCTATTTCTCAACCGCCTCATTATAGCGAATGTCCCTTTTATTTGCAAGGGTGCTGGTAAAATTTCTGTAAATTCTTTTTCCCATGGCTGCCACTTTACTTTACTCTATCCCTGTGTCATAATGCCTATATATCAAGTCTAATCTGTTAGAAAGGGATTTTCTGTTATGCTTCAAGGAAAAACTGTACTATTGGGTGTCACTGGTGGCATTGCTGCCTACAAGGCAGCTGCCCTTGCCTCTGCATTGGTCAAACAACACTGTCAAGTGGAGGTGATTATGACAGAACATGCCACCCAATTTATCTCCCCTCTCACATTTGAACAGCTTACTGGGCATCGTACTATGGTGGATACATTTGACCGCAACTTCTCCCATCAGGTAGAACATATCTCCCTTGCCCACCGAACCGACCTTGTTCTGATTGCTCCAGCCACTGCCAACATCTGCGCCAAACTGGCACATGGTTTGGCAGATGATATGCTGACCACCACTGTGCTGGCCTGTAAATGCCCAAAACTCATTGCCCCCGCGATGAACACCAACATGTATGAAAATCCCATTACACAGGTTAATCTGGACCTTTTGCGCAATTATCAGTGGGAAGTCATTGACCCTGCCAGTGGACGCCTTGCCTGTGGGGACGTGGGGGCTGGTAAAATGCCAGAGCCAGAACAGCTCCTACAACATATTTTACGTGCTATTGCCCTTCCTCACGACCTTGCCGGAAAGCAGGTATTGGTGACAGCGGGACCTACTCAAGAATCCCTTGACCCTGTCCGTTATCTGACCAACCATTCCACCGGAAAAATGGGATATGCCATTGCCCGTATGGCTATGCTCAGAGGTGCCAAAGTCACTTTAATCTCTGGTCCCACCGCCCTGACCCCACCGCCTTTTGTAGATGTCATTTCTGTTGTCTCTGCTCAGGATATGTATGAGGCAGTCACAGCACACTGTGAACAGGCAGATTTTATTTTTAAAGCCGCCGCTGTGGCGGACTATACCCCTGTTGGTTATAGCGATGACAAACTGAAAAAGGAAGACAATGACCTGTGTATCCCTCTGAAACGGACTCAGGATATTTTACAATATTTAGGGGTACATAAGCGAGAGGGGCAAATCATCTGTGGATTCTCTATGGAGACGCGAGATATGCTGGAAAACAGCCGCTCCAAGCTGAAAAAGAAAAAGGTAGATATGATTTGTGCCAACAACTTAAAGGTAGCTGGTGCTGGTTTTGGTGTGGATACCAATGTGATTACCATTATCACAGCCAACCACTCACAGGAACTTCCACTTTTGTCAAAAGAAGAAGCTGCAAATTGCATTCTGGATGCCGCCATTGCACAGACCGCAGCCCAATAGGGCTGTGGTCTTTTTGTGCAGTTTCACAATACATGAAGTTTTATTTTCTCCTATTTTTTCTTGCTACAAATGGAGAATTATACAATTTTTTGTCGTTAATTTTTCGTTTTTCATTTCTTTCGCTGTGTTAAGATACTGTTAAAATTGTTGTTTTAGACGAATAAATTCAGTATCATAGTGAATAGCATGGATTGACATGAAGTATGTAATTTAAAGGCGGTTTCAGAATGAGTCTGCGTGTTGGTATTGATATTGGCTCTACCACAGTCAAGGTGGTAGTCATTGATGAACAAAATAAACTCCTGTTTCGGTCCTATGAGCGTCATTTCTCCAAAACGAGAGAGCGTACCTGTGAGACACTGCACTCCATAGCTTCCATGCTTTCTGGCAAGGATATTAAATTGGTCATTACTGGTTCTGCTGGTTTAGGTGTGGCAAATTCCTCTGGTGTGGACTTTGTGCAGGAGGTCTATGCCACTGCGGCCGCAGTGACCACCTACATCCCAGATACTGATGCAGTCATTGAGCTGGGTGGTGAGGATGCCAAAATTATCTTCTTTGGTGGGGCATTAGAGGAACGAATGAATGGCTCCTGTGCAGGTGGTACTGGTGCGTTCATTGATCAGATGGCAACCCTGATGAATGTAACCGTACCGGAATTGGATGCCCTTTCTTTGAAACACGAAAAAATTTACCCCATCGCCTCCCGTTGTGGAGTGTTTGCCAAAACTGATATCCAACCCATTTTGAATCAAGGTGGGCGGAAGGAAGATGTGGCTGCCTCTATTTTTCAGGCAGTGGTGGACCAAACGGTTGCTGGTCTGACACAGGGTCGTGAACTGAAAGGAAAGATTGTTTTTCTGGGCGGTCCCCTTCACTTCTTGCAGGGTCTGCGTGCTCGATTTGTGGAGACACTGAAGCTGGACAGTGACCATGCCATTTTCCCCGAGGATGGGGATTGTTTTGCAGCCCTTGGTGCTGCCCTGTGTGCCACTGACTATGAACCAAAACCATTTGACGCTGTTTTGAAAAAACTGGAGGAGAGTGTAGACAACACCACCTTGGTGGACACCATGCCTCCCCTCTTTCAATCTGAGGCAGACTATACCGCATTCCAGCAGCGGCACAGTGCAAACCATCCCCCTGAGTTGGATATCCATACCTATCAGGGTGATGCCTGGCTTGGCATTGATGCCGGTTCTACCACTACAAAACTGGCTCTCATTGACAAAGATGGTGGACTACTTTATACCTACTACCACTCCAATCTGGGCAACCCTGTTGCCATTGTATTGGAACAACTACGCCATATCTATGAACTGTGTGCAGACCGCATTACCATCAAAGGCGTTGCCGTCACCGGTTATGGTGAGGAACTGATTCTCAACGCCTTCTCCTGTGATTTGGGACTGGTAGAAACTGTGGCACACTACAAAGCAGCTGCCCATTTCAATCCCAATGTAGATTTTATCATTGACATTGGTGGACAGGACATGAAATGCTTTAAAATCCGCAACGGTGCAGTGGACTCCATCATGCTCAATGAGGCTTGTTCTTCCGGCTGTGGTTCTTTCATTGAGACCTTTGCCAAGGCTCTGGGTTATACCATTGCTGACTTTGCAAAACTGGGATTGTTTGCAAAGCATCCTGTGAATTTGGGCAGTCGATGCACTGTCTTTATGAACTCCAGTGTCAAGCAGGCACAAAAAGATGGTGCCAGTGTGGAAGATATTTCTGCTGGTCTCTCCATTTCCATTGTAAAAAATGCCATCTACAAGGTAATTCGTGCTGCCTCTGCGGACGATTTGGGCAAAGAGATTGTCGTACAGGGTGGCACATTCCACAATGATGCTGTGCTGCGTGCCTTTGAACAGGAACTGGGACGCAATGTGACAAGACCCACCATCTCCGGTATCATGGGTGCATTTGGTGCTGCACTGGCTGCCCGTGATTTACATTTAGAGAAAAGTTCCGTACTCACTGCATCTGACCTTCAAACATTCCAGCACACTGCCAAACCTGCCACCTGTGGTCTGTGTACCAACCACTGTTCTTTGACCGTGAACTCCTTTGATGGTGGTCGCCGCTTTATCTCTGGCAATCGCTGTTCCCGTCCTCTGGGTAAGGAACCCTCCAGACAGCCAGATTTGATGCGCTATAAGTATGATACCTTGCGAAAGCTCCATGGCAAGGGAACTGGGACTGGTGCAAGAGGCAGAATTGGAATTCCCTTTGGTCTTAACATGTATGAGAATCTGCCCTTCTGGTATGAGCTGTTTACCCATCTCAACTTCGAGATTGTACTCTCTCCAGAATCTTCCCGTAAACTATACCTGAAGGGGCAGCGCACCATCCCATCAGATACCGTCTGTTACCCTGCAAAGCTGCTCCACGGTCATGTAGAGGCACTGGTTGAGGATGGTGTAGATTGCATTTTCTATCCCTGCATGCCATATAATTTTGATGAAGGGGTCAGTGATAACCACTATAACTGCCCTGTTGTGGCCTACTATCCAGAACTGTTGTCTGCCAATGTACCAAACTTAAAGAAAACCCGTTTTCTATACCCCTATTTTGGACTACACCGTCCAAAGGATTTTGAAAAACACGCTTCCAAGTGGTTTTTGGAGGAATTTGGGGTGCCAAAGCGTGAAACGGTACAGGCTGTACGTGCTGCCTATCAGGCTTATGACAGTTATAAAGAAAATCTGCGCACTGTGGGATGGGACTATATCACCAAAGCCCGTGAAGAAGGAAAACCCATCCTTGTAGTGGCTGGTCGTCCCTATCATATGGACCCAGAAATCAACCACGGTATCAATGATTTGATTACCTCTTTTGGTTTTGTTCTGGTAACAGAGGATGCAGTGGCACATTTGGAGGGCAAAGCACCCAGACATGTGCTCAACCAGTGGACTTACCACGCCCGTATGTACAACGCCGCCCGCTATGTCTGCTCCCAGCCAGATATGGAGCTGATTCAACTAGTCTCCTTTGGCTGTGGCATTGATGCCATTACTGGAGATGAGATGCGCTCTATTTTGGAGGAAGGCGGCAAGCTATATACCCAGCTTAAAATTGATGATATCAGCAATCTGGGGGCTGTTACCATTCGTATTCGCTCCCTGATGGCTGCCATTGAGGCCCGTAAAACCCAGTAAATATGTGTGATTGCGGTTTTGACCGCATAAATTGGAAAGGAACATGGAGTTATGGCTAAACTGGTATACGATGAAACCGGTCGTCTTTTATTTACCAAAGAGATGAAGGAGGAGTACACCCTTCTCATGCCCCAGATGTTGCCCGTCCACTTCGGTATGCTTCAAAAACTACTGCAAAACGACGGCTATCGGGTAGAGATGCTCACCACAAACCACCGTGGTATTGTGGATGAAGGTCTAAAGTATGTTCACAATGATACTTGCTATCCTGCCCTGCTGGTCATTGGACAGCTCATTGATGCAGTCAAGCATGGTGGCTATGACCCCCACAAGGTTGGATTATTGATTACACAGACCGGCGGTGGCTGTCGTGCCTCCAACTACATCCATCTGTTGCGTAAGGCTCTGGAAAAGGCTGGCATGGACTATATTCCTGTTGTCTCTGTTAATCTGTCCGGTCTTGAGAAAAACCCCGGATTTTCTCTGTCTCTCCCCTTTGTTCGCAAGGCAATTTATGCCATGATGTATGGTGATTTGATTGTGAATGTTGCCAATCAGGTTCGCCCCTATGAGGTGGAATCTGGTGCTACTGATGCCATGATTGAGGCATGGAGCCATCAACTAGTCTCTGGCTTTGAACAGGGAAAGGGAATGTCCCGGAAGCAGATGCGCCATATTTTCCGTGAAATCTGTCGGGATTTCGCCTCTATCCCTGTGGCTGGCGAGCCTAAAATCCGTGTGGGCATTGTAGGAGAAATTTATGTGAAATTTGCTCCCCTTGGCAACAACAATTTGGAGGCATTTTTATTGAATGAAGGTGTGGAACCAGTGGTTCCCGGTCTCACCGACTTTATCATTTTCAAAATTTTCAACCGTGTGACAGATGTGGAACTGTATGGCGGAAAGTGGATGAAAAAGGCAGCTTGTCAGGTATTTATGCACTACATAGAAGGCTGTCAGAAGGATATGATTGAGGCATTAAAGGACTCCAACCGATTCCGTGCCCCAGGTACCTTCCAGGACCTGCGTAAACTGGTACATGGCTATCTGGGTGAGGGCAACAAAATGGGAGAAGGCTGGTTGCTGACCGCTGAAATGCTGGAACTCATTCACTCTGGAACTGAAAATATCGTCTGTACACAGCCCTTTGGCTGTCTGCCTAACCATATTGTGGGTAAGGGTATGATTCGCAAGTTGAAAGATGAATATCCCAAAAGTAATATTGTAGCCATTGACTACGACCCAGGTGCTACAAAGATTAACCAGGAGAACCGCATCAAATTGATGCTTGCCAATGCAAAAGGGCTGTCCCATCAGGAAACTACCACATCTCGTGAGACACAGCCCGAATTTGTCTCTCAAAAGCTGGCACATGCTCACAGCTAACAACCATCGCCTCTATTGTAAGAATAGGGGCGATTTTTCTTGTCATCTATTAGAATTTCTTGTATAGTAGGGATACAAGGAAGGAGGCGTAATTGTATGCGTATTATGGCAGTTGACTATGGAGATGCCCACACCGGTGTGGCACTCTCTGACCCCACTGGTTTTCTTGCTGGTACAACAACCACCATACACAGCAGAAAAACAGAGGTAGTTTTGGAGGAACTTTCTAAACTGGTTCAAGAGTATCAAGTAGAAGAACTTGTGATGGGCTTTCCTAAAAATATGGACGGCACAGAGGGACCTAGAGCGGAACTGTACCGTGCTTTTGCAGAGCAGCTCTCTCAGGCAACTGGTCTGACCCCTATTTTATGGGATGAACGCCGCACCACTGTGGATGCCCACCGTATTTTATTTGATGCTGGAAAAAATGCAAAAAAGCGAAAAAAAACAGTGGATGCAGTGGCAGCATCTCTTATTTTGGAAAATTATTTGGATTTTAAGAGATTACAATCTCATTAAACTTTATGTGGGGAGGAATTTTCAATGAACATCAAAACAGTATGGACCGTGTATTTCAGTGGTACAGGTACCACCAAAAAAGTGGTGTCCACCATGGGAACCGCACTTTCTGAACAACTGGGAGTGCCTCTGAAAGAGTATTGTTTCAATCTGCCCAAAGCCCGTGAGCAGGCACTTTCCTTTACCTCAGAAGATTTGGTGATTGTGGGTACCCCTGTCTATGCCGGTCGTGTGCCCAATCTGCTGTTGCCCTACATTCGGGATATGCTCTCTGGCAACCAGACCCCAGCAATCCCTGTGGTTCTGTATGGCAACCGCAACTATGATGACGGTTTGATTGAACTGAGAAATGTGTTGGCAGAACATGGATTCTGCCCCATTGGTGCCGCTGCCATTGTAGGAGAACACTCCTTCTCCCGTATTCTGGGTGCAGGTCGTCCCGACCAGGAGGACATGGCAGAGGTACAAAAACTCATTGATGGTGTGCTGTCCAAACTCAACACTATGGAAACAGTACCAGGTGAACCTGTTTCTGTCACAGGCTGTGACCCCATTCGACCCTACTACACTCCCCGTGACCGCCACGGCGAACCCATCAAAGATTTTCTGAAAGCCAAACCTGTTACCAATCCAGATACCTGTGTATCCTGTGGTCTGTGTGCAAAACTGTGCCCAATGGGTTCCATTGACCCACAAAATGTATCGGACGTTATTGGAAAATGTATTAAGTGTTGTGCCTGTGTTAAGAACTGCCCCAAGGGTGCTAAATATTTTGACCATGAGGGTTACTTATATCACCAACATGAATTGGAGGAGCAATACAGTTCTCGCCGTGCTCCCAGTGAGATTTTTCTGTAAGGGTGGTCATGTTGAATGAACGCTCTCCGTTCTCTCTGCTGTGAAATCTGTCACCAACTCTATCAACGTGGCTATGTGGTGGGTCATGATGGCAATGTATCTGTGAAAGTGGATTCTAACCGGCTTTTGATTACACCATCTGGAGTCAGCAAAGGGCGTATCTCTCCAGATATGCTCGTCCTCTGTGATTTAGATGGAACCATATTGGAAGGAGACCGCTACCCATCCTCCGAAATTGCCATGCACCTGCTTGTCTATCAGGAACGACCTGAAATACAGGCGGTTGTCCATGCCCATCCCCCTGTCTCCACTGCATTTGCCATTGCAGGTCATCCCCTATCTGAACCATATCTGACAGAAACCATCAGTGGTTTAGGAGAAATTCCTGTGGCTCCATTTGCTATGCCCTCTACACAGGAAGTACCAGACAGCATTCAGCCCTATGTCCAAACCCATCAGGCTGTCCTTCTGGCAAACCATGGAGTCCTCACTTGGGGAACCGATTTATATGCTGCCTTTGATGCACTGGAAACAGTAGAACAGACTGCAAAAATCTTTTTGGCTGTCCATCAGTTGGGCGGTGGTATTCCTCTATCCCCTCAGCAAGTAGCTGCTTTGAAAGAACTGAATGGGCACTACCAAACATTAGCAGGTAAACGAACCCACAAGGAGGAATCTTTCAATGGAAGCCTTTGAGGCACTTTCCCTTGGTGCAGACCACCTCAGCATTACCATTTTAGACCAGTCTCAGCTCCCCAATCGTATGGTGTATCATACCGCCACCACATTGGAGGAAATGACAGAGGCGATTCACAGCCTCCGTGTTCGTGGTGCACCTGCCATTGGTATCTATGCTGGGTACTGTGTGTATGTGCTTGCACAACAACTCTCCCAGACCTGTCAGGATATCAATACCATACAGAAACAACTCATCCATATGGGTGAAGTGCTGATTGCAGCAAGACCTACTGCCGTTAATCTTCCTTGGGCAGTAAAACGGATGCTGCAAAAAGCCTCTGTCTGTACTTCTGTCCCCCACCTTTTATCCTGTCTTGGTGAGGAATGTGTTGCCATTCATCGAGAGGATATGGAGATGTGTCTGAAAATTTCAGAATATGGGCTATCCCTCTTAAAAGAGGGAGACGGCGTTTTGACGCATTGTAACGCAGGTCCCCTTGCCACTTCCCGTTATGGCACTGGACAGGGACCCTTTCATTTGGCTGCGGAACGTGGGTTTCCTCTCCATGTCTATGCGGACGAGACACGCCCTTTGCTTCAGGGTGCCCGTCTGACTGCGTGGGAATTGAAGCGGGCTGGTGTGGATGTCACTCTGATTTGTGACAACATGGCATCTATGGTCATGAAAGAGGGTCGTATTCAGGCATGTTTTGTAGGCTGTGACCGTGTGGCAGCCAATGGCGATGTGGCAAACAAAATTGGAACCAGTGGTGTTGCCATTCTGGCCAAACATTATGGCATCCCTTTTTATGTGCTTGGTCCCACTTCTACCATTGATTTATCCTGCACAGATGGAGCACACATCCCCATTGAACTGCGTGACCCAGAAGAAATCCGCAGTCTGTGGTATCAGGAACCTATGGCTCCACAAGATGTACCCTGTCTGAATCCCGCCTTTGATGTCACAGACCACAGTCTGATTACTGCCATTATCACAGAAAAAGGAATTTGTAGACCTCCCTTTACCCAATCACTGGCATCTCTCTTTTGATGTAAAAACCGTGGACAGCTTATCTATGGGCTGTCCACGATTTTTGTAAACCATAATTCTTATTGGTTGACAAATACATAACATTATTGTATACTATCATAGAATAAAGGTTTACAAAATGGAGGGGATTGTGTGAATACACTCATACAAAAGGTGCTCAGTGGTCAACACCTCCACCGCAGGGATGATTTGACCTCTCTTTTATGTATGGATTTGGACACACTTTGCAACTATGCCAACGAAATTCGACAAACATTCTGTGGCAATCAAGCAGAATTGTGTACCATTCTCAACGCACGCAGTGGTCGCTGTGGGGAGGACTGCAAATTCTGTGCCCAGTCCTGTCACCACAAAACAGCGGTTGATGAATATCCCTTCTGTTCCAAAGAGGAAATTCTCTCCCATGGAGCATACAACCAAAACGCTGGTGTCCAACGGTTTTCTCTGGTAACAGCCGGTCGTGGTCTACATGGAGAAGAATTTTCCATGGCACTAGATGCCTACAGACAATTACAAAAAAACACTAGTCTGTCTCTCTGTGCCTCTCACGGTTTTCAATCTTTGGAAGAATTTCGTGCTTTGAAAGCCTGTGGTGTCACTCGTTACCATGCCAATCTGGAAACATCCAGAAGAAATTTTCCCAATATTTGTACCACCCATAGTTATGAGGACAAATTGGAAAACATTCGCAGAGCCAAAGAAGCCGGTCTGGAAATTTGCTCCGGTGGTATCTTGGGCATGGGTGAAACCTTTGAAGATCGCATTGACATGGCATTTGACCTTGCTGAGTTGGGGGTTGTATCTATTCCTTTGAATTTACTCAATCCCATTCCTGGAACCCCCTTTGCACATCTGTCACCAATCTCCAACGATGATGTGCTGCGTACCGTTTCCATTTTTAGAATCATTAATCCCACAGTATGGATTCGCATGGCTGCTGGACGAAACCGTTTTTCAGATGGTGGTGCTGCTCTGTTCCTCTCTGGTGCCAATGCAGCCATCACAGGGGATATGCTCACCACCACTGGTACCAACATTCAACAAGACAAAACTATGCTGACATCCCTTGGGTATCAGCTTACCGAAAAGGAGTAAGCATATGGAAGAAACAATAAAGATGAAATCCCAAAGCAAAACCTACCGACTGGTTATGACTGCACTAATGGCATCTGTCATTTGTATTTTGGCTCCTATGTCCATTCAAATTGGGGATATTCCCATTTCCTTGACCAATCTGGCAATCTATGTGATTCTGTACATTCTTGGTTGGAAACAGGGCAGTATCAGTTATCTGGTCTATATGCTCATTGGCATGGTGGGAGTCCCTGTGTTTTCTGGCTTTACTGGTGGACTGGGGAAACTTCTTGGCTACACAGGTGGCTATATCATTGGCTTTCTCCCTATGGCTATTGTGGCTGGTCTTGTGATTGACCACACCAAAAACCGTTTTTTACATCTTCTGGGCATGATTGCTGGTACCATCATCTGCTATTCCTTAGGTACTGCATGGTATTGTTTTAGCAGTGGTGCCCCAATAGGTGCTGCACTAGCGGTATGTGTCATTCCGTTTATTCCATTCGACCTTCTTAAAATGGTATTTGCCATTGGAGTTGGTCCTCTCATCCGCTCCCGTCTCTGCTCTGCTGGTGTCTACCACAAAATTTAATCCATCTGCTGTAATCCTTATGGATTGCAGCAGATTTCTTTTTCTGCTACAATGGAGAAAACAGATTAGAAAAGAGGGTATTGTCTATGCGAACCATTCCAGCATCTCAACTGACAGATGCAGTGGCACGTCTGTGCATTCAGGCAAACACACAACTCCCAGATGACATTGTATCTGCACTCGACCAAAGCAGAACAACAGAACCGTGGTCTCTTGCCAAAGAAACCCTTTCCCTTCTCTGGGACAACCTGGAGGTTGCTACACAACAGTCTTTACCTATCTGTCAGGATACTGGTATGGCATGTGTATTTGTAGAACTGGGGCAGGATGTCTACATAGATGGAAACTTTGAAGAAGCCATTCATGAAGGGGTACGGAAGGGCTATGGAGAAGGATATTTGCGAAAATCCATTGTAGGTGATCCTTTACGCCGTGTAAATACAGGTGATAATACCCCTGCTGCCATTACGGTTCGACTGGTTCCTGGAGATGGTTGTCAAATTACAGTTGCCCCCAAAGGCTTTGGTTCTGAAAATATGAGCCGTCTTGCCATGCTAAAACCTGCGGATGGTGTAGAAGGAGTGAAACAATTTGTACTGGACACGGTACAACAGGCAGGCTCTAACCCCTGTCCCCCCATTGTACTGGGCATTGGCATAGGTGGTTCTTTTGACAAAGTAGCTTACCTTGCCAAACATGCCCTCCTCCGACCCATTGATGTGCCCAATCCTGACCCCTACTATGCACAACTGGAACAGGAACTGCTCTCTGCCGTCAATGCTCTGGGGATTGGTCCACAGGGCTTTGGTGGGCAAACCACCTGTCTGGGACTCTCTATTGAAGCTGCTCCAACCCATGTGGCTGGTCTGCCTGTGGCTGTAAATGTAAGCTGTCATGTCACAAGACGTGCAAGCTGCACACTTTAAAGAAAGGGAGGCATTTTGGATGCAATATCACTTAACAACTCCTGTTACCCCTGCCGATTTGGCTCCTCTCCATGCAGGAGATACTGTTTTGCTCTCTGGCGTGGTATACACTGCAAGAGATGCTGCACATAAGCGCATGATGGAACTTTTGGATGCTGGAGAGCCACTTCCATTTCCTCTGGAAGGCTCTGCGATTTATTATGTCGGTCCCACCCCAGAACGCCCCGGTCAGGTGATCGGCTCCGCTGGTCCAACTACCAGTGGTCGTATGGATGCCTATTCTCCTCGCCTGCTGGATCTGGGTCAGTCTATTATGATTGGTAAAGGGAAACGCAATCAGGCTGTGAAAGATGCAGTTGTGAAAAATGGAGCTGTCTATCTGGCTGCGCTGGGTGGTGCTGGTGCTCTCATGGCCGCCAGTGTGAAAGAGTTGGAGGTTATTTGCTGGGAAGATTTGGGCTGTGAGGCGGTACGTCGCCTCTATGTAGAAGATTTCCCCCTCACTGTCATTTTAGATACCCATGGTGGGGATCTCTATGAAAGTGGTCCTGTTGCCTATTTGTCTCAGCGATAAAATACTATTTTGACTTGTCCGTCTTGCTGTCTTTTCGGAATATTTAAATATATCCATTTGGGGGTGCGGACAAAAAGTTGGACAAGTTATGTCGTGAACCCAAGATGCTGTCTATATTCCAAAGGGCTGAGTCCAC
>CALWVS010000014.1 GCA_944385095.1 uncultured Oscillospiraceae bacterium
GGAGCGAGTGACGAGGCTCGAACTCGCTACCTCCACCTTGGCAAGGTGGCGCTCTACCAGATGAGCTACACTCGCAAAATGCTTGCTTAGTATAACAAGTAAAAAAGATTTTGTCAATAGAAATTTTAAAATTTTTAAAATGAATTTCAATACAAGGGAAAAGTTGCCATGGACACGAATTGACAAAATGCACAAAAACATGGCAAAGCCATATGGCACAGGGGGTACAGAGTTTTTTGAAATTTGCGATAGTTCAATTTGTATTCAATCTTGCAGGGGTTCTGTCAAAAAAGAAAGATATTTTCTGGATAAAATACATCTGGTATACTCAGTAGAAAAACATGACTAAAAACACAAGATATAGTGGACAAGCGGAAGGGGGTGTGCTATAATCATGACCCGAACCGTATGCCAGCGTACTGCTGGCTTTTGCTATGGACAGGGATTTGTTCATAGAAAAAAGAAAAGACAATTCGACATAGTGTCGACCGGATACTTAAGAGAGGGGTAAGGGCATGAAAGTAATCAAGCGAGATGGCTCAGTGGTCAACTATGACCGCAGCAAAATCATCACCGCCATTCGTAAGGCAAATACGGAGGTGACGGAAGAGGACAAATTGAGCCAGGATCGCATGGAGGCAATCGCAGATAAAATTGAAGGAACCATGCGTGCCCGTATTCTGGTAGAAGATATTCAGGATTTGGTGGAACAGGGACTGGTAGCAGAAAACAAATTCCATCTGGCAAAAAAATATATCATCTATCGCTATAACCGTGCACTGGTCCGCAAAGCAAATACGACCGATGAATCTATTTTGTCTCTGTTGCGCAATGAGAATAAAGAGCTTGCAGAGGAAAATTCTAACAAAAATACCATGATTGCAGCCACGCAGAGAGACTATATTGCCGGCGAAGTCAGCCGTGACCTGACAAGACGTATTTTGTTGCCGGAGTATATCTCCAAAGCCCATGATGAGGGTGCAATCCATTTTCATGATGCAGATTATTTTATACAGCCGATTTTCAACTGCTGTCTGATTAACATTGGGGATATGCTGGACAATGGCACTGTGATGAATGGAAAACTGATTGAATCTCCAAAGAGTTTTCAGGTGGCATGTACAGTGACCACCCAGATTATTGCCTGTGTGGCATCCAACCAATACGGTGGACAAAGTGTGGATATGAGTCATCTGGGCAAATACCTCCGTCGCAGCAGAGAGAAGTTCCGCAAGCAGATGACCTATCAGTGTGCAGGTGCAGTGGATGAGGCTACCTTGGAACGGCTGGTCAATGACCGTGTACGGGACGAGATGAAAAGTGGTGTGCAGACCATCCAGTATCAAATCAACACCTTAATGACCACCAATGGGCAGTCTCCCTTTGTAACACTGTTTTTGAATCTGCGAGAGGATGACCCCTATTTAGAAGAAAATGCCATGATTGTGGAGGAGGTACTCCGCCAGCGTCTGGAGGGCATTAAAAATGAGAAGGGGGTCTATATTACCCCTGCTTTCCCAAAACTGGTGTATGTGTTGGATGAGCACAACTGTCTGAAGGGTGGCAAGTATGACTATATTACAGAACTTGCAGTAAAATGTTCTGCAAAGCGTATGTACCCTGACTATATTTCCGCCAAAAAGATGAAGGAAAACTATGAGGGGAATGTGTTTTCTCCCATGGGATGCCGCTCTTTCCTGTCTCCTTGGAAAGATGAAAATGGCAATTACAAGTTTGAAGGGCGATTCAATCAGGGTGTTGTTTCCCTGAATCTGCCTCAAGTGGGAATTCTGGCAAAAGGAGATGAGACGGAGTTTTGGCGGTTGCTGGATGAGCGGTTGAAGCTCTGTTTTGATGCGTTGATGTGCCGACACAATGCCCTCAAAAGTGTGCGCTCCGATTCCAGCCCCATCCACTGGCAGTATGGAGCCATCGCACGGCTGCCAAAGGGTGCATCTATTGAACCCCTACTGTATGGTGGCTATTCCTCTATCTCGCTGGGTTACATTGGGCTTTATGAGGTGACAAAGCTGGTGAAAGGCTGTTCCCACACTGAGCCAGAGGGTGAGGAGTTTGCCCAAAGAGTGATGCAGCATCTGCGAGATACCTGTGACCGCTGGAAGAAAGAGACCAATATTGGCTTTGCCCTCTATGGCACTCCAGCAGAGTCCCTCTGCTATCGCTTTGCACGCATTGACAAGGAGCGGTTTGGAACCATTCCAGATGTAACCGATAAGGGATATTATACAAACAGTTACCATGTGGATGTACGAGAGCAGATTGACGCATTTGAAAAGTTTACCTTTGAAAGTCAGTTCCAGAAGATTTCCACAGGCGGTTGTATTTCCTATGTGGAAATTCCAAACATGCGCCACAATCTGGAGGCACTGAAAGAACTGGTGCGCTTCATTTATGACAATATCCAGTATGCAGAGTTTAATACTAAAAGTGATTACTGCCAGTGCTGTGGATTTGATGGTGAGATTGTGCTCAACGAGGACAATGAATGGGAATGCCCAGCTTGTCACAACACAGACCGCACCAAAATGAATGTTACACGCCGCACCTGTGGCTATTTGGGAGAAAACTACTGGAATGTAGGAAAAACAAAAGAAATCAGATCCCGTGTATTGCACATCTGAGAGAAATAAAAAAGATATGAGATAAGGGGCTGACCCTTATCTCATATCTTTTTGAAAGGAGAATTTGCATTGTACTATTCCGATATTCGCCCCATTGATGTGGCAAACGGACCGGGGATTCGTACCTCATTGTTTGTCTCTGGCTGCACCCATGCCTGTGAGGGGTGCTTTAATCCAGAGACATGGGATTTTTTTCATGGGGCACCGTTTGGACAGCCAGAGATTGAAAAAATTTTGGGTTATTTGTCAAAACCTTATAATAAAGGGTTGTCCCTGCTGGGTGGGGAGCCATTACACCCCAGCAACCAACAGGCAGTGCTGGAACTGGTGCAGATTGTAAAGGCACAGTTTCCACAGAAAGATATTTGGTGTTACACTGGCTATCGAATAGAGGAACTGATGGGAAACCAAGTGGGAGAATGGGACAGGGCATTGCTGGAGCATATGGATATTTTAGTGGATGGAAAATTTATTTTGGCACAGAAAAACCTGTCCCTGCGGTTTCGTGGTTCCTCGAACCAAAGAATTTTGGATGTTCCTGCCTCTTTGGCACAGGGAGTTCCTGTTTTGTGGGACGAGACTTCCATAGAGTAGTCAAAAGAGGGAGGCACCTCTGTCAAACTGCCGATAAAAGTCTTTGATGATGTCCATAAAGGTACGGGCGGCGGGAGAGAGAAAACTGTTTTTCTTGTAGACCAGAGCCATAGGGCAGGTGAGGGGCGGGTCCCCAACGGTAAAGAAGGAGAGGCGGTCCAGATAGGGGGTACGCAGAATACCGCTTTCCGGCAAAAAGGTAAATCCCATATTTTCTGCCACCAGATTGATGGCTGTGGTGTTGTTTGTGGTAATGAGGGTGTTGGTCAATTCTACATTTTGTACACTGAACAGATTATCCAGCAACTTAGACAGCCGCCAGTCACTGGGTAGTGCCATAATGCGTTCATGTTCCAGTTGTCTCAAATCCTGGAAGGGGATAGGATTGGAACAGGGGCTTTCTACTCCACGGACAAGAGGGTGGTCACGGTGGGCAATGAGTAGAATTCGCTCATGCATCACCAGTTCATAGCTTAAATCCGTGAGGTTGCTGGGGATATGCATCAGACAAAAATCGGTCACACTGCTGGCTGCAAGACTGCCCAGTTCAGGGACAGGAGCTTCATGGAGTACCACCTGTACATCTGGGTGGCGTTGCACAAATTGGGGCAGCACATCGGGCAGCAGTGTGGAACCTCGCCATGTGGAGACACCAATGTGTAACTGTTGATGTTTTTTTGCCTGTAGTTCCTGTAAGTCGCTTTCCAACTGGCGGCGCAAATAGCCCTGCCGTTCCAGATAGGAGTGAAACAATTCACCGGCTGGCGTGAGTTGTAATGGGGTGTGTGAGCGGTCCAGCAGTGTGACACCCAAATTATGTTCCAGCTTTGCCAAATACTGGCTCAAATAGGGCTGAGAGAGATAGAGACGGTCAGCGGCTTTGGAGATGCTGCGCTCTTTGACAATGGTTAAAAAATATTCTGGATTTTTGACAAACATATTGCACCTCGGTTCAAACATGAGAGTAAGAAAATCCCCCGTATCTCTGATACGGGGGATTTCATCTTGCCATATACCGATTACACAGCGCGGGTGACCTTACCGGAACGGAGGCATCTGGTGCAGACGTACACATGAGAGGGAGTACCCTTCACGATCGCCTTCACGCGCTTCACGTTAGGCTTCCAGGTGCGGTTGGAACGGCGATGAGAGTGGGAAACCTGAATACCAAAGGTGACGCCCTTCTCGCAGAATTCGCATTTGGCCATGTTGCTTACCTCCTCGCTATGAGAGTTCGCTTTCATAATGAAGCATCGTCTGATATGGTAACAGATTTTAAGAGAAAATGCAAGCCTTTTTTCAAAAAAACAAAAAATTTTTTGGGAGTCCCTGTTTGAAAATGTGCTTTCTATTTTTCGGTGCCTGTGATACAATAAAGTGGAAGGAAAGTAACTCTAAAAGTGAGGGAATTTACGATGAGTATTGTAAAAGATTTGTCTCTGGCTCCTTCTGGGCATCAGAAAATCCAGTGGGTGAGAGATTTTATGCCAGCCCTGTCTGGAATTGAGGAGCGGTTCCGCAGAGAAAAGCCATTTGAAGGGTTGACCATTGCAGTATCTGTCCATTTGGAGGCAAAGACAGCCAATTTGGGTCTTGTTTTACGAGAAGGTGGAGCCAATGTCTATCTGACAGGCTGCAACCCCCTTTCCACACAGGATGATGTGGCAGCCGCAATGGCTGACCTGGGTGTGGAAACCTTTGGTGTACATGGTGTGGATATGAAGGAGTATCAGCGTCTGTTGGTGGAAACCCTCAGATGCCGTCCCCATCTCATTGTGGATGATGGAGGCGACCTGATTTCCCTGCTGGGCGGAGAGTACAGCCATCTGGCTGAGAATCTGATGGGCGGTTGTGAGGAGACCACAACAGGCATTCACCGCCTCTACGCCAGAGAGCGTGCAGGGGTTTTGCCCTGCCCCATGATGGCAGTGAACGACGCCAAAGCAAAACACTACTATGATAACAAATATGGTACAGGGCAGTCTACCTGGGACGCCATTATGCACACCACCAACCTGATGGTAGCAGGAAAAACAGTGGTTGTGGCAGGCTATGGCTGGTGTGGAAAGGGCATTGCCATGCGTGCAAAAGGCATGGGAGCCAATGTGATTGTCACAGAGGTAGACCCATTCAAGGCACTGGAAGCCACTATGGAGAATTTCCGTGTGATGCCAATGGATGAAGCTGCAAAATATGGAGACATTTTTGTGACAGCCACTGGCTGTAAAGATGTGATTGTAAAGCGGCATTTTGAGGTGATGAAAGACAATGTGCTGCTGTGCAACTCCGGGCACTTCGACTGTGAGGTAGATGTGGCAGCTTTGAAGGGGATGGCAACCGAGCACTTCCCACGCAGAGCAGGTATTGAAGGTTACAAAATGAAAGATGGACGTACCCTGAATGTGCTGGCAGAGGGTCGTCTTGTGAATCTGGCAGCTGGCAATGGGCATCCAGCAGAAATTATGGATATGTCCTTTGCGGTACAGGCTCTTTCTCTGGAGTGGATGGCAAAACATGCAAGGCACTTAGAGAAAAAGGTGTATAATGTACCAGATGAGATTGACGACCAGATTGGTCGTGTCAAATTGGCTGCGATGGGGCTTTCCATTGACACTCTGACACAGGAGCAGAAGGACTATCTGGCAGGCTGGGAGGCATAAGAGGCTTTTCTCCAAACGCTATGATGTAAAGTACCACCATGTAAAACCCAAAAACAAGATTGCATAAGAGAATAAAAATGGAGGTGTGAAGCGTGAAAAAGCACCCAATCAGTCGGTGGGGTGTCAGAATATATGGTGCTGCGGCAGTCATATGGACCTTAAATTCGATTGTTTCCCTCACAACATCCAGATATGATGGACCATCTAATACAGATATCATGTTATATATTCTTTGTGCGGTGATATGGTGGATTGCATTTGCGGTTCAGTTGATTCGATATCGCAGAGGGAAAAGAGAAGATTCATAGGTGTACACAGATGGCCTACCTTATATATCGCCTCAGACGATACAGAGATGGAGGTGTAGGACATGAAAAAACAAATTTTTTCATGGTTGGCTATGGGATTGTATGCAGTGATGGCGATTCTGTGGACAATTCGCTGGGTAATTCTCCTTACAACTTCAAGATATCATGGACCATCGGAAACAGAGGCACTGTTGAATGCTCTTTGTGCAGGCGTATGGTGGATTGCATTTCTTGTGCAAGTCATAGGTTATCGTAATAGGAAAAAAGATGACCTATAGAGCAGCAAAACACAAAAGTGAAAAGTGATAAATTGACTATTGACAAAGTCGGATAATGGGTTATAATAAAGTACTGTAAAACTAAATTACCTTATCAAGAGTGGTGGAGGGAACGGCCCTGTGAAGCCCGGCAACCTGCAATGCGCAAGGTGCTAAATCCGGCGGCAGAGTATCGAAAGATGAGGGTGCGAGAAATCCAAACGCTCCGCTGTCGCGGAGCGTTTTTTCACCTTCAAAAGAAGAAAGGATGTAGGAATATGGCAAAAAAATTATTTACCTCTGAATCTGTGACAGAAGGACATCCCGACAAAATCTGTGACCAGATTTCTGATGCAGTTCTGGATGCAATCATGGAAAAAGACCCAAGTGCCCGTGTGGCATGTGAAACCACAGTGACAACAGGTATCATCAATGTGATGGGGGAAATTACCACGAAATGTTATGTGGATATTCCCAAAATTGCCCGTCAGGTGGTGCGAGAAATTGGATATGACCGGGCAAAGTATGGCTTTGACTGCGATACCTGTGCAGTACTTACCTCCATTGATGAACAATCCCCAGATATTGCAATGGGTGTGGATAAGTGTCTGGAGGCAAAAGAGGGAGCGCAGGACGACGGTCTGGACAACGGTGCAGGCGATCAGGGCATGATGTTTGGTTATGCCTGCAATGAAACCCCTGAACTGATGCCTCTGCCCATTTCTCTGGCTCAAAAGCTGGCAATGCGTCTTACTCAGGTGCGCAAAGAGGGGATTGTTGATTATCTGCGTCCAGATGGAAAGACACAGGTGACGGTGGAGTATGATGAAAAAGACATCCCTGTGCGTGTGGATGCAGTTGTGGTTTCCACACAGCATGGTCCAGAGGTGGAGCTGGAGCAGATTCGGAAAGACATGATTGAACTGGTCATTCGCCCTGTGATTCCTGCTGAACTGATGGATGAGGAGACAAAGATTTATGTCAATCCCACTGGACGTTTTGTTGTGGGTGGTCCTCAGGGAGATTCCGGTCTCACTGGTCGTAAAATTATTGTGGATACCTATGGTGGCAGTGCACCCCATGGTGGTGGTGCATTCTCTGGAAAGGACCCCACAAAGGTAGACCGTTCTGCTGCCTATGCCGCTCGCTGGGTGGCAAAGAACGTGGTCGCTGCCGGGCTTGCTTCCCGTTGTCAGGTGCAGCTTGCCTATGCCATTGGTGTGGCACAGCCTGTCTCTGTGCGTGTGGATACCTTTGGAACTGGTACAGTCTCTGATGAGAAACTCTCTGATGCTGTGATGGCAACCTTTGACCTGCGCCCTGCTGCCATTATCCGTGATTTGGATTTGCGCCGCCCCATTTTCCGTCAGACTGCTGCCTATGGTCATTTTGGACGGGATGATTTGGATTTGCCCTGGGAAAAGACCAATCGCATGGAGGAGCTAAAGTCAAAGCTGTAATGGAATACAGTTGGTAAAATTGGATATATTGATACTGTTCCATGAGTGAAAAGGCGGGTCGAGAAATCTCGACCCGCCTTGATACCACAAAAAGGAGTGATACATGATGGATGCAAAAGAGTTACTGCATAAGGTAGACCACACCATTTTAAATCCAACAGCCACATGGGAGCAGGTAAAGAAAGTCTGTCAGGAGGGGTTAGAATTTCAGACGGCTACTGTCTGCATTCCGCCCCGTTTTGTCCGGTGGGCTGCGCAGGAGGTAGGGCACGATATCAAAATCTGTACGGTTGTTGGTTTTCCCAATGGCTACAACATGCCAGAAGTGAAGGTATTTGAAACAGAAGATGCCATTCGCAATGGCGCAGATGAAATTGATGTGGTGATGAATCTGGGGCTTGCCAAGGCTGGAGACTGGGAAGGCGTTTTGGAGGAGCTGAAGGCGGTCAAGCAATCCTGTAAGGGGCACATTCTGAAGGTGATTGTGGAAGCCTGTCAGTTGACCAAGGAAGAAAAAATGGATGCCTGCCGTGTGGTTTCCATTTGTGGAGCAGAGTTTATCAAAACATCTACTGGATTTTCAGATGGTGGAGCAACTGTGGAAGATGTGACTCTCTTTCGGGAGTATCTCAGTCCAGATGTACGCATCAAGGCAGCAGGTGGAATTCGGACATTTGAGCAAGCACAAGCTCTGTTACAGGCAGGTGCTGACCGCATTGGTTCCAGTCAGTTGGTGAACTGCTATCGAAAAAAATATCTGTGATGGAATATTCCATCACAGATATTTTTTATTACATGGATGCAGAAGGAACCGCAGAAGATGGGTGGAAGGCATGTTCATACAGAACTTTTAGTGTGATGGGTGTGACAACAGCAGAGACAATAATTAGTAAAATGACGGCTGGGAAGTAGGATGCACTCATAAGACCAATAGCAAGCCCTTTCTGTGCTACAATCAGTGCCACCTCCCCACGATTCATCATTCCCACACCAATTTTCAAAGAGTCACTGCTGGAAAAGTGACACAGCCGAGCCATAACACCACAGCCCACCACTTTAGACAGCAGCCCCACCACTAAAAATGCCAGAGAGAACCACAGGATAGACAGGTCAAAGTTGCTAATGTCGGTACTGATTCCCACAGAAGCAAAGAAAACGGGGGCAAAGATGGTATAGGAGTTAATATCCAGACGATTTTCAATGTAGGAAGCATCCTTTAGATTGGAGAGTACCAGACCAGCAATGTATGCTCCTGTAATATCGGCAATCCCGAACCACTCCTCTGCAATGAAGGACATCAAGAGACAGTAAGATAAACCGATGACAGTCAAGCGACGTGTACGGGGATGGTGCCGGCTCATATCTTTGAAAAACAGATAAATGAGGTAGCCACTCACCAGACAAAACAGGAAAAATCCACCAGTTTTTACTAGAACCATAGAGATGGAGGCAGAGGGATCTTTAAAGGTAGAGACAATGGTAAGCACCAGAATACCCAAAATATCATCAATGATTGCAGCTGATAAAATGGTTGTGCCCACCTTTGTTTTCAGGTGCCCCAATTCTCTGAGGGCTTGTACTGTAATAGAAACAGATGTGGCAGTCAAAATACAGCCCATAAATAAGGCGTGGTAAAATGTGTCGGATTGAAGCCCCTCGAAGCCATAAAAGAAAAGATAAAGTCCAGTACCAGCCGCCAGCGGCAGCAGCACACCGGACATGGCAATTAAGAAGGAGACCAGACCACTGCGCCTGATTTCCTCTATATTGGAATCCAATCCTGCATTAAACATGAGAAGGATTACACCCAATCCAGCCATTTGTGTGATAAATTCAGAGGGCTGTACAAAGCCAAGCATACAAGGACCTATGAGCAGACCAGCCAAAATTTCACCGGCTACCTGTGGTACATTGAGACGCCTTGCCAAAAGCCCCATATATTTGCCTGCTAGGAGTATAATAGCAAGGTCACGAAAGATTCCAGAGTCCATGATGGTTTCACCCCGTTGCGTAGTTTCAAAGCGGCATCATCTCCATGCCGTCCTCACTTATCATAGACCTGTGGCAGAGCAAAGTCAATGTTAAGAACTGTTCAGATTTTGTATATATTTTATGATAGGGAATAAAATTAAAAAGGAGAAATCTGAATAATCGCACAGAAAAGAACTTGATTTTTTTGTCAAAATGGGATAAAAAGAAAGTAGCAAAATGTTTGGAGGTGGCTCAATCATGAAGCTCAGTCGAATTCGTGTACTGCCCCATCTGGTGGCAAGTTGTATTCTGTGCAGCATTGCAGTGAATTGGATTGCACTGCCAAACGGATTTGCAGTGACAGGCATTACAGGGCTATCTATGACATTAGCCCTGTTCTGTCATGTAAATTATGCTGTGATTTACTATGGATTGACAATTATCATTTTGATTTTGACTGCATGGTTTTTAGGTGCCAGAGAACTGTCCAATATTATTGTACTTTCCATTCTCTACCCTATGGTGTTGTGGGTGTTGAGTTATATACAGGTGGAAATTATTTTAGAGGAAAAATTATTGGCACTGCTGCTATTTGGTGCAGTGTATGGCGTGGGTGGTGGCATCAGCTATCGTGTAGGGTTTTCCTATGGGGGTTCAGATACCCTGTCGAAAATACTGAAACAGAAATTATTGAAAGCGGTATCCCTGAAACATATTATGCTGGGGATGGACTGCATTGTGATTTTGATTATGCTGACGAAGTTTAGTGTGGATGCACTGGCATATGCACTGGTGGGACAGATTATCTATGTGAACTGTTCCAATTATATTATCTTTAATTTGGGACCCAAATTGTATGAAATTCAAATTGTTTGCACAGAGCCAGATGAGATTGAGGAATTTATCATACATAAAATTCAAAAAAGTACAACCATCTATCATGTGATAGGCGGTTATTCCAAAGAACCTAAAATTCAGCTGGATTGTGTGTGCAATTCCAGAGAATATGTGATGTTACGAGAATTTATCCGAGATAGAAAGCAGGATTGTTTTATCAAAGTGTTTCCACTTACCCATGTGTTTGGTTCCAATAAGGATTTTCATCAACTGGATGATGAAAATTTAGTGTAGAAAAGAATTATGTAAAATGATACTTTATTTCCAGATAAAATTTTGTTATAATATGGGTACTGTGGGTTTGTAGATGGTTTACCCAATCAGTGTTTCTGTAAATAAAGGAGAGGATTCTATGCCAGAGAAAAAAGGGGCTGTGAATCAGCATGGGAGCAAAAAGTTCAAAGTGGGCATTCTGGGCAAGCTACTTATGAGTATTTTGATTCCACTGGTTGCCATATTAGTCATTGTTGAGTTCAGCCTGAATGCAAAAGTGGGGGATATTGTCTACACACTCAATTCCCAAAATGCTAACAGTGCATCTGAAAATGGGGCACTTGTGGTAGAAAACTTTTTTCAGCGATACACTAGCATGGTAGAAACCATTGCGGCGTCTTCTGATCTAGAAAGTAGCTTGCGCGGATGGCAAAATGAGACAGATTTGACACCAGAAAAACAGGCTACCATTGGGAATGTATTAAATGGCTATATAGATGATAGTGCACAGTTATTCAATCTGTGGATGTACAATATGGCAACAGGACAACTGATTGAATATGATGGAGAGGTTTATGGTCGTGATGTGTTTGATGGCACCACCCGTTCTTGGTATCAACAGGTTGTTGAAAAAAGAGGAGTGATAGTGTCTGGTGCATATGAGGATGTCACCACAAACAATCTGGTTGTAACGGTCTCTGCTCCAATCATAGAAGGAGGAACAATAACAGGGATTATTGGCATTGATTTGGCTTTGACGGATATGGAGAACACCTTGTCCCAGTTAAAAGTGGGAGAGACTGGGTATATGGTGGTATATGATAATGAAAATTATTGTATCTTCCATCCAAATGAGGAATTAAAGCTAAAACATGTTGAAGAATTGGGATACTCAGATGAGGTAGTTGGGATCATAGAGAACCACCAGGCAGTGTCCAACAAGCCAGTGGTTCGGAGTGGCGATGAGTTGTATATTACAACTACCTATCTGGAGGATGTTGGCTATTTCATCATGGGGACCATACCAAAGGCGGAATTTGACAGCCATGTACAGCAGGTATCAACAACCATGCTGTTATATTTTGCAGGTTGTATTATTCTTTTGGCTGCAATTGCTACAGTGTTAGGATACCGTATTACCAAAGGGATGAAAGAATTGACCGTGGCAGCAGGTAAAATTGCAAATGGTGATTTGAGTGTAGAAATTCGCACCCAGAGCAATGATGAAGTAGGGGTATTGGCAAATGATATTCGAGCCATTGTAGACAGATTGCAGGAGTATATTCTATATATCGAGGAAGTTACAAGGGCGTTGAATCGAATTGGAGATGGCGATTTTACCTTCCAACTGCAACAGAGCTATGTGGGAGAATTTGCAAAAGTCAAAGAGGCATTGCTTCAGGTGCGTGCCACCTTCTCTGATACACTGCGTGCCGTGGTGGAGGCTGCAGAACAGGTGAATCATGGTGCCCACCAGCTTGCTACAGGTGCCCAGAGTTTGGCACAGGGTTCTACAGAACAGGCTTCCAGCATTGAGGAAATTGCAGTTTCAATTTCAGAAATGACCCACCATATCCACGAAAATACAGTGGATACGCAGGAATCCAACCATGAAATACAAACTGTGGTGCAGGAGTTGACTGAGGGCAATGAGAAGATGAATAAGATGGCAAACGCCATGGAGGAGATCTTCCAAAACGCCACTGAAATGGAAAAAATCATCAAAAGTATTGAAGGGATTGCCTTCCAGACCAATATTTTGGCACTGAACGCTGCTGTAGAAGCAGCCCGTGCGGGAACAGCCGGCAAGGGATTTGCTGTGGTGGCAGATGAAGTGCGCAGTCTTGCAGCACGCAGTGCAAAGGCATCCAAAGATACGTCAGAACTGATTGCGGCGTCCTTGCGTGCTGTGACCTATGGGAAGTCTGTGGCAGACGACACAGTCAGCACCATACGACAGACCTTTACAAGCATTGACAATGTAGCAAAGCGTTCTGAGAAGGTAGCAAACAGCTCTGCATCACAGGACAAAGTGATTCAACAGACCTCGGCAGGTATTGATTTAATTGCAAATGTAGTACAGTCTAACACTGCCACAGCGGAGGAGAGTGCCGCAGCCAGTGAGGAACTGTCTGGGCAGGCTGCATTGCTGAAAAACTTGGTAGCCCGCTTCCAGTTGGAAGATACCCCAACAACAAGACAGAGAACAAGAACAGCAGCTACACAGCCTTCACAGGATGTGGCATCTGTGGGTGAAAAGTATTAAAAAACAGCAGGCTACACCAGTTTGGTGTAGCCTGCTACTTTTATAGACGAGCAAAGGGTAAAAAAGAAAAGACACACATATGTGTATCTTTTCTTTTGGCGGAGAGAGAGGGATTCGAACCCTCGAACGGGTATTAGCCGTTACACGATTTCCAATCGTGCGCCTTCGACCAGCTCAGCCATCTCTCCATACATCTTTTGTTTTGTTGTCGCACCGCTGACGACAAAAGTCATTATATCAGATAATTTGAAAAAGTCAACACTTTTTTTGAAAAAAATATAATTTTATTTTTGCATTCACAAAGGGGGGAATGGAGAAGAAAACAGGGAAGTTTTGCAACATTCTATTGACGGTCAAGGGGATTTCTTCTATAGTGAAAGGGTAGATCATAGGATAAGAGAGGAAACAATATGGACTTATGTAATATCAATGAGATTAAAGCATTGCTGGCACGTCATGGCTTTCGGTTTTCCAAATCTATGGGACAGAATTTTCTGATTGAATCTTGGGTACCACAGGACATTGCAGAATCTTCTGGAGCAAAAGAGGGCTATGGCGTTTTGGAAATTGGACCAGGGATTGGACCATTGACCAAAGAACTGGCAAAGCGCGCCAATCGTGTGGTATCTGTGGAACTGGACCAGTCTCTTTTGCCCATTTTAAAAGAGACTATGGAGCCATACCCCAATTCAGAAATTGTGTCTGGTGATATTTTAAAGGTGGATATTCCGGTCTTGGTACAGGAAAAATTTCAGGGGCTGACCCCCATTGTCTGTGCAAACCTTCCGTATAATATCACTTCTCCTGTGCTGACTGCCCTGATAGAAGCGGGCTGTTTCCATGCCATTACTGTCATGATTCAAAGAGAGGTGGCACAGCGCATCTGTGCCAATCCGGGCACTTCAGAGTATGGTGCATTTTCTGTCTATTGTCAGTACCACACATCCCCAGAGATTTTGTTTGATGTTCCCCCAGAGTGCTTTCTTCCTGCACCAAAGGTCACGTCTTCTGTATTGCGGATGATTCCAAAGGAGAAACCCGTTGAAGTGGATGATGAAGCCCATTTCTTTCGTGTGGTGCGTGCTGCGTTTGCGCAGAGAAGAAAAACACTGCTCAACAGCCTGATGACTTCTTTTGGAGGGGAATTTACAAAAGAGGAGCTGGCAAATGCCATTGCTGACTGTGATTTCCAGCCTAATATTCGAGGAGAGAGACTTTCCATTCAGGACTTTGCAATGCTTTCCAAAAGATTGCGGAAATGAAAATGAATTTCGTTATTTTTGACAATACTACCCCTTGATTTTCCAGAGATAATGAGTTAAAATGTAGACAAACAGTGAGATTCATTGAAAAATGTTGATCTCAGAGGAGGGTGTATCTATGGAAACTTATGGTCTGGAGCGTTTGGGCATTATTTACCCCAGTGCAGTTTATCGCAATCTGTCTCCTGCTGTTTTGGTGGAGAAGGCATTGCAGAGAGGGGAAGGAAAACTGAGCGATACTGGCGCATTGTGTGTCAACACAGGCAAATATACTGGACGCTCTCCTAACGATAAATTTATTGTGGATTCCAAGGGAGTACATGATGAGATTGATTGGGGAAAGACAAATGTACCCATTTCTCAGGAGGCATTTGATGCCCTGTACGAAAAGGTGATTGCCTACCTGCAAAATAGAGAGATTTTTATTTTTGATGGCTTTGTGGGTGCAGACCGGGATTATATGAAGTCATTTCGGATTGTCAATGAGCTTGCCTCCCAAAATCTCTTTATCCATCAGATGATGATTCGTCCCACCAAAGAGGAGCTGGAGACATTTGAGCCTGACTTCTGTGTCATTGCTGCGCCAGGGTTTAAGTGCATCCCAGAGCGGGACCACGTCCACTCTGAGGCAGCCATCATCATTGATTATGAAAAGAAACTGGCTCTTATTGCTGGTTCTCAGTATGCTGGCGAGATTAAGAAATCTGTCTTTTCTGTTATGAATTATCTCATGCCCAAGGAGGGCATTTTCCCCATGCACTGTTCCGCCAACATTGGGGAAAAGGGAGATGCAGCAGTATTTTTTGGTCTGTCTGGTACTGGAAAGACCACACTGTCTGCTGACCCCAATCGAAAGCTAATTGGCGATGATGAGCATGGATGGGCAGACGATGCAGTCTTTAATTTTGAGGGCGGCTGCTATGCGAAATGTATCAATCTGACGGAGGAGCATGAGCCAGAAATCTATCGAGCCATTCGTTTTGGTGCCATTATGGAAAATGTGGTCATAGACGAGGAGACCAGAAAGCCAAATTATGAGGACGATAGTCTGACGGAAAATACCCGTGTGGCTTACCCTGTGGAGCATATTCCGAATGCAGAGTTATCCGGTATGGGTGCAACGCCTAAAACGGTGATTTTCCTGACCGCAGATGCCTACGGAGTGTTGCCACCCATTTCTAAACTCAATCAGAAGCAGGCGATGTATTACTTTGTCTCAGGGTTTACCAGTAAGCTGGCTGGTACAGAGCGTGGCATTACTTCTCCTGTCCCAACCTTCTCCACCTGCTTTGGAGCGCCGTTTATGCCCCTTGACCCATCTGTTTATGCCAAAATGCTGGCTGAGAAGGTGGAAAAGTCTGGTGCCAATGTGTATCTGGTCAATACAGGCTGGAATGGCACTGGAAAGCGTATGAAGCTGGCATATACCAGAGCCATGGTGACAGCTGCGCTGAATGGAGACTTGGAGCAGGCAGAGTTTGTGACAGACCCATATTTTGGGGTTCAGGTTCCCACCACATGCCCCAATGTACCCAGTGAACTGTTAATTCCAGAAAACACATGGGAAGACAAACAGGTCTACCATGAGAAAGCCCAGGAACTGGTGCAGTCCTTTGTGGATAATTTCAAAAAGTATACCCACATGCCGGAGGATGTCATTGCAGCAGGTCCAAAACAGAAATAGATTGACAGAGAAGAAACTCTGATGTAGGATAAGGGGTGGTCATCCGCTGTAATGACTGCCCCTTTTTGTATGGAATTGGCAGTAGAGGAAACAGATATGAAAGAGATACATGCTTCAGAATCACTGAAAGTTGGATTTTTGCTGGCGTTTACAGGTGGTCTTTTGGATGCTTACAGTTATATCAACCGTGGGCAGGTGTTTGCCACCGCTGAGACAGGAAATATTGTCTTGATGGGGATTCATTTGGCACAGATGCAGTGGGATCAGGTTTTGCATTACCTGCTGCCCATTGTGGCTTTTTTTGTGGGTGTGCTGGCAACCGACCAGCTAAAAAAACGGATGGGACAGAGAGAACACACCATTCACTGGAGACAGCCTTTGCTGTTTTTGGAATGTGTGGTGGTGGTGATTGTGGCATTTTTGCCCACTGGTGCAATGGATGCCTTGGCAAACAGTATGATTTCTTTTACCAGCGGCATACAAGTAGAGTCCTTTCGAAAGTTTCGGGGCTGTGGCTGTACCACTACCATGTGTACAGGCAATTTGCGCAGTGGAACAGAGCAGCTTTTTTATGTGATGACCCATCAAAATCAGGGAGCACTGGAAAAGGTAAAAGTGTACTATGGTCTGATTGGTTTTTTCATACTGGGAGCCATATGCAGTGGTCTTTTGAGTATGGAGTTCCAAACAAGAACCATTTTGGTGGCATGTGTGCCACTGTTGGTTGCATGTTATCTGATGTTTGAAGGGAACCAAAAATAAGATGGATTTCTTATTGACTTTTTTTGCATTGTCCTATATAATACCACACAGACCGTTTTATTATGCGGGCGTGATGAAATTGGTAGACATGCAAGATTTAGGTTCTTGTGAAGCGATTCGTGTGGGTTCGAGTCCCACCGCCCGTACCATGGGGAGTCATCAGCTCCCCTTGTTTTGCCTCTGTAGCTCAGTTGGTAGAGCAGAGGACTGAAAATCCTCGTGTCGTTGGTTCGATTCCGACCGGAGGCACCAAAACCAGAGCAGATGAACTTCATCTGCTCTGGTTTTTATGCAAAAAAAGAGATGATAAAACAGGTATTTCAGAGGTTAGGCAATAAAAATCTCAACAGAAAGAAACTTGAAAGAGTCTTTCTGTTGAGATTTGTTTTCGTTTGTTCAATGGATTGGTTGTGTGTTCTTTACAGTTGATTTGTGGGGTCATACAGTTCATCAACAAGGGTATATGACATCTTCCTCTTGCACAGGTAATTTCATGTTCCATGGAAGATGATAGGGACCATCAGAACGGACACGAAGATCCCAATAAATATTGGCACGTTGTTGGACGTCAGCCAAAGCATTAGAATTCTTTCCACCAGAGAGACGCCAGGCGGAATAACCATCCAAAAAGCCTTGACACAATTCTTCCCAAGAGCTGAAGTATCGTTGCATAATCACCCCTACTTCACAGGAGCGATGGATTAGTTCCTTGCGGTCACACCAACCTACCAGGTAGGCACACCCCAACAGTTGCATAGAACGGCAAAGCTCCCAAGCGACCCCGCCCTGACTTGTACAGTTTAGAAGCCCTGGTCCCCGGCTCATATACTCCACTGTCTCCAGAATGCCATTGTAGTCCGTGATGTCCCAGGAGTCTTTTAGAGTGTTCTTCATTGCCTTCTTTGCACCTATTACTCTGGGGCAGCCTCCAATGTGGATGGAGTGCGTTTTGGCATAGGGCAGTCCCATCTTCAGTATGGTATAAAACTGTCCCCATATGGCGTAGGTACCAGTCAGCCATAGTTCTAAGTCGTTTTTTGGTTTGGTGTCCTCTGCCAGAATCCAAGTGATTTTTTTCCAAATAGCCAACAGCACCATCAAAATCACAAACACTGCCAGATAGCAATAGATACCATATTGACCAACAAAGTCTCCCTGTGTCATAAAAGTCCATTGGTTTGGCATCATATCAACATAAAAGTCTGTGGTGGTTAACTGGGGAACCTCGTTGGATAAAATTGCCTTTTCCTGGTCGCTCAAGTTCCAGGGTCTCCAAGTTGCCACTGGGGAACACCAAAACACCCCATCCCAAGGACTATACTGGTCGGTATCGACATCTGTATCATAGCAGAAAGCCACAACCTCTCCACTGTCAAATTGATACAGAAAATAGTATGTGTCAGAGAGACGAAATCCGTCTCTGCCTTCCTCAGAATATTCTAGCTCATAAAGCACAAAGCGTTCTGTTGTCTCCATGTCTTGAATAGAGTGTGCCACTGGGATGTCCTTTGTTGCCATGCTTCCCACAGGAAAGGGTTCATTCAGCCCTTTCTGTTCAGCCACAACTTCCCATACTGGTCCACCAGCCAGCCAACGACCGATGGGGAGCACCAGTATCAGGCAGAGTATTAAGGTGAATGTATGGATGTTTTTGAGTTGTTTCATTAACATAGCTGTATCCCCCTCTCTCCTCAAATGGTTTGCTCTTGTTTTCTCATGATTGCCGTCGGATTTTCAAAAGACGAAACAGGTAAGGATTGTCTGTGGGCTGGAAGTAGTCACCACCCAAGTCACGACTTGTTTGAACCGTTTCCCACTCCTCAGGTGACAGGCTGTACAAATCACGGGAGGAATACAGATAAATACGGACAATCTCTCCAGTTTCAGCTTGTATCCCATTCACTTGAACAAATCGCTCCATATCATCAAAAAAAGAGGGAAGTTCCACAAAGCCCTGTGGTTGCAGAGCAAACACTTCGTTTCCGAAGTCTGCATCAGCAAGACCGCTGTGTAATACAATATAACTGCACATATCAGCACCTGCTTGATTTTGGTAATAGTCCAGCAGGGCAGAACCGTCAAATGGCTGTTCTGGCGTATAGGTGTACCACCACATGACATCAGATAGCTCTCTGTAAGCAAAATGAAACTCAAATGGCTCCATTGGAATGGTCTGATACCAGCTCTCCTGTTCCAACTGGGTCATCAGGTCGCTCAATGCAATTAACAGGTCCTCCCCATTCCACATAGGAACCTCAATGCAGTAGCTGGTCGGAACAGAACTGGAATAAATCCAAGAGCTGCTATAATGGTCATCATCAATAAACCACAGTTCACAGCCCTGCTGTTCTGCAAATTCCTCCAAAGCATCTGTGAGCATAGCGTTACCGAAATTGGTAGTATATCCCAACTGTCCTTTGTTCAGGTCCCGTTCCCCTTCTATTTGTGCAGTAAAGGTGAGACTGGGCTGATCCCATAGACAGTAGAGGTCTTTATAATCAACCCCATTTCCATAGACAGATTCTACAGTTTGACCAATGTCTTCCCCTAAATACTCACACAGTATTTCCTGCTCCCGACGGTCAGAGAAGTGGAACAGGTAGACGATTTGATAAATCACTGTGGGAGCCAGTTGTATTGCAGCAAAGCCAAACAGGGCAACAAGCAGGAATCCAACAGAAAAGCGGAAAAAGTGGTTTTTCCAGATAGGGACAACATCTGGAGACTGCCCAGGATGGTCAGTATCAGGGGTTTTACCAGAGAGAATTTGATGAATCCCATGCCATACTTTGGGGACCTGCCGGGTGTCGATGCCTGAAAAGGCATGCAAAATGGCGTGTTTTACATTGTCTGACAAATGTGGCATTGCACTTCGTAAGAAATCCTCAAACCATGCAACAAATTCTGGATCACCCTTGATCATTAAAAAGATGGAACTGTGGAGGAAGTCCGTCCATTGTTCTAGGGAAGCACCTGAGTCTAACAGCACTTCTGATAGGATTTCAGCTGCTTCAATGCGAGCCCATCGTTGTTTCAGATGTGCTTCCTCTGCTGGTGTGGAGGCGGAGAACTTTTGAAAGAACGCAGCACGGCGGGCTTGTGCTGCCCGTTCCCGTTCTTCTGCACGGCGTGCCTGCTCTAGTTCAAATGGGTCAATGGTTGGCTCCTGTGAGTAACGGTCCTTTGGATACAGGGGTGTATCTGCATCCTCTGGTGCTGTGGCAAACAGGTCGTCCAAAGCAGAACTTATGTTAATCGTAGGTCGTTTTGGTTCCTCCACAGGTGCAGAGGAGTTGTTTGACTCCATGTGGTCTGAAGCTGTACTGCTTTCTTCCACAGATGGGTTTTCTGTCTGTAAATCAGGGGTTTCCTGTGCAGAAATCGGTTTTGTGGATGAGGCAGTTGTTCGGCTGCCTCGGCGTGCCAACTGTCTGGCTTGCTGATAGGCTTCATTGAGCCGTTGAAATCCCTCTGGGTCCTCCTCAGGGTGGGTCACTTTCAGACATTCTGCATAGGCATGACGCACCATTGCCAAATCGGACGGACCAGGCAGACCAAGTTCACTCCATGGCCAGTTCACAGTGTATCATCCTCCAGTTCTTCGCTATCGGGGAAACATGTAAAATTAGAAAAACCATCTACATCAATAGAAGACTCTAGTTCATCCAACATGTTTTCCATTTTGGAGGATGCTTTGGCAATCAAAAGGGCATCTTGCTGGTTCAGGATGTTTTGGTACCAGTATAGAAGATGGGTCAACTGGTGGCGTGTGTTGCCAATGGTGGCAGCGTAGAGCCGTTCTGCACGGGCAATGAGAGCCCGTGGGCGTTCCTGTTCTCTGGGGTGCAGTTTCAAAGCAGACAATTCTTTCAGGCGGCTTTCTACCTCCTGAGGGGACATATCACGCTTTTTAATAACCAGGCTTGCCCGTTTTCCCACACCGTTGATGACCTCCACTTCCAGCAGTCCATTGATGTCATAGGTAAAGCGTACTCGAATGGGTTTGGGGAAATCGTCCTCCTGTGGAGTTTGTAGGCTGTCTGGCTTTGGACCATAAACGTCCATATCAATAGAACCTAAATAGATGTTGTCAGCACAGTGAAGATTTTCACCTTGAAAGATGCGGACGCACACCTTTTTCTGATTTTTATAGGCAGGGTAGTAGATTTCCTCTTTGCTGGATGGAAGGACACAGTTGCGTTCAATAATGGGAGCCATCAGCAATCCATCTGGGTCAACAGGGTCAGCCACCCCAACGCCCAGCGTAAAGGGGCACACATCTGTAAGTACGAATGTTTTCAATTCTGGGACACGGGCTTTCATACCAGCACAAATCCCTGTTCCCAAAGCAATGGCAGTATCTGGATGGGTATCCACATTTGGCTCTTTATGCAGCAGTCTGGAGAGATAGCCTTGCACAGATGGCATATGGCAGGAGCCGCCCACCATAACAAATTCATCCACCTCATCCAAGGGAATACCAGCGTCTGTCAGTACCTGCTGAATGGGGGCACGCATCCGATGGAACAGGGGAGCGCAGGCACGAATCAGCCAGTCATTGCTCAAAGGCAGAGAAGCAGAGAGTTCCCCATCGTCTACTGCCATAATGACAGGTTCCCGTACAGTCAGAGCCATTTTGCATGTCTCAGCCTGTCGCACCAGTAATTCCTGTTTTTGTGTGGACAATTGTTCAAAGCAAATGCCAGTTTCAGCACAAAATGCCTTAGCAATCATCTGGTCAAAGTCGGTTCCACCCAGATGATTGTCTCCACTCACAGCGGTGACACTGACCACAGACTCAAACCGTTCCACCAAAGAGACATCCAGCGTACCACCACCAAAATCAAACACCAGACACACTTTGTCCTGGTTTCCCTCAGCAATATGGGCAGACATGGCAGCGGCGGTTGGCTCATTGACCAGCCGTTCCACCTTCAATCCAGCCAGTTGCCCAGCTCGTTTGGTTGCTGCACGTTGTGGTTCTGCAAAATAGGCGGGAACACTGATGACTGCCTCAGTGACTTCCTCGCCTAAATAGGTTTCTGCATCCTCCTTCAGGCTGCGTAGCACAAAAGAGGACAGTTCTTCTGGTGTAAAAGCCTGTTCTCCCAGATGGAACACTTTATCCGTTCCCATATAACATTTAAACCGAGCGGCAGTATGTTTTGGATGGGAAATCAGCCGGTCTTTGGCTGCACGTCCCACCAGAATGGAGCCATTTTCATCTACACTCACAGCACTGGGGGTCAAAAAAACCCCAGCAGCGTTGGGGATCAGTTCACAGTTTCCATTTCTCCACACCGCAGCCAGACTGTTGGTGGTTCCAAGATCAATCCCAATGATTGCCATACATAACCCTCGCTTCCTGTTTCAGTTTTGCATTAAAACGAATTGCCATATTTATCCGGCTGTATGTTTCATTGTATCATGGGATCAAAGGATTTTCAAGTGGATTGCAAATAGGGGAGAAAGAGGGAGGTTTTTGTGCAAGTATGTAAAAATTCATAGAGAGGTAAAGCTGTCACAATGTAGGACAGCATGTGACATATGTTTTGTGCTGTTCAGTGATTGAAAATCGTTTGTGCATGACACACACTGGTTTCTCAGCAGGTCGATTCCCATGTTACTTCAATTTCATCGTTTCCTAATATAAAATCGGCTTTCTCTTTGAGCCATGGGACAATTCCTCCATAACATAGAAGATGTTCCAACTCACTAAAGCATATCAGCCAATCGTAGGTTTCATTTGTGATAAAAAGCTCTCGTTCTAAATACAGTGTGGACCGAGACCATACATCTGAAAAATATGCCCCATTGTGAAAACGAAATAAGAAAGCGGAAGGGGATAGGGAGTTAGAAACCAAAATAGCAGTATTTTCCCAGTATTCTTTCAAATACTGGGAAAGCCATATCCCCGTTTCTGTGAAGGAGTGGTTGAAGCAGCACTGGGGATAAACCATCATACTGTTGATAAGCCGGTCTGACCAGCTAACATTCAGGTTCAAAAGCTGTGGTTCCACATATTTGTCTATTATCTCTGCCAATACCTTTTTTGTGGTATCTCTGGTCAGATATAGTACATCTTCTTGTTCCTGTTTGGCTAATGCAGTTGGTTCCATAAAGGTCATATCATTCACCCTTTCGGCGGTATTCCTTCGCAAATTTTGGCACCACCTTTCCAGTGTTTCTTGTTGTATCATGGTGCAGTGTAATCGGTCAAAATGGGGGTAGGCTGTTGAATTGTGGTTGATTTTTTATTATACTAATTGGATTTGCTTCTTTCTTTTTCGCAAAATATAAAAAGAGATGGAAAACATAAAGTTTTCCATCTCTTACATCTGGTTGCGGGGACAGGACTTGAACCTGCGACCTCCGGGTTATGAGCCCGACGAGCTACCAGCTGCTCTACCCCGCGATATGGTGCCGGAGACCGGGGTCGAACCGGCACGGGATTGCTCCCACGGGATTTTAAGTCCCGGGCGTCTGCCAATTCCGCCACTCCGGCATGAGACCCAGTTGTGTGTCTCGCTAAGTGCTCAGTTATCATAACACAGGGCAATGAATCTGTCAACCCCAAAATGAAAAATAATCAATTAAAATTTTACCAATCCCCAAGTGGGATAAACTTGCAATTATTTTAAAAATAAGGTATGATAAGAAGTCGAGGCAGAGCTTGACCAATGAAAATAGCCTTCTGTGGAAAGAAATATCCTCTTGTGAAGGAGATTCAGATGTGAAGAATAAAATTTGGTTGCCCATCATTGCCCTGTTGGGTGGTGTTGTGGGCTTTGGGCTGCGGTTCTGGCAGCGTGCAACAGCATTTGATGCGACAACACAGCTTGTAGACGGGTCTGCACCTGCTACACTGGGTCTGCTGGCGTGGTTTGGCTTGATGGCTTTGGTGGCTGTGGTTGTCAGTGTAAAAAGAAATGAAAGCATAGAGGATAAAACGGTATTCTTTTCTGACTGTAAACTGTATTTGATTTTGATGACCATTTCTGCCTTTGCTTTTTTGGCAGCAGCCGTCTTAGGCGTGGCAGAGTTTGCAGAGAGATTGAAGTTGTGGCAGCAAGTGCCAGAACTGTATGGTGTGCCGGTGGTACAGGGTTTGGTCAGTGTGTGCTGTCTGTTGGGGAGTATTGGTACGCTGGCGGCTGGAAAAAATAACTACAAACAGACTGCCGAGGATAAGACTGCTTCCTATCTCACCTTTCCTGCCTATGCGGCAATGATGATGCTGATTATGGTGTATCAGGAACATTCTGTCAGTGCAGTTCTGCTGGACAGTTTTGTGCCCATTTTATCAGCCGTTTTCCTGCTGTTGGGATTATATCAACAAGTTGCTTTTTACTATGAACATGGCAGTATCTTCTTCTATCAAGTGTGTGCTGTCATGGGTGTTGTATTTGGGCTGACATCTTTGGCAGACAGACCAGGTTATCTCACCAGTATGGCATCCATTGCCATGTGTATTTGTCTACTGGGTGGTTTACTGGCGTATACTTTACCGTATCAAAGAGAGCAAAGGAATAGATGTTTGGAGGAATGAGTTGTGGAACAAAAGAAATTTTATATTACAACCCCTATTTATTATCCAAGTGATAAACTACACATTGGGCATACCTATTGCACTGTGGCAACAGATGCAATGGCACGCTACAAGAGAATGACTGGCTGTGATGTTCTGTTTCTCACTGGTACAGATGAACATGGGCAGAAAATTGAGGACAAGGCAAAGGAAGCCGGTGTCACCCCTCAGGAATTTGTGGACAATATTGTCAAAGGTGAGGGCGGAATTCTGGATTTGTGGAAGTTGATGGACATTTCCAACGACCGCTTTATTCGTACCACAGATGGTTACCATGTAGAGGCTGTCCAGAAAATTTTCAAGAAGATGTACGACAAGGGCGACATTTATAAGGGAAAATATGTGGGAAAATACTGCAAGCCCTGCGAATCCTTCTGGACAGAGAGTCAGCTTGTGGACGGAAAATGCCCAGACTGTGGCAGAGAGGTCTATGACGCAGAGGAGGAGGCATATTTTTTCCGTTTGAGCAAGTACGCCGACAAGGTGCAAAAACTGCTGGAGGAAACCGATTTTCTGGAACCTCGCAGCCGTGTGAATGAGATGGTGAACAATTTCATCAAACCAGGACTGGAAGACCTGTGTGTCAGCCGTACCAGCTTCACTTGGGGTATTCCAGTGGATTTTGACCCCGGTCATGTGGTTTATGTGTGGGTGGATGCCCTGTTTAACTATACTACTGCATTGGGCTTCCTGAATAGCCAATATGATGACTATGAGAAATATTGGCCAGCAGATGTACACTTTGTAGGCAAGGAGATTGTCCGATTCCATTCTATTATCTGGCCTGCCATGCTGATGAGCATGGAAATGCCACTGCCCAAAAAGGTATTTGGTCATGGCTGGCTGTTGCTGGATGGCGGCAAAATGTCAAAATCCAAGGGAAATGTAGTTGACCCCTATATTCTGGCAGAAAAATTCGGGGTGGATGCCCTGCGTTTCTTCCTGCTGCGTACCTTCCCATTTGGTTCTGATGGCAACTTCTCCAATGAGGCTCTCATTCAAACCATCAATGTAGACCTTGCAAACGATTTGGGCAACCTGCTCAGCCGTACTGTCTCTATGGTTGGCAAATATTTTGATGGTACTTTGCCAACCGCTCGTCAAGAGGATGCACTGGACCATGAACTTGTGGAGATGGCATCCACATTGCGCAGCCGATACGAGGAGCAGATGGAGCACTTTGCCTTCCAGAACGCACTGGCAGAAGTGTTCAAGGTGATTGCAAGAGCCAACAAGTATATTGATGAAAATGCCCCCTGGGTTTTGGCAAAGGATATGGAGGCAAATGGGGTACGCCTTGCCACGGTGATGTACAATCTGTTGGAGACACTGCGTATTTGTGCCGTTCTGCTCACTCCATTTATGCCAAAATCATCTGCTGAGATTCTGCGCCAGATTGGAGCCTGTGAGGCTTGCTCCACATGGGAAAGTGTGGCACACTATGGCAGTTTACGGGCAGATGTTACTGTGGTGCGTGGAGACAATTTGTTCCCCAGAATTGACATGGCAAAAGAGCTGGAGGCACTGGAGCAGTTGGCAGAGGAGGCAAAGAAAAAGAGCCTGCCTGCCTTGGAGGTAGAGCCACTGCTGGAGGAAAAAGTAGATTTTGAGACCTTCTGCAAAAGTGATTTCCGAGCAGTGAAGGTCAAGGCATGTGAGGCAGTGAAGAAATCCAATAAGCTGCTGAAATTTACACTGGATGATGGTACAGGAGTAGACCGTCAGATTCTTTCCGGTATTGCCATGTGGTATCAGCCAGAGGATCTGATTGGAAAGACGTTGGTTGCCATTGTCAATCTGCCCCCACGGAAAATGATGGGACAGGAATCCAATGGTATGCTGATTTCTGCGGTTCACACAGAGAAAGGTGAGGAACGTCTCAATCTGCTGATGATTGATGACAAAATCCCTGCTGGTGCAAAAATGTGCTGATTTGTAAAAATAAGCCGGACTGTTCAAGATACAGTTCGGCTTATTTTGCGAAAGAAAGGAGATCTATATGGAACAGGTGTCAATCCGTGAGGCAACATGTTATGAGGACTATGCACAGATGTCTAAAATCCACGCAGAAGGGTGGAGGAAGGCATATGTAGATGCAATCCCAAACGATTTTATGGAGCGAGAAATCACAGATGACAGGTGGATTCCATTTTTTCAGGAGACGTTTTCAACCGGTGTGAATCATGGGCTGTTGGTGTATGATGGGGACAAACCCGTTTGTTGTGCCTGTTATGGACCAGCCAGAATAGAGGCTGGTCCACAGTCAGGCACTGTGTGCAAATTCCAATCCAAAGAGTATGTCGGCTGGGGAGAAGTCATTTCCTTTTACACACTGCCAGAACAGACTGGGAAGGGGTATGGCTCTCTGTTAATGGAGGAGGTGTTGCACCGATTGAAACAGGATGGGTTTACAAAGTGTTTTTTGTATGTTTTGCGGGAAAATGAGGGAGCAAGGCGATTTTATGAAAGACATGGTTTTACTTGGAATGGGACTTATGAAGAAATTCCCTTTCCACCTGATACTGTCTGTATTGATTTGCGGTATACAAGGGATTTGTAATCAAGTGCCCATGCGCCGTAATCCCTTTGGGTAGTGATTTTTCAAGACCCCATTGCTGCCCTTGACCCAGCCTAGAGACAGACCATCTACTGTGAGCAGTGTCCAGCCCGTTTGTGTTCCAGACAAGACCTGACCAGACAAATAGAGCCGGATTTCTTCACTATCTACTGGAAAATCTGCCTGACTGTTGGCATATTTCAGCCACAGAGCCAAAGCATGGGCAGGCTCAAAGCGATTTTTCAAAAGCCGCCCAAGCTCCAAGCCAGCCCGTACTACCTTCAGACCCTTGAGTGCAGGCATATTTTTGGGAGCCATCCACAGACTTTTTTCAAAGGAAATCAAATCCCCTTCTGGAAGAACAATTCCCATGGTTTTACAAAATTCATCCAGTTCCTTTGGCATGGAAATGGAAGGTTCTTTTGGCTGTTTGGGAGATACTGCATCAGATGGTTGCCGCATCAGAACGGCTGCAAAGTGCCCTTCTCCTCTGAGCAGATGGGGCCAGAGACGAACCGTTCCTTCCAGTCCATCCATTGGATTTGCAATCCACTCAGGATGACCAGAGGAAAACCAAGGCGATTGAACGGGAATCAGGGAGAACTCAGGATGACTGCGCAAAAAATCAGAAATGACCCCTTCATTTTCTTCTGGGGCAAAGGTACAGGTGGAATAGACCATGCGACCACCAGGCTTAAGCATTTGAGCAGCTGAGGACAGGATTTCTGATTGCCGTTTTGCACACATTTGTACCGTCTCTACGCTCCAATCAGTGTAGGCGGTTTCTTCCTTGCGAAACATACCCTCACCAGAACAGGGGGCATCCACTAAAATTCGGTCAAAAAAACTGGGAAGTCGTTCCGAAAGTTTTTTAGGGTGTTCATTGAGTACAAGGGCATTGGCAACTGCCATCCGTTCCAGATTGCGCCCCAGAATTGTGGCACGCTTTGGCTCAATTTCATTGGAAATGAGCAGTCCCTGACCTTGCAGAAGAGCAGCAATTTGAGAGGATTTTCCACCGGGAGCGGCACATAGGTCTAGTACTGTCATGCCCGGTTGTACATCCAATAGACCAGCTGGAGCCATAGCACTGGCTTCCTGCAAATAATAGAGACCGGCTTCATGGTAGGCAGACAGCCCAGGTCGAGTGTCGGGATTGTAGTAGTATCCCTGTTGTGCCCAAGGAACAGATTCCAGCCCATATTGAGACAAATCTGGTGGAGTGTCCGTTTTCAGGGAATTGATACGAAGTGCCACAGCACGGGGGCGGTCACTGGCAGTCAGAAAGGCAGCCAAACCATCAGGACCAAGTTGCTCAGCAAGTCGTTTTAGAAAGTGATCAGGAAACATAAAACCCTCCAAAGTATGATAGAGATGATGAAATTATAGCGTATCTTGTACAAAAATACAATGGAAGGGATGAGAATGGGTACCGTATGTAGATATGTTTCATATGATACAAAATCAGCCTTTCACATTTCATAAAAATTTTTTGAAAAGACTTTAAATTCTCGATAAAGTGTGCTAAGATGGTGATATAAGACATCTATTATAAGTGTATTGGTGCAGAGCATAAAGGGAGATGATTCTTCAGCACAAATGGAAGATACACAGGGGATGGAGTCGGTAATAATGTGGAACAGAGGAGAGATTGTATGTTTAGGAAGATGAAGCTGAAACCATACTTGCTCATGGTCTTTGCGGTAGTGATTCTTCTGGCGGGCATCGTTACAAGTGTTGGTGTGTTTGGTTTGCTGAGTACCAGCCACAATACCGATAAGCTGGTCAATGAGATTATTGCCGCTGATACAGCAGTCAAGAACTGCCGTATCTATGTCAATATTGCAGCAAGAGACCTGCGCGAGATGGTGATTGTTGAAGATACAACCACACGAAATACTTTGAAGTTAGAGATTGATAGCTGCCTGAGTCAGATTGATGAGCAGGTCGCTATTTTTAAGCAGACACATGGGGAAGCTGACGGATTGGCAGCTAAGTATGAAGAAGCATTTGATGCATGGTTTGAGATTGCTGATCGTGCAGTGGCTGAAATTGAGTCAGGACATATTGATGATGCCATTGATATTATCCAAAATGAATGTACTCCAGCCCTGAACGAATTGGTTGGTATTGCACAGGATATTGATGATACAACTGACATTGCAAAACAGGAGCATGAACAGTATACTATGACTATGCTGACTGTTTTTATTGCCTGTCTGGTGGGTGTGTTTGCAGTTGCATTTATCATGGCAGTGGTGATTGCACTGCGTACAACCAGTTCTATTTCCCAAGCTGTGGAGCTGGCACGTGGTGCCGTCAATGATCTCGCCAAAGGTAATCTGAAGTCTCGCATTGACTATCATGCCAACAATGAGTTTGGTGAACTTTGTGATCGCATGAACTTCTCCTTTGATGAAATGAGCAAATATATGGATGCCATTGACTATGGTATGAGTGAGTTTTCAAAAGGTAATTTTGCATGCAGTTGCCCAATTACCTTCCTTGGTGACTTTGCAAACATTCAAATTGCCATTGAAAAGTTCCAGGCGAAGATTGTCCAGACCTTGAAGGATATGGATCAATCTGCATCTCAGGTGAGTATTGGAGCAAGTCAGGTGGCACAAGGTTCCCAAGCTCTGGCACAGGTAGCAACAGAGCAGGCCAGTGGTGTGGAGGAATTATCTGCATCTATTACAGATATCCGTAACCATATTACAGGAACCTCTGATTATGCACAAAAAGTAAATAATCTTGGAAAGAATACAGGAGAAGTTGTTGCCCGTGGTCAGGCAGAGTTGAAGCAGTTGGTTGGTTCTATTCAGGATATTACAGAGGCATCTAAGAGCATCCAAAGCATTATTAAGGTGATTGATGACATTGCGTTCCAGACCAATATTTTGGCCATCAATGCCGCTGTGGAGGCATCCCGTGCAGGTACAGCTGGTAAGGGTTTTGCAGTGGTTGCCAGCGAAGTGCGTAGTTTGGCTCAAAAGTCTGCCAGTGCAGCAAAAGACACTGCGGAACTGATTGAAAATACATTGCGCCATGTGACAAGAGGAGAAAAGAACGCAGCCCAGACGGAGAGTGCTTTTAATGAAGTGTCTGCATCTGTTCACGACATTTTGAAGATGATCGATAAGGTGGCTTATGCTGCCGGAGATCAGGCAACCACAATCTCCCAGATCTCTATGGGTATTGACCAGATTTCTTCTGTGGTACAGACTACTTCTGCCACTTCTGAGGAGAGTGCAGCAGCCAGTCAGGTACTGGATCAGCAGGCTTCCTTTATGCGTGACTTGTTGCGTCAGTTTAAGTTGAGCAATGATGCAGCAGAGAAGGGCTATGGCATGGACAATGTTGACCTTGATTTGGACATGAATTACTCCATTGAGGCTGAGAAGCAGGAAAAGAGAGAGGCAGAAGGTGGTTCCAGTATGAGTGTACCTGTCACATCCAATTTTGATAAATATTGATGATACATAAAGGAATTGGATGTATCTGAGTTCTTGTTTCTAAGTTTGTACCAAATAAAGATGGAAAAATCCCAGCGGTCAGTGATTATTTTATCACTGGTTGCTGGGATTTGTTTGGCTGGTTGTTGAAAAAGTTTTTCGCTGGGAAATGGAGGAGAAAGTATGATTTGGACATGGCTGCTGGATCTATTATATCCACCCAAATGCCCTTTTTGTGGAAAACTTTTAGAGAGTCCATTGCTCGCTCTCTGTGAAAATTGTCAGGAGGTGATTCCATGGTTAGAAGGGGAAAATGCCTTGAGAAAAATAGAATTTACAGAAGGCTGCTATTCCCCTATGGCATATCGGAACAGTGTTCCAGACTCCATTCACCGTTTTAAATTTTATGGCTGCCCAAGCTATGGCAGACGATATGGGATTTTGGTAGCACAATGTGTTCAAGATCATTACACAAAACCGCTTGATTTTGTGACATGGGCACCCATCAGTCAAAAACGACTGCGCACAAGAGGGTATGACCAAGGGAAAAAACTGGCAGAGGGTGTGGCAGAGCAATTAGGTCTTCCACTTCAAAAAACATTGAAAAAGGTACGACATACACAGGCACAGTCCACACTGTCAGAAGATGCTCAACGGAGAGGAAATGTATTAGGTGCCTATCAAATGTTGGATGGAGTTAATGTTGCTGGGAAACATATTCTGCTGGTGGATGATGTGGTGACCAGTGGCTCCACTTTGGAAGAATGTGCAAGTGTTTTGATGGAACATGGTGCAGCGCAAATCTGCTGTGCTACATTGGCACAGAGCAGGAAAAATAGACAGAATTTTTCTCTTGGAACAGAAAATTGTTTTGAAAAAAATAGTTGAAAACCAAAGTCTAAACGACTATAATGTTCTATGAGTTTATTTATAGCAGAATACCCACATAATAATAGAGCTGGGAATGACAATTGATAGGGTGAGTACAATGTTTAATTTATTTAGCAAAGATATTGGTATTGACTTGGGTACTGCCTCTGTTCTGGTCTATATCAAAGGCAAGGGAGTTGTCTTGCGTGAGCCATCTGTGGTGGCAATGGACAAGAATACGGGCAAGTTGTTGAAAGTAGGTACAGATGCTCAGGCAATGCTGGGACGTACACCAGGTAATATTGTGGCAATGCGTCCACTGCGTGAAGGTGTCATCTCTGACTATGATATGACAGAACGTATGCTGAAGGAATTTATCAAGAAGGTAACAACCTTTAGCCTTTTCAAGCCCCGCCTGCTTATCTGTGTACCCTCTGGTATTACAGAAGTAGAAGAACGTGCTGTGGTGGATGCTGGTATTCAGGCTGGAGCACGTCGTGCCTACTTGATTGAGGAGCCTGTTGCAGCAGCTATTGGTGCAGGTATTGATATTACAAAGCCAGATGGACATATGGTGGTGGATATTGGCGGCGGTACAGCTGATATTGCAGTGATTTCTCTGGGTGGTGTGGTAGAATCAGCCTCCATCAAAATTGCAGGTGACAAGTTTGATGAGGCAGTGGTAAAGTACATCCGTCGTAAACATGATGTACTCATTGGCGACCGTACCGCTGAGGAGCTGAAAATGAGTATTGGCTGTGTATTCCCACGACCAGAAGAAGTGACAATGGAAATCAAAGGTCGCTGTCTGAAAACAGGTCTGCCCAGGGTGTTCTCTGTCTCCTCTAGTGAGATGATTGAGGCATTTGAGGAAGTGTCCAGCCGTATTCTGGAGGCAATCCATGGTGTGTTGGAGCGTACTCCACCAGAACTTGTGGCAGATATTTCTACCAATGGTATTGTAATGACAGGCGGTGGCTCCCTGTTGTGGGGTTTTGACAAACTGATTGAAGCACATACTGGTATTGAAACCAGAGTGGCAGAAGATGCTATTTCCTGTGTGGCAGAAGGAACTGGCAAGAGCCTTGAAAATCTGGACCAGATGCAGGATGGTACCATGAATCTGTCTCGCCGCAAACAGATGAATTATTAAAAAATAGAATCCATAGTGATTGACAAAATAGAGCAATCACTATGGATTTTTTCACACAGCAAGAGAAAATCTAGGAACTGATATATGGGAAAGCATGAATCCAATTTCAAAAATAAAAAAGACAATTATGTACCTCGACCGTTTTGTTGCAGTGTCATAATATCTTTATACAACGCGTTTTCCATTTCTTCATTTAATGTGTCAAAGGCACAGCCATACCGCCAGCAAGGGGATTCATCTGGCTGAGCGATGTTCCGAACACTTGCCACAGTACAGGTAAGTTGATAGCTGTGACTATTTTTCAGCAGGTAGGGAATTGACAGGATAAAGGGCTGCCCCATTTCTAATGCGAGGGGCGTAGAAAAGGCAACACCAACCAAACTAATGTCTTCCAAGTGACAGGTTTCCAGAAACTCGAAATCTGCATCACTGAGAATTTTTGCATCTACATCTACCCGTTGCCGAAATGCTTTGCGGGATTCGGTACAGGCAACAGCACTTTCTACAAAAACGTTCCATTGCTCCTCACTGCATGCTGATACAGTGCCATAAAGCATGACCAAATTACCCCATTTTGCTCGGACCCGAACTTGAAGCTTGACAGCGGTGCCATGCTTGATTCCCAAAGGTGCCTCACAATTTTTCCTGGGTTCAATTGCAATTGCTTTAAAATCAGGATTTCGATGTGCGACATATCCAGCAAATAGAAGATCATTATCCTTTGTCAGAACTTCACACGCTGCTCCTTCACATGTATCAAGCAATTCGTCTAGTGTGTGTTCATGTACAGGTGGTTCAGTATCCTGTTCTGTCGTTTTGAGGGTTTCTTCTTTTTTTTCTGTTTTCGCCACAGGAAACAAAGTTTTTTTGATAGACTCAAATAGTTGATACATAATAGGCTCATTTCCTCTCTACCATATGCTTGAAAAGCAAATCAACACTTCAAGGATAGAGTATCATTGGTGAATGAGCATGTCAAGAAAAAAAGTGGATTTATGTTGTTTAGAATATGAAAAAGGCTCCCCTCTGATTGACATGAGATTTCCAAGTTCTCATGTCAATCTGGAAGGGAGCGTTTCATTCTGCCATATTTTTGAATCAGAAATATTTGTAGCTATGTCCTATTGTGGATATTGTACACGCAGCAAAAGCTCCAGTTGATCTTTACAGTGCTCGATTGTTTGATACATGTCTGGAGAAATACTGTGACCTGCTTCAGAAGAAATGGCACGAATGACCCGTTGGAAGCGGTCAGTGTGGTTCATAGACAGACGCATATGGTATGTAATACGCAGCGCAGCACGCACCAGTTGAGCACAGATAGGAATTTCAACACGGGTATTTGTGTGTGGATAGCCAGTGCCATCATAATTTTTGTGGTGCCAGTAGGCAATATCTGAACAGTAATATAAAAATGGGTGTTTTGTTTCTGAATTCTGGAAAATTTCTCGCCCAATATCTGCATGTTTTAAATAAATTTCCTGACCTGGGCTGGGCTGATGAATGCCGCCCCGCAGAATATCATCTGGAATTCCAATCAGACCAATATCATAAAAAGTAGCAGCCACACCAATCATCTTTGCATCCACCTCTGAGAGAGAGCCATTGGGATGGTCCATGACATATTGTTGGGCTAAAAGGGAGGTCAACTCCTGAATATTACGAACCTGCCCTAAGGAAAGGTTGGGTCTATACTGACAGAGCATAACCAATCGTTTAATCCAGCCACTGGCAATGGTTTCAATGTCTTCTGGGAGGAGGAAAAAGGGACCTGTACTGCCAATGGGACCACTGGAGGAAAGGGCATAGGGAGTTTCTTCCTCAAATAATGGAGGAAGATGCTTTGTTTCCTCTGAATTTGTATCCACAGTGGAAGCCTTTTTCGGTTGTTCTGGTGGAGTTTCATTCCATGCAGTAGCCACAGTATTGAGAACACGTTCCCTGACATAGTGAGGATTGACTGGTTTTGCCAAAAAGTCAATGGCCCCCAATTCAATGCCGTCCATCACGTTGTCTCTGTTGGCATCTGAGGCAATCAGAATGATGGGGATGGCTGAAAAGTTAGGGTGTTCCTGTAGTCATCGCAAAATAGACAGCCCTTCATTCCTTCTGCTCAGACATACATCCAATAAAATGGCACAGACTTGCTGGTGATGCTCTCTTAAAGCAGATAGAAGTAGATTGGTAGAGGAAAAACAGGTCACTTGAAAATCCCGTTTAAAAATTTCATTGAGAATGGCAAGGTCCAGTTCAGAGTCATCTAAAATGTAAAGAGTATTCCGCTTCATGAATTTGCTCACTCCTCTGATACAGTTATTCCAGACAGAAATTCCAAAATACGATCTCTCTCCTGTTCGATTTCTTGAACCAGACCCAGTAGTTTACTTGGGTTTTTAAATTTTGAGGAACGAAATTCCACCAGGATGGCATTACAACACTCAAAAATTGTGGTAAGTCCCAAATTGCCAGAGACTCCATCCAAAGAGTGGACAGCCATATAAAATTCATCCTCATCTTCTTGTTCCAGTGTACTCCGAATTTTTTCACAGTTTATGAAGGTTGGGAGACGTTGAATAAAAGAGAGGTAGAGAGACTCATTGCCCATAAATCGTTCAATGGCATGTTCTGTGTCAATCCCTTGTTCTTTCAACACCTCAATCAGTTGTGTATACTTCAAAAGAATCCCTCCTAGCTGAACAACACACAAAATCTACTGCTATCATACCACAGGATTTTCAATACATCCAGATAATTTTTATGGAAGGAAAAAAAGAGAAAGTGGAAGTAAGATACCCAGACCAATCAGATTAGAAATTCCAAACCAGAGCAAATAGGAAGAAATGCGGGAATCTGGGGTACGCAGATAGAATTTTAAGGAAATAAGGCTGGCAAGGGAAGCAACTGGAGTTCCCAATCCTCCCACATTTACCCCTGTCAACAGCTCCTGCCAGTGGTCTGTGAGCCCAGCTAAAAGAACCGCAGCAGGGACATTACTAATCACTTGGCTGGCAACAGCGGAGGACAAAAGGGTGCTGCGCTCCAAAAATTGGGATAATGTCTGTACCACCACAGGAATATTACCTAAATTTCCACTGAAAATAAAGAAACAGACAAAGGTGCAGAGAAGGAGATAGTCTACTTCAAACAGCAGTTTTCGGTTGCACACAAGCAAAACTGCAATAACAAGAACCGTTAGAACCCAATGGGATAGTATGTGGCTGACAGATAGGAGACATAAAAGAAAAAGAATCAGATAAAGAACAAGATGTTTTTGATTTTGAATGGTTGCCTGTTCTGGAAAAGAGACAGAAATCCAGCCCTTTCCACCTACAAACAGGCTGATAACACACAAAATCACCAAACTGATGATAGTGAGAGGAAGTAAAACGGACAGAAACTCCCCAATGGTTAAATCATAGTGGGCATAGAGAAACAGGTTTTGTGGATTGCCTACAGGGGTGGTCATACTTCCCAAATTAGCGGCAATGGTTTGAAGTACAATGACAGGAATCAACAAGTCTTGTCGACCCACCATACCCAAAACCAAAATAGCAAAGGGAACAAACGTAATCAATGCCACATCATTGGTCACAAGCATGGAGGAAAAAAAGGGAAGCATAGTCAGTGTGATGGTTAAAATACGCAGTGGGCGTTCTCCCGTCAGGAGTTTTTGAGCAAGTACCAGAAAAAGACCACATTCCTGTAAACCTGCCACAACAGCCATGAGACAGAACAGAAGGCAGAGCACACGCACATCAATATAGGAGAGATAGTCCAATGATGGGGGAACAAACAGACAGGAGACAAGGGCACACAGGCAGGAGAGGACCAGCACAGGTTCTTTCCTGAAAAAGGAAGAAATGGATTTCCACATGGTAACAGGTTCCTTTCAATGGTATCAGGGTGCGGCAGACAGCATCAACAGTCCTTTTGCTAGACAGCTTGGAAGGTCAAAGGTACGTGTTTTGCCATCTGCAAAACGAATGGTAATCAGGGGGTCGTCACAGGCAGAAATCACACCATCTCCAAATATGGTATGAGTGACTGGGACAGTGGGAAGAAACTGGGCTTTATTTTGCGCTGAGGGAGCTACAGAGTAGGATTTCTTTCGTTTTTCGGGTAGGAACTGCTGAATAAAGGTGGAGGGTGGAGAAAGAGAACCATAGTCTTTGGAACAGGAAATGAGTTCCAAGGTGTCCTTTGCCCGGGTGACTGCCACATAAAAAAGCCGACGTTCTTCTTCTAACAGCTCCCAGTGTTCCTGCCGTATTGGGGTGCCGTTGGGCTGGAGAGGCACACTGGGTAAAATGCCATCCACTGCATCAATCACAATGACATGCTGAAATTCCAGCCCTTTACTGGCATGAATGGTGGATAAGGTCAGAGCACAGGGAGTTTGACTGCCACCCACAGAAATCACATCCTGAAGCTGTGAAAGGCGTTGGAGAAAGGTGTCAAGATTTGGATTTTGATGGGCAAGAGCCTTGAGAATGGAAAGTTTGGAGGTGTCAGCGTTGCGGTACTCTAAGTAGGAACCATAACCCATAGTTCCACAGATGTGTTGAATGGCTTGAAAACTGGAGCACTGGGACAGACGATTGAGACGCAGTTGTAAATATTGCACATTCTCCCGTACCCGTGGTCGCAGGTCAGGTAAAGTCAACAGAAAATCCAGAATGGAAGTGGCAGAGGACTGCTTGTATTGTGTTTGTATCAACTGCATTTCTTCACGGCGTAAGCCGGTATTTAGCTTGTAATAGTGGTCAAAAAAAGGACGGCTGTCATGGGGATGGAAGGACCAGTATAAGATATCCAAAATATCCCGTACAATAAAGTGAGAAAAAAAGCTGCGCTCCATTTGCCGGCATTGATAGGGAATTCCTTCACGCTCCAATAAATCCAACAAAGGTAGAATACTGTCGTGGTTGCGGTATAGAATAGCAGTTTCTTCCTGACAGTTGCGAGCTGCATCTAACAGATAGTTTGCCTGTTGGCTGCGGTCTGTGAGGATGGTGTGACGGATGGGGGTGTTTTGGGTACGAAAGGGAACCATATGTTTTTTGAAGCGGCTCTGATTGCGCTGAATCATTGCATCCGCATGCTGAACAATGGCGGGGGTAGAGCGGTAGTTTTGCTCCATCAATAAAATATGGGCGTTGGGATACCGCTTTGGAAATTCTAAAAATGCTTTGGGATAGGCGGCACGAAACCCATAAATACTTTGGTCCTCGTCTCCAACTAGAAAAAGATTCTGTGTATGGGAGGAGAGCAGATGCAGTATGGTATGTTGAATTTTGGAGGTATCTTGTGCCTCATCCACACAAAAATAGTTCCATTGATGCTGTACTTGCTGTAAAATTTGGGGATAGCTGCGTAAAATCTGAAGAGCATACACCATCTGGTCGTCATAGTCCATCTGTTTCTGCTCCCGTAAATGAGTTTGGTATGCCCGATAGAGAGGGGGGAAGCGCAAATTAGAACAGGATATTTCCTCTATTTCCTGTGGAGATAGCATGCTGTTTTTACAATAGGAAATTTGTGTCCGCAACTCCTTAATATCTCCCTCACTTAAATAGGCGTCAGAAATGGTGCGGTAAAGGGTACGAATCAGGTGGTTCAGCTCCCGTTCATCAGAAAGCAGTTGAAATGCAGTGCGCTGGTAGGTTTTCTCATAGCGGCGAATGATATGGGCGCAGACTCCATTGATGGTGCGAAAAGTGAGAGAGTGGGCAAGTTCTGCACCAAAGAGTTGGTTACACCGGCGGCGCATATCTTGGGTGGCAGCCACAGTGTAGGTTACAGTCAGAATTTGACTGGGATCTACTTGACAACAAGTGACCAGATAGGCAAGGCGTGTGACCAATACAGTGGTCTTTCCGCTTCCAGGCACTGCCAACAAGAGTGCGGGTCCCTGATTGTGGAGCACAGCAGAGCGTTGTTGTGCATTCAGTACAGAAGCGTATTGTTGAAAAAAGCCCTCTGGGGTCATAAATTGAAATCACTCCAATATTGCAAAGTACCTTGCTATTATAGAACATTTTTGGGATGGTTGCAAGAATACGACCTCTAAGCATGGAGATGCTTAGAGGTCGTAAGCCATTTCTTTTTAGATGGTGTCCAGACCGGAACCACGTTCCACCTGAACATCGGTTGTCAGATTTTCCAGCCATACTGTCATATCAGAGGACTGAAGGGCAGATGTGGCAGTCTGTTTCCAGACAGGCTCATTCCAGCCTACAAAGTACATAATGTGCCAACCCTTTGTGGAGCTGCCCTCATTTTTCACAAGTCCTGTGTCACCAGGCTGACGGGCAGGGTCGAGACACCATTGAGTAAATGCTTCAATGAAGCCAGTGGAGGTGGAGACACCAGTGTAAAGACCACCATTGGAAGCAGAGCCGCTGTCCTCACTGTTTTCCTCTGCCAGTGTGGCAAAGTCCTCCTCTGTGCCGCCATCTGCAAGGAACTGGTCAAGAATTCCCTGTGCCTTTTCTTCAGCAGCTGCAAATTCTTCCTCTGTTGGGTCAGAACCTGCACCGATAAGAATATGACGCACATCAGCAGTGGGGGACTCATCCAGATAACGGTTTTCAAATTGTACAACATAGTACAGATAACTGCTGGTGTTGTCATATTCCTGAATGGAAACCTCACCTGGAGTACGGTTTTCATCATAGAGCCACTCAGAATAGCTGCTAGATACGCTGGAGCCTACATTGGTGACATTCACATTGCTGGAGTAAAGCTGTTCTTCATACTCGGTGGCTAAAGTCTGAGCATCCGTACCAGAGAGCAGTTTTGTCTGAATTTCCTCTGCCAGAGCCTTTGCCTCTGTTTTTGCAGTTTCCAGAGCGGCGGTCTGCTCCTCCTCACTCAATTCTACTGTGTTGCCTTCCTCATCTGTCTGTGTAGGTACAGTTGCCTGTACTGTAAAGACGGAGTAAGTGAAGGTGTCCAGTTCGTTTTTGTGTTCTTGATAATAAGTGTCAAGATCAGATGCAGTATAGGTCAGGGAGTCCTGATGGTCCTGCTGGAAATAAGATGCAGTGATTTCACGATTAACGATATCCTTAAAAATGTCCTCTGTCATATACTTGCCATAGTTGGCACGCAGATATCCTGTCAGATTGGAGTAGGTTCCGCTGACTCTCCATGCAACATCCAGTTGACTCAGTTGTGTTTGCAGGTACTCCTGCCCCTCCTCAGACAGCACATAGGATTCTTCCTGTGCAGTGTGATTGAGCATGGTGGTCTGAGTCAGGGCTTCGATTGCCTCATCTATAAAGTAATCATGATAGGTCTGACCAGTTTCCTCATCTTTGATTTGCTTTTTGGGGCTTTGTGTGTAGTCAAAGCTGGACATGCCATACTGCACCATAGAAAGTTCTGTCTGCATAGCAGAGTTGTAGTAGTACTGGACTACAGCGGGGGTAAAAGCCTCGCCATCAATGGTGACTGCTGTGGTATTTTTCTGAAAAAAGCCACTATCCCAAATGAGCAGGGCAGCCACAAGAACAGCCAAGACACCGCCAACCACTCCATACAAGAGATGTTTGCGCTGTTGTGTATCCTGTTCTTTGTTGTTGCGCTTCTGTACATAGGTAGAGCCTGTGCGTGCCTTCTTTTCTCTGGATGCACTCACGGTTTTCATCATCCTCTCCGAAAAAGTAATTGCTTTGTTCCACACAAAAATTGGATAGAACAAATTCCGAATTATTATACCGGAAATTATCTGTAGATTCAAGTGGAACAAGTGAAAACAAGCAATGGTTTACAAAAAATTCATGGGAATAGAAAATGGTCACAGACAAATCTGTGACCAAAAATAATACATATTATATACCCCGCTCTGGCCGTGTGAACCCGTTTAAAACCTGCACGTAATGGCAGGTGGGTTGCCTCCACAACGCTTTACTGCTTCCAACTTCCAACAAACCTCAAAGGGTGTCGGGAGGCCTGCAAGCCACGCTGTGAGGTGGGCATCCCTTTTAAGAAATGTGGGTTTAAAAGAGCCCATCACGCACCGAGCAGGAAAGTATTCTAGTCGTCATCTTCCTCAAAGAAGCGTTCCATAAAGAGATTATAGATTTCGTCCAGTTCCTCGTCACTATCAAGAGTAGAGAAAAGCTCCTCGCCATTTTCTTCCACAATCTTCATAATAACAAGACCATAATCTTCATCATCTGCATCCACATCAACAGGTTCGCCTGTTTCCTCATCCTCTGCCACAGCAGGGAAAAGGGCACAATAAACAACCCCATTATGTTCTAATGTATCTACCAGTTCAAGCTCGAATTCGTTGCCGTCCTCATCCGTAACGGTAATAAAATCGGGACCAAATGTCTCACTCATGGGGAAATCCCTCCTGCCTGTGTTCTGGGTTTATTTTAACCCGTATGTAGCAAAAATGCAAGTAGAAAAGCAGAAAAAATTTTGGGTGGTATTGCACAACATGGAAGAAATATGACAAATCTGGAGTGATGTCTAAAATTTGGATGAGAATGGATAACAACATAGGTGGGGAAAATCATGGGATGGACAAATGCGCAAAATATGGTATACTATTAACCTGAGTTTTCATATTGTCAACCTGCCACACCGTGAAGAAGACTCAAAGCTGTTATGGAATGGAAAGACATGGATCTTGGATCGCAATACTGTCCTATAGTCGGAGGTAAGAACGTGTCAGAACGAAATTATTATTCAGAGCGGGAACCATCCCCACGCAATCGAAGAAGCAACCCGGAGTATCATGAGGATGAAGTACAGAAAAGACCCAGAAAAAGAAAGCGCAAAAGCAAGGTAAAGCTGTTTTTTCAGGTCATTGGTACACTGTTGTTGATTGGAATTACCACCAGTGCCATGCTGGCGTGCTTTGCTGCTGTATACATCAAAAGTGTTATTTTGCCCGAAGCAGATATGGATTTGGGCAACTTTTCCCTGAATGAAAATAGTGTGATGTATTATCAGGATCAAAATGGAAATTATCAGGAACTTGGTAAGGTATTAAGCGTCACAAAATCTCAGTGGGTGGATTTTGATGAAATCCCACAGGATTTGAAAGATGCAGCTGTTGCCATTGAAGACCGCAGATTTTATACCCACGACGGTGTGGACTGGTGGAGAACAGCGCAGGCAGTATTCAGCATGTTTACAGGCGGAGATATTCAAGGCGGTTCTACCATTACCCAGCAGCTCATTAAAAATTTGACAGATTATAATGAGACAACAGTTAAACGAAAAGTGACAGAAATATTCCGTGCACTAAAGTTGGATGCAAATTATGATAAAGATGTCATTTTGGAGCGATATTTGAATATTATCCCTTTGGGAAGTGGCTGTGAAGGTGTGGGAGCTGCCTCCTATGAATATTTTGGAAAACATGTATCAGAGTTGACACTGGCTGAGTGTGCAAGTCTGATTGCCATTACCAACAACCCATCCAAATATGGTCCCTACTCCATCGCAAAAGTAGAAAACAGCGAGGGAGAAATGTGGAGTGCCAAAGAGTGGAATAAGTATCGCCAAGAGTTGATTTTAAGTCAGATGCTGCAACAGGAAATGATTACACAGAGCGAGTATAACGAAGCAGTGGCACAGGAGTTGGTATTTGAAAAAGCAGAGGGCGAGACCAATAATACAGACCTCTATTCCTGGTATGAGGAGCAGGTGATTACAGATGTCATTCACGATTTGCAGGAGCAGAAAGGTTATTCGGAATCGGCTGCCAGTCAACTGCTCTCCAATGGTGGGCTTCAGATTTATACCTGCATAGACCCTGAAGTGCAGGCTCAGGCAGAGGCGATTTATGAGGATCGCTCCAACTTGGATTTTTCTTCTAATGGACAGGAACTTCAATCTGCCATTACCATTATTGATAACCAGACAGGGGATATTGCCGCTATTGTAGGACGTGTAGGGGCAAAGGAAGGAAACCGTTGGAAAAATTTAGCGACTGATGCTCTGCGTCAGCCGGGTTCTTCCATTAAACCTTTGACTGTTTATGCACCTGCCATCGAAATGGGGTTCATTACACCCATCTCAGTGATTTCTGATTATCCACATGAGGTACTCAATGGGAAGGCGTGGCCGGTCAACGTAGATGGTCGTTACCGTGGACAAGTGACAGTCAAAGAGGCTGTAAGAGAGTCCTATAATACTGTTGCAGTGAGTGTGGTTGCTGATTTGGTCACACCTGCCAAGGCATTCGAGTTTGGTACACAAAAATTCCACCTTCCTCTGGAAAGTGGAAAAGAAGTGAATGGACAAGTAGTCAGTGATGTGAACGTGGCTCCTCTCTCTATGGGTGGTTTGACCGATGGTGTAACCACTCGGGATATGGCACAGGCATTTGCAACCTTCCCTAATAATGGAGTTTACCGTGAGGCGCGCACCTATACTGTAGTAAAAGATACAGATGGCAACATTATTTTGGATAACAGCCGTGGGGATGAAACGGTACTCAAAGCTACAACAGCGTATTATATGAACTCTTTATTACAGAATGTAGCAGAAAATGGTGGGGCACGCAACGAGGTGCGCATCAGTAACATGACAGTTGCAGGTAAAACAGGTACCACAGACAGTAAGTATGACCGCTGGTTTGTAGGTTATACTCCATATTACACCGCAGCGGTGTGGGTAGGCTATGAATACAACCAACGTGTCAATACACCAGGCATGTACAACCCAGCCTCCAATTTGTGGGGCAAAGTGATGCGCCCCATCCATGAAGGTCTGGAGAATCAATCGTTCTCCAAACCCGGCGGATTGGAACAGGTATATTATTGTATGGACTGTGGCGGTAGAGCCATTGAAGCATGTCAACACGACCCAAGAGGAAGCCGTGTTGCCAGCGATTATGTATTTGCTGAAGATGCACCTACCGAAATTTGTACTTGTCACTCTTTAGAGTCTGGAAGTGGCTCTCTCATTCGTGTCTGTGTGGATGATCCAATCTGGTCCGAGGATGGCAGTTTCACAGGTGTTTACCATCAGGCTGGACCATATTGCCCAGAGGTCAGTGTGCGCAACTGGTGCTATCTCAATCTGGATCGAGAGAGCATTGGAGGCGTTGTAGCAGAGGACAATGCCTATCTCTACCAAAGTGTAGCAGGGATTGGAACCTGTACAGTGCACACAACAGACCCAACAGTACCAGAAGAACCAGAGGAGCCAGAGGAACCGGAGACCTCTACGGACCCAGAAAAACCCACAGAGCCAGAGGAATCTGAGGGTGGTGGTTCACAGGATATTCAGTCACCGGATGGTGGAAGTCAGGACATCGATACACAGCCAGATGATCCAGGGAATTCCAGCCAGGAAGAAGTCAAAATAAATCCCGAAACTGGACGACCTTACGGGTATTGAGGACAACAATTGAAACTACGACAGGAGAGAGGGGAGTGAGTCCCCTCTTTCTTGGTAGATATCACAAAAATGGAGCATTCATTGCCCATAAAATCTATTTTTCATCTGTGGATTTTCGTTGCATCCTGTCAAAAGCTGTGTTAAAATAGACCACAGTCGAGAAACATATGACCACCATATAAGGACAGAAGGGGTAAAAGTATGAATCAATCAGCGGGATATTTTATTGTTGAAGCTTCATCCATGCCAGAAATCTTCCGTAAGGTGGCACAGGCGAAACGTCTTTTAGAAACGGGAGAGGAGACCACTGTCAATGGAGCAGCCAAAGCAGTGGGCATCAGCCGCAGTGCATTTTATAAGTACAAAGATGCGGTCAGACCGTTCAATGACATGCTTCATGGTCGTATTGTCACGTTTCAGATGATGCTGAGAGATGAGCCTGGTATTCTGTCAGGGCTTTTGAATGTGTTCGCAGGGACAGGAGCCAATATTTTGACCATCAATCAAAATATTCCCACCAACGGCTGTGCCGTTGTAACCATTACCGCAGAGACATCTGCTTTGGAGTGGTCATTAGAGGAAATGTTGTCAGCAGCCTCTTCCAGTGCTGGTGTCATTCGATGTGAGATTTTAGCAGGTTAAAAAAGAGGAACGGATGGAGTGAGACGAATATGGTGAATGTGGCAATTTTGGGATTTGGTACAGTAGGCTCTGGTGTAGCAGAGGTGCTTACCACCAACAGCGACTTGATTGGACGACGAGTGGATGAACTGGTCAATCTGAAGTATATTTTGGATGTGAGAGACTTTCCTGGCAGTCCTTATGAACACTGTTTTGTCAAAGATTTTTCTGTGATTGAACAGGACCCAGAAGTGGATGTGGTGGTGGAGACCATTGGTGGAGCTACCATTGCATTGGAATTTACAACAAGAGCGTTAAAGGCTGGCAAAAGTGTGGTGTCCTCCAACAAAGAGCTGGTGGCAACCCATGGCTATGAACTGCTTCAGCTTGCCAGAGAACATGGAGTGAGTTATCTGTTTGAGGCAAGTGTGGGCGGCGGCATTCCCATTTTAAGACCTCTCACTGCCTGTCTGGCTGCCAATGAGTTCGACCAGATTACTGGCATTCTCAATGGAACTACAAACTATATTTTAACTCGTATGATTCGAGCAGGATTGACTTTTGAACAGGCATTGAAAGAGGCACAGGACAATGGATATGCAGAAAAGGACCCCACAGCGGATGTAGATGGACACGATGCCTGCCGTAAAATCTGCATTCTGGCAGCCCTTTCCTTTGGGGAGCATGTCTACCCCAATCAGGTGCCAACAGAGGGTATTCGCAACGTGACGCTGGCGGATGTGGCCTATGCGGATTCCTGTGGCTATAAGATTAAGTTGTTGGGACGTGCCATCCGACAGGAGGGTGGCAAAGTCTGTGCCTTTGTGGCTCCCCATCTGGTCCCATGCGAAAATCCGCTGGCTGGTGTGGAGGATGTATTTAATGCAGTGTCTGTCACTGGAAACGCAGTGGGAGATGTGATGTTCTATGGTCGTGGCGCAGGAAAGCTGCCCACTGCCTCTGCTGTGGTAGCAGATGTAATTGATATTGCAAAAGACAAAAAGAGAGACCACCACAATCAGTGGGGACCTGGTCGTGAAGATTTGGTGGTATCCCCTGATATCCTCACCTCCCGCTGGTATATCCGTACCACTGCTTCTGTGGAGCAGCTCAGAAGTGCCTGTGGAGAGGTGCAGCCCTTGGCACGCAGTGGTGCTCCAGCGGGGGAAACTGCCTGCTTGACCCCACCTATGACAGAACCAGAGTTAAAAGAGCGGCTTTCTCATATAGAACTTCTGTCAAAACTACGTGTATTGTCGGAGTGAACCGGTGAAAGTCGGCAGACATAGAATAGAGAAAAATAGTTATGGTCCATGAACTGTTGGAGGGAGACACAATATGGCACTTATCGTACAGAAATTTGGCGGCAGCTCGGTGGCAAATGCAGATCGGGTGCGCAATGTGGCACGCATTATCACAGAGACCTACCGCAAGGGACACAATGTAGTGGTTGTTCTGTCTGCACAGGGAGACACCACAGATGATTTGATTGAAAAGGCAAAAGAGCTGAACCCACACGCTTCCAAGCGTGAGATGGACATGCTGTTGGCAACAGGGGAGCAGATTTCCATTTCCCTGTGTGCAATGGCGATTGAGGCAATGGGGTATCAGGTGGTATCCCTGACTGGCTGGCAGGCTGGTATGCACACCGATGCAGCCCACAGCAATGCCCGTATCAGACGTATTCAGACAGAGCGTATTCAGACAGAGCTGGATAAAAAGAAAATTGTTCTTGTGGCAGGCTTTCAGGGCATCAATCAATATGGTGATATTACTACATTGGGACGAGGCGGTTCTGATACCTCAGCTGTGGCATTGGCAGCGGCACTTCATGCAGATTTGTGCCAGATTTACACAGATGTGGATGGCGTGTATACAGCAGATCCACGCAGTGTGACTGGTGCAAGAAAGCTGGAAGAGATTACATTTGATGAGATGCTAGAACTGGCAAGTCTGGGCGCACAGGTACTGCACAATCGCTCTGTTGAGATGGCAAAGAGATATAATGTAAATCTGGAGGTGCTCTCCAGCTTTACTGGAAATCCTGGTACAAAGGTTAAGGAGGTAGTCAAGAGTATGGAAAAGACCCATGTGAGCGGTGTGGCTAAGGATAAAGATGTAGCAAGAATTGCCCTGATTGGCTTGGCAGATGAGCCTGGTATTGCCTTTAAAATTTTCTCTCTGCTGGCAAAGCACAAAATCAATGTGGACATTATTCTCCAGTCCATTGGTCGTGACAGCAGTAAAGATATCAGCTTTACTGTTGCTAGAGGAGACGCCGAGGAGGCAAAGAAAATTCTGGAGGAAAATCAGCAGTACATTGGGTTCCAGTCTGTTGAGTTGAGTACCCATGTGGCAAAGGTGTCCATTGTAGGAGCTGGCATGATCAATAATCCTGGTGTGGCATGTAAGATGTTTGAAGCTCTTTCCAGTGCATCCATTAACATCAACATGATTTCTACCAGTGAAATTAAGGTTTCTGTGCTGGTAGATGAGCGGGATGCCGACCGTGCAGTGCAGGCAATTCATGACCGTTTCTTCTCTGAATTTGGAGGAAACAACTAATTAAAATAGAATGACAGGGGGTTTTTCAAGGAGAAAAACCCCCTGTTTTTTTATGTATAGAATGTGGTAGATTTGGTATGATAAAGGTATAGAATGGAAGTTAAATTTTTAAAAAACTTTAAATTTTTCCATATTTATGTATTTTACCGGATTTATGGCTTGCAAAAAAATAAGATATCTGATAGAATGTTAACCTGACTGGATGATCGGTGCATATGACGTTGTCTATCCAAAGGGATTGAGACGAACAGGCAAGGAGAATCAAAAAAGATGAATTATCATGAAAAAGAGGTACAACGGCGAAAAGAGGATCAGGACTTTAACCGCTCTTTAGTATGGGTGGGAGTGTTCCTCGTCATAGAGTTTTTGCTGGTGTTGGTCAATCGAACCTATATCAATTATCAGCTCACAACAGAAAGTGTTAATTTGGCAACTACGGTACACAGTGTCCTGCAATATGGCAAATGGGTGATGCTTGCAGTGGCTGTAGGTTGTGCTGTGTGGGCAATTTTTTTATGGAGACAGAAAAAAGCAATGGGGCTTCAAATGTCTGTGACCATTGTGTTTGCTGTCCTATTTGCCTGTATCCAGATTGTGCTGGCATTTCAGGACGCAGGAATTCAGATGTTATTTTGGATGGTGCCTGCCTGTGCTGGACTGGCATTGGTCTATTATCTCTACCAGCGTGAATTTTTTGTCTGTGCATTGGCAAGTAGCTTTGGTATTATGGGGCTTTGGTTTATTCGCAATGCAGGTGCAAGAAACTATTGGGTTGCCTTGTGTGTGGTTGGTATTGTGCTCATAGCTGGAGTCGTTTTCTGGATGAGACGGAGTGGATCAAGTGCTGAAAATCAAAAAGAAAGCAGCAGTTATTTGCTAATGGGACTGAGCTGTGTGGTTAGTATTGCGGTCATGGGGCTGTCTGTTCTGGTTGGAAGCACGGTAGCATACTATCTCATTTATGCTATGATTGCATGGTTGTTTGCACTGCTTGTCTATTATACCGTGAAAATGATGTAAATGAGGAACTGTAAACATGGTTTGATGTGTTTACAGTTCTTTTTATATGGTTCTTTACATAATCTTTATCGTATCTATATATTGAATCTGTTATAATAGAAGAAAACAAAAAGGGGAATTGTGTATGAATGAAGCATTGATTTTGATGGGCAGTGTGGTGATGATTTGTATTTTGCTCAATCGTGTGCTGGAAAAAATAGCAGTGCCATCCCTGCTGATTTTTTTGGCACTAGGTATGTGTTTCGGGGAAAATGGGCTGTTGAAAATTCATTTTAATGACTATGAATTTGTCAATATCATTTGTTCTACTTGCCTTATTTTTATTATGTTTTATGGTGGTTTTGGAACGAATTTGAAAGAAGCAAGGTCAGTTTTGGTGCCTTCTGTGGTGTTGTCCACATTGGGAGTGGCAGGAACAGCAGGGCTGGTAGCTCTCTTTGTCCATTTTGTATTACATTTGCCATGGCTGGAGAGTTTGTTGATTGGCTCTGTGATTTCTTCTACAGATGCAGCCTCTGTTTTTAATATCCTGCGTTCCAGAAAGCTGGCATTGAAGCATCACACAGACTCCCTGTTAGAGTTGGAATCTGGTTCCAATGACCCCATTTCCTATATGTTGACCACAGTGACATTGACCTTTATGGCAGGGCAGGAAGTTTCTGTGCCAGTGATGCTGGCAAAACAGCTTCTATTGGGGATTGGCTGTGGTATTTTGATGGGGGTTGTGGCAGTCTGGCTGCTGAAACGGGGTATTTTGACTACACAACAGAGCAGAACGGTATTTTTATTTGCTGTGATGTTGTTGGCATATGCACTTCCCTGTATCGTGCAGGGAAATGGCTATTTGAGTGTATATCTGTGTGGTATTTGGATTGGTAACAGCAATCTGCCCCAAAAGCGGTATCTGGTTCACTTTTTTGATGTAGTAACAGATGTGGCACAGGTTATGATTTTCTTCCTGTTAGGTTTGTTGGTCACACCAGTGGAATTGCCTGCCGTTGTACTGCCAGCATTGTTTATTATGTTGTTCCTGACGTTGGTGGCAAGACCGGTGGCATCTGGTCTGTTATTGCTGCCCTTTCGCCCGTCCATAGGACAGATTGGAGTGGTATCCTGGGCAGGATTGCGGGGAGCGGCATCCATTGTGTTTGCCATATCAGCCGTACTAAGCCAAGTCAACACCACCTATAATCTGTACAATCTGGTATTTTGTATTGTCTTATTCTCCATTTCCATACAGGGCACTTTGTTACCCCAAGTATCAAAATTGCTTCATATGATTGATGCAACCGCAGATGTTGGCAAAACCTTTACAGACTATCAGGAGGAGAGTGACATCCATTTTGTGAAAATTCATCTGGGAGAGGGGCACCTTTGGTGTGGACAATCCCTGAAGGAAATTGGATTGCCCAGAGACTTACTGGTGGCGATGATTGTCCGCTCAGAGAACATGATTGTTCCCCATGGAGATACCGAACTGGAACAGGGTGATTTGTTGGTATTGGCAGCCAGAGCATTTGAGGACAGAGAGCATATGACCCTTTCTGAAATTACCATTGAACGGGGTCATAAATGGGCAAATCATACTTTGGCAACACTGCCACAGGCAGATGGACAGCTTGTGATTCTCATTAAGAGAGGCATGGAAACCATCATCCCAACGGGTAGTAGTTGGATTTTACCCAATGATAATCTTGTGGTAGCCCACACACAGGAAAAGGGATAGAATACAACTCCTATAAAGTAGATTATGCTGAAAAATGATGTGTTAGCTATGCAACATATCAATGTATAAACAAAATAGGAACCCCATTGATGTTCAGATTGAACAGGTCCAGTAAAAATGGACAGTGACAAAACACCCCCTGATGTAGGAAAATAGACTATATCAGGGGGTGTTATTATGAGCAAACGAAATTACACACACATACAGGCTCTGTTGCCTGAAATTAAGGCTATGTTGGCAGAAGGGAAGACACAGCGGGAAGTTGCAGAACATTATGGATTTAAGGATAAGTATGTGGTGAAACGATTGCTGACACGAGAACGAAGGAAAGAACGCAAGCTAGAGGTTGGAATCCTACCTCGTCCAAAAGGGAGACCACGGAAAGATGCCGTTCCTAGAGATATAGTAGCAGAACAGGCATATGAAATTCATCGTTTGCAGATGGAAAACAAAC
>CALWVS010000015.1 GCA_944385095.1 uncultured Oscillospiraceae bacterium
TTAAAGGTCGGAGGAGCTATCCGTTACTACGACTGGGCAGTTACAAGCCCATGGCCTTTAGGCCGTGGGTTGTTGACAAAGGGAAAGCCTCCAAAAGTTATCCACAAAATTGCTCAAATATGTGGAAAAAAGAATGCCAGCACCAGCCGAAAACGGCCAGGCTGGCACAGACACACCACAGGAGAGTTAATTTTGTGGTTTTTTGTTGTAACGCTCAAAGCGTTTGATGTTGCCCAGATGGTTTTTGATGATTCTCAGTTTTCGTTTCCAGGAAGCATCATTCACATATTCCAGAGAGTGTGAGTCAGCTCCAGCCTGAATGAGGGCTTTCATCTGGCTGTGATACTCTTTGGGGATAAAGGAAAATGCCACCTGTCTGGGTACCATGCGCCACAGAGAGCGAGTTTGACAGATTTCAAATTCCAAATCCTGTTTTTCAATTCGGTCCTGTACCAAGGTTCTGGCAATGTTCTGTCCCGCTCCAGTCACATAGTAATTACTGCGTCCCTGACGACAGTTAATTTCAAATGCCTTATACTTGCCATCTCTCTTGTCGTATTTGATGTCAAAATTAGAAAATCCAGTAAAATGCAAATCTTCCAACATGGCTTTGATGCGCAGACACAGTTCTTCATCATACTCAGTCATGATGACAGCATGGTTGCCAATTCCATGGGGGGAGTGTTCTTCTAGCAAAACATGCCCAAGACACATCCGCTTTACCAGACCATTGCGGTCGGAATAGTTGGTCAGTACACGCATATAAGTATCATCGCCTGGGATGAACTCCTGTAAAATCATGTGGTCGGGATAGCCTGCATCATAGACCTGATCCAAAGCACGCAATAGTTCTTCCCATGTCTGGCACACATACACTTTGGCAAGTTCATGGACACCAGTTGCCCAATATGCCACACCATCCGCAGGTTTTGCAATGTAAGGGGGACCAAAAGGCAGGGTAAAGTCATGTCCCATAGATTTTTCGTAGACAAAAGTGGCAGGGTGGTCAATGCCATATTGGTCACACAGGGCATAAAATTTTTCCTTGTTGATGAGAGCATCCAAAAGAGTACCACCGATGTAGGGGGCAATGATATTTTTAGGTAGTTGGTCTTTACAGTGGGCTGCTAACTGGACATAGCTGTCCCCACAGCCCAGCAGTAAAATGGTTTTGTCTGGAAATTCTTCTGATACAGCCAGTGCATTTTGGCAAAATACCTGGGCACTTTCATTATTTTCACACACACGGTAATCTATAATCTCACTGCCATAACAAGGAAAAGAAGGATACTTGCCATAGGCGATACTTTTGACACCGTATGCCTCATGAAATGCTCTGGCTACACTGTAGACATTGATATCACCGCCAAACAGCAGAGGTTGAAAGGGTAAGTCGTTTGTCATGTTTATAACTCCTTTGGTTATCGGTATTCAATCTGGAACCCTCTGGCGTAGAGGGGTTCTAAATCAAATGTGGCAAGATCGCCAGCAGAACATTTAACATTGGTCACATCTAAAATGGTTTCTGTGGCACCAATGGAGCCAATCATTCGGACGGGTTGCCCATTGATACGCAGAGAGCAGTTCTTTTTTCTTTGCCAGCGTTTAAGCAGAGACCAAAATCCAGTCTCTCGAGGGCGTTCCACGCCAAGCCCGTTCTGGTAGCCCACAGGCAGAACAGCCACACGAGTGGGACGTTTGAGGGTGACAGAATGATAGGCACCAATACTATGCCCCTTAGGCAGCCAGCGCACTTCAGAAACAGGGGCTTCTCCATACCCCACTGTTTGTAGCCCATCCCCACTGGTACGTCGGCAGCGACCCAGAATGACAGAACCTGCCCGTACTGCGTCCATACGGGCAGAATCGAAGTGCATTAAGGCATAGGAACCCGCTGTATGAACAATGCCAGTTTCAAAACCGGCGGCATGAATGGAGTCCAGAATTTGATGAAATTGCTCTAGCTGCCCTTTGATTTCATGGGCTTTGGGAGAAATTGTGTGTAATTGGGTATAAATGCCGGAAAGAGCCACATTGGGCAGAGAACGATAGGCAAGCAAAATTTTTTCTGGCTCACTGACCAGAAATCCACCAAACCCCATACCAGTGTCCACCTGTATATGTGCCTCTGCCACTGTGGCACGGTTTTCTGCCACGGCATTCAGGGCAAGTCCAGTATCCACAGAAGAAATGGTACATACAATATTCAGGTCCACAAGCTGTTCCAATTCTTCTCGATCTATGGTGGAACGAAGCATGAGAATTTCCTCATCTATGAAACCGGAATCTCGCAACGTTTTTGCCTCTTCCACAGAGTTGACAGCAAAACGGCTGGCACCCTCGTCCCGAATGAGACGGGCAAGGGCGGCAATGCCAATTCCACCTCCATCCCCAGTCAATACGCCATACAGGGCAGCTCCCGCGGCCCGTTCTTTGATAATTGACATATTGTTGCGAATGGCGGATGTATCTACAATGAGTTTGCGCATAGATGAGTGGCTCCCTTCTGTCTCCTGTCTCTGGGATAAAGAGGTAAATGCTTAGTCCATATTGTAGCACCTTAACAGTGAAAACGCAACGAGAAAGGGGAAAAGAAACAGGAAATGTTTTCTCTAGGGGGAATTACTTGTACCTCAGTCAAAAAAATGATACAATAGTGTGCTATAAAAACAGTCTGTCCTTTTTCGGGCAGTTTAAACTTTTTTTGACTGGAGGACCCCATGAAACGAACAACAACCACCATTTCTCAGACAGACATTGCGCGTCAGATGGCATACTGTCAGGAAATTGCAGCTATAAGCCAAACAAAGCCTGAGCAGCCACTTGCTTTTGTAGATACCTATGGATGTCAACAGAATGAGGCGGATTCTGAAAAAATTCGTGGCTATCTGCGTGCAATGGGATATGGCTTTACCCAGGATGAGGAACAGGCACAGATCATTGTCATCAACACCTGTGCCATTCGAGAACATGCCGAGCAGCGTGTGTTAGGGAATTTGGGTGCACTGGTGCATGTGAAACGGCGTCATCCAGAGCAGATTATCTGCCTGTGTGGCTGTATGGCGCAGGAGAGCCATATTGCAGAGAAAGTGAAACAGTCTTTTCGACATGTAGATTTGGTATTTGGTCCCCATGTTCTTTGGAAATTCCCTGAATTTATCCACACACTGTTGACCAGCCGTGGACGAATTTTTCAAATTCCAGATGAGGCAGGTTCCATTGCAGAGGGAATTCCTGTGGTGCGTCAGGACAATGTAAAGGCGTGGGTATCCATTATGTATGGGTGCAATAATTTTTGTTCTTATTGCATTGTTCCCTATGTGCGGGGGCGGGAGCGTTCCCGTGAGCCACAGGATATCTTAAAAGAAGTGGAAACTTTGGTGTCACAGGGCTATAAGGATATTACATTGTTGGGTCAAAATGTAAACTCCTATGGAAAAGATTTGGAAACCCCTATGGACTTTTCTGATTTGCTGGAAAAAATCAATGCAATTCAGGGAGATTTCTTAATCCGCTTTATGACATCCCATCCCAAAGATGCCACACCAAAGCTGTTTGAAACCATGGCACACTGTGAAAAGGTGGCTCCAGTGCTGCACCTCCCCTTCCAGGCAGGAAATGACCGGATTTTGAAGGAGATGAACCGCAAGCATACCAGAGCGGAATATCTGGAGAAGGTGCGGCAATTGAAAGCGTTAATTCCTGATATTGTGATGACCTCCGATGTGATTGTAGGATTTCCCGGGGAGACCACAGAGGAATTTGAGGACACCCTGAAAGTGCTGGAGGAAGTGCGATTTGATGCCCTCTTTACGTTTATTTACTCCCCAAGAGTGGGAACACCAGCAGCCAGTATGCCAGACCCTATGTCAAGGGAAGAAAAACTTGCCAACTTTAACCGTTTGCTTGCCCTACAGGACACCATTTCAGAGGAGAAACATGCAGCCTATATTGGAAAGACCATTCGTTGTCTGGTGGATGGGGAAAGTGGAGACATGCGATACCCACTGGCAGCACGCACACCCGGCAACCGGTTGGTGCGTGTATCTGGACCCAAAGAGTTGATTGGTCAGTTTGTATCTGTGACCATTACAGATGCCAACAAGTGGTCACTGTGTGGAGAGCTGGCAGAGTAAGAGGGGAGGGGTGATTGGATGGCTGAACTAACTCCCATGATGAAGCAATATCTGGACATCAAAGAAAAAAATCAGGACTCCATTTTGTTTTTTCGGTTAGGTGATTTCTATGAGATGTTCAATGAGGACGCCAAAATTGCAGCAAAAGAATTGGATTTGACCCTCACATCCAGAGACCGGGCAAAACCGGCGGAGGAACGCACCCCCATGTGTGGTGTGCCATACCACTCCTGTGAAAGTTATATTGCCCGTCTCATTGCCAAGGGTTACAAGGTGGCAATCTGTGAACAAACGGAGGACCCAGCCACAGCCAAAGGACTGGTGGATCGTGATATTATTCGGGTCATTACACCCGGTACTGTTATTTCCTCAGCCATGCTGGAGGAGGGAAAAAACAATTTTCTGGCAGCCATAGATAGCGATGATACTACCATTGGCGTTTGTTTCTGTGATCTGTCCACAGGGGAAGTGTTTGCCACCTCTTTTTCTGCTGGGGTAGAGGGCGTTTTGCATCTGGAAAATGAACTGGGACGGTTTCAGCCCACAGAGGCAGTGCTGTCTCCCCAAGCCTGTCAGTTAGAGGGGGTGGAGGACTTTCTCCAAAACCAGCTTAACTGCCTGTGTGAACATGGGAGAGAGGAGCCATTCCATCTGGAACAGGCAAAACAGGTGGTATACCATCAGTTTCGTTCCGGTCTCGATACACTGCCACAGGAGGAGAGAGGGGCAATACAGGCAACTGGTGGTCTGCTCGCCTATCTCTATGAGACACAGAAAACCGACTTGGGGCATATTGCAGTTTTCAGCTATTACACCTCTGGACAGTTTATGGAGCTTGACCTGAATGCACGCCAGACATTGGAGCTGACCCGGACACTTCGTTCCAAAGAGAAAAAAGGCTCTCTTTTATGGGTTTTGGATAAGACAAAGACCGCTATGGGCAGCCGATTGATGCGGGGCTGGATGGAACGTCCCCTGCTCTCTCCAGTACAGATTCACCGCAGACAACAGGCAGTATCCAATCTGGTAGATGATATTGTACTCCGTGAGGAACTGGCGGCAGAACTGAGAGAAGTAACCGATTTAGAGCGGCTGATTGGACGGGTGGTGTATGGTTCTGCTGGCGGTCGGGATTTGGCTGCTCTGGCGGCTGGGCTTGGAAAACTGCCCCAAATTCGGACTCTGTTAGAGCCATGTTCCTCCACACTGTTGCAAACCCTCTGTGGGGAATTAAATGATTTACCACAGGTATGTCAGGTGCTGCAAAACGCACTGGTGGACGAACCTCCTTTTTCTGTGCGGGAAGGAAAACTGATTCGGACTGGCTACCACACAGAGGTGGACCGTCTGCGCAACATTATGGAACATGGGGCAGATCTGCTTGCCGATTTGGAGACACGCACCAAAGAGCAGACCGGCATTAAAAATATGAAGGTCAGCTACAACAAGGTGTTTGGATACTATATTGAGGTAGCCAAGTCTCAGAGCAATCTGGTCCCAGAGGATTGGGTGCGTAAACAGACAACGGTCAACTCTGAACGTTACATTTCCCAGGAATTAAAGGAACTGGAGCACACCATCTTATCTGCACAGGATCAGGTGACTGCATTGGAATACCAGATTTTCTGTGAGCTGAAAGAACTGGTATGTGCCCATGTAGCAGAGATTCAGGGTTCTGCTGCTGCGGTTGCACAGGTGGACGTACTCAATGCACTGGCATCGGTTGCAGCAGCAAATGGCTACTGTATGCCCCTTGTGGACCACTCCGCCACTTTAAATATCGTGGAAGGACGGCATCCAGTGGTGGAAAAGATGCTAAAAAATGCCCTGTTCGTGCCCAATGACACCCATATGGATGATGGGGAAAATCTGTGTACCATTTTGACAGGACCCAACATGGCAGGAAAATCCACCTATATGAGACAGGTGGCACTGATTGTACTCATGGCTCAGATGGGCTCCTTTGTGCCAGCAAAATCGGCCCATATTGGAGTGGTAGATAGAGTATTTACCCGCATTGGAGCCAGTGATGATTTAGCATCTGGGCAATCCACCTTCATGGTGGAGATGAGTGAGGTGGCACTGTTGTTGAAACATGCAACTTCCAAATCTCTGCTCATCTTGGATGAAATTGGACGGGGCACTTCTACCTATGACGGCATGGCAATTGCCAGAGCAGTGCTGGAATACTGTGCAGACCGAAAGAAATTGGGATGTAAGACCCTGTTTGCCACCCACTACCACGAATTGACTGTGCTGGAAGGGGAAGTGGATGGTGTAAAAAATTATAATATTGCAGCAAAGAAGAAAAAGGACGAAATTATTTTCTTACGCAAAATTATTCGCGGTGGAGCAGACCAGAGCTATGGAATTGAAGTAGCCAAACTGGCAGGCGTACCGGAAAAAGTCATCAAACGAGCCAGAGCTATTTTAGAGGATCTGGAGTGTGGGGAAGGACATGTGCCATCTGCCAAAGTAAAGGTACAGTCAGAGCAGCTCTCTATGGCGGATATGGGAGAACAGACTGTATTACAAAAGCTGCGTATGACAGATGTGAATGTACTGACCCCCATTGAGGCACTCAATTTACTGGTGGAACTGAAACAGGATATGAGAGGCTGAAACGTCTGAGGTGGATATGGACAGAATACAAGTATTAGACCCCCATCTTGCCGATTTAATCGCGGCTGGTGAGGTGGTAGAACGACCGGCTTCTGTAGTTAAGGAGCTGATGGAAAACGCCATTGATGCAAAAGCAGACAGTATCACAGTGGAAATAGAACATGGTGGACTGACATTTCTACGGGTGACAGATAACGGCAGTGGTATCCCTGCTGACCAGTTAAAAACCGCCTTTCTGCGCCACGCCACCAGTAAATTGAAATCAGAGTATGATTTGGAAGCCATTTGCACCTTGGGATTCCGTGGAGAGGCATTGGCAGCCATTGCAGCTGTCTCCCAAGTTTCGGTGATGTCCTGTACACAGGAAAGTGATATGGGGGCATGTTTGGAAATAGAGGGCGGTGTGTTTGGAGCAGTAGAGGAGGCAGGCTGTCCCAAAGGAACCACCATGATTGTAAGAAATCTGTTTTACAATACACCTGCTAGGTTAAAGTTTATGAAACGGGACACCGCAGAAGGTGCGGCTGTGTTTGCAGTGGTGCAGCGGGTGGCATTGTCCCATCCTGAAGTGTCTGTGAAATTTGTACGGGATGGCAAACAGGAACTGCTTACGCCGGGAGATGGGCAGTTAAAATCCGCTGTGTATGCAGTGCTGGGACGGGATTTGGCATTGGGATTTCTGTCTGTGACAGGGTCTGGACAGGATATTTCTGTGACAGGTTACATTTCACGACCCACTTGTTGTAGAGCCAGCCGAAACTGGCAGTTTTTCTTTCTCAATGGCAGACAAATTAAATCCAAACTGTTGATGGCAGCGGTGGAGGAAGCCTATAAAAATCAGAAGATGGTGGGAAAATTTCCGGGCTGTGTACTCCATATCACATTGAAAGAAAATCTGGTGGATGTGAATGTTCACCCTGCAAAAACAGAGGTGAAATTTAGTGATGAGCGTATGGTATTTCATAGTGTCTACCACACCGTTTTTTCTACATTGGAAGAAAAGGATCAGAGACCAGATTTTGTTTTGCAGACAGAGCAAGTAAGTGAAAAGTCAGTGGAGCATAGTGCAGGACTGGTACAACAGAGGAGTTGTATGCCCACAAAAGGGGAACAGTTCTATGTTGCTGACAGTACCAGACCTAAGATGGTTTCTCATCCTGTTACAGTACAGCCTGTGAGCGGTGAAAAGGAGCACTTTGCACCGACTTTTACACCGGTTCAGGCGCATCGGTCAACAAAAAAAGTAAATGATGTGGATAACCCTGTGGATAATGTGGACAATCCTGTGGAAAAAGTGGAATACGTCTACACCATACAGACAAAAAATGATGAAAATGTCTACAACACAAAGAATGAGGAGAAATCCACTAAAAATTTACAAATTAAGCCGGTGCAAACAGAGTTGGAAAACTCAGAACCTCAATGGCATATTGTGGGGGAATTGTTTGATACCTATCTTATGGTAGAACAGGGGGAAATGGTATTTCTGATTGACAAGCATGCAGCCCATGAACGGATGCAGTTTGACCGCATGAAGGCAGAGGACTACCAACCTATGTCTCAAATGCTCCTGACTCCTGTGGTGTGTCGTTTACCTGCCGAGGAGCAGGCAGTGCTGGTGGAACACAGAAGCCAGTTGGAGGAATTTGGCTTTGTTGTAGAGGAGTTTGGTGCTGGAGCACTGATTGTCCGTCAGGTTCCGTTTGATGTACCAGAGGGGGATGTAGAGCAGACATTGTGCGAAATAGCCCAAACGATTTCAACCAAAGGCAGTGCAGACCCCAGCAGTTTTAGAGATGAATTGCTGCACACAATGGCATGTAAGGCAGCCATTAAGGGGGGCTGGAAAACCAGTTTGCCAGAGCTTGAAAAGGTGGCAGAGGCAGTGATGACGGGTCAGGTGAAGTACTGCCCACATGGTCGTCCAGTTGCCATTGAACTGACGAAGCGACAGCTTGAAAAGCAATTTAAGAGGACATAAATAGAAAAAGGGGGGCGTTCTATGACCTGGAATGAGTATTTATATCTATTTTGGAAGAAACATGGAGGCACCCTATTTGCCACTGAGGATCAGGAATGGAAGGGGACACTATTGCTGGAAAAAGAGAAAGGAACCATTCTCATTCACACAGAGGAGACAGGTACCAGCCGAAGTGGTATTTCCCTTCACCATATTGTAGTCAGTACCCAAGTGAGATTGGAGCGCCCCTACCGCCTTCAGATTACAAAATGGGTTTTGCAAAGTGAACAGTTTTGTAGTATGCTCAAGGAGAAAGAGAAATGGGGTGTACGAGTTGGCGCAATTGGAAAAGGGGACCGAATGCACACTGTTTCTGTGTATGACAGCGAAGAAAATTATGGGCTGGATGATTTTGAACCGCTGTTAACACATGGGGAAACACTAGAGGCTGTGATGAGCTACTATGAACAAAAAGGGTTTGATGTTGCTCTAAATCAGCTGATTGCGTTTGCAAAGGAGGCTGCTGCCAGTGTGACCGCATGGCCTATGCCAATGATTTCACCAAATTAGTAAGGAGGTGGCAGAATGCCCCCAAAACTTTTGGTTATCGTGGGTCCCACTGCTTCTGGAAAAACCAGAATGGCAGTGGAGCTTGCAAAACAACTTGATGGAGAGGTGGTATCTGCTGACTCTATGCAGATTTACCGCCGTATGGATATTGGTACAGCAAAGCCTACGAAGGAGGATATGCAGGGGATTCCACACCATATGATTGATGTGGTTGAGCCAGATGAGGCGTTCTCCGTGGCAAGATATGTAGAAATGGCTTCTCAATGTGTGGATGATATTGTATTGAGAGGCAAAACACCAATTCTGGCAGGTGGAACTGGACTGTATATTGATTCTCTGTGTTCTGGGCGTACATTTGCCTCGTTTTCTCAGGAAAGTGGATTGAGAGAACAACTGGAGCAGGAACTATCAGAAATGGGTGGCGCAGCTATGCTGGAGAGACTCAAAAAAGTGGACCCAGAAAGTGGCGCAAGACTGCATGCCAATGACCACAAGCGGATTATACGGGCATTAGAAGTCTATGAGAGTACAGGAAAGACACTGACACAGCACAATTTAGATACACAAAAAATCCCTCCCCGATATGATGCACTGACGGTTGGTCTTGCATTTCAAGAACGGGCGCACATGTGGGGACGAATTGATCAGCGTGTGGATGAAATGGTGGCAGCGGGGCTGGAACAGGAGGTGTACAACCTGTTGGATGCAGGAATTCCCCAAAATTGTACAGCGATGCAGGCCATTGGATATAAAGAATTTGTAGAAGTGGCAGAACAGGGAGGAAACAGGGAAAAAGCCATTGAAATGGTAAAACTTCGCTCCCGACAGTATGCCAAACGACAGCTCACATGGTTTCGGAAAAATACCAATACGAAGTGGATTCTATGGGATGAAAATCCAAACATTTTGCAGGCAATTCAAAGTTCGACAAGTTTCGCACATGCGTTCGGATTATAATGATGCCACTCAGGCGTTGGAGCACCAACGCACATAGAAAAAGGAGTGCGTACATCATGACCAAAGTAAATAATTTGCAAGAAATGTTTTTGACCCAAGCACGTCGAGATCACCGGCTTGTAACAATGTTTTTGATGAATGGATTTCAAATGCGTGGATATGTGGCAGGATTTGACGCCTTTACCGTTGTTCTAAACAGTGATGGCAAACAGCAGATTGTATACAAACATGCCATATCCACCATCGTTCCAGAGAGACCAATTCCATTTGGAGACGAGGAAAACATCTAACGAAGTGAGCGGGGACCAGTGGGTCCCCGCTTCTATTCTACCAACAGAAAGAGAGGGTGTCATGAAGCAAGGCAAATCTCTGATTGCATTTGCGATGGTTCTATTTGCTCTGGCAATCATCTGTTATTTGGGGTATCATATATTTGAAACCTTTCAGGAACCTTTTACCACCACTTACGCCTATGAGTATGAGTTAAATGATAGTATTGAGGTAGAAGGGCTTTTGGTACGCCAGGAGCAAGTACTGGCAGGCACACAGGGAATTCTGGACGCAACCCGAGGAGAAGGGGAACAGGTAGGAGTGGGACAGACGGTAGCTCTTGTATACCGAGACGATCAGGCAAGACTGGCACAGGAGCAACAGGATGCTCTAAATATGGAGATGGCACAGTTACAGTATGCCATTGGTCAGGGTGGCGATGCCGCTTCTGTGGCGCAAGTGGACCAGGAAATTTTAAATTCCATTGCTGCATTGAGAGGAGCAACTGCTCTCAATGATTATAGTCAACTGGAAGACCAGGTTATGGACATGAAAAGCAATGTATTGCGCAGAGCCTATGCCTATGGAGCGGATTTGACTTCAGATGATCTGGTTGCCAGGCTGCAAGAGTTAAAAAATCAATATACTACTCTGCAAAGCCAGACCTATGCAGCAGTGACACAGGTGACAGCACCAGCATCAGGCACCTTTTCGAATTTAGTGGATGGGTATGAAACTTTGATTAGTCTTGAGACAGCAGGCAGTTTTACTCCAACTATGCTGGAGGAACTGCTCCAACAGCCAGTCAGTGGAACACAAAACACCGCTGGAAAGATTATTACAAAAAATAAATGGTACTTTGTGGCTGTTGTTTCCAAAGAAGATGGGGAACGGCTGGAACGTGAGAAAAAAATGACTCTGCGTTTTGCCAGTGACTTTGTTCAGGATATCCCAGTGACATTGGAGCAGGTTGGAACAGAGGAACAGGGAAACGTGGTGGTAATTGTATCAACAGACCGCTATCTGGAACAGACTACTCTGTTGAGAAAACAGGCAGGAGAATTGATTTTCGGCAGTGACACAGGTATACGAGTGCCCAAAACGGCACTGAGAATGGTGACGAATGTAAAAACAGATTCAGAGACTGGTGAGACAACAGAGGAACAAAAAGTGGGAATTTATGTGCTGACCGCTGGAAAGGCAGAATTTAAAGCAGTGGAAATTCTGGCAGAAGGGGAAGATTTCTACCTTGTGCAGTCTGTGGATCAAGGGAAAAAGAGACTGCGCACAGGGGATGAAGTTATCGTGCAAGCCACAGATTTGTACGATGGAAAACTGCTGGAAGTGCAATCATAAGGGGGAAGTAACATGTCGATTCAAGCACATGTAGAACAGGTCAAACAGGAAATCGCAAAGGCAGCCATAACAGCAGGGCGAAAACCAGAAGAAATTACCTTGTGTGCGGCTACAAAGGTGCAAAGCCATGAAACCATTCGGGCAGCCATTCAGGCTGGTATCACAGTATGTGGAGAAAATCGAGTGCAAGAGTTGGTGAGCCACTTGGAAGTGGATGCCTATGCAGGTGCACAGGTGCACTTCATTGGTCATTTACAGACCAACAAAGTAAAGCAAGTGGTGGGAAAGGTTGCATTGATTCAATCTGTGGATTCAGAGAGATTATTACAGGCAATTGAGACACAGGCGGAAAAGCTGGGAATTGTACAGGATATTCTATTGGAAGTCAATATTGCCGGAGAGGAGAGCAAGGGAGGGTGTACCATGGATGAGGCAAGAAGTTTAGCTGCCCTCTGTGGAACACTGAATCATGTACAGCTCAGAGGGCTGATGGCAATCCCGCCTATTTCCAGTGAGCCTGGGGCAAATCGTCCATTTTTTTCAGCCATGCGACAGCTTTTTGTTGACATAAAGGGTGCTTTGGGAGATAATCAATTCAGAATAGATTGTCTGTCTATGGGCATGAGCGGAGATTATCGGGATGCAATCCAAGAAGGTGCAACATTGGTACGGATTGGGACGGCATTGTTTGGGGCACGTCCCCCGTTATCAAAGGCTGACTGTGGAATGTTGGAAAAATGAATTAAGTGAGAAATGAGGTTTTCATCATGGGGTTTCTGGATGAATTTAAAAGATTGGCTCGTCCCTATGAGGACGAGGAGGAAGAAGAAGGGTATGATGATGAATACGAGGCTCCTGCTCCCCGTGCATCAGAGCGCAGGGACCGTTCCAGCAGAGAACGGGATTTCAGCTATAACAGCCCAGTTATGGATGAGGTAGAAGCCCGTAGGAGCAACAAAGTGGTCAATATTCGTGCAGCCACCCAGCTGCAAGTTGTACTGGTAAAACCGGAGCGGTTTGAAAATGCCAGCGAAATTGCAGACCACTTGCGGGAAAAGAGAACAGTAGTGCTTAACTTGGAATCTACCAATAAAGATATTGCACGCCGTCTTCTGGATTTTCTCTCTGGTGTGGCCTATGCCAACGAGGGAAAAATCAAAAAGGTTGCCATATCTACTTACATTATTACCCCATACAATGTAGATATATTAGGGGATTTAATTGATGAACTGGAGAATAACGGACTGTATTTCTAAAAAACAGGGCAGTCGGGTTGCGCCATCTCCATCAGGAAAATGGTACTGGCTGGCAGGTATCTGCCTCCTATTTGTTGTGGTCATAGGGGGTGTGCTTTGGTATGCACATCCACAGCCTCTGGAGAAGGTCATTCCTGTTTTGACACAGGAAAATATGAATTGTGATGTGTCCCTCTACTGTGGAGATACAGAGGGCGAATATAAGGGGACATTGACCAAAGCACAGCTTGAAACATTGCTGACCTACTTTGATGGTGAGACACTGAAACGGTCGATTTTCAAGAAAACGGATGCTGCAACAGAACAACAGAGCACCGTATCAGATGGAACCACACGACTTTACTTCTGGCAAAATAATACCAATGAGCGGTATGAGCTGCTCTTGTTGAGGGATTGTGTGATTGTGGGTGATTTATCCCATAATCAAAGAGAGACCTATTCCTTTTCTGGAGGGCAGACAAAACAGGATGATTTGTTCTGGTACTTATACACCATCATTGCACCGGAGAGTAAAAAACAGGCCATTACATCCATTCGTGTGGATTTTGATGGAGATGGGGACAATGATGTGGTAAGAGTTTGTGTAACCCCCTATTTAATGCAGACAGAAGATTCCAGATGGGTTTGGAATGAGAGCCTTTTTCATTATACATTAGAATGGGAGCAGGATGGGCAACTGGCTGCAAAAACTGCATTGAATGGTGGAAACGGTTCTGTTTATACCACCAATCCAACGATTTTTATGACACAGGATCAACAAGGCAATCCGTTGGTTGTGGCAGGTTTGCCTGCACTATCCGGTGGAGGAGCAGGGCATCTTGAGGTTTATGTGATGGGATGGGAAAATGGATCACCCGTACAACGGGAGATTCCCACATACACAGTTCAAGGCACTCTGGATGGAACAACAGCACAGGTTATTGTGCCTGAAACAGGCAATGCAGAACAACTGGATTTAAACTGGTGGTTGCGGGAGCAGAACAGGCAAATGATACAGGATAAAACAGGTGGGATGATTTGGCCAACTGCACCCTCTCAGGCAGATGGAATCTGTGCTGTGTCACAGGCAGTACAGGGTATTCGAGTCGCACAGTATGTATGGGGCACAGCTCATACAGATGGAATGGGGTGGCTGATCACCTACCTCACATGGAACAGCGGAAAACCTGTAGTAGTGGATCAATATTTCTCCTGGAAATCTGAGACAGCAGAAGAAGCAATGAGCGAATAAGGGACATGGAGGTAACAAACAATGCTGACCCCTCAGGAAGTATCAGAACGAGCCTTTCCAAGGGCATCCTTTGGTGGATATAACATGGCTCAGGTAGATGAGTTTTTGGATGTGTTGACACAGGATTATACATCCCTTTACAGTGAAAATGCAGTACTGAAAAGCAAAATGAAGGTACTGGTTGATAAGGTAGAGGAATATCGCTCCACAGAGGATGCCATGCGCAAAGCATTGATGACTGCCCAACGAATGGCAGATGAACTCATCAAAGATGCAGAGCAAAAACGTGATAAGATTTTACAACAGGCAGAGGCAGAGGCACAGGAAAAGATTGCTGGCATACAAAAGGCGGCAGAGGCAGAGGAGTACCGTTTGCAACAGGCACAAAAAAACACAGCCAGTTTTGTTCAACAGGTACAGGCATTGCATATGCAGGCACAAAGTTACTTAGAACATCTCAGTGAACTGGTCCCACCAGAGGAACTGAATACACAACAGACAACAGTGGAACAGGCTGCATCGGAAATTGATGACAATGTGCAGCGGTTGGTGGCACAGGCAATGGTACAAGCCGCAGCAGAAAACCAGAAAAGTAAAATGTCACAGGAGCAGCAAACCGTAGATTTGGGGGACACAACAGAATTTCCACGCCCAAAACCCTCAAAAGAACCTCAGGAGGACCCACTGTTTGAGCAGACAACTCGCATTGACTTTGGAGAGTTGCAGTTTGGGCGGGAGTATGAAATCAAGTAAGACAGAGGGAGAATGAAGGGTAAGACCCTTGACATCCTATCAAAAAACAGATAAAATACCATGCATATAGAGTCACATGCAAAGAAAAGGACAAGTATCTGTTCTGTATACTGCAAAGAGAGCCGTCGGCAGGTGAAAGACGGAGAGTGCAGACAGAGAAACATCACCTTGGAGCAGACAGGTTGAACGAGTAGTAGATTTGTCCGGTTGCCTCCGTTATTGGGCAGTTCTTGAGGGGTTGGAGTTGTGACTTCAACAATAAGAGTGGTACCGCAGGGGTTTTGTGCCTTTGTCTCTTGCTGGGGACAAAGGCTTTTTCTTTTAAAAATGCAGGGAGTGATTATATGAATTGCCCTCGGTGTGGGATAGAAATGGAACAAGGCGTAATGCATACGGTAAAGCATCCATTCTGGACCAGGGAAAATATTCATTTTTTTCATAAGACAATGGAAAAGGTGTATTTACATCCTAAAGGACAGGATGAAAATTGTGTTTTGATTCACACTCCATTTCAGGAATATCCAGATGCATGGCTATGCCGTGAGTGTGGACTCATGGTTTTCTCAGGAAAAACAGTGGAAAAATAAAATGTTAGTTTCACTTTAGTTGAAGGAGTATATAGAGGTATGGACTACAATAAGACCATTAACTTGCCAAAAACAGAGTTTCCTATGCGTGCAGGGCTGCCAAACCGTGAGCCAGCCATGCTGGAGCACTGGAATGAGTTGGATCTCTACAATGAGATGTTGAAAAAGAACGAGGGAAAGCCTCTCTTTTCTCTCCATGATGGACCTCCTTTTTCCAATGGTAATTTGCATATGGGGCATGCACTGAATAAATCATTGAAAGATTTTATTACCCGTATGTATGCCATGCGTGGCTATTATACCCCCTATATTCCAGGCTGGGATAACCATGGTATGCCCATTGAGTCTGCCATTATCAAAGAGCAGAAACTCAACCACAAAAAAATGTCTGTTCCAGAGTTCCGCACTGCCTGCCACAACTATGCCCAGAAGTACATTGATATCCAGATGGATGGGTTTAAACGTATGGGTGTATTGGGAGATTGGGAGCACCCATACAAAACCATGGACCCCAGCTTTGAAGCAGAAGAAGTCAAAGTCTTTGGAGAGATGTACAAAAAGGGATACATCTACAAGGGGCTGAAGCCAGTGTATTGGTGCCCAAAGGACGAGACTGCACTGGCAGAGGCAGAAATTGAGTATCAGGATGACCCATGTACCACTGTGTATGTCAAATTCCAGATGAAGCATGACCAGGGCAAACTGTCCCAATATGACCACAGCAAGCTGTTCTTCCTGATTTGGACCACCACCATTTGGACTCTGCCTGGAAACCTTGGTATCTCTCTCCATCCAGATGAGAGCTATGCACTGGTAAAGACAGGCAATGGAGAAACCTACATCATGGCAGAAGCTCTGGTGGACAAGGTCATGAAGGTGGGAAATGTAGAACAGTATGAAATTGTAGAAACCCACCCTGGTATTTTCTTTGAAAACATGCTGGCACAGCATCCATTTTTGGATAAAACCAGCCGTCTGTTGGTGGCGGACTATGTTACTATGGATTCTGGTACTGGTTGCGTGCACACTGCCCCTGGTTTTGGTGCAGATGACTATCAGACCTGTCGCCGCTATGGTATGGAAATGGTAGTGCCTGTGGATGACCGTGGACGCCACACTGACTATGCTGGAAAATATGCAGGGATGAAAACAGAGGAATCAAACCCTGTGATTTTAGAGGATATGAAGGAGAGCGGGGCACTGTTTGCCAGTGAGGATATTGTGCACAGCTACCCACACTGCTGGCGTTGTAAACACCCCATTATCTTCCGTGCCACACCCCAGTGGTTCTGTTCCGTAGATGCCTTCAAAGATGCGGCAGTGGCTGCTACTGACGATGTGCGTTGGGTTCCAGCATGGGGCAAAGACCGCATGATTTCTATGATTCGTGAGCGTGCGGACTGGTGTATCAGCCGTCAACGTCGCTGGGGTCTGCCCATTCCTGTCTTTTATTGTACCGACTGTGGGAAGCCCATCTGCACAGATGAGACCATTGCAGCCGTCAGCAAGCTCTTTGGAGAAAAGGGCTCTAACGCATGGTATGAGATGGAGGCAGCGGATATTCTCCCTCAAGACTTTGTGTGCCCTCACTGTGGGGAAAGCCATGGGTTTACCAAAGAGGAAGATACACTGGATGGCTGGTTTGACTCTGGTTCTACCCACTATGCCTCTATGCAGAAGGACCAAGGCTTCTGGCCTGCTACCATGTATTTAGAGGGACTTGACCAGTACCGTGGCTGGTTCCAGTCCTCTATGCTCACCGCAGTGGGTGCGCTGGGGAAGGGATCACCCTTCAAAGAGTGCCTCACCCACGGCTGGACAGTGGATGGAGAAGGCAAGGCGATGCACAAGTCTTTGGGCAATGGCGTTGACCCTGCGGACATCTTCAAAAAATATGGTGCTGACCTGCTGCGTTTGTGGGCGGGTTCTGCGGATTACCATGTAGATGTGCGCTGTTCTGACCATATTTTTAAACAGCTCTCCCAGAGTTATTTAAAGTTCCGCAATACCGCCCGTTATTGTCTCGGAAATCTGGATGGATTCGACCCTAATGAGCTGGTGAAGCCAGAGGAGATGCTGGAACTGGACCGCTGGGCTGTGACAAAACTGAACCAGTTGATTGAAAAGTGTTTTGCGGCCTACGATAACTACGAGTTCCATGTAGTTTCCCATGCTATCAATGACTTCTGTGTGGTGGACCTGTCCTCCTTCTATCTGGATGTCATCAAAGACCGTCTCTATTGCGAGGACAAGAATGGACTGGAACGCCGTTCCGCTCAAACTGCTCTATTCCTGATTCTGGACACTATGACCAAGCTGTTTGCCCCCATTTTGGCATTTACCTGTGATGAGATTTGGCAGGCTATGCCACACCGCAAAGAGGACGATGTACGCAATGTGGTACTCAATGAGATGAACAAGCCTTTTGTGGACTATGCACTGGATGAAGTACAGATGCTCCATTGGGGTTCCCTTGCCATGTTGCGTGACGGTGTGAATGCAGCACTGGAGACAGCCCGCAATGAAAAGAAAATTGGCAAGGCTTTGGAGGCACATGTTACCTTAGTGACAGAGAAACCAGTTGCCCAGAGTAATCTGGAAGAAACTCGTAAGAGATTTGAAAATCAGTGGGCAGACTTGTTTATTGTTTCTGATGTAGAAGTCAGTGAAGATGCTGCCCTGTATGCACAGGGTATGGAAACCTCTGTGGAAGGTGTGCGTGTGCTGGTCAGTGAGGCAAAGGGCGAAAAGTGCGAACGTTGTTGGAAGCACCACATTCGTGTGGGTGCAGACAGCCAGCATCCAACCCTCTGCCCACGCTGTGCCAAGGTGGTTAGTAAACTCAGTGTAGAGTAAAAATGAAATTTGTGTCATGGTAGAAATGCCATAGCATAAGATAAAACATTCCGGCGGTTCATCAGTCTGATGAACCGCCGGAATGTGTTTTGAATCAGAAAAACTAGGGTTAGTTGGCAGCCAGCTTATTGTAAAGAGCCAGAATCAAGGTGTGTGCCTCCTGAATGGTGGTATTGTTTGCAGGGGACAGGGTGGTAGCAGAAGTACCGCTCATCAGACCATTGTTGGTCATAAGAGCCATACTGTCAGATGCCCAACTGGAAACCTGTGCTGCGTCAGTATAGGCACTGTTGAGTGTGGTACTGGTATTGGTCAGAGTGCTGGTGCCTTTGGCAGCATCTACATAATCCACGACTTTCTTTAACATGACAGAAATTTGCTCACGGGTAATATTGGCATCAGGAGAGAAGGTGATCTCACTGGTACCGCCAGTAATACCAGCGGCAACAGCCTTGCTGGCAACTGGATCCTGTGTATCACTGAAGGACTGGGAACCGGTTGGGAGAGTAGTGCCAGTGGCTTTTTCAATCAGATTGACTGCAAGCTCCGCAAACTGGAGACGGGTAATTTTATTTTTGAAATTGGAGCCTGTGCGACTGGTAATCAGACCCTGCTGATAGGCGTTGAGGATATGGGAAACTGCCCAACTGTCTGCACTGGATACATCCAATGGCAGCCCATCAGAACCAGTTACTGTGCCATCATTGCCCACAAAAATGGTGCGGTCAATAGAATCGTTAAATGCGCCCTGAGAGGCTTTGATGGTAATGGTGTGGGCACCAGGGGTCAGGTTGGATACAGGCAGCTCATAGGCAAAAGGCTCCTGACTGGTGGTATACTGCAAGGCTCCATCTATGTAGTATTGACAGGTGGTGGTACCCTGTCCGGGGAAGCTGGCGTAAGTGGCAAGGGACAGGGTGGACAGTTTTTCATTCACTGTGGACAGACGGGTATATCCATCCCCACTGGTTTCTCCCCACTGCAAGAAAGCACCGTCGGACACCATGGCATGGTAGGCGGAAGAGAGGGCAGAGTTGCTGGCAATGTTGTAGTGGAAGTCAGAGGTAGCAAAGTCATTTTCTACATCAAACAGGAATACCGCCTTCACCTGTGGATAGACCATAGGCAAATAGGAGTAGAATTTGTTGAACTGATCCAATGCCTCTGCATTGCGTTCTGTACCTGTGCTTTTTTGATAGTAGCCAAAGCCACATTCACTAATCATCATGGGCTTTTTGTGTGCTTCTGCAAAGGCAGCCAAATCCTCCAATACAATCAGGGGATCGTCTCCATAAATACCACTGCAATAGTAGGCATCATTGGCATAACCCTGATTGGAGTAGGTATAGGCACTGTTGTAAAGGGAACCACCGTTTTTATAGGTGGATACACCAATCCAGTCTACATACTCATCACCTGGATAATAGGTGTCATAATCTACGGTGCGGTTTGATACATCATTGGGGGAGAATACCACTGCAATGTTGGAATATTTCTTTGCTTCTGTGGCAATTTTACGGAATGCCTGAATATAGGTGTTGGGGTCAGGTAAACTGCTCCAGCAGTTCATCTCAGCACCAATACGCAGCAGGAAGGTGGCATTGCGGGAACCCATAGCAGCCAATCCCTCAGAAATGTAGCTGTCAGCACTGAGGACAGCCTGTACACCGCTGTTACTCTCCTCAAAATTCCATGCCAATTCCACAACGCCACCGTTGTTCAGGGCTTGATTGACCACAGGGTCTGTATTGCTGTAGTAGTCCAGCCAATAGCCTACAGACTGCCCATCATTGAAGTGAGCATAGATAAGGGCAGCAGAATCAGAGACATGGGTACCGTATGGAACAACACCATAGTATACACCAGAGGTAGGCTCACCAGTTGTACCATAGTATGGCACATCGGCTGGGTCGCTGACCAGTGCATAGACCTCCATATCACGCTGTAGATGCTTGAGCTGTGCATTCACATTGAGGAGGGTATCCTGGTAACTGCGCACATTGTCATTGAGCCATTGGGCATAGGTCAACTGGCGTTGACGCCACAGAATGGCGTTGTCCAAATCTCCCTTAATCTCATAGCACCAGGCAGCCTGATTGCAATAGGGTTCCAGAATTTCACAGATTTCCTGACAAAGTGCATCATCTTTGAACAGTTCATAGGTTTTCTGTGCTGTGGAAATGGTGGCATCCATATCCTGTGCTTCTGTTGCTTCAAACCAAGCAGCTTGTAAAGGCCAGTAGGCACTGGGAAAACTGAATGCAGAGGACTGCATACACAGTCCAGATGCCAGAGTGCCTGTGAGTGCCAGAGAGAGAAGTCTTTTGTACCTGATTTTCATAGTTCCTATCTCCTTTTTCTCATTTTATTTATCCAAAACACAAAGCGGTGGTGCCCCTGCACCACCGCTTTGTGTCAGTGGAACAAAGTAAAACTGACAACGCTATTGTTATTCGCTTTGAGAAGAAGTTGCACCGGTTTCTGTCTGAGAGGAATCTCCCGTTTGAGTCTCGTTGATTGCAGCCACTTCTGTTTCTACTGTTGCACGCAGAGAGGACAACTGGCTGTAGAAATCAGATGGGTCAATGGTCTCATAGACCTCTGTGGTTTCGATGGGGTATTCCTCCAACCATTGTGTCTGTTGTTCCTCCATCTGTTTTGCAATGTAGCTGTCACGATAGGCTTCCAAGTCCAGAGGCAGACGGAGAATAATGTGATAGCCAAAGGGACTTTCCACCAGACCGCTGATTTCCCCAGGCTGAAGGGCAAGGGATGCCTCCTCAAATGGTGCTACCATCTGCCCGAGCTGTGCCTCGTAGCCGTTGGGACTGTTCACAGCACCGGTGGAATCTGTGTCCTCACTGTACTGATTCATCAGCTCATCAAACAAGGTCTCTTTGTCAGTGGCAGATTGTAACTGCAATAACAAATCCTCAGCCAAAGCCTTCTTTTCTGTGACGGTTGCTTCATCCAGAGGGGTATATTCTCCAGTTGCGTTTCCATCCTCATCTAAAATGGGGCTGTTGGTATCTACCGTCTTGATAAGAATGTGTTTCACACGGTAGGCAATGCCCAAATCATTTGTAATGTAGTTGGTGAGCTGTTCTTCTGTGGGTGCACTGGGTGCATTTTCACCAAACATGACCTCTTTCAGTTGATAGTTCAAGTCATTGGTCTGGAACATGCTGATATAGTTGTCAGAAGTTAATGCACTGCTCCAGAGCATGTGGTCCAGCAGCTCCTGACTGCCTGTATCTGCCAGCATGGTATCTAAAACGGACTGAATTTTAGACATGGTGTCCTCAGAAACAGTAAGTCCCTCTCTGGCTGCAATGTTGGGAATCAGGGTGTAGAGGGCAGCGGTATCCAGAGCAGATTTTTTAAAGGTCTCCTCCAGTGTGACACCATCTGATTCTGTGTCCCAAGGAAGATCAGTCAGTCCCATCATAGCACCATAATACTGCATGGCACTGTCAATGCCGTAGGTGAGCCAATAGAGGTACTGGGCTACTGTGATATCACTGCCATCAATGGTAGCAATGACAGTATCACCGGAGACACCAGCAGTGGCAAGATAAGGGTCTGTGACGTTGGTCAAATCCATAGGAGTAGGAGTTGTAGTGGAGGTGTCAGAACCAGAACCTGAGAGACTAGAGGAATTGGAGGAGCCAGAAGTGCTCCCTTCCTGAGTTTGGCATCCGCTTAAAGTAGACAATGCCAGAACGATTGAGAGGGAGAGAGCTCCCAGCCGGGTGAAATTCATCATAATTTTAATCCTTTCCATGTTTCAAATGGCAGAATATTGCCATACAGGTATCATATCACAAACAAAATGTGGAAGCAAGGCTTATTGCGTAAAGAGAAGTTGTGTATAAGCGTCCACAAGCTGTTGGGCACAGGGGAGAGGCTCCTCTCCTTTCTTTAATTTCAGGCGGAAACGGGGTGTATCACCAGAAGCCAATGTCAGACGTTTGGCATACTGAGGAAGTCCATATAGTTTGGAGAATACAGGGAGAGGCAGGTCTGTGAGGGTAACAACCAGAGTATCATTCCGCTGGGAAATATCGGTGATATTGACCTGAGATGCGGCAGCACGCAGCAGAGCCACAGACATGAGGTTGTGTACAGAATGGGGTGGTTCTCCATAGCGGTCCACCAGTTCGTCCAAAAGGTCGTCTGCATCCTCCTGACTGCGAATGGCTGCAATACGGCGGTATACATCCATCCGCTGTTCAGAGGCTGGAATATAGCGCTCTGGAATGGAGGCAGATATGGTCAAGTCAGCGGAACATTCTGTTCGGGCAGGAGGTGTCAGTCCCTGCTGTGTCAGCACTGCTTCTTCTAATAGTTTCAGGTACATATCATAGCCTACAGACAGCATGAAACCAGACTGTTCTGGACCAAGAATATTTCCAGCCCCTCGAATTTCCAAATCTCGCATGGCAATTTTAAAGCCAGAACCAAACTCTGCAAATTCACGGATTGCGCCCAGTCGTTTGGTAGCAACTTCCGTTAATACTTTACCGCGGCGATAGGTCAGGTAGGCATAGGCACGGCGGTTGGAGCGACCCACACGACCACGAATCTGATGCAGTTGGGCAAGTCCCAGATGGTCTGCATCTTCAATGATGAGGGTATTGGCGTTGGGTAAGTCAATTCCAGTTTCAATAATGGTGGTACAGACAAGCACATTCAGCTCTCCATCTGTCATACGGCTCATCACATCGTTGATTGCCTCTTGATTCATTTTGCCGTGAGCCACCCCAATGGCAGCATCTTCCCCCAGCATCTTCCCCAGACGGGCGGCGGTTCGGTCAATGGTTTCCACTCGGTTATGCAGATAGTAAACCTGCCCACCACGTCCCAATTCTCGCCGCATGGCATCCAATAGAATGGACCAATCATGTTCCAATACATAGGTCTGAACTGGCAGACGGTCAGCGGGAGGTTCTTCCAAAGTGGACATATCACGAATCCCAGACATAGCCATATTTAATGTTCTGGGGATGGGGGTAGCAGACAGAGTTAAAACATCCACCTGGCGGAAGGTTTCCTTCAAATGTTCTTTGTGCTGTACCCCAAAACGCTGTTCTTCATCCACCACCAGCAGTCCCAAATCTTTGAATTTGACATCCTTATTGAAAAGGCGATGGGTTCCAATCAGAATATCTACACCACCAGTTTCTACTTTTCGGAGTGTTTCTTTCATCTGGGCAGGGGTGCGGAAGCGTGATACCACATCCACGGTCACAGGATACTTGGAGAATCGATTGAGTGTGTTTAAATAGTGCTGTCTGGCAAGGACTGTGGTAGGAACCAGAATGGCAGCTTGTTTTCCATCCAGTACACATTTCATAATAGCTCGAAATGCCACTTCTGTTTTTCCATAGCCCACATCACCGCACAGAAGTCTGTCCATAGGGACAGGACGCTCCATATCTCGTTTGATTTCTGCCACAGAGCGCAGCTGGTCTGCGGTTTCTGCATAGGGAAATTGTTGTTCAAATTCCAGTTGCCACTCTGAATCGGGAGAAAAGGCAAAGCCGGGCTGTCGCTGCCGCTGTGCATACAGCTCTATAAGCCCTTTGGCAAGGTCTGCCACGGCTTTTTTTGCCTTTTTCTTTGCTTTTTCCCAGTCGGTTCCCCCTAATTTTGACAGTTTTTTGGTCTGTTGTGCTTCTTCACTTCCGCCAATGTATTTGGAAATCAAGTCCAGTTGTGTGGCAGGAACATAGAGTACATCAGACCCTGCATAGGCAACTTTTACATAGTCCTTGTTTACACCGTCTGTCTGCATTTGTACCATGCCAGCAAAGCGACCAATGCCATGATGTTCATGCACCACCAAGTCACCAGGGGAGAGGTCGGCATAGGATTTCAGTTTTTGGCGGTTGGTTGCATCCTGCTTGTGAGGTTTTGGCTTTCTTATGGTTCCCTGTCCCTCTGTCAGAATGGCAAGATGGAGCAGTGGATACTCTAATCCAGAAGATAGACCACCAACTGCAATCATAATTTCGCCCTCTTTGGGCAGTTGTTTCAAGGAGAGGTCTACGCCAGATTTGACAGACTGTTCCTGTAATGTAGTTTGAAGTTTAAATGCTCTCTGTTCACTGGACACCAAAACAATGGTGGCATAGTTGCCCGATTGATAATGAATCATATCCTGTATGGCAGCCTCTAAATTTGTGCCAAAAGCAGGAAGCTGTTTTGCAGTCCAGGAGAGAATGGCACAGGGTGGAACTGGGTAGCTGGACAATAAAAAAGAATCCAGATAGAGAGTGGGATGGGAGCTGAGCAGTTTGGGGAGATCCTCATGGGTTAGGGCAAATTGCCCACAGATGCCAGCCAAAATATCCTGTTCCAGCAGAGAGGTCACATCTGCCTCTATCTGCCATTGATAGGACTTCATACACTCAATGACCCGACTGCTTTCAGAAAGCAAGAGAAAAGCATTGGGAGGCAGGTAATCCAGTGCAGTTGACATAGTGGGGTAAATCAGGGGAAGATAGCGGTCAATGGATGCAAGGGTTCCATGTTCTTTCAAAGCATCCCTGTCCTGTTGCAGTGTGGCAGAAAGCTGGTCTAAGCCCTGTTTTTGAGAAAAATCAATTTGTTTTTCTAATTGGACAATCAGACCCTCTAATCCCCCATTGGCAGCATAAGGACTAACTTCCACAGCGGGAAGCAAAAGAAAGGAGGAGAGATTTTCCACTCGACGCTGGGAAGCAGGGTCAAAACTGCCCATTGCGTCCACTTCATCTCCAAAAAATTCAATACGGATGGGCAGCGACATGGACGGGGTGTAAACGTCCACAATGCCGCCTCGCACTGCGAATTGCCCCACTCCTTCCACCTGCTCACAGCGGGTGTAGCCACTGTGAATGAGTTGTGTAATGAAATCAGATGGGTCTAGCTGCTGTCCCATAGCAATGGTATAAGATAAGTTGGATAGTACATCTGGGGGCAGGGTTCTTTGCAGAATGGCTTCCACAGTCGTCACAAGATAGGGGACAGTACCCTGTTGAATCTGATGGAATAAAGAAAGTCTCTGTTGTTCCCACTGGTGGGACACAGAGGTCATGTGATGAAATACAAAGGGGCGTGAGGGCAGCACAGGCACAGTAGCACCCGTGAAACAGGCAATGTCATGCGCCATACGGTTTGCCTCCAGTTCATCTGTACAGACCACCACTACAGGTTGATGAGACTGTTCACCTAAAATAGAAGCGAGATGGGCGCGATGAATGGCAGACAGACCAGAAATGGAAATGGGGAAGCGGTTTTCCTGTAATGCCTCCCAAAATTGCTGATATTCTGTTGATTGGGACAGGATTGTGTGGAACAATTCCAAAAAATTCACCTCCTATAAGAAATACGACAAGTACCCCCACACCCAAAGGGAATGGGGGTCGTCTATTTTGTAAACAGAAGTGTATCTGTTTTTGTGTTGTGCGTCAAGGGGAAACAGGGGGTACTTATCCATTAAATCGGTTCATGGCACGGTCAATTCCATCTTGAATGAGACACTCCACTGCATCCGCAGCCCGTTTTACAGCCAGTGAAATTGTCTTTTGATCCTCTCCCTGAAATTTCCCCAAAACCCAATCTGCCATATCATAGTCTGGGTGTGGTTTTTCTCCCACTCCTACACGAATTCGAGGAAATTGGTCTGTTCCCAGATGTTGAATGATGTTTTTCAACCCATTGTGCCCACCGGCACTGCCATCCTTGCGGATGCGCAGACGCCCCACAGCAAGAGCAGTGTCGTCAGAAATCACCAGTACATGGTCTGGTTGAATTTTATAAAAATCCACTGCCTGACGGACTGCCTCACCAGACAGGTTCATATAGGTGACTGGTTTCATAACCAAAACAGATTCCCCACCAATAGAAAATACATTGGTCAACGCTTTATACTTCAGTTTTTGGATGGGGGCATTGCACCGTTCACCGAATTCATCAGCAACCATAAAACCTACATTATGACGTGTATTTTCATATTTTTCGCCGGGATTACCCAGACATACCAGCAGCCAGGAAACACCACCAGATTTTTTTTGAAAGAACATGAACTACTTTCTCCTTTACAAAAAATGGGAGGTGGAACAAGCCCCACCTCCCTAAGATAACATATGAAATTAAGAGAACAGACGGGAAACAGAGGTCTCCTCATAAATATGACTGATTGCCTCAGCAAACAGATGGGCCACAGAGATGTAGCGAATCTTGTCACACTTGGCACCAGTTTTGGGAGGAATGGTGTCCAAAAATACCACCTCATCAATGACGCTGTCGGTAATGCGCTGAATAGCAGGACCAGAGAGCAGACCATGAGAAGCACAGGCGGTAACACTTTTTGCCTTACCAATATCCACAAGGGCTTTGGCAGCATGGCAGAGAGATCCACCGGTGTCCACCATGTCATCCAGAAGAATGACATGCTTATCGTGTACATCACCGATGATGTTCATCACCTCGGAGGAGTTTGCCTTCTGACGGCGTTTGTCTACAATGGCAAGAGGCATTCCCAACTTCTGAGCAAAGGCACGGGCACGGGCCACAGAGCCTACATCAGGGGAGACCACCATAGTGTCATCCTGTACAGCAGCGAACTTACGGAAGAACTCATTGACAAAGATTGGAGAACCAAGCAGGTTATCAACAGGGATATCAAAGAAGCCCTGAATCTGGTTGGCGTGTAAATCCATAGTCAGTACACGGTCAGCACCGGCACGAGTAATCAGATTTGCCACCAGCTTTGCAGAAATGGGGTCACGGGGCTTTGTTTTACGGTCCTGACGGGCATATCCAAAGTAGGGAATTACAGCAGTAATACGACCAGCAGAGGCACGACGCAGTGCATCAATCATAATCAACAGTTCCATCAATGCGTCATTGACTGTGTGGAACACGCCATCCTTTTCAAAGGGACAGGTGGACTGTACCACAAAGACGTCAGCACCACGAACCGTCTCATAGATGGATGCGAAATTTTCTCCATCAGCAAAAGAACCGACTTCAGCGTTGCCCAGAGGGACGCCCAGTTCCTGACAGATAGCCTTCGCAAGGTTGGGATTTGAGTTACCAGTAAAAATCTTGATGCTCTTCCCGTGTGTAAACATACTCAACTTCCTTCCATTTTGTGGGTGTGCACATAGGCAGACCCGTTTCTATTCCTACACTTAAACTTAATAAAGCGGGCAAACCGCTAGGAATAACAGATTTATTTTTTTTCTTTCTTTGCTCGGTGTGCAGCGGCCCAGCCGGGCAGTTCAGTCTGGCGGGCACGGGCAACTGCCAGTGCATCCGGCGAGACATCCTTGGTAATGGTAGAACCGGCAGCAGTATAGGCTCCATCTCCCAGATGGACAGGGGAGACCAGATTGGTATTGCAGCCAATGAAGCAGTGGTCCCCAATGGTGGAACGGTATTTTTGGTTTCCATCATAGTTCACCAACACAGTCCCACAGCCAAAATTGACCTTTTTCCCCACATCTGCATCCCCTACATAGGTGAGATGAGAAATTTTGGTTCCTTCTCCAATGTTGGAATTTTTTAGTTCCACAAAATCCCCCACCTTGACATCCTGTCCCACATGGCAGTTGGGGCGGATGTAGGCAAAGGGACCTACATGAGCACCAGACTCTATGGTGCTCTCATTACACTGGGAGGAATTGATGGTCACATGGTCCCCCACAGTACAGTCTACCAGCATGGTGTTGGGACCAATTTCGCACTGTTCCCCTACCACTGTTTTTCCACGCAAAATAGTGCCAGGCAAAAGAAGGGTGCCAGCACCTACGGTGACACTTTCCTCCACATAAACTGTGCTAGGGTCCATCATCTGGACACCTGCATCCAAAAGAGCTTGACGTTTTGCGGAAAAATCATCCATAAAAGCTTGACCTCCTGAATATGATTCAGACAATGAAACATGTGTAATCAATACCAAAAATACATGCTGTTGTCTGCACATACATAATAGCATATTAGCAGGGAATTTTTGAAGGGACAAGGGGAAAATTCAAAAAAAATTTAGATTCTGTAAAGTTTGTGCAAAATTCCACACAAATGGCAAAACCGCCGTCCAAATTACAACAGGACGGCGGTAAAAAATCCATTAACAGGGAACAGTTGCAGGGGTATCTATGATTGGTTCCACACCAATTTGTTCCCGAAGTTTTCCCGGGTGATACATATGAGACAATTCAAGACCTGCACAGAAGGTATCCACCACATCTACCAGCCATGCTTCCATAGAGCGGGGAAACTGACCGCCCAGGGGCCACATATGGGACAAAATAATATTCCGTTCCTTTGGACTTAACTCTGTGAGCTGCTCTGCATTGCGGGCAGCCGCTTTGGGGTGGTCAAAACACTGCCAACCGGGGTGGGCAGATTTGTCTTTGGAGTTGTAAAGATACAAGTCGTGGAGCAGTCCTCCACGGGCAGCCGCTGAAGCATCCAGTCCCAGCTTTCTGGCAATACGGAATGACCAGTAGGCCACAAAAAGAGAGTGGTCCAAAGTGGAGATATGCCCATGGTGGTTCCACTGTCCCATACGACGAACAGCATCAGAGCCTAACAGTTCCTCAGTGGTACGACAAAACTCTTTTAAATGATGATTCATAAAAAAGTCCTTTCCCGTCTGAACAAAATGATACAATACAGTCATTGTACACCCAAACTGCAAACTTGTCACCTGAGAAAAACAACCAATTATTTCTTAGCCATTTCTACGGTTTTTTCATAGGCAGTGATGACTGCCTCCATTGCAGCTGAGCGAAATCCCAGACGTTCCAGTGTACGCACACCCTGAATGGTGGTGCCACTGGGAGAACACACACTGTCTTTCAGTTGACCGGGATGCCGTTTCCCGTTCAGAATCAACTGGGCAGTGCCAGATACCATCTGAGCGGCATAGAGGAGAGACTTTTCACGGGACAGACCACAGGCAACACCAGCGTCTGCAATGGCATCTACAAACAGAGCACAAAAGGCGGGACCACAGGCAGAAACTGCACTGGCGGCATCCAGATAGTCTGGGTTTACACGGTCCACAAGACCAGTAGAAGCCAGCAAAGTCTGGAAATCTTCCAGTTCCTGTTCGGTGGTATTGACACCATAGTATTGAATGATCCCAGCTCCCACATCAATGGGAGTATTGGGCATAAGACAGATGACTGGGTATTCCCCACCTGCCAGTGTTTGAATGTGTTCTGCATTTAAGCCAGCAGCCATAGAAGCGAGTACAAATCGGTCGTTACGTTCTTTCAAAATGGGAATCAGAGGTTTTAATGTGCGCTCCATCATTTGAGGCTTCACGCCTAAGAAGATTAGATTGCAGGTTTTGGCAATGGATGCATTGTCAGTGGCAGTGGCATGGATTTCTTCTGCCAGAATTTGTGCTTTTTTTGGGGTACGGTTGGCCAAATAGATGGGGGAGCCCTGTGCTCCTTCAGAGGCAGCACGGGCAAGAGAAGAACCCATAGCACCAGTTCCAATAAAGCCAATGGATGTATACATAAAGAAAATCCTCCTTACTCATGTGACCACTATCATATCATGGAACCACAGAATGTCAAACACAAAATAAAGAACCTTAAAGCAATCTTAAACAGTTCTTAATTGACTTTTCCCTATGGAGAAGCTACACTGACTGTACTAATACAGTTAGTACAGAAGGAAGGAGGAATCTGTATGCTTCATCTGGATTATCGAGATGCAAGACCAATTTATGAACAGGTAAAAGATGGCTTAAGGCGGCTAATGGTAGCCGGAATCATGCAGGAAGGGGAGAAGTTGCCCTCTGTGCGTGCGATGGCAAGCAGTCTGGCAATCAACCCCAATACCATACAAAAAGCCTACGAGGCTTTGGAGTCAGAGGGCTATGTATACTCTATTCCTGGGAAAGGGTCATTTGTAGCCCCTCACACAGAAGTAGATGAACAGAGAAAACAGCAGTTATTTTGTCAGTTTGACACAGCAACAATGGAGTTACTGTATTTGGGTGTGACAACGGAGGAACTTGTAGCACGGATTCACAATAGAGGGAGAGGAGTGAGTGTATGATTCAGGTCAATCATGTGGTCAAGAGCTTTGATGGCTTTAAGGCATTGGATGGACTGGATATGCATGTGAAAGGTGGTTCTATTTATGGTCTTGTAGGACCAAATGGAGCGGGAAAATCAACCATTATCCGGCATATTACAGGGATTTACAGACCGGATTCCGGCTCTGTTGTAGTGGATGGAGTGTCGGTATATGAAAATCCTCAAATCAAAAGTCGAATTGCATGGATTCCCGATGAACTGTACTATTTTGTATCAGCATCCACCAGAGATATGATGAAGTTTTATCGAGGAATTTACCCACAGTTTGATGACAAACGGTACCAAGCTCTGCGGGAGGCATTTCCGGCAGTGGATGAAAAGGCACCGATTCGCAGATTATCAAAGGGCATGCAAAAACAATCTGCGTTCTGGCTTGCTCTGTGCTGTAACCCTGATATTTTGGTACTGGATGAGCCAGTGGATGGGCTTGACCCTGTGATGCGCCGTCAGGTGTGGTCACTATTGATGAATGATGTGTCCCAGCGTGGGACTACAGTATTGGTATCCTCCCATAATTTGAGAGAGCTGGAGGATGTGTGTGACCATGTGGGTATTCTGTCCCATGGAAAAGTGCTGCTGGAACGCTCTCTCAGTGAACTGCAAGACAACATTTTGAAAATGCAAGTGGTATTTCAGGAAACCGAAATGCCCAAAATGCCAGAGGAAATGAATGTGCTTCATGTAACCAAGGTGGGACGGATTCATACTCTCATTATTCGTGGCAATATGGAGGAAATTAAGGCACAGATTGCCACCTATAATCCCATTTTAATGGAGGCACTGCCTCTTTCTCTGGAGGAAATCTTTATTTATGAATTGGGAGGTGAGGACTATGCGGTTCGGGACATCGTTCTTTAATGGCACACTGTATCAAAAAACAGTAATGCGGTTTTGGCCGGTGTGGGCATTGTATTTCATTTTCTGGCTGATGGTTCTGCCCATGCGGTTTCTCTCTGAGGCAATGCGGCGCAGTCAATGGGACTCCAATGCAAATTTGACAGCCTATTTGCAGCAGCAGGCACAGGACATTCCTTCTATGCTGAGAGGACTTCTGGTTTTATCTGCAATTATGGGAATTTTATGTGCCATGGCAGTGTTCAGCTATTTGTATTCCCATCGCTCCGCCTGTATGATTCACGCTCTGCCCATGCGGAGAGAGACCATTTTTGGCTCTCAATATCTGGCTGGATTGTCCTTCTTTATGGTACCTCACATTATCATTTATGTGCTCATGCTGGCAACTGAGGTATCTATGAACTGTTTGAACCTGTGGTCACTGACTTTGTGGTTCCTGGTACAGAGTGGAACCTGCTTTTTCTTCTACTCATTTGGTGTATTTTGTGCCATGTTTACAGGGCATTTGTTGGCACTCCCTATTTTCTATGGTATTCTAAATTGGCTTGTTTTGACTGTTTTTGGATTGTTACAGGAAGTTTGTCGTATTTATCTCTATGGATTTGCAGGTTTTGGAACCTTGATGGATGAGGCAGTTCTTTGGCTGACTCCGTTTATGAAGCTGGTCATGGCAGTAGATACCACCTATGTGGAAGATTTGAATCAAATGCGTCTGTTTGATGCAAAAGTTGTGGTGGTCTATGTAGTGGTTGGAGTGTTGATGACTGTGGCAGCTCTGTTGCTGTACCGTGGTCGGCACATTGAATCTGCTGGTGATGTGGTATCTGTGAAGATAGTTCGCCCCATTTTCAAATATGGATTTGCCTTATGTGCTGGGCTTTCCGGCGGTATGATGACAAAGGCAATTCTCTATTTGGAAAGTGATATGGTTTTCATGCTGTGGATGGTCATCTGGGGTATAGTGGGTTATTTTGTGGCAGAGATGTTCCTGCAAAAATCCTTCCGTGTGCTGAAAGCATGGAAAGGCTCCATTGCTGTGATTGCAGCGATTGTGCTCTTTTCTGTGAGTATTTATCAGGACTGGTACGGCTTTGAACAGTGGGTTCCCAATCAGGAACAAGTGGAAAGTGTACGGATGTCTGGACTGAGAGGAGCACCTTGGGACAGTGGCAGCAATGGGGACATTGTGCGAAGTGATGTGCAGGGAATTGGACAGGCACTGGCACTGCATGATGCAATTGTCAATCACAATACCACTGGAGTGGGGCATCAAAACGACGGATGGATGACAATTATCTATTCCATGAAAGATGGACGTACGATTCAACGTAGCTATGATGGGATTTCCATGTACGAAGCGGATTTGACCACAGAGGGAACGATTGCCTATGCAGCCCAGGCAATTTTAGACGACCGTGAGAATGTGTTGCAGCTCTATGATATGGAGGAGGTAGAAGAAGGTCGTTTGGTAGAGTGTTATATAAACTCCATTTGGAATGAGGAGACAAAGAACACAGAGACTTTGTACATTGATGGTGGAACCCAACAGCTCTGGGACGCAGTACAGCAGGATTTTGCAGAAGGAACTCTTGGGGTACGCTATCTGTTTAATGGGAGCCAGGAGAGACAGGACAACACCTACTACGCTGATTTGACGTTTATCTATGAGGTAAGTAGTATCAATGCCTCTACTGGCGAGGATGAGAGCTATCAGATGGATTGGAGCATTACTCTTACCCCACAGGCAACGCATACTTTAACTGCATTGAATGAGTTAGGGGTGCTGAACGAGCCATATAAGCTCCTGACCAATGCAGAATATAATATGTTAGATTTTTAACAATTTTGGGGCAGTCTTTTGGGACTGTCCCTCTATTTTGTTGCAAAAAACGTCAAATTTAAGTAAAATCGCACAGAGGCAACAGAATAAGAGAAAAAAATTCATTGATTTTTTCCCAGAAAACCAGTATAATGACCCCAAGAGCGGAAGAGCGTATCCCTATGATAGAATTCAAAATTATGGAGGTAACAGAAGAATGAAAGAGGTCTATGTCGTAAATTGCTGCCGTACCGCCATCGGCTCTTTTGGTGGAAGCCTGAAGGATGTTCCCGCAACTGAGATGGGTGCAACTGTCATTCAGGAGGCACTGAAGCGTGCAAATGTAAAGCCTGAGAATGTAGATGAAGTCATGTTCGGTTGTATCCTCACCGCTGGTCTGGGTCAGAATGTGGCTCGCCAGTGCGCCATTAAGGCTGGCATTCCTACCAGTGTTCCTGCTTACACAGTTGGTATGGTGTGCGGTTCTGGCATGAAGTCTGTCATTGAGGGTGCTCGTGCCATTCTGACAGGGGATGCTGATGTGGTCGTTGCCGGTGGTACTGAAAATATGTCTGCTGCCCCCTATGCCATTCCTGCTGCCCGTTGGGGTGCCCGTATGGGTGACAATAAGATGGTAGATACCATGATTAAGGATGGTCTGTGGGATGCTTACAATAACTATCACATGGGCACTACCGCAGAGAACATCTGTGATGTATGGGGCATCACCCGTGAGGAGCAGGATGAGTTTGCTGCCTGCTCTCAGAACAAGGCTGAGGCTGCTCTGAAGTCTGGTCGTTTTGAGGATGAAATTGTTCCCATCATGGTCAAGCAGAAGAAGCAGATGGTGGAGTTTAAGGTGGACGAGTATCCCAAGGCTGGTGTGACTGCTGAGAGCGTTGCAAAGCTGCGTGGTGCTTTCCCTGTTGGTCCTGAGGGTGTAGAGGACACCATTGAGCACACCTTTGAAGTAACCGAGTGCCATGAGGCTGATGCAAAGAAGCATGTCCAGCGTGTTACTGCTGCAAACGCTTCCGGCATCAATGATGGTGCTGCTGCCATTGTGCTGGCTTCTGGTGAGGCTGTGGAGAAGTACGGTCTGAAGCCCATGGCAAAGCTGGTAAGCTGGGGTCAGGGCGGCGTAGATCCCAAGATTATGGGTGTTGGTCCTGTGCCTGCTTCCCGTCAGGCTATGAAAAAGGCTGGTCTGACCATTGATGACATTGACCTGATTGAAGCAAATGAGGCTTTTGCTGCTCAGTCCATTGCAGTGGGTCGTGAGCTGCACTTTGACCCAAGCAAGCTGAATGTCAATGGTGGCGCCATTGCTCTGGGACATCCTGTGGGTGCTTCCGGTGCTCGTATCATTGTCACTCTGCTCCATGAGATGCAGAAGCGTGACGAGGCTAAGAAGGGTCTTGCCACTCTGTGCATCGGCGGCGGTATGGGCGTTGCCACCATTTTCGAGAAGTGCTAATGAGACAATAAAGTACAATCTCCGAGGCGATTGCCTCGGAGATTTTTTGTTCTAGGAATGGACTACGCCTCATACAGTGTGTATATGGAGCACACAGGATGAGGAGTGGTCATGTATGGCAGTGAGACGGAAAAGGAAAGGACTTCTGTTGACACTTCGACGGGGAATTGGATTGGGGTTGGGACTGGTAGGGCTGTGGGGAATTGGAATGATGACAGACCGAACAGGTACCACAGAATATGTTTTGAACTGGTTGCATGAACCTGAAACTGTGGTGACATTTTTTGCTCAACAGCTACATGATAAAACACAACAGGACACAGAGTTGGAAGGCTGGGGCAGTATTTTGGTCAAACAGTCAGGAATTTTGTCTCAGGGGTTAGGGCTAATCCAAAAAGTAGAATCAGAGACTGAACCACAGGAGAGCACACCACCACCCATAGAGGAAAAAAATGAGGAGGAATTAGCGCCACTGGAACAGGATAACGATGATGAGAGCAAACCACAACTACAACCACCAGAAGAATTAGATCAGGTAAAAGAGATGACCAGTGTGGGGACATCCGGGGCACAGGCAATCGAAAAAAATGGTGTATATCTCTACAATAAAACCAATCGAACCTTCGATGCGTCATTATTTGACTACGGAACCATTGCTTTAGAACAGACAGAAGGACCGCAGATTTTGATTTTGCACAGCCACGGCAGTGAGGCATACTCCATGAATGATGGGGACCTTTATCAAGAGAGTGACCCATATCGCACCACGGACTGCACCCATAATATTGTGAGAGTGGGAGAAGAAATGGCTGCTGTATTACGTCAGCAGGGATTTGAGGTGATTCACGACACCAACCTCTATGACTATCCCTCTTATAATGATTCCTATGTCAACTCAAAAGCAGCCGTAAAAAAATGGCTGGAAAAGTACCCAAGCATCCAGATTATACTGGATGTGCATCGAGATGCACTGGCTGGCAGTGATGGAACCATTTATAAGCTGGTCAGTGAAGAACAGGGACAGAAGGTGGCACAGACCATGTTAGTAGTGGGAACCAATGTAGGGGGAGCCAACCATCCAGCCTGGTGTGATAATCTGGCTCTGGCAGTGGCACTGCAAGAAAAGCTAATGGCAGATTATGAAACCTTAGCAAGACCAATTGTTTTGCGCAACAGCAGCTATAATCAACAGCTTTTGCCCGGATATTTACTGGTAGAAGTGGGTGGGCACGGGAACACCCTCACAGAAGCAATTCAGGGAGGCAAGCTATTCGCACAGAGTACAGGGCAGGCATTAAAAAGCTTAATGAATGGAAAATAAAATTCTGCTCTCCTTCTCAAGTGAGGGAGAGCAGAATTTTATACAAGCAAGTCATATACAAGGCGACCAACCAACAGAGCCATAACCACAAAAAACATGGGACGAATGATTTTAGCACCACTTTTCAGAGCCAGACTGGAACCCACATATCCACCTAAAATACCACTAATAGCAGCAGGAACTGCCACAGCCCACATTACCTCTCCAGCCATTGCAAAGGTAATCAGAGAGGCAATGTTAGAGGCAGAGTTTGCCACTTTGGTATTACCTGAGGCGGTCAAAAGGTCAAATTTACAAATTCCAGTGTAAGCCAGCATCAAAAATGTACCAGCACCAGGACCAAAAAAACCATCATAAGTACCTACCACAAGACTGATAATACCGACTAATACACACATCTTTAAGGCAGAAAACTGATTGGATTCATTTTCATTTCCAAAATCCTTTTTCAGTAATAGAAAGATTGCCATAACAGGCACAATTGCCAACATGATATAGTAGAGGTACTGCTCAGGCATAATAAGATTGAGCTTTGCACCAATCCAAGCCCCCACCAATGCACCAATACCGCCCCAGATGGCACTGGGGAAGTGGACATCGCCACGCTTTAAAAAACGATAGGCAGTGAGCATGGTACCCCACATATTGCCAAATTTATTTGTGCCAGCAGCCGTGTGAGGGGGTAATCCTGCCAATAAGTAGGCAGGAAGTGTGATGAGACCGCCGCCGCCAGCCACTGCATCAATCAAACCACCTAAAAAAACCAGAGGGCACACAATGAGCCATATTTGAAACAGATCATTCCAATCCACGTTGCTGTTCTTCCCCTCCTTTAAAAAATTCAGACACAGAAAAAGCCCCACCTGTTTTAAAAGCAGCAGAGGCAAAAAATGGGGATAGTTACCACATTATATCACAAAAGAGGGAAGAATGCTACACACTAAATGGACAAAATCCAAGGAACATGATAGGGAAAGTCTCTCATGGAAAATACCTTGACGGTATGGGGTCTTATGCGTAAAATAGATAGGTATTATTTTAAGAAATCAACCAAAAGATAGGGGTGAGGTCATGGCCAAACAGGGCTTTGACAACGAAAAATATTTGACTCTCCAGTCACAGCATATTCAGGAGAGAATTGCACAGTTTGGTGGCAAGTTGTATCTGGAATTTGGTGGAAAGCTGTTTGATGATTTCCATGCCAGTCGTGTACTGCCTGGATTTGAACCAGACAGCAAAATTCGGATGCTGGCACAGATGAAAGAAAAAGCAGAAATTATCATTGCCATTAACGCATCCGATATTGAAAAAAATAAGGTGCGTGGTGATTTAGGCATTACCTATGACAGCGATGTGCTGCGTCTCATTGACGCCTTTCGTTCTATGGGGCTGTATGTAGGCAGTGTGGTTGTGACCCAGTATGCAGGTCAGCCAGCCGCCGATGTGTTTCAAAACCGTTTGGAGGATTTGGGAATTCGGGTATACCGCCACTATCCTATTGCAGGCTATCCCCATAATATTACAAAAATTGTATCTCCAGAGGGATATGGAAAAAATGACTACATTGAGACCAGCCGTCCTCTGGTGGTGGTCACAGCTCCAGGTCCCGGCAGTGGCAAAATGGCAACCTGTTTGAGTCAGCTCTACCATGAGCATGAACGAGGGATTACAGCCGGATATGCGAAGTTTGAGACATTCCCAATTTGGAACTTACCCCTGAAGCATCCAGTGAATGTAGCCTATGAGGCAGCAACCGCAGATCTGGATGATGTCAATATGATTGACCCATTCCATTTACAGGCATATGGGGAGACAACTGTCAACTACAACCGAGATGTAGAAGTGTTTCCTGTTCTGGCAGCCATGTTTGAGAAAATTTTGGGTACTTGCCCCTATAAATCCCCTACCGATATGGGAGTAAATATGGCTGGTAAGTGTATTTATGATGATGAGGCAGTACAGGCAGCGGCAAAGCAGGAAATTATCCGCCGTTATTATGATGCATTGTGTGAACGCAGACAGGGCAAGGGTTCTGACCACACAGTATATAAGCTGGAGTTGTTGATGCAACAAATGGGGATTACTGCCGAAATTCGCCCAGTTGTGGCAGCAGCCAACGAGATGGCAGAAAAGACTGGAGAGCCAGCTATGGCCATTGAACTGGCAGATGGTCAGATTGTACTGGGAAAAACATCTGATTTGATGGGCTGTTCAGCGGCTGCACTGCTTAATGCACTGAAGGTACAGTCTGGCGTGGGTGGACATGGTGTGCATCTGGTGGCACAGTCAGCCATTGAGCCAATTCAGACAGTAAAAGTAAAGCACTTGGGTTCCAATAATCCAAGACTGCATAGCGATGAAATTTTAATTGCGTTGGCAACCTCTGCTAATGCAGATGAGAAAGCCGCAAAAGCACTTGCCTCCTTGGCAGCACTGCGAGGCTGTCAGGCCCATTCTTCTGTGATTCTGTCACCAGCCGATGAAATGACCTATCGCAGATTGGGGATTCAACTGACCTGTGAACCACAATATCAAACCAATAAACTGTATCATAAATAAACAGCAGAGGCATTCCCAAGACAAAAAAGTTTTGGGAGATGCCTCTGCTTTGTTTAAACATGATAAAGAAATGATGGTAATAGATCAGAAAGTTCAATGAGTGCGAGGGGAAATCCAAAATCCTGTTCTAACTTTGGTGTGTGGACAGAGAGAGATTTGGGCATAGGTGACAGGGGAAGGGAGACAACGGTGCGATATTGCTGTTCTGACTGGGTATCCCATAGCAATGTTCCTTTATGAAGGGAAACAATATGTTGTGCAATGGGAAGTCCCATCCCTGCACCATCATTGGGCAGAGGCAGTTTCCGGGAACATGCCAGACGGGAAGGTGCTATTTCGTTGAGAAAGGTAAAGACACCACGTCCCTGCTGTTTTTCCAGTGTAAATTGTACAGGAACAGAGGGGGGTGTTGCTTTCACTGCATTGGATACAAGAGTATAAAATAATTTCCGGAGCAGGGCAGGGTCTCCAGGCATAAGCAGAGAGGAAAGTGTGGTGTCAAATTGCAGTTCATATCCAGCCAGTTTTAAAAGACCAGCGGTTTCCGATGTGAATTGTCTGCAAAAGGCAACTGCATCCATCGCAATGGGGTGATAGACGATGCCAGAGGGTAGCCCCATCTGCTGTAAAAATTGAGTATTGGATAAAAGACGCAAAGCTCGACAGTAGTTTTTGTTAATATGTTCCACACATTCCACAACCGCTGGGGCATTATCATATTCTGCTGAGAGTGTTTGCAGCTCCAAGAGAATTTCCTGCATACAGGAGCGTGTCTGGTGCAGTAGCCCTGTAATTTGTTCATCATTGAGGGAGGACATGGGAAAGGGACGAATCAGCAGAAGGAGCGAGGTATGCCCTGTAATTTTTCCCCAAGTGTAGCTATGTCCATTCAAAAACACAGTTCCAGTAGACTCCTCACTTTCCAACAGACTAGAGAGTGGAGATGGAAGGGGACATGGGGGCTGTAAAGAAGGAAATTCCTGTTTAGTATGCGAGTTAATACCAACAATGACACCATTGGATATCTCAATGGCGCAGTCGGGAAATGTTTCAAGGGAGACATTAAAAAATTCTGACATAGGACCTCCTAAATGGTAAATGCCAATTTCCGTATTTTATCCTGTCCAACCATGTTTTAGGGTGTACGGAAAAAAATAAAATACTCAGGAAAGCCCAGTATAGCAAAAAAAAAGTAAAACAACAAGCGTACACACAGACAGGAGAAAAGAAGTGTGTCGTATCCCAAAAAAAATAATAGAATAATGGAGATATAAAACAAATTAAGAGGAAAGAAATAGAATAAGCTCAGACTTTAAGTACAGAGAAAAGGGTAGAGCAGATAGGTTAGAGAGAAAATTGAAGGAAATTTTACAACTAAGACTTGACTTATCCTGCTCTATAGCTAATTTTACCGGAAAATTTTCTGAAAATATATGAAAAAAAACACTACCCAAAAACCGTAATTCGGGATATAATAGGTGCGACCAAAAAAAAGACCAATCATTGGGATAGAAGTCTTTGACAGAAAAGGAGATATTCAACATGAGCATTAAAGTTGGTATCAATGGCTTTGGCCGCATTGGCCGTATGGTATTCCGTGCAAGTCTGAACCACCCCGAGATCGAGATTGTTGGCATTAACGATCTGTGCCCTGCTGACTACTTGGCTTATATGCTGAAGTATGACACTATGCATGGCAAGTGTGATGCAGAGATCAGCTACACTGAGACTGCTATTGTTGTAAATGGCAAGGAGATTCCTGTCTCTGCTGAGCGTAACCCTGCTGATCTGCCTTGGGCTAAGCTGGGTGCTGAGTATGTTGTTGAGTCCACCGGTCTGTTCCTGACCAAGGAGAAGGCTCAGGGTCACCTGGACGCAGGTGCTAAGAAGGTTATTATGTCTGCTCCTTCTAAGGATGACACCCCCATGTTTGTTTGCGGTGTAAACCTGGACAAGTACACCACTGACATGAACTTTGTGTCTAATGCTTCCTGCACCACCAACTGTCTGGCTCCTATTGCCAAGGTTCTGAATGATAACTGGGGCATTAAGGATGGTCTGATGACCACTGTTCACTCTGTCACTGCGACTCAGAAGACTGTTGATGGTCCTTCTCTGAAGGATTGGCGTGGTGGTCGTGCTGCTACTGGCAACATCATTCCTTCTTCCACTGGTGCTGCTAAGGCTGTGGGCAAGGTTATTCCTGAGCTGAATGGCAAGCTGACTGGTATGTCCATGCGTGTTCCTACTCTGGACGTGTCCGTTGTTGACCTGACTGTCAACCTGGAGAAGCCCGCTAAGTACGAGGAGATCTGCGCTGCTATGAAGGCTGCTTCTGAGGGTGAGCTGAAGGGCGTTCTGGGTTACACTGATGAGGCTGTTGTGTCCTCTGATTTCCTGGGTGATACTCGTACCTCCATCTTTGATGCAGACGCTGGTATTGCTCTGACTGACACCTTCGTGAAGGTTGTTTCTTGGTACGACAACGAGATCGGCTACTCCAACAAGGTTCTGGAGCTGATCAAGCATATGTACAGCGTTGACCATAAGTAAGAGAGTTCTCTTTCTGGTCGTTCAAAGCTGCCACAGGATTTCATCCTGTGGTAGCTTTTTTGTTTTGAGGAGAGAAAAAGGAATTATTTTCTTTTTCTTCCTAATGTCGACAAAGAGACAAAGATTGCTTTTGAAAATTCAGTTTTTTCGTAGGAATAGCTAAAACAAATCCTTGCATGTTTTCTATGAATATGCTACACTGAACCCACTTTGAAAAGCAAAGTAGAATTCTGTGCGTCCAGTGAGAAAGTGAAACTCAAAAGTGCCTGCCGAATGGGGAGTTGTCGGTGGGACGAATAGCGAAAAAAGCTAACGATACAGAATTTGCATCCCATTGCTACATAGAGAAAGATTGTAAAAGACCTCTTTTTATGTAGCGACTTGTTACATAGAAGGAGGTTTTATTGCACTGTAAAAGAGGGCGACAGACGAACAGAATGCAACACAAAACAGGAGGCTATTTTTATGAATCATTCCAATCAAATGGTGCGGAAAATTGCCATTATCGGTATGCTGTTGGCAGCGCAGGTGGTGGCAGGGATGTTTATTTCCATTCGCACACCTTGGGCAACCATCGGCTTTACCTTTTTACCTTTAAGCTTAACCGCAATTTTGTATGGACCTTTTTGGGGAGCTGCGGCGGCTGTGATGGGTGACTTTCTCATTGCTACCCTTGGACCATATGGCTACTATCCACCTATGGCAACAACAGCATTACTCAGTGGACTGGTTTTTGGGCTTTTCTTATACAAAAAGCCGCTGACCATCCAGCGTGTCACACTTTGCGTTTTGGTAGAGGCAATTCTTTGCAGTATTTTAGTACAGACCTTCTGGATTTCCACATTGACAGGAAAGGGATACTTTGTGTTATTGCCTGTACGAATTTTTCAAAACTTAGTAACCACTCCAGTAAGTATTGTTTGCATCAGACTGGTTGGTCCAAGAGTGTTGCAGTTGGCAGATAAACTTCAGGCTGTACGCCAGATTCCAAATCCATCATGATAGATATTACAACGTTTCGTGGTCACTTTGCCAAAACAACACAGCAGGGAATCTTTTTCGACAATGCATCTATGGGACCTGTGGCACCGGCTGTTACACAGGCAATGACAGACTGTATGCAGCTGCGGGAAAAAATGCCCATGAAATACTACCAGTATGCAGAAAATCTGTTTCCTGCTTGTCGCAGTAAATTAGCACAGTGGATTGGAGCACAGCCAGAAGAACTGGCGTGGACAGAAAATGTGGCATATGGAATCAATACAGTGGCAAATGCGCTGCCCCTTCGTACAGGTGACAATATTATTTTGTGTGACCGTGAGTTTGCATCCAATGTCTATCCATGGATGAATTTAGAACATAGTCGAGGGGTAGAGGTGCGCCGAGTGCCAAATGATGGCGGTGGGCTGACAGTAGAGCTGTTGCACAAATATGCAGATGAGCATACCAGAGTGGTTGCAACCAGTAGTGTGCAGTTTTCAGATGGTTTTGCAACTGACCTGGAGGCAATCGGTGCATGGTGTAAAACGCAAGGTGCGTTTTTGGTTGTAGACTGTGCCCAGTCTTTGGGTGTGCTGCCTATGGACGTAAAACGGTTTGGCATTGACTGCATGGCAGGATTAAGTGCCAAATGGCTGCTTGGTCCTTTTGCAACAGGTTTCCTTTATGTTAGAAAAGAGCTGATTTCCCAACTGCATCCCCCTTTTGTTGGTGCAGATAGTGTGGTGGGAGATGTGGATAGTGTTGGGTATGATTTTATACTCAAATCAGACGCCCAGAGATTTGAATCTGGTTTACCCAATGCCCCCGGTATTGCCGGGTTGTATGCCTCTTTGTGTCTTATGGATGAGGTAGGCAGAGATGTGATTGCGACCCAGTCCCGAGAAGTCAGTGGATATTTGAGGGATGGTCTATTGTCTATGGGTGTTTCTGTGGCAGACTGTGCCAAAACAGAGGAGCATCGCTCCAGCATTATCTCATTTTCTGTACCAGAACTGACACAGGTCTATACAAAACTGCGTCAGAGAAAGATTGCATGTTCTGTCCGATGTGGCTTGATTCGTATGGGAATCCACGGGTATAATACCAAAGCAGAGGTGGATGTTGTGTTATCCACGCTCAGGGAGATTATAAAACAGGGATAGGGACAGAGTATGAACCATATGGATTATATGAGGCGGGCAATCGAGCTGGCACAGGAGGCAGTGACCTCAGGGGATGTACCTGTGGGCTGTGTAATTGTAAAAGATGGGAAAATTGTAGGGGAAGGGCGCAACCGACGGGAGGCGTGTGGCGATGCCACTGCACATGCAGAAGTTGAGGCAATTCGGGCAGCGTGTCAAACGCTGGGGAGTTGGAGACTGCATGAATGTACCATGTACGTCACCCTGGAACCCTGTCCTATGTGTGCTGGAGCGATTATCAATTCCAGAATCCATACCCTACGCTATGGGGCAAAAGATGAAAAAGCAGGGGCGTGTACCTCTGTGCTTAATTTGTTTGAGGAACGATTTAACCATAAACCACGGATTTATCAGGGGTTAATGGAAAAAGAGTGCGAAACATTGTTGCAGACCTTTTTTCAGGGGTTGAGAAAGAAAACTTAATTCTTTTGTAACAACTAAGAGTGGTTTTGTTCACAAAAGATGGGTACAATAAGTGTTGTAAGGTAAGAGCACATCTTTTTCATTCTATCCTCCAATTTTCTGAGGCGACCAGCAAGGCATTGCTGGTCGCTTTCTTCTTTGGCAACCATGTTTAAGAAAATTATTTTTATATTTAAAACTTATGTAACATTTTTCCGATTCTTTTGTAACAACTCTCTGATAACATAACACTTGCAAGAGACAGTTCGTTTCATTTTAATCCTCTTTTTCAAATGGTAGAGCCCGGATGCAGTGGAGCAGCATCCGGGTTTTGCTTTTTTCTGTTATGTTGTTAAAACAACTGACAAAAGGAGAACAGTGTAGTAAATTTAGTATCAGAAATTGATGAAACAAAAGGGAGACAACAAAATGTTGAGAAAAATCATTCATATTGATGAATCCAAGTGTAACGGCTGTGGAGCCTGTGCCAATGCCTGTCATGAGGGTGCCATTGAAATGGTCAATGGGGTTGCAAAGTTGACCAGAGAGGACTATTGTGATGGATTGGGAGACTGTCTTCCCGCCTGCCCTACTGGTGCAATTTCCTTTGAGGAGAGGGAAGCACCAGCCTATGATGAAGCTGCGGTGAAGGCAGCTCAGGCGGCAAAGCGGCAAAATGGGCAGCCTGTCTTTTCATGCCCAGGGCAAAAAGTGCAACAGATTCAGCGAAATGAAACCCCCAACCGCTATGATGAATTGACACCTGTGCCCAGTCAACTCCACCAATGGCCAGTCCAAATCAAACTGGTTCCCATACAGGCTCCTTATTTTCAGGGGGCAAGACTTCTGGTTGCCGCAGACTGTACTGCCTTTGCCTATGGAAATTTCCATGCACGCTTTATGCAAAACCATGTGACTTTGGTGGGCTGTCCAAAACTAGATGCAGTGGATTACAGTGAGAAACTGACAGAGATTCTGAAACAGAATGAGATTAAAAGCGTGACAGTGGTGCGTATGGAGGTTCCATGCTGTGGAGGAATAGAACATGCAGTCAAACAAGCCATGCAGAAAAGTGGAAAGTGGATTCCATGGCAGGTTGTGACTATATCAGTAGATGGTCACATTTTAGATGAAACATAAAGATGGATAGGATAAGCTCCTTTTTCGGTATAGACTGAAAAAGGAGCTTTTGTATATTATGGAAGGATTTGGGGCATAGTAATTGGGGAAGGAGATGAATGTATGGGGATTTTTCAATCAGAACAGGGGAAAGGACACCCACACCCCCAAAAAAAGCCTCAGTTCGATTTGCCATTAAATGAGCAAAATCTATCCCATGTGTTTAAAAATTGTGCTGATTATATGGTGCGTACTGTATATTTACATGGAGACAGTCAAAGACAGGTTACAGTTTGCTATCTTTTGGGCATGGCACGAAATGAGCGATTAAGTGACTATATTCTCCGACCGCTGGCACAAGATGCCCAGCTTGGTCATATTCCAAAGGAACAGCTTTTTTCTCATCTGCAATATGGCGCACTTTATAATCTGGCAGCCACAAAAAGAACCACTTTGGATGAGGTAGTTGACGATTTAATTATGGGATGTTGCGTCCTGTTTTTGCCAGACGAGACAGCAGCCCTTACCTATCCTGTTGTAACAGAAGAAAAACGGTCTGTTGGAGAACCTGAAAACGAACCAGCTCTAAAGGGTGTCAGGGAATCTTTTGTAGAATCCATTCGCACCAATACTTCTATGGTGCGCAGACATTTAAAAGCCCCCACTTTAAAGATACAGGAGTATATTGTGGGCAGACAGTCCAAAACACAAGTGGATATTTTGTATTTGGATGGAATTGCAGACCAAGAGTTGGTGGAGAAAATTAAAAACAGGCTAAACCATATTGACATAGATGGAGTGGAAGCCACAGGAAATATAGAGGAGTATCTGGTAGATCATCTGAACACTCCATTTCCTACCATGCCATTTACACAAAGACCTGACCGTTTTTGTCAGGCTTTGCTGGAAGGACGGGTGGGGCTTATGGCAGATGGGCTACCATTGGCGTGGATGTTGCCAGGCACCATTGACCAGTTTTTCAAAACAGGTCAGGACAGAGCATTTCATTGGCTCGCAGCTTCTGCATTAAATTTAATTCGTTGGTTGTGTGCCTGTATTACACTCCTGCTCCCTGGATTGTATATTGCCGTTGTCACCTTTCATCCAGAGACCATTCCAGTCAAATTGGCACTATCCATTGTAGCAGCAAAACAGGAGGTACCATTTTCCACTGTTTTTGAAGTTTTGATAATGCTTTTGGCATTTGAAGTGTTACAGGAAGCAGGGCTGAGACTTCCAACTCCCATTGGAGCAACTGTCTCTATTTTGGGTGGACTGGTGGTAGGAAATGCCGCGGTAGATGCCCATATTGTCTCGCCTGCTGTTTTAATTGCGGTTGCCATTGCAGGTGTGGCAGGATATACCATGCCTTCTCAGGATTTTGCAAGTGCATTGCGGTTATGGCGGTTTCTGCTGGCTATTTTATCTAGTTTGGCTGGCTTTTTTGGTCTGGCAGCGGGTTGTGGTGCGTTGATTTACCATTTGTCAAGTTTGGAGACATTCGGAGTTCCTTATCTGGCTCCATTTACAACAGGGGTCGGGAACCAGACGCATCATAGCCACATCATCCGCCCCCCATTGCCCCGTATGAAATGGAGAGATGGAGCACAACACACAAAAAATCGGAGGAATCAGCGATGAAGCGGTGGCTTGTCATTGGAATAACAATACTAAGTATTGGGTTGCTCACTGCCTGTGGACGGGTCTCTTTGCCATATGCACGGGAGATGGGGGATATGGCACTGATGCGAACAATGGGGATTGATATGGAGGAAGAACAAGTAGCGGTAACTATTTCAACTGGCAGGAGAGCGGTTGGGCTGCAAGGAAACACTGAGCCACCATTGATTATGTCATCCACACAAAGCTCCATTAGTGAAGCATGTTTTGTTATGCAGGGAATGAGCGACAGTTACCTTTTTTATGGCTATGTGGACCAGTTTATTTTAGGGGAAACAGCAGTGCAAGCAGGAATCTTTCCAGTATTGGATTATCTAGCCCGTAATGTGGAGCTGGGACTGGGAACAAAATTGTGGGCAACCAAAGAAATGAGTGCAAAAACAGCCATTGAGACAGGTGGGGAGGAGGGATTGGAACAGAAGCTATCAATATTACAGACTGATAATGAAATGGGAGTTGCAGGCTTGACCCCAACCGCAATGGAGGTGTTTCAAAGAATTCTGGAGCATGGCAGTGCCTATCTGCCTGTGTTGGAATTGGTGCAGCAAGGAGAAGAACAAAGACTGATAGAGGCTGGATATGCCATTTTGAAAGAGGACCATCTACAGGGATATCTGTATGGGGAGCAAACAAGAGGATTGGAGTTGCTGGAAGGAAAAGATGTGTCAGATACCTTACAGGTACAGTGGGGACAAAAAAATGCTGTGGTACAAATTACAGGTGCTTCCAATGCTTATGCGCCAATTTATGAGGATGGAGAGCTGAAAAAGATACAGCTACATTGTCGTATTGCTGCGGAATTACTGGAATTTGAAAGCCCAATACAGCAGGAGGACTTGAACCAAATTCAGGAAATGGTAGAACAGACAGAACAGGAGAGAATGGAGATAACCTTGCAACAATTACAGGACTGGGGAACGGATTGTGTCACAGTGGGTTCACAGGTGGAGATGGCAGCACCAGAGGGATGGGTCAGGATAGAACAGGATTGGGAACGCATCTTCCAGGAAATTCCCATAGAAGTGACTACGCAAGTGACCATCAACAGAACCTTTGGGGATTTGGCATAGGAGGTACTATGGGGAGAGAAGAACTTTCAGGGGTACAATTTAAAATACTGATTTATACAGGGCTTATGGCACCAGTGGTAGAGTTGTTGCCCAGTATTGTATTACCCATTGCAGGGAAAGGGGTATGGTTGTCGGTTTTGTTCTCATTGCCTTTGGCAGTACTGCTGGCAAAAGGGCTGTTGCACATGGCAAACGGACACACGGGGCTTGCAGGTGCCATTCAAATGGGATGTGGTGTCTGGGTAGGGAAATTCATACTCATATTGTATTTACTATGGGGTGAGTGGCTACTGGCTTTGCGATTGCGCCTGTGTGCACAAAGATTATTATCAGCTGGGGAGCGGGATGGGTCATTGTGGTTTTTTCTCCCTGTCATTGCAGTTCTTGTTTTGTGGATGTCAAGAGGAAAGCTGACTGCATTTGCAAGGACAGCACAAATTTTCTTTTGGATTCTGTTGATATGTACAGTCCTTATCTTGGGACTTTCCCTTACTCAAGTAAAAATGCAACACCTTTTACCTGTTTGGAGGGAAGATATACAGGGTATCCTGACTGGTATAATGCCTGTTATGGGAACATTGGGCTATGGAATATATGGAATGTTTCTTTCGGAAAATTTAAGAAAAGATAAAACAACTTCCAAAGGCTATGAGACAATAGGATTTTTATCCCTACTCATCGCACAACAGGTTGTGATTTTAGGAAGCTTTGGAACAGCATTGACAGAACGATTTAGTATTCCCTTCTTTGCTTTGGCAAAAAGTGTGGGGGTGGAAGGTGCATTTCAACGGGTGGAAAGTATGGTAGCAGCCATATGGATGTTCGCAGATGTGGCATGTATGGGGATGTTATTGTATGGCATGTGGAATATTGCAAAAGGAATTTATACACACACGCCACAAAAAAGCTTTGTCAGTTGTTGTGTCATTCCAGCAGTGGTCATTGGAGCAGCCGCATTTTCTGATGGATATACAGCAGAGCAGATGGGACGAGAGGTTGTTGTGATTGGAAATCTTATTTTAGGAGTGGCACTGCCTGTATTTTTGTATCTGATTTGGTATGGAAAAAGTAGTGGAATAAAAAATAAAAAAAGTGTTGACAAATGAGGAAAGGTCTGGTATTATAGCAAAGCTGTCTGCGAGAGACAGCGGACAAC
>CALWVS010000016.1 GCA_944385095.1 uncultured Oscillospiraceae bacterium
GGAGCGGGTGATGGGAATCGAACCCACGCGACCAGCTTGGAAGGCTGGGATTCTACCATTGAACTACACCCGCATGGCTTAGTCTCTCTCACGTCAGCTCAGTTATAATAGCACATTCCAAATGGAATGTCAATACATTTTCTAAATTTTTTCTCATCCCACAAGAAAATTCTTGTGGGATGAGATTTTGGAGTCATTGATTACTCTTTTTCCTGTATCTCGCTTTGGGTCAATCTGCGTATCTGTACACGGCGAATTCTATGTTCCTCCACCAATTCTACTTGCAGTTCCAGCCCATGCAATACCACCATTGGTTTTTCTCCATCCTCTGGTATGGTTCTCAGCCCACTGAGGACCATACCACCTACGGTATCGTAGTCCCCATTCTCTGGAATTTCTATGTGAACCAACTCTGACAATTCTGCTACGCTCAATCCTCCACTGACACGCCATAGATTCTCCCCAAGCTGTTCATATTCTGGTGGCTCAACGCTGTCAAACTCATCATAAATATTGCCCACCAGTTCCTCCAGTAAATCCTCCATTGTGACAACGCCAGCCATCTCTCCATACTCATCCATAACAACAGACAGATGAATCTTCTTGCGCTGCATATCTTTCCACAGGTCATCTGCTGGCAGACTTTCTGGTACCAGATAGGCTGGTCTCATCAAATCTTTCATGGATTTCTCTGCTCCTGTGGCGCAGTTCATCAAAAAATCTCTGGCATTTAAAACTCCTAAAATATGATTTTCATCTTCCCCATATACAGGATAACGGGAACAACCACTGGTACGAATGGTTTCCAGTACAGTCTGTCGATCTGCATCCACAGAAAGGGCAACCACATCTGCTGCTCTTGTCATAACATCACTGACCCGTTGGTCAGAGAATGCAAAAACATTGTACAGCAATTCTTTTTCATCTTCATCAATGGCACCATTTTCATTTCCCAAATCAATCATCATACGGATTTCGTCCTCTGTCACTTTCTCCTCATCTACATCTGTTTTCATTCCTAGCATACGGAGTACACCGTTGGTAGACAGGGATAACAGAGACACCACTGGACGAACCAGCACAGAGAGAATCGAGACCACCTGACAGGAAAACCGAGCCATTTCCATAGGCTTCTGCATGGCAATCCGCTTTGGGACCAACTCGCCAAAAATCAACGTGAAGTAAGACAATATGATGGTAATGAGAATCACGGATAGGGTATCTACAACCGCCACAGGAATGGCTGTAACCTGTAAATCCACACAAATAAAGGTAACCAGATACTCAGAAAATCCATCTGCGGCAAATGCAGAACCTAAGAATCCTGCCAATGTAATGCCTATCTGAATGGTTGACAGAAAACCGGCTGGCTCCTCAATCATGTGTAGGAGTTTTGTGGCAAGTTTGTCGCCGCTTTCTTCCAGTTTTCTCAATTTGTTGGCATTCAACCCCAATACAGCGATTTCTGTTGCTGCAAAAAAGGCGTTAATTAAAATTAAAATCACCTGTACAAAGAGTTGAAGCATAATGGTTGACACAATGATTTCCTCCTAATTTTCTGAAAAAGGTGCAAAAAAGCATGGCCTATCTCTGTTTTCTGAAAAACAAACATAGACTATGCTTTTTCTATCTCACTATTTTGTTATGCTCCGCAGTGTTGTCGTCGCTGTCGGATTCCATACAAAAGCTTTCCCCTTTTTCTCATCACATTGGGATGTAATCTATCCCTGTTGCTAGAGCATACTGGGTAAACTTCATTTTGTCAAGTGGAATCTGGTGATTTTAACAGGATATTGATAAAATCAGGGGCTATCTTTACTTCAATACACTATCACAGAATCCACAGCAGTCAATTCCACCAATTTTCTTAATCAGAGGGGGGAGGTAGTGCTCTGTCTGTGTGATACAGCGGGGATTTGTGCAAATGGGCTTTGTGCCAATTTCCACAGGGGGAAGGTGGTCATCTCTTTTTTGTAAAGAGAGGTGCTCCAAAAGAGCCATACGCGCAAACATTCCAAACCGTGCCTGTTGGAAGTAAACTGCTCTGTGGTCGTCATCTACATCCACTGTAATTTCATCCACACGGGGCAGTGGGTGCATTACCAGCATATCCTGTTTTGCCCGCTCCAACTTTCTGCGGGTAAGAATATAGATTCCCTTATTGCGTTCATACTCCAATGGGTCCACAAACCGTTCCTTTTGGATGCGTGTCATATAGAGTACATCTAACTGAGGAATCACTGCCTCCAACCCTGTCACCTCTGTAAACCACATATGATTGGTTTTCATAAAGGTACGGATATACTCTGGTACAGCCAGTTCTCTGGGGGAGATGAGGAAAAACTTAATATCCTTAAATTTTGCCATGGCCTTAATGAGGGAGTGCACAGTGCGACCATTTTTCAAGTCACCACATAAGCCGATACAAAGCCCATCTACTCCGCCACGCAGACGGGTTATGGTTGTGAGGTCTGCCAGTGTCTGTGTGGGGTGCAGATGCCCGCCATCCCCTGCGTTGACTACAGGAACACTGGAATAGAGGGCGGCTGCCTTGGCAGACCCTTCCCATGGGGTACGCATAACCACAACATCGGCATAGTTAGATACCATTTTTATGGTATCTTTCATGGTCTCCCCTTTTGCCACAGAGGAAGAATTCGGGTCAGCAAATCCAAATACAGAACCGCCCAGCCGCATCATAGCGGTCTGGAAAGAAAAATTGGTACGGGTGGAGGGCTCATAAAACAGGTTGCAGGACACTCTGCCTCGACACACATCAATAAATTGCTCTGGTGCATCTATGATTTCACTGATTCTGGTATACAGTGTTTCCCATTCTTCTCGTGTCAAATCGGTAAAGTCTATCATGTGTCGCATGGCGGCCCTTCCTTTCCACAATTCATTCCAATTCGTGTTATTGTATCACAAAGACCAAATTTCTTCAACTATGATGGAACATTTTCTGGTCAGAAAAGGAGAGAGGACTGCATACACAGCCATCTCTCCCACATTTTACTCCTGAAAATCCTCATACTCATCAGAATATACCTTTTTCTGCATCTTGTCTCTTTTCCAAGTTCCCAATGTAGATAACTTATCCCAATAAGCAACTACAGCACACACCACAGCAGCCACAGCCAAAAACAATGCAACTACTTTCAGCACCAGATGGGCTACCCTCACCATTACATTCCCCATTCGGCTACACAGCAGCTCCCATTCCTCTGGTGTCAAATCGGTCATCTCTCTCAAATACCCCATCACTGTCTTCCCCTTTTGCATTTCATTCAAATTTGTATTACTATGATACCAAAATATCTTTTGCAGCAATATAAACACAAAAAGGGAGAGACAACCCCTATCGGTCATCTCTCCCGCTTTTTATTCCTCATAGTCCTCATACTCGGCAGAATATGCCTTCTTCTGCACTCTGCTTTTGGCACAGTCTCCCAACTCAGAGAGCTTGTCCCAATAGGCAATCACAGCACACACCGCAGCAGCGGCAGTCAGGGACAGAGCAATGATTTTTAATACCAGACGAGCTACCTTCATATTAAGATACCTCCCTCTCATATATTCTTGGAATTAGTGTACACGATTTTATCCAAAAATACAATCACTTTTTCATCTTTTTACAAATTGTACATGATTTTCATCAGACATTGAAGCGGAACAGAATGATATCTCCGTCCTTCACCACATACTCTTTTCCCTCGGAACGAATCAGCCCCTTTTCACGGGCTGCTCCCATAGTGCCACAGGTCATCAAATCCTCATAGGACACCACTTCTGCCCGAATAAATCCACGCTCAAAATCAGAGTGGATTTTACCTGCTGCCTGGGGTGCTTTGGTTCCCTTTGTGATAGTCCATGCTCTACATTCATCTTCACCACTGGTCAGATAGGAAATCAGTCCCAACAGGGTGTAGCTGGCTTTCACAAGGCGGTCAAGACCGGATTCCTGAATGCCCAAATCATCCAGAAACATCTTCTTTTCTTCTGCGTCCAGTTCTGCAATTTCTGCCTCCAGCTTTGCACAAACTGGAATGACCTGCGCTCCTTCTGCGGCTGCCCGCTCCTCTACCAGCTTGTAATAGCTGACACTCTCACAGTCGGCAAATCCATCTTCATCCAAATTGGCTGCATAAATCACAGGCTTGAGAGACAGTAACTCAGAGGTTGCAATCAGGGCTGCATCGTCCTCTGATACCTCACTCAGATAACTGCGGGCTGACTTGCCATCATTGAGCCATCCCTTCAACCCTGTGAATACTTCCACTTCATGCAAAAACTTTTTGTCTCCCTTGGCTGCCTTCTGTGCCTTATCAATCCGGCGGTCTACCATTTCAGCGTCAGCCAGAATCAGTTCCAGGTCAATGGTATCAATATCACGGATGGGGTCAGTGGAGCCTTCCACATGGATGACATTTTCATCATCAAAGCAGCGCACCACATGAACAATAGCATCTGTTTGACGAATGTTTGCCAAAAACTTATTGCCCAGCCCTTCTCCCTTGGATGCACCTTTCACCAGTCCTGCAATATCCACAAATTCAATCACAGCAGGCGTGACCTTTTTGGGGTGGTACATCTCAGCCAGCTTGTCCAGACGCTCATCTGGCACTGCCACCATTCCTACATTTGGGTCAATGGTGCAAAAGGGATAGTTTGCACTTTCTGCACCTGCATTGGTGATTGCATTAAAAAGGGTACTTTTTCCTACATTGGGAAGCCCCACAATACCTAATTTCACGGCAGTTCCTCTTTTCATCTATCTAAAATTAAAATGATTGCCCTGCTATTATATCCAATTTTTGATGGGCTTGCAAGAGCAGACCATAGCTTCTTTCCCGTTTTCTAAAAAGTTCTTTTCACAATCTTAAAAAAACTATGCTATAATACTTTCAAAAAGCATAATCGAAAGAAAAGGAGTTCCTCTATGACTTGGTGGATGATCATTTTAGCCCTCTATCTGTTGATTGTCAATCTTGTGGGCTTTGCCCTGATGGGGATTGATAAGCAAAAAGCAAAGTGGGGGGTATGGCGTATCCCAGAAAAAAAGCTCTTTCTTCCTGCCCTTTTGGGCGGAACCATTGGCTCCATCTGTGGAATGCGATTTTTTCGCCATAAAACAAAGCACTGGTATTTCTGGTACGGGCTTCCTGCACTGTTGGTTGCTCAGTTGATTCTTGTGGCTGTGATTTGGTATTGCTATCACAATATATTCTGAAACACAATAGAACCAGTCTCCTTGTGGAGACTGGTTCTATTTTATACTTGCCCATCGGGTCTATAGTGGTAGTCTACCAGAGGCTGAACCTGTTCTTGTCTGTGGTGATAAAAACCCGCTGTTGCCATTCTATGATATGGCTGAAGCCACAGGGAAATGGGGATACTGACCAAAGTAGACGCAATAGAGCCAACTACATTGGAGTACATAATCTCCATCACTTGTTCTACATTTGCCACAACTTCTCCCTGTATCACGGTCATCAGTTCAGGCCAGACACACAGCCAAAGCACCACTGCACTAATGGCTCCATTCAAACAGTACCACCCGAAAAAAGAAAGATTCAGTTTAATATATTCCCACATCCAATCTTTCATCATAATAACACCCTGTGTCAGTGCATAATTGACACCCGATTCTGGGTGGTCGATCAACACATACATGGTCATATCATACCGCACCATCACACAATAAGTATACAAAAATACAAAGATTAAAAACACAATATATACAAGTATTGCTGCCCATGTCGGCAATAAAAGAACGAGAATGGTTACTACAATGGTGGCTGGAATACACCCTGCAAGAATCCAAAGGAACGCCCTGAGAAATACCAGAAATTCTAACAGAATCACCTGAAACGCCATGGAAAAACCATCAATGAGGCATCCAAAATCCCCCTGTTCCCCTCGGTAGCTTTTCAGTGCCCACCATTCATACCCAAACCTCATTACCATCTGATACAAGATCAACAAAAGGGAAAGAAACAGGGGGAAAAATGGGATCCCATAATCCAGTGTAATGGTACTTACACCGGTTACATCTGCCACCAGGGATGGTCCCATTGTCAACAACAAATATACCAGTGTAAACAACAAAAAGTGAGGGGTCGCTTTTTTCATCTGTTCCCTTGCTTTCCGTTTCAATTCCTTCCGATTGAGTTCCAGTTGATTCATACAAAATACTCCATTTCTAATTGCTGAACCGCGTGGGGGTCCTTCTAGCGGTCCCACGCCTCCATCACCTTGCGAATCTGGTCTGCCAGGCGGGCCAAATCCTTGTTGGGACGGCTGCGGCTGCGGTTAATCAGGTCCTCCAACTGCTTGGACACATCCACCAACCGCACAAATGCAGGAGAACCAGCTGCCGCACCACCTGTGGTGCGCTTTGGTGTCAGGAAAATGCCCTCTGCCAGCATTCGATTACTCAATAAATCATACACTTCCTCATAGAGTGGTGCATGTGCAGGAAATCCTCTCTCTGTCAATTCAATGGCAAACTGTTCGCTGACTGCTCCCTCTCCATGTACCACAAAGACTTGCTGTGGCTTCGGTGCAACCTGTTCAATCCACTCTAACAGGTGGTCATGGTCGGCATGGGAAGAAAGTCCTTTAAAATTCACCACACGGGCACTGACATGGATTTCTTCTCCAAACAGCTTCACAGACTTTGCACCTTCCAAAAGTCTGCGTCCCAGTGTGCCCTCTGCCTGATAGCCTACAAACACAATAGAACACTCCGACCGCCACAAATTATGTTTTAAATGGTGCCGTATCCGACCTGCATCGCACATACCAGAGGCAGAAATAATCACTTTTGAGCTCTGCTCTGCATTCAGTGCCTTGGATTCATCCACAGATTGCACCAGTGTCAGCCCTTGGAAACTGAAGAGGTCCTCCCCACTTTGGAGGACAGCAATTGCTTCTTCATCCAAATAGCCATGCAAATCCCCAGAATAGATTTTGGTTGCCTCTGCCGCCAGTGGGCTGTCAATATACACCTGAAAACCTGGATGCGTTTTCACCAGTCCCCGCTCCTTGATTTCCCGTATGAAATAGAGCAGTTCCTGGGTCCTGCCCACTGCAAAAGATGGGATAATCACATTCCCCCCTTTTGCAAAGGTGCTGTCAATCAGTTCAGCCAAGGATTCTACATAGCTTTCTGGCACTTCATGGTTGCGGTTTCCATAGGTAGATTCCATCACCACATAGTCTGCTTCACGGATAAATTCCGGATTGCGAATAATGGGCTGATCTACATTGCCAATATCGCCAGAAAAGACAATTTTCTTTGTGATACCCTGTTCTGTTGCCCAAATTTCCACTAGGGAGGAACCAAGCAGATGCCCAGCATCCTGAAACCGGATCTGTACACCATTCCCCAAGTCTATCATTTTACCATACTCTGTGGTACAAATCAATGGAATGGTGGCTTCTGCATCAGCCACTGTGTAGAGAGGTTCTACCAATGGACGACCTGCACGTTTTCCTTTCTGGTTTTGCCACTCTGCATCGCTTTCCTGAATAAATGCAGAGTCACGCAACATAATAGAAAGCAACTGACCAGTCAATCTGGTTGCCCAAATATCTCCATCAAATCCGTTTTTCACCAACAAAGGGAGACGTCCTGAGTGGTCAATGTGGGCATGGGTGACAATCACAGCATGGATATCCGCAGGGAAAAAATCCAAGGCATTGTCATTGTGTTCATCCCGCCCCTGTTGCAATCCACAGTCAATGAGGTATTTGAGTCCATTGACCTCCAGGCAGTGGCAGCTTCCAGTTACTGCATGAGCCGCTCCGAAGAATGTAAGTTTCATACCAATGCCTCCCTGTCTGTTTTGTGATATACCCCATCTTACGGGGGTTCCTTGCCCATATTGTACACCAACTCTCTGGTTTTTTCCACAGAAATCTGTGAATTTTATAAAATCATAAAAAATCCCTAAATCAGACCAAAGTGTCTCAGTGCTGTAACCACCCCATCCTCATCTACAGTCCCTGTTACATAGTCCGCCTGCTGTTTTACCGTATCACTTGCCGTTCCCATCGCAACACCCAATCCCACATAGGAGAGCATGGAGCTGTCATTTTCGCCATCTCCAAATGCCATTGCCTCCTCCGGTTGAATGTGAAACTGTTTCAGGATTGCCTCCACTCCTTTGTCCTTTCCTCCCACTGGTGGGATTACATCCAGAAAATCAGGGTGCCAACGGGTGTATCTCACATGTGGGGCATTGCTGTCCAAAATATGCTCCTCTGCCTGGGTCAAAAAGGAAACCACTTGATACATGGTATGTCCCGCTCCATAGGAGAGGGGTCTCACTTCTGGCATGGAAATATCCAGTTCTTTGACAAAGTGCCTTGTTTTATCCTCAATGTAGTTGGTGTAGACCTGCTCTCCCTCCAGAAAAATTGCAGAACATCCCAGTTTTTCTGTCACTGCCAACATTTCCTCCACAGCCTCTTTGGAGAGAGGGTTGTGATGCACCACTTGATTGCCCACATAGCAGTACTGCCCACTGAGGGTAATATAGCCATCAAAGGAAAACTGGCTATTTACATACCCCAACATGCTCTTATGACGCCCTGTGGAAACAAACAGTTTTATACCCTTGTCTCTTAGAGTATGCAGAGCTTCCACCAGTGTTTTTGTCATCCTATGGGTTTTAAAACTGAGCATTGTCCCATCTACATCTAAAAAAATTGCCTTAATCATACAAAATCCTCTCCTGAAAAAACAGGGTCGCCACTGCAACCCTGTTTCTTATCTTCATTAAGCTGTGTGTTCTTCCTGAATTTTTTCTGCAAGCGCCCACTCTACACGGCGGTCACATAGTTCTTCTACACGAATACGAAGTCCCATTGCCTCCACTACCGGTCGGCTTCCATCCTCTGGAATCACTGGGAGCATAGCAAAAACCAATCCACCCACTGTGTCACAATTCAGTTCTTCCAGTGTTTCCTCTGGCAGTTCTAAGCCCATTGCCTCAGCCAGTTCCTCCAAATCTGCTGAACCGGAGACTCTCCACTGGTTCTCCCCACTTTTGACAATCTCCTGTTCCTCCTGTGGGTCAAATTCATCGTAAATTTTGCCCACCAGTTCTTCCAGCAAATCTTCTAAAGTCAGGAGCCCACCTGTACCACCATATTCATCGACCACCAGTGCCATGTGGATTTTTTTACTCTGCATATCCCGAAAGAGGGCATCTGCCCGCACCGTTTTAGGCACAAAATAAGCAGGTCGCAATAGTTGCTCCAGTGGCAATGGCTGTTCTCTCTGGCGGTTGAACAAATAATCTCTGGCAGAAAGGATTCCGACAACATCATCAATTTCTCCCTGATACACTGGAAAACGGGAGAGTCCAGTAGATTGCATAGTCTCTAAAATGGTGGCCTCATCTTCTGTCAAATCCAGTGCTACCATATCGGTACGATGTACCATCACATCTTCTGCGGTCATACTGTTAAACTCAAAGATATTTTCTATCATCTCTTTTTCTGCCTGTTCGATGGCACCGGATTCTTCCCCTTCCTCTACCATAGCCATAATCTCATCTGCCAGTTGTTCTGTCTCACCTCTGTGCAACCACCGTTTGACAGGCTGCCACAACAATAAAACACAGTTCACCAGGAAACTCAAGCCAAACAAAATCGGCCATATTTGGTCTGGAGACACAAAAATTCCTCCTTAATTCTTCTAGCCTCATCATTGAATTTTGGAATACACTTCCGCTCCATGATAGCACAAAAGCAATTTTGCCGCAAGGGCGAGAAAAGAAAAGACATTTTCTTTTCTATATGATATAATAAATCTCATCTTAACAGAAACTATATATGGAGGAAATCATGAATCCATGTCTGAAACATCTGCACCCCAGTCTTCAGGATGGGTGGCGTTTTTGTGTCTGGCTCATCTATGCTGGCAGCATTGGTTTTTTGGTTGGTATTGTTGCCATTGCTTTTCACTATGGCATTCATTGGGCAACAGACATCCGCCTCAGCCACCCCACAATATTGTGGGCACTGCCGTTCACTGGTGCCGCCATTGTTTTTTTCTACCGAGTATGTGGTATGGAAAAAGATCAGGGAACCAACTTGGTTTTGGTGGCAGTTCGTGAGGCTGAACCACTCAAGTTGCGCACTGCTCCCCTCATCTTCCTCTCTACAGTACTCACCCACTTGGTTGGTGGCTCCGCCGGTCGGGAAGGTGCCGCTCTGCAACTGGGTGGTTCTCTAGCGGCATGGGTTGGTAAGAAAATACGATTGGATGCGAAAGACCACCGCATTATGATTATGTGTGGAATGTCTGCCGCTTTTTCTGCTCTATTTGGCACCCCTCTCACCGCTGCCCTTTTCTCTATGGAAGTAGTCAGTGTGGGGGTTTTATACTATGCCGCCCTGGTCCCCTGTTTGACCTCTGCTATGGTTGCCTTTCAGTTGGCGTGCCTGTGTGGACTGCATCAGGTAGATAGCTATCCCATCCATGAGGTCCTGGCGTTAACTCCAACTTCTATGGTAAAGGTTATGATTTTAGGTGCTCTCTGTGCCCTTGTATCCATTTTATTTTGTGTTTCAGTCCATACTGCCCCAAAATTATATCAAAAACTGATTCCTCAGCCCCTGTTGCGCGCCTTTGTTGGGGGATGTCTTGTGCTGCTGGTCACCTCCCTCATTGGTTCTCAGGATTACAACGGAGCTGGTGACACAGTAATTCAACGGATGTTGGAAGGGGAAACCATTCCTGAGGCATTTCTATTCAAAATTCTTTTAACCGCTCTGACCTTGGGGGCTGGCTTCCGTGGTGGTGAAATTGTCCCTGTTTTATTTACAGGTGCTGCATTTGGCACCACCTTGTCCACACTATTATCCATTCCCCATGGTTTTTCTGGTGCACTGGGTATGGTAGCAGTGTTCTGTGGTGCCACCAACTGTCCCATCAGTGCCCTGCTTCTTGCCTTTGAATTATTTGGTGGTGAAGGAATGCCACTTTATGCTTTGTGTTGTGCAGTGTCGTATACATTATCTGGCTATTATGGACTGTATCATGAACAAAAAATTGTCTATTCCAAGCTAAAACCCGAATGGATTGATACAAAGGCTCGGTAAAGTTTTGCTTGACTTTGTGCTGACATAAGACTATAATGCAAATAAGAATTATTTCTATTTCTTTCAGGAGGGTTTGGTTATGGAATTTAAGGGAAGTCGTACAGAAAAAAATCTGCTCGCTGCCTTTCAGGGTGAGTCTATGGCTCGAAACAAATATCTGTTTTTCGCAGAAAAGGCACGGCAGGAACACCATCCAGAAATTTCTGAGCTGTTTGAAAAGTTGGCTCTCAACGAAGGAATGCATGGAAAACTGCTCTATCAAAAGTTGACTGGTGTAAAATCAACACTGGAAAATCTCCAGACCGCAGCACAGGGGGAATATGGAGAGTGGAGCAATATGTACCCCGAATTTGCCAAAATTGCCGCGGAGGAGGGTTTTGAGGACATTGCAAAGCTGTTTGAAGCCATTGCTCAGATTGAAAAAGACCATGAGCAGCGTTTCATGCAGGCTCTCGTCCAGTTGACCACTGCCAAAGCAACACAAATTGAAACTCCCACTCCTGCTCCACAGCAGACCCGCACCGTCACTGCCACTGGCTACCGCTGTGTATTCTGTGGTGCCATCTATGATGAACGTCATGACGTGTGCCCTGTCTGTGAAGCCATTGGTTCTTTTGAGGAAACCACCTATCAGAAAGCTCTGTAAAATATCTTTTTCCTTGCCATATTTTCCATCTTCTTGTATCATGATAGTATCCCACATATAATGGAGGTAGCCTCTTATGCTGCGCTTTGACCATTTTAACTTCAATGTTTTGGATTTAGAAAAGAGTATTTCCTTCTATCAGGATGCCCTCAATTTACAGATTGTACGGGAACATGTGGCTGAAGACCAGTCATTCAAACTGGTGTATCTGGGGGACAGTGAAACCAGCTTTCAATTGGAGCTTACATGGCTGAGAGACCGCACAGAACCCTATAATTTGGGAGAATGTGAATTTCATCTGGCATTTGTCACCGATGATTATGATGCTATGTATGCAAAACACAAAGAAATGGGTTGTATCTGTTATGAGAACCCTGCAATGGGAATCTATTTTATCAGCGACCCAGACGGCTACTGGATTGAAATTGTTCCCTCTCGCACTTAATAAAAGAGGACTGTAACGCTCGGTGTTGTTACAGTCCTTTTTCTCTATCCTGTTTTCTGAGCTGCCAGAATGCCACTGCACTGGCTGCTGCCACATTCAGGGAATCCACCTGATGTGCCATTGGAATGTATACCTGATAGGTACTGGCTGCAATGGTAGAGGAACACAGTCCATCCCCCTCCGTTCCCAACAGGATTGCCAGCCGTTCCACCGCTTGCAGACATGGTTCATCTATCTGAATGGCATCTTTCACCAGTGCCATTGCCGCTGCCTCAAACCCAAGCTGATGCAGTTGTTCCACACCATGTTCCACCCATTCTGTATGGGTCCCTCTCATATACGCCCATGGAATTTGAAACACAGTCCCCATACTAACCCGTACCGCCCTTCTGTGCAGTGGGTCACAGCAATTTGGAGACAATAATACCCCGTCCATATGGAGGGCAGCGGCAGAGCGCATGATTGCCCCTACATTGGTTGGGTCTACAATTCCTTCCAAAACCGCTATACGGGAGGCTGTGGTGCAGACTTCTTCCGGTGTTTTGGGTTTTGGACGTCTCATAGCACACAGCATTCCCCTAGTCAGTTCATACCCTGTCAAGGCTGCCAATGTGTCTCTGGATGCTGTATAAACTGGCACCTGTGGGCATCGCTCTAAAAACGGTTTCCCCTGTCCCTCTATCTGCCGCTGTTCCATCAAAAAGGAAACTGGTTCGTAGCCTGCATCCAACGCATGGGAGATTACTTTTGCACTTTCTGCTACAAACAACCCCTGTTCAGGGTTCCGTCTGTTTTTCAACTGTGCCTCTGTGAGTCGTGCATAGACATCCAGTTCTCCACAGTTGATGTCACTAATGTGGATAATATGCCCCATTATATCCCTCTAAGCTCAGACAAATGCAGAAGTCCCTCTGCATTGCCACCCAGAATGGCTGCCCGCTCCTCAGAAGTCAGTGGCAACTGCTCTATCTGTCTCACACATTCCACCTGACCGCCCCATGGGCTGTCTGTTCCAAACAGGAACCGCTCCACTCCAAAACTGTGAACCATCCTCATAAACTGCTCCTCCTGCATCATGGGAAGCTGCTCCTTTGAATAGAAGCCATCCCCTAATGGATGAAGCATACCCAGAGAATAGGAGGTATCCAAATATACCTTGGTATCACAGAGCAGTTCTTCTGCCTCATCCCAGCACCGCCATCCACCCATATGGGCCAAAATCAAAGTCATAGGTCCAACCTGAGCAATGGCACTGCGCACCATAGCCGGTGTCACATGGACAACTCCCGGAAAGCCTACATCCAGTCCAGAGTGAGTCAGCACAACCAGTCCCAGCTCTGCTGCCCGTTCCAAAATACGCAGGGTACGAATGTCGTCAAAGTCTACACCCTGATACACTGGATGCAGCTTAATCCCCTTTAATCCCAACTCTGCCACTCTGGCAAGCTCCTGTTTGTAGTCTGCAAAATCTGGGTGCATACAGCCCAGTGAGAAGATACCCGTCTCCTGAAATTTTTCATTGATGGCAGCAGAACTGTCATTGATTCTCAGTACCTGTTTGGGAGCGGTTGCCACAGGGAGCACCACAGAATAGTCAATCCCTGCCTTCTGCATGGAAACCATTAAGTCAGAGCCTTTCCCACTGAGAAAGGATTTTGTGTGGGACATCTGCTCCAGTTTGGGAATGGTTGTCTCTGCCAGTGCATCTGGAAATGTATGGGTGTGTATATCAATTACCATAGGAAAGCCTTCTCTCATTGTAAAATAATGCAGTATGGTATCACATTCCCAGCCATTTGAAAAGAGCGGGAATTGCACAATTTCTGTAAAATCTTACTCATCACTTGCCAATGCATCACTTTGGCGCACCAGCACTCTCTGTTCATAGCAGGAAAACGCATGGTCAATATGACTTCCCTCTGGCTTTGGTGTACAGACTGACACTACCGGAACTAAAATCAACCCTGCCAGCATACAAAAAGCCCCTGCATTGATGGGAGATTTTAAAATAGCAGGAAATATCTCGGGAACCACCATATTTGCCACCATAAACACAACTGCAAACACAAAACAGCTTCCACAGGCAGCCGCAGAGGTTTTCTTCCAGTACAATCCATAGAGGAAAGGAGCCAGAAATGCACCTGCCAGTGTTCCCCATGAAATACCCATAAGCTGGGCAATAAAGGTTACATTTGACTGATATTGTACAATGGCAATCACCACAGAAATGGCAATAAACACCAGTACAAGCCCACGAATCACAGCCACCTGTGTCTGCTCTTTCATATCCTTTGCCACTGCACTTTTGATGAAATCCAAAGTTAACGTAGAACTGGAGGTAAGCACCAGAGAGGACAGAGTAGACATAGAGGCAGACAACACCAGAATAATCACAATGGCAATCAGCAAATCAGGCAGACCTGACAGCATGGTGGGAACCAAAAAATCATACCCCAATTCTGCCACCTGCTCCGGCGTGGAAAACAGACGGCTAAACCCACCCAGAAAATAACAGCCACCTGCCACTACCAGCGCAAACAGGGTGGAAATAATCATCCCTTTGTGGACTGCAGACTCACTTTTAATCGCATAAAACTTCTGCACCATCTGAGGCAGTCCCCATGTACCCAGAGAGGTCAGCAGAACCACTGCCAGCAGATTCACAGGGTCTGGTCCAAAGAAAGAGGCAAACACACCTGGGACAGCGGATGTGGTCCCATCCTCCACACGGGCAAGCCCCTCCAATGCTGCCATAAAGCCACCCTTACTCTGCAATACAGCTGCAATCACTGTCACAATTCCAAAGAGCATTATAATACCCTGCACAAAATCATTGATGGCTGTTGCCATGTATCCCCCTGCAATGACATAAATGGCAGTTAATACAGCCATACATATCACACAAACAGTATAATCTACAGAAAACGCCATTCCAAACAAACGGGAAAGCCCATTGTAAAGGGATGCTGTATAAGGAATGAGAAACAGAAATGTAATGACTGAGGCAGCCAACTTCAGGGCTGGGGATTGAAATCTTCTTCCAAAAAATTCCGGCATAGTGGCACTGTCCAAATGCTGGGTCATAATACGGGTGCGCCGCCCCAACACAGCCCACGCCAGCAGAGAGCCTAAAAACGCATTGCCAATCCCTGCCCATGTGGCTGCAATGCCATACTTCCAGCCAAACTGCCCAGCATACCCAATGAACACAACCGCAGAAAAATAGGAAGTACCATAGGCAAAGGCAGTGAGCCAGGGACCCACAGAGCGTCCACCCAGTACAAATCCTGTCACATCGGAAGCATGTCTGCGACAGGATAGCCCAATTCCAATCATAACCGCAAAAAAGATGACCAATAACCCAACTTTGATTCCCATGGTTTTATTCTCCTAACAAAATTTTATCGCTTTAAAGTTTAACGCGTAAAAGCAGTAAAGTCAAATCTTTTTTTCCTTGTAATACATAACATTCTGACTTACTTTCACTTCCTTTTATCAAAAAATGTTGTAATTTTGAAAATAAAAACAGAATGATTGCTTTTTTTAAAAATTTATTCGTAATAAATTCACAAAAAACTATGGATTTTTTTCATTTTTGTGGTATAATAAGTCCATGAGAAGGTAAAAACCTTCCATATACCCCAGTTGGGGCGAAAGGAGCGGAACAAGTTATGAAGTTTGTATTCACAGATAAAAAGGTGAACGTGCCCAACTATATTCATCGCTATGCAGAAAAGAAAGTGGGCAAGCTGGACCGTTTCTTTAAGGAGGATGCAAGTGCAGCACTGACCTTCAGTGTTGAAAAGGACAGAAACAAGGTAGAAGTAACCATCCGTTCCAATGGAACCATCTTCCGTGTTTCTGAAAGCTCCTCTGATATGCGTGCATCCATTGATGCAGCAGTCGCCTCTTTGGAACGTCAGATTCGCAAGAATAAGACCCGTTTGGAGAAGCGTCTGCGTCAGGGTGCCTTTGAACGCTCTGTGGGTGTGGATGAGGAAGATGAATTTTTCTCTCTGGTTCCAGATGCTCCTGAAGATGGAGAGTACCACATTGTACGCACCAAAACATTCCCCATTAAGCCTATGAACCGTGAGGAGGCTATTTTACAGATGAATCTGCTGGGACACAGCTTCTTTGCCTTCCGTGATGAGGATGCCGGCGGTTCCTTTGCGGTGGTGTATCGCAGAAATAATGGTGATTATGGCTTGATTGAAGACGAGCTGTAAGATAAAATAACTTCTTTTGTTTTGTGAGTATGTAAGATGGAAACGGTACGGCAGAACTCTGCCGTACCGTTTTTTAAAGGGACATTCTCATCTGTCACCCAATAAAGAAAGATAGGTGAAATTGAATATGGGTATTTTCTATGGAATGCAATTTATCTTTTATGCCATATTCTTCTTATGTGTAGGAGTTTTTATTTTCTACGCTGTCCGTGGTATTTCTCAATGGAATCAAAACAACCATTCCCCAAAGTTGACTGTAGAGGCAACTGTGGTTGCTAAAAGAACCAATGTGTCACACCACCACCATGATACACATATGTCCACGTCCACCAGCTACTATGTAACCTTTCAGGTAGAAAGTGGGGACAGACTGGAACTGCGTATGAGTGGGCGAGACTATGGAATGTTGGCGGAAGGAGATGATGGAAAACTCTCCTTTCAGGGAACTCGCTACCTTGGCTTTGAACGGAGTTAATACCACCACAGGAATCAAATTTGCACGATATTGAGGAGTGTCTCTATGACATTAGAAACTTTTGATACATTACGAAAAAAACAAAAGAATTGTTCTAAAAAACGGGCAGTGGTTGCAGCTGCCCACGACCTTCATACTTTGGAAAGTGTCTTTCATGCCCACAAAAATGGGCTGATTGACCCCATTTTAGTGGGAGACAAAGAGAAACTCTGCACATACTGTTTGGATTTTGGTATCAAGCCGGACAGCCTCACCATTTTAAATGCACAAGACGATGTACAATGTGCCAGTCTGGCAGTGGACTGTATTCGCTCAGGACAGGGGCAGCTCCTCATCAAAGGACTGATTCCCACAGGTACCCTTTTAAAAGCGGTGGTCAACCGAGAACATGGTATTGTATCTGCTCCCCTTTTATCCCATGTTGCAATTCTGGAAGTGCCCAGCTACCACAAACTGATGTTTATTACAGATGGAGGTATGGTCATTGCACCCTCTCTGGAGCAAAAAAAAGCCATTTTGAAAAACTGTCTGTCTCTCTGTCATTTTTTAGGGTATGACTGCCCAAAAGTAGCCATACTATGTGCCTCAGAAACAGTGAGTGCCAATATGCAGGAAACCGTGGATGCGGATATTATTAAAAAAGAAGCAAATGATAAAACATATGGCTCCTGTGTGGTAGAAGGTCCCATTTCTTTTGATTTGGCAACCGATTTAGAATCTGCAAAAGTAAAGGGTTACCACAGCCCTGTTGCTGGCGATGCTGACATTTTTCTTGTCCCTTCCATTACCGTTGGCAATGTACTTGGAAAGTCCCTCTATGGCATGGCAGGAGGCAGTATGGCTGGCATTGTGATGGGTGCTAAAGTCCCTATCACTGTCAATTCACGCAGTGCATCCCCTGACGAAAAATACAACTCTATTTTAATCGCTGCCGCTATGGCAGACAGGATTTAGGAGGGCATGTGCATGAAACACAGACTGCTGATTATCAATCCAGGTTCCACCAGTACCAAAGTGGCTGTTTATGATGAGGAACAACAGATTGCATTCAAAAACATTACCCACACCTCTCAGGAACTCTCTCCCTATCCCACACTTTATGACCAGTTGGACTACCGTGTGGCTCTGGTACGGGGCTGGCTGGCAACAGAGGGAATCTCTCTTTCTACACTCACCGCAGTGGTGGGGCGTGGTGGCATTATTCCCAATATTGTGGCTGGCGGATATGTGGTGGATGACCAACTGGTGGATTGTCTGCGCAACTATCCAGTGTTTGACCATGCCTCCAATTTAGGCGGATTGATGGCGCAGGAATTTGCAAAACCACTGCATATTCCAGCCTATATCTATGACGCTGTCACCAGTGATGAACTCCTTCCAGAGGCAAGAGTAACCGGATTTCGAGAGGTTCGCCGCAGTAGTTTCTGTCATGTACTCAATGCTCGTGCCACTGCATACAAATATGCTCAGACACTGGGCAGAAACTATGAGGATTTAAACCTAGTCATAGCCCATTTGGGCGGCGGTATTTCCATTTCTGCACACAGTCATGGTAGAATTATTGACTCTGTCTCTGATGATGCAGGTCCTTTTTCCCCTGACCGCTCTGGCAGTTTAAATATGCTCTATGTAGTAGACCTGTGCTACTCTGGCAAATACACCAAGCAGGATATGCTCAAAAAACTGCGTGGGGAAGGTGGCATGTCTGCCCTGTTGGGAACTCACGATTGTCAGGAAATTGAACGACGCATCCAAGCTGGGGATGAATATGCCGCCCTTGTCTATCAGGCACAGGCTCTGCAAATTGCAAAAGGTGTGGGCATTATGCTGGGTTGCTTCACAGAGTTAATTGATGCAGTGATTTTAACCGGTGGGTTGGCAAATTCCAAACTTTTGACAGGAAAAGTCATTGATTATCTCCATAATCTTGTAAAAGTTGTGGTGATTCCAGGGGAAAATGAAATGGAGGCACTGGCAAAAGGCGTTTTGCGTATTTTGCGTGGGGAAGAACCTGTCCATCACTTCTCCCCTGCCTGCTCTATCCATACCAGTAATCAGACATAAAAAGAGAGAGTTGCCTGTCATAGGCAACTCTCTCTCCTTTAAGATACCTTTTGATGATGTGAAATTCTTACAACAATATGGGACAGTGCAAACAATGCAATGGCATTGGGAATCACCATCAAATTATTAAACATATCTGTCAGTTCCCATACCAGTGTATTGGACATCATAGTACCAAGGAAAATAAACACGAGGGCAAGGGCAGAATAAACTGGGGCTGCCTTTTTGCCAAAGAGATAAATGACGTTGATTTTTCCAAACATATTCCAACTCAAAACAGTGGAGAATGCAAAGAAAAACAGACACACTGCTACAAACATAGCCCCAAGTTGTCCTCCAAATACAGTGCCAAATGCTGTCTGTGCCAAATTGGAATTGTTGATTCCTTCTGGAATCACACCAGAGTGGAGAATTCCATCGCTGGTATACAAAGTAGAAATGACCACCAGAGCATTGAGGGTCAATACCACAAAGGTATCAATAAATACACCAATCATCGCTACAACACCCTGGTCATGTGGATCTTTTACGTTTGCCTGTGCATGAGCATGTGGAGTGGAGCCCATACCTGCCTCATTGGAGAAAAGACCTCTCTTTGCACCCTGGCTAATAGCAGTTTTGATGGCATGACCAAAACCACCGCCGATGATGGCCTGTGGCATAAAGGCGTATTGAAAAATCATACCAAATGTTTGTGGAATGTACTGAATCCGCATTACCAGTACTGCCAGCGCACCCAGCAGGAAAATAGCGGCCATGATGGGCACCAGTTTCTCGGTAACGGCAGCCAGACGCTGCACACCACCCAGGAAAATCACACCACAGATGACAACAAGAACCAAACCAGCAATCCAGGATGGAATCCCAAAGGCTGTCTGAATGGTGGAACCAATGGAATTAGACTGCACCATACACCCCATAAAGCCCAGTGCCAAAATGATGGCAACTGCAAAAAAGCCTGCCAGAAATTTACCAAATGCACCTTTGAATGCAGTGGTAATATAATAGACGGGACCGCCGTGGATGGAGCCATCCTCATCTTTTACCCTTGTGTGAATCGCAAGGGTTGCCTCCGCATAGATGGTTGCCATACCAAAAAAGGCAATAATCCACATCCAGAAAATCGCACCGGGACCACCAGTTAAAATGGCACCAGATGCACCCACAATATTACCAGTTCCCACCTGAGCTGCAATGGAAGTGGCAAGAGCCTGAAAAGAGCTCATACCAGAGGCATGTTTTGCTCCATTGAGAGAAAGATTGCCAAATACTTTGCGCATTCCCTCTCCAAAACAGCGGAGCTGGACAAAATTAGTACGAATGGAGTAAAACAATCCCACACCTATCAGCAGAAAAACCAGAATATAGCTGGACAGATAGGTGTTGATGTTGACAACAATTGGGTACAATACAGCTTCTAGCGATTCCATAATAATTCTTCTCCCCTTCAATCAGTTCAAACAAAGACAAAAAGACTGTGGAGAACTCCACAGCCTTTCAAAACAACAAAGACAACACCTGCCCTCCTGATAAAAAAGAGGGGTGTTTTTTTAATCATCTCTGTCCTTTTGCCTGAGAGATTGGCAGATGACACACATCCTCATCTGCGTTGCACCTTCGGCACCCGTTTGTCGAGCTTCTCCAGAGTCACATCCACGTACAGTCCCTATCCAGATTGATGGACACCTGAGAGTGTTACTCCTTCGGTGAGCCTTTACGCCACTTTCCTGCACGCTTCCTATGTCATTGTTCTATTGTGACTGCTACCTTACCACAAGAATGTTAATCTGTCAACCCTGTAAAAACAAAGTTCCGTCAATTGTGGATATCCCAAAAAAAGAAAGGCACTTTTGTAAAGTTTACATTTTCCTCTTTTTTATCTTGGCATTGTGTGCTATACTAAAGCGATACTGTGCATAAACGTATTTTTCACGTTTTATAAATAGCAAGAACATTTTGAGGTGTGGTTATATGAGTTTATTGAAAAAAATTTTTGGCACCAGCTCTCAGCGAGAGGTGAAGGCAATTATGCCTCTGGTGCACAAAATCGAAGCACTGGAGGAAGAATACCGTGCTTTGACAGATGCCCAGCTACAGGCAAAAACCCCTGAATTCAAAGAGAGACTTGCCAATGGTGAGACATTGGATGACATTTTACCAGAAGCATTTGCCGCCTGTCGTGAGGCCTCTCGCCGTGTGCTTGGCATGTTCCCTTATCAGGTACAGCTCATTGGTGGTATCATCCTCCACCAGGGTCGTATTGCAGAAATGCGCACTGGTGAAGGTAAAACTCTGGTAGCCACTTTGCCAGCGTATCTGAATGCACTGGCTGGAAAAGGTGTCCATGTGGTTACAGTCAACGATTACCTTGCAAAGCGTGACTCTGAGTGGATGGGTAAGGTCTATCGCTTTATGGGATTAACGGTTGGTCTGGTGATTCATGGTGTTATGGGTCCTGAAAAGAAGGCTGCCTATGATGCTGATATTACCTACGGAACCAACAACGAGTTTGGGTTTGACTATCTGCGTGACAATATGGCCATCTATGCCAATGAACTGGTGCAGCGTGGTCACAGCTTTGCCATTGTGGACGAGGTGGACTCCATCCTCATTGATGAGGCAAGAACCCCTTTGATTATTTCAGGTCAGGGCGAACAGTCCACACAGCTCTACACCATTGTAGACCGCTTTGTCTCTGGGCTTACCTGTGAGCGTGTGGCTCGGGTGGATGCCAAAGAAGAAGAGGATGTGGACATTGATGCCGACTATATTGTGGATGAGAAGGCACGCACTGCCACTCTGACCGCAAGAGGCATTGCCAAGGCAGAAAAGACATTTCAGGTGGAAAATCTGGCAGACCCCGAAAATACTACACTTTCCCACCACATCAATCAGGCTATTAAGGCCCATGGTGTGATGAAGCGCGACATTGACTATGTGGTCAAAGAGGGGCAAGTGATCATTGTTGATGAATTTACTGGTCGTCTGATGTTTGGGCGTCGCTACAATGAGGGACTCCATCAGGCCATTGAAGCAAAGGAGCATGTACAGGTCGCCAACGAATCCAAAACCCTTGCCACTGTCACCTTCCAGAACTATTTCCGTCTCTATGACAAACTCTCTGGCATGACTGGTACTGCCATGACAGAAGAGGAGGAATTTGGCACTATTTATGAGCTGGACATTGTAGAAATTCCTACCAACCGCCCTGTACAGCGGATTGACCATCAAGATGTGGTGTACAAAACAGAGGCTGGAAAGCTGCGTGCCATCGTCAACCAGATTGAGGAGTGCTACCAGAAAAAACAGCCTGTTCTGGTTGGTACTGTTTCCATTGAAAAATCAGAAGAAATTTCTGCTATGCTGAAAAAGCGTGGCATTAAGCACAATGTACTCAACGCCAAGAATCATGAACGAGAGGCTGAAATTGTGGCACAGGCTGGTAAATTAGGGGCTGTCACAGTGGCAACCAATATGGCCGGTCGTGGTACTGATATTATGCTGGGTGGTAATGCTGAGTATCTGGCAAAGGCAGACTTGCGTCGCTCTGGCATGACAGAGGAAATGCTTGTGGAAGCCACTGGCTATGCTGAAACGGACAATCAGGAAATTTTAAATGCCCGCAAGCAGTTTGCCGATGCTGAGGCAAAATACAAGTCTGAAATTCAGTCTGAGGCTGACCAAGTGCGTGAACTGGGTGGTCTGTTCATTCTTGGCACAGAACGCCATGAGTCCCGCCGTATTGACAACCAGTTGCGTGGTCGTGCTGGTCGTCAGGGGGATCCCGGTGAAAGCCGTTTTTACCTCTCTCTGGAAGATGATATTATGCGTCTCTTTGGCTCTGAGCGTGTGATGGCAATGATGGAAAAACTGGGTGTAGATGAAGATACTCCCATTGAGCAGAAAATGCTGACCAATGCCATTGAAAACGCACAGAGACAGGTGGAGTCCCGCAACTTCCAAACCCGTAAAAATGTGCTGCAATATGACGATGTGATGAATACCCAGCGTAAGGTGGTCTATGAGGAGAGACGCAAGGTATTGGATGGAGAGGACTTGCAAGAATCTATCCAGACTATGCTGCACAACATGATTGCCAATGCTATTCAAGGGCATATGGGAGAACAGAAATTTATGGATGCAGAGGCATTCCATACTGCCGTTGCCCCCTTCCGCTCCATGTTCCTCCAGCCCGATGAGATGAACTTCACCACTGAGGACTTGACCAACTACAACGAGCAACAGCTCATTGAACTTCTGTACAATCGTGCCAAAGAAGTATATGCCCAGCGTGAGCAGGAATTTACTTCTCCCATGATGCGGGAAATGGAACGTGTGCTTATGCTGCGTGTGGTGGACGAATACTGGATGGACCAGATTGAGTCTATGAATGATTTGAAGCAGGGCATTGGTTTGCGCGCCTATGCACAGACAGACCCTGTGGTAGCCTACAAAAAAGAAGGCTATGAGATGTTTGAGCAGATGATTACTGCCATTCAGGAGGAAACTCTGCGCCGACTGTTTATGGTCAGACTGCGTAAAAATGAGGAAGTCAAGCGGGAACGTGTGGCAAAGATTACTGGGGAATCCGGTGGCAGTGACCAAACTGTTACCAAACAACCAAAACGAACCATTGTCAAAATTGGACGTAATGATCCATGTCCATGTGGCTCCGGTCTTAAATTCAAAAAATGTACCTGTCCTCAGTTCCATTCTGCACAATCATAATTCACCTGTTGCTCCAGCCAGTTTTCAATACTGGCTGGAGTATTTGCTTTGTTTCCCTTGTAGGTTAAAATCACACATTTCTCCTATCCTCAATTTCAAAATATAAAAATCAATAAATACTCCTTAATTTTTCTTTATTTTTGTCGATATGCACTACAAGAGTGTGTGGATTGTACTATAAATACAATATTATGGATTGGAATGGGGGAATATGTGATGAAACTTGGCAATCATGCCTCAAATGGAAAGCGAAATTTTTTAAAAGACAGTTTATCTATCAACATTACAGCCTTTGCTTTGATGATTGTTGTCATCATAGAACTAATTATGGCGGTGGTGATTATTGGTACCACATCAAGTGCCATTAAAAAACAGGAAGACACTACATTCAAGACACTTGCAGACAATGCAGCGGGAGAAATTCAGATTTATATCAATGGTTATATTACATTAACTGAATTTATTGCCTCGGATCCTCGTATCATTGATGCTTTTACTGAGAGTTCTCCCTCTCAACCACTGTCCACACATGAGGATTTTCAGGATATCATCGGTCTAGCACAAACAAGTACAAAAGACCATCCTGAATTACTCAACTTTGCTTTTGGTGTAATGTCTGAGGATTCCATATATACTCAAAATAGTACTGTAACAGACATTGGCATATCCCTGCGTGAAAGTGCAATTTATGAGGGTATCGAAAAGAATCAAACGATTGTAACTCAACCATACCAAGACCAAGTCACAGGAGAGTTCTGTGTCTCTATCATTGCCCCTGTAGAGTCTAACGGTCGTGCTGTTGGAGTAGTCAGTGTTGATATCAGCACCTCACAGCTTTCTTCCTTTCTGGATGGCTTAACCATTGGTGAAACTGGTCAAATTTGTCTCATTGCATCTGACCACAGCATTGTCTCCTTTGCAGACCCCAATATGATCGGCAAAGTAGTCAGTGAGGAAAATGGATTTTATGGAGAACAGCTCTATACAGAGCTGGAAGCATCTTCTGATACAGTCTTTGAGTTCCGGTACCAAGGTGTGAAGCAAAGAGCATACCTAACCATACTGCCTGAATATGATTGGCATATTTTAGCTGGTATGAGCACCTTTGAGTACTATCAGTCTACCCTATCCATCATTGGCTCCCTAGTGCTGCTTTACATAATTGGTTCCATTTTGATTATTGCTCTACTGTCACTCCACATCCGACACAAATTAGCACCTGTCTCTCAAATCACACAGGGGCTTGCTCAGTTTGCACAAGGAAATTTAGATCTATCCATTCCTGTTACCAGTCAGGATGAGCTTGGAACCATTTCAGATTCTATCAATCAGTCATCCAAACAAATTGCTGCCTATATCCATGAAATTATGGCAGTCATGCAATCTCTCTCCAAAGGTGATTTTACAAAAGAATTTAGCATACATTTTCAGGGAGATTTCCAATCCATACAGACCTCTATTGACCATTTCAAACAGTTGATGTCAAGCACCATTCTTGGTGTGGTAGAAGCAGCAGATCAAGTGAGTATTGGCGCAGATCAGGTATCTAGCGGTGCACAGGCACAGGCACAGGGTGCCACCCAACAGGCATCCAGTGTACAACAGATGGCAACTGCCATTGATGCAATTTCCCATGAAATTGTAGAAAATACCAACAGTACAGATTTAGTCAGTCATAAGGTATTGACACTTTTAGAGGAAGTACATACTGGTGATGAAAAAATGGCAAATATGCTCCATGCGATGGATTCCATTACAGAAACCTCAGAAGAAATTAAATCAATTATTAAAAATATTGAAGATATTGCATTTCAGACCAATATTTTGGCACTAAATGCTGCCATTGAGGCGGCTCGAGCCGGTACAGCTGGAAAGGGGTTTGCTGTTGTAGCTGATGAGGTACGCAATTTAGCTGGAAAAACTGCGGAAGCATCCAGAAACACAGGAACGCTTATTTCTAAATCTCTTCTCGCCATTCAAAACGGAAAACAAATTGCGGATGAAACAGCAGTTTCTTTCCACCTAGTATCAGATGGCATTGTAGAAGTATCCAACCTTGCAAAAGAAATTTCTGAAAATACAACCCATCAGGGCAACTCTATTCGTCAAACCAGCCGAGAAGTGGATGAAATCTCTAGTGTAGTGCATAACAATGCCGCCAGTGCAGAGGAATGTGCAGCTGCCAGTGAACAACTGTCTGGGCAGGCAACCCAGTTAAAAGATCTGGTTGGGCAATTCAAGCTTTCGCCCCACGCTAAAACACGTCACATCTAAGGCATATTGGACAGAGGGACTGAACCATCATCAGTCCCTCTGTTATATTTGTTAAAAATCCATATGATTTTCTAAACATTTCACCCCATTCTGTCTATTTAGTCCATTGACTATTTCTGTGGTGTATTTTACAATGAAGAAAACAGTTTACTGTACTGAAGTAAAAGAAAGGAGCCATGTGTCATGTGTCATGTTGTGTTGTCCCAGTATTCTGATACTACATTTGAACCAATGGCTGCCTCTGCATGTTTTTCTCAGGGTCATCAGATGGATGGCTCTTCTTTCGCATGCATTTCTATTTTGGGCACCATTTCTGTGGTGTCCATTTTTATTATTCTACTGGGTATTACACTGATTTCCAAAATTACCCTGATTTTTGTCATTCTGACAACTCTATTGACTGCAAGCCGTTTCAAAACGAATGCTTACTAAGTGTCTCGCTTGAGGATAGAAAGGCGGCTTCGTAAAAAGAAACGAAGTCGCTTTTTTATATAAAACCCCTTTTGGCAAAAGTGAATTTAGAAAAGGAGAAGATTTAGAATGAAAAAGTTTCTTGCCCTGTCTATGGCAGCAGCCATGACACTGTCCCTGGCCGCATGTAGCGGTGGAACTTCTGGTTCAACCAGTGGTAGTTCCACTGGTAGCACTGGTTCTGATAGCAACACCATCAAAATCGGTCTGATTGCCAATACCACTGGCGGAAATGCACAGTATGGTATTGCCGTGAAAAATGGTGCTATGCTGTATGTTGACAGCCTCAACGAGGCTGGCGGCATTAACGGCAAGCAGATTGAAGTCATTGCCTATGATGACAAGGGCGACCCCACCGAAGCTGCCAACGCCTACAACCGTATGGCTGACGAGGGTGTTACCGCTGTCATTGGTGCAGTTCTCACTGGCACCACTGTTGCAGTGGCTGACCTTGCCTACAACGACAATATGCCTATGATTACTGCTTCTGCTACCGCTCCCAGTGTCACTCTGCTGGAGCCAGAAGACCCCAGCCAGGGCATTCGTGAAAATGTGTTCCGTGCCTGCTTCATTGACACATTCCAGGGCGAGAAGATGGCTCATTATGCCGCTGACCGCATGGGTGCTCAGACCGCAGCTGTCATTTTCAAAACTGGTGATGACTACTCTGAAGGTCTGAAGAATGCCTTTGTAGAAACCTGTGCTGAGCTTGGTATCACTGTCACCAGCGAGCAGGGCTATGCAGCCGGCGATGTGGATTTCAAGGCACAGCTCACCACCATTGCCAATGAAAATCCTGATGTTGTATTCTGTCCCAACTACTATGAAGATGATGGCATGATTGTCACACAGGCCCGTCAGGTGGGTGTCAAGAGCACCTTCTTAGGTGGTGACGGCTGGCCCGGCGTTGCTGGCTATGCCTCCGCTGAGGATTTGGAAGGGGCTGCCTACTGCTCCGGCTATGGCTTGGGCACAAACACAGAATTTGAAGCCTCCTATGAGGAAAAGTATGGAGAGCCTATCACAGGTATGTTTGAGCCTTTGGGCTATGATGCCGCTCTGCTGATTCTGGACGCTGTTGCCTCCGCTGAAGGACAGGGACTGGAGGCTGGCAGCGCAGACTATAAGCAGGCAGTGATTGATGCCATGAAGGCAACCAATGGCACTGAGGGTCTGACTGGTACCTTCTCTTTTGATGAGTACAACAACCCCATTAAGTCCGTTTCCATGATTAAGCTGGAAGGCGGCGTAGAGAAATTCAGCGAACAGTATTAACCCTTGTTCCGGCATCTGGTGGGGAACTCCCCACCAGGAGCCGGACACCCGATGGGAATTTCTGTCTATCAGAACTCCCCATGGAGTGTTTGGCTCCATATTGTTTTATGAAAGAAAATGAGAGAGAAAGGACGTGAACAGCGTGTCTATTGTCATCAATCAGTTGGTCAACGGTTTACAATCTGGCTCTATCTATGCGCTGGTTGCCCTTGGCTACAGTATGGTGTATGGCATTATCCTGCTTTTGAACTTCGCCCATGGTGATATTATCATGGTGGGTGCATACGCCGCATGGATGTGTATGGTCAATTTTCAGTGCCATCCCATTGTGTCTATGATTATTGCCATTGTCACCAGTATGGTATTGGGTGTGGTGATTGAAAAAGTTGCCTATACCCCCTTACGCTCTGCCCCCCGTCTGTCCCTGTTGATTACTGCCATTGGTATTTCGTTCCTTTTGGAAAACGGCTTTCAGCTTATTTTTGGTGCTGGTGCCAAAACGGTGCCTTCTATGATAACAGGGTCTGATATTGTATTGGGTGGCGTGCATCTGAGCTTCCCTGCCGTTGTGACCATTGTGGTATCCTTAATTGCCATGGGAGTTCTCACCTTTTTGGTACAGAAAACCCGTCTTGGTAAAGCCATGCGTGCTGTCTCTGAGGATATGGGTGCTGCCCAGCTTATGGGTATCAGCTTAAATAAAACCATCTCCTTTACCTTTGCTATGGGCTCTGCTCTGGCTGGCATTGCCTCTGTGCTTTACCTCTGTTCCTATCCACAGGCAACCCCCACAATGGGTTCTATGCTGGGTCTGAAGGCCTTCGTTGCTGCCGTTCTAGGTGGTATTGGCTCCATTCCTGGTGCTATGATTGGCGGTTTTCTCATTGGAATTGTAGAGGCTCTTGTCTCCGCTGTGGGGCTGACGGTCTGGCGTGATGGTGTGGTATTTGCCATTCTCATTGTGGTTCTTTTGGTAAAGCCCACTGGTATTCTTGGAAAACCAGTGCAAGAGAAAGTGTGAGGTGTGGGAAATGAATACAAATTACAGACAAATTCCTATGCCTGTCCGTTATGGAATCAACACTGTGCTTCTTTTGGTGCTCTGTGGTGGTTTGGTTGCACTTTCTGCGGCAGGTGTTTTGAGTAATTATTACACCAGTGTGTTGGTATTGGCTGGAATCAATATTATTCTCACTGTCTCTTTGAATGTCGCTACAGGTTATCTGGGGCAGCTTCCCTTGGGTCATGCCGGATTTATGGCTGTGGGTGCCTATGCTGGTGGTATTTTTATGAAAGCCACTCCATTGGCTGACCTAGTACGCAAAGGAAATCTTGTGGAAGGAATCCCCTATATTGTTGTGGCTCTGATTCTGAGTGGTGTTGTTGCTGCCATTTTTGGTATCATCATTGGTGTGCCTGCCCTGCGTCTGAAGGGAGACTATCTGGCCATTATCACACTGGGTTTTGGTGAGATTATCCGCGTTGTGCTTACAAATATTGATAGCGTGCTGGGATTTGAACTGACCTATGGTGCCTCTGGTCTTAAGCGTATCCCCATGATTTCCACTCTGGCTGTCATTCTGGTTTGTGTGGTTTTGACCTGTCTTGTGATTCATATGATTATGAAATCCCGCCACGGTCGTGCCATTTTGTCCATTCGTGAAAATGAAATTGCCGCTGAGTCCTGCGGTATCAATACCACCTATTACAAGGTGATGGCATTCACATTGTCCGCCTTCTTTGCTGGTATTGCTGGCTGTCTGTATGCTGGTTATCTGGGTTCCCTCTACCCCAATACCTTCGGATTTATGAAATCCATTGAAATTCTGGTTATGGTAGTGCTTGGCGGCATGGGTTCTATGCTTGGCTCCATTCTCTCTGCCACCATTCTTACCATTCTCCCACAAGCCTTGCAGGAGTTCTCCGACTATCGCATGGTAGTTTACTCCCTTGTTTTGATTCTGGTTATGATTTTCCGTCCCAAGGGACTGATGGGAACTTACGACTTCTCCATGAGCCGCCTTCTGGAAACCATCTGGAACAAACTATCTCCTGCTGATACCAACCGGAAAGGAGGGCAACCCTCATGAGTACACCCAATCGCCCCAGAACCAAGCTGGTACCTATGCCCAGTACCAATATGCTGCCCGAGCGTGATATTGATAAGTACCCTGTATTGGAATGTCGTAATCTGGGTATTGACTTTGGTGGTCTCTCCGCGGTAAAAGAATTTAACATTGCCATTGGTCGCACAGAAATTGCTGGTCTGATTGGTCCCAATGGTGCAGGAAAAACCACCGTTTTTAATTTGTTAACTCGTGTTTATAAGCCCACCCGTGGTTCTGTTCTGCTTAATGGTCAGGATACTGCCAATATGACCACTGCACAGGTGAATCAGGCAGGGATTGCCCGCACATTCCAAAATATCCGTCTTTTTAAAGATTTGACGGTAATGGACAATATTCTCATTGGCATGCACAACTCCATGCGCTATAATCTTGTATCCTCCATTCTGCGTTTGCCAAAGTATTGGCTGGAAGAAAAAACATCCCGTGAGCGTGCATTGGAATTGCTGTCTATCTTTGATATGGAATCCACCGCCAACCACATTGCCGGTTCCCTGCCATATGGTGCACAGAGACGTCTGGAAATTGTCCGCGCTCTTGCCACCAACCCCAGCCTGTTGCTGTTAGACGAACCTGCCGCTGGTATGAATCCCTCTGAAACTGCAGAACTCATGGAGAACATTGTAAAAATTCGTGATACCTTCGGGATTGCAATTTTGCTCATTGAACATGATATGAACTTGGTTATGGGCATCTGTGAGGGTATTGCTGTGTTGAACTTTGGGCAGGTCATAGCCAAAGGCACCCCTGATGAAATCAACTCCAATCCGGCGGTCATTGAGGCCTATCTGGGTAAAAAGAAGGAGGCGTGAACCAATGGAAACCATTTTGAAGGTAGATCAAATCAATGTTTATTATGGTGCCATTCACGCCATTAAGGATATTAGCTTTGAAGTATGTCAAGGCGAAGTGGTAACCCTGATTGGCGCCAATGGTGCAGGCAAGTCTACCACTTTAAATACTGTGTCTGGTCTCTTGCGTAGTAAAACTGGTTCTGTCACATTTTTGGGGGAACCCATTGATAAACTATCTCCCCATAAAATTGTCTCCCGTAAACTGGCACAGGTACCAGAGGGACGGCGTGTGTTTTTGCGCATGTCTGTAGAAGAAAATCTGGAAATGGGTGCCTATACCATGCCCAGTTCTGGGGTGGCGCAGGATTTGGAAATGGTGTTTGAGCTGTTTCCTCGACTGAAAGAACGCCGCCGTCAGGTGGCAGGCACTCTGTCTGGCGGTGAACAGCAGATGCTGGCTATGGGACGCGCCATGATGTCCCATCCCAAACTTTTGATGCTGGACGAACCTTCTATGGGTCTTGCTCCTCTTTTGGTAGAGCAGATTTTTGAAATCATTCAAAATCTAAACAAAAAAGGCGTGACCATCCTGTTGGTAGAGCAAAATGCCCAGATGGCCCTTTCTGTGGCACATCGTGGCTATGTATTGGAAACGGGTCGTATTATCACAACAGGAACTGGGGAAGAACTCATCAAAAGCCCAGAAATCAAAAAAGCATATTTGGGTGGATAAGTTTCCCAAAAATTGGACAGTCTATGAAAAGGCTGTCCAATTTTTATTTTTTCTAGTTGACGAATACCATACAACGTGCTATAATGACCGCAGTTGAAAAGGGAGTAGTTTTGAAAGGATGCCGTCAACACCTCGGTCAGTGATGACCTGGCGGTATGCGCCCAAGTGGTAACAAGACTTTTCGACAACTGCCGTTGTATCTATCGGTAGTTGGCGGGGGTCTTTTTTTGTTGCCTCTCGCCAGAAAAAGAATCAATCGGGCTGAGCACTCCCCCACTCTGCCCAAGAAAGGAATGAATTTTCATGGCTGAACTACACTATCGAAACACACCAGAACAATCTCTCCAATCGCTGGGCAGCACCCGCAATGGTCTGTCTACACAGGAAGCCACAGCACGGGCTGCCCAATATGGACCCAACAAGCTGTCAGAAGGTAAGAAAAAAAGCACTTTACAGGTATTTCTGGAGCAATTTAAGGATTTATTGGTTATTATCCTGTTGGTTGCTGCCTGTATCTCTGCTGCCTCAGGCAATTTAGAAAGCACAATTGTCATTTTTGCTGTGCTGATTCTAAATGCAATTCTGGGCACTGTCCAATATTTAAGGGCTGAAAAATCGTTGGAAAGTCTGAAAGCTATGTCCTCTCCCTCCGCTAAGGTGATGAGAAATGGAACTCGCATTGAAATTCCATCTGCTGAGGTTGTCCCCGGTGATATTGTTTTGCTGGAAGCTGGCGACATGGTGGTTGCAGATGGTCGTGTAATTGAAAACTTCTCTCTCAAGGTCAACGAAAGTTCCCTCACTGGTGAAAGTGAGGGGGTTGACAAAATGGTTGAGGCTCTCACCGCGGAACAGGTGGCTCTGGGAGACCAGAAAAACATGGTATTTTCCGGTTCTCTTGTCACCTATGGTCGTGCCACTGTGCTGGTCACTGCCACTGGCATGAATACAGAGTTAGGCAAAATTGCCGCTCTGATGAATCAGACCCAGCAGAGAAAAACCCCATTACAGGAAAGCCTTGACAATTTTAGTGCCAAGCTTGCCATTGTGATTATGGTCATCTGTGCTTTGGTCTTTGCGCTTTCCGTCTTCCGTACTGGGATGAACATACTGGATTCCCTTATGTTCGCTGTGGCTTTGGCTGTTGCTGCCATCCCTGAAGCCCTGTCCTCTATTGTCACCATTGTACTGGCAATGGGAACACAGAAAATGGCAAGACAGAACGCCATTATGAAAGACTTAAAGGCTGTGGAAAGTCTGGGCAGTGTATCTGTCATTTGCTCTGACAAAACAGGTACACTGACACAGAACCGAATGACTCCCCAGAAAATCTATGCGGATGGTTCTCTGCTGGAAGGGCAGAATCTGGATTTGGTCAACGATGTGCAGAGACTGCTGTTAAAATCCGCTCTCCTTGCCAGTGATGCCACCAATGACCTGGAAACTGGTACATCCATTGGCGACCCAACAGAAGTGGCTCTTGTCATGTTGGGTGAACTGTTTGGCGTAGATGAGGTGCGTTACCGTGAACAGCATCCCCGTTTGGGTGAACTGGCATTTGACTCCGACCGTAAACTGATGAGCACACTCCACAATATTGATGGAGTGCCTACTCTCTTTACCAAAGGTGCCATTGATGTACTGTTGGACCGTTCCAAGTGGCTGTTGACCCATGAGGGACGTGTTCCCATGACCCCTGAGCGAAAAGAAGAAATTTCCCGTGTGAATATGGAACTTTCTATGGAAGGTCTGCGTGTATTGGCGTTTGCGTTCCGTGAATTGGACTCCGTACGTCCTCTGTCTTTAGAGGATGAATCAGAATTTACCTTCATTGGTCTCATCTCTATGATTGACCCACCCAGACCAGAGGCCATTCAGGCTGTTGCAGATGCCAAACTGGGTGGTATTCGCACCATTATGATTACTGGTGACCATAAGGTGACTGCTTCCGCCATTGCCCGTCAACTTGGTATTTTCCGAGATGGCGATGAGGCTCTCTCTGGTGTAGAACTGGACCAGATGAGCGATGCCGATTTGGACAAGAAACTGGATAAGATTTCTGTCTACGCCCGTGTCTCCCCCGAGCATAAAATCCGCATTGTAAACGCATGGCAGAGAAAAGGCAACATTGTATCGATGACAGGTGACGGTGTCAATGATGCCCCTGCACTGAAAAAAGCGGATATTGGCGTTGCAATGGGTATTACTGGTACTGAAGTCTCCAAAGATGCCGCCTCTATGATCTTGGCAGATGACAACTTTGCCACCATTGTGAAAGCAGTCGTCAACGGCAGAAGTGTATATGCAAACATCAAAAACGCCATTCAGTTTTTACTGTCTGGTAACACTGCTGGCATCTTCTGTGTGCTCTATGCCTCCCTGCTTGCTCTGCCCGTACCATTTGAGCCTGTCCACCTGTTGTTTATCAACCTGCTCACTGACTCCATGCCTGCCATTGCCATTGGTATGGAACCAGCACGGAAGGGACTTTTGAAGCAGCCTCCCAGAAACCCCAAAGAACCTATTCTCAGTCAGGATTTGCTGACCCGTATTGGTGGTCAGGGTTTGTTGATTGCCATTGTTACCATGATTGCCTTCTATTTGGGCTATCAAAACGGGGATGCTGCACTTGCCTCCACTATGGCATTTGGTACTTTGACCCTTGCCCGTTTGTTCCATGGCTTTAATTGCCGTGGTGCAGAATCTATTTTCAAGCTGAAATTCTCCAGTAATGTATACTCCATCTATGCGTTCTTTGCTGGTGTTGTACTGCTTGGTCTGGTGTTGGTAGTGCCTCCTCTGAGAAGCCTCTTTATGATTGCTCCCTCCTTCGGTCTGGCTCATATGGGTGAAATTGTGCTTTTGGCTTTTATCCCAACTCTAATCATTCAGATAATCAAGCTGATTGCGGAACAGAAAAACGCATAACCACACAGCATTCCACTACAAACAGAACAATACCGGGCACATGGAAAACCATCCATGTGCCCCTTTCTTTTTCAAACCAGAAATCTGTTTGACTTGGTTTTGTCTTTGTTCTATGATTATAAAACGAGGTGAAATGATTATGAAGTTCCATCTACCCATACAGGGTGATGCTACAAGCAGATTTCAACGATTACAGTCATTTATTGCTCAATTTGACCCCAACTGGTTTAAACATCCTGAACCTGCAACAGAGGAAGAAATTGCACAACTCAAAGATACAGCAGGCATATCACATCATCTATGTACTTGTGGTTTAAAAACATTTCCAAAAGAATACCAATGGTTTGCAGAGAATTTTGGAAAAAGTGGCATTGATTTTTCTTTCAATTACCACCTTTCTTTGTCAGCCGTTGCTCACAATCACTCCATCAACCATCATCCTTATTCACCTTATTTTTATATAGGGAATGTTTGGATTAGCCCCTATCTCGCCTATTACTATCCAGATAACAATGCAGAACCCTGTTTAGTTTGGGTGCCATCACTTGATTCTAACAGTCCCTGTTATCAAGCAGCAGATTCCTTGGAACAACTTTTATTTGCCTCCGCATTTTTAAACTATACCTACTATGAATATAAATTTAAAATAAAATGTTCTTTTCCTTCCTACTCCATCTTCGTGGAGTATGTTAAACAGAAATTTGGAACACCAACAGAGCACAATTATGAAGCAATCTGTACCACTTTGATGAAACAAGTTTCCTCCATACTACAATCACACCAGTTTGAATGTGCATGGTTTAGCACATATTCAGACCAATTTTGGTTTCAAGATGACCTATGTTTTATTTTGTCACGGAACAATGACCCAGATACAATATCAGATTTTGTAGTGGGATACCTTGGCAGCCATACAAAACACGGAATAGAACACATAGTATCCATCATGAAATGTAACGGTTTCTCCTGTACACCGATTTTTACCTAAACGAACTGTTCCACCCTACCAAAACAGAAGGAGTGATTTTGTGAGTACCGCAAAAGAATATTTGGATTTCCTATTCCAGCATAACCCTGAATACTTTTCACAGCCACCAGAACCATCCACCTTAACAGAAGAAGATTTGCACTGGATGGAAGAACAGCTTGGCTATTCTCTGCCAGCCCAATTCCGGGCGTTTCTAACCTGCTATCAACTGGCAGAAATCATGGTATATCTCACATTTTGTGGGGAATTGGCTGCAAGCCTCTACTACTCATTTTCAAAAGAAAAACATGGGTATCTGCCCAGTGATAGCACTGATTTTGTAGTGGTAGATTTTAAGTGGTATCCCATACTTGGAACTTCTGGATCTGACTATCTTACACAGTTCAAGCACGATGAATTGTGTGAATGCTGGCTGACTGCTGGTTTTATCCATATTGGAGATTTCTATATGGAATCTTATTATGTCTTTTACGATTTATTAACGGAAAAAGTCTGTTATATCCACAATGAAGAAATTATGGAATCTCCTGTTGATTGGGATGATAGGGACAATATCAGGCACTTTATGTTAAACCATGCCAGCATTCTCTGCAATGAATGGAATGATTTCTTACATTTGGTTTGTCTGGGTGAACCTTATGATGATGAAGATAATATGCTGTTTTTGGAGGAAGCAATAGAAACAGACGATATTGCAAATTGAGTGGGTATACAGTTGTACATTATATTGTATGGCTATAAAATGAGCCGAAAACAGAACCGCCCCCTCTCCTGCGTAAATTGATAGATGGCATCATATTTTTTACAAAAGGCAGAAATGGACTGTACCCCCAAACCGTGTCCCTCTTGATTAGATATAGGTAAGCCCCATTCATCAAACTGCACCTGATTGGTGCAAGGGTTGGAGATTTCCAGCATCAGGGAGGGATGACTGACTACTTTGCAGCAAATTTTTCGTTGTGCCGCAGAAAGCAGCAAATTGGCATGTATCGCATTTTCCAACGCATTGGCAAAGACAATGGCCAACTCTCCTTCATCTACTGGCAGTGTGTTTGATAAGGAAATTTTCGTTTCTACTAAAATATTCTGTTTTCTGGCTTGATCGAAGTAGGCAGAAAATACAGCGTCCAGTATGGGAGGAGTACACCACCGCATTTGCTTCTGTTCATCCAGATGTTTCTCTGCGTTATTTAAGAAATGCAAAGCGGCTTCCTTTTCTCCTCGTGACACCAACTCCACAACAACTTGAAGTTGATGGCGCAAATCATGCCTCTGGATTCGGATGTCTTCCTCCACTTCTCTTACTTTTTTCAATTTCTCCTTCAACGCTGAAATCTGAATTGCCAGTAGTGCGGAGTTTTGTTGTTCCAACTGAATGTGGTATTGTGCAATGAGGCTTTTGAATACAACAATGTATACAATCACCAATGGAATGATAGCAGCATATAGATATATTTTCTGCGTATGATTTTGAATGTAAAGATTAGGCCAAGCTGCCAAAAAAATAAGATAGCCACAAAATGAACAAGGAATGAGCGTGAGTATTCCCCAGCGAGTGGGCATTACCTTGAGCAACATACGAAATGGATGTCTTACATATCGCCACTCAAGCCAGATGACTGTAAAATAAAAAACACACATCAGCAGAATATTTACCAGATTGGAGAGGTGTAGCCACTCTGTCAATGAGCGAATCATGGAGGCGGCTAGTAATGATAACAGAATTTGTGTAATGTAATTAAAAACAGCTTGTGCAGGAGTGTCGTTGGCTGCCCAGTAGGTGAGAGCTGTGGCTGGGATAGAAATGGTGAAGAAAAACAGGCGGAGTAACAGCAATTCTCCACCCAACCACAACAATACAATACTGGAAGCAATTACCCAAATACAATAAATCCCCAGAATGCATACTAATTTTCTCTTTGCAAATCGGAATTCCGTCAGGCTTGCCATCATCCCCACTGTTACCATTGTCAGAAAAAACGTACGGAAAACAAGAAAAAAAAGATTTGTCACAAGAAAGACTCCTTTCCCAACCAGTAGTTTCCCCAATGTTTCTTAAACTCTGGGGCTACTGTCCTTGGAAGCACAATAGTCTCTCCTGTGTCCAAATAAATCTTTTGGTTGTTTACTTTGACTACATGTTGAAAGTTTAATACATAACTGGCACCACACATATAAAATCGCTGATCCTCCAATAACGGTGCCACCAATTCCTTGAAAGAAATTCGAATGGTTTGAGAATCGACCACACCATCTGTACAGTTATATCGTGCAACCCGCCCCACACGTTCCACATAACAAAGGTTGTCCAGTTGAATTCTACTGGCACCCTCTGCCGTGTGAACAATAATCACCTTTTGCTGGCTCTGATTTCGCTTCTGAATGACCCGATCTAATACAGAATATAACTTCTCCTCCTGTACAGGTTTCAGCAAATAAGAAAAGGCTTCTACATCATAACTGTCCGCAGCAAATCCATTTGAGTTGGTGAGGAATATAATCTCTCCTCTGCTACCAAGTTGACGCAGTCTACGACCTATTTCCATCCCATTCATCTCTGGCATGAGAATATCCAACAAATAGAGATCAAATCCACCATACTTTTCTATATGGGACAGCAGTGTTTCACCACTTCCAAACACTTGAATCTCACCACAAAGAAAGGATCTTGCAGAAAGATAACTTTGAAGCAAATCAAATGCAGCATTTTGATGGACCACCTCATCATCACAGATAGCAATACGCAACAGATCACCCCTACTTCCAATATTTCAGCAAATTTAACGCAAATTCCTACCAATTTTGCACAAAACAACAATTCAATGGACTTTTTTGTTATTATTACCATAACATCATCTTATATCACTGTCAAGTAACAGAATATGTACAAATTGGGAAGAAAAAGTGGTTGAGATATGAGTGAGAAAGGGAGCGATTTTATGAACAAGCTTATCTATCTTGTGGATTGGTTTCATTCCCGTGGACAGTTCATCTGCCCCAGTTCATTTGATGAGATTGAAAGAATTGCTCATATATTACTTCATCAAAAATCTGTTTCCGTCGATTTGAGCCGTCTAAATTCAGAAGATAAGATGAGGGTACTATATTTTTTGAGTGGAATATCCTATGCAATCAATGGAACGATTGCTCAAATTTCCGCTACAAAATATAAGTTTTCCGCCTCTGATGATACCCACCTAAAGGAAATTAACCAAAATTAAGCTTCGAACCATGCAAATAAGATGCAAAACTGAGAGGAAAGGTCATGCAACACAGAAACCTTGAACCTGTTTTTCAATACCTAGAACAACTGTTGATGCAATACAAGCAGGAAATGGACCCAAACAGATACCAATATTGCGCTCATATTGTCCATACTTTTCATCAATGGTACCTCTATCATGCTCTGTCAGCTAATGATCTGTATCTGCTGCTGATGAACCAAGAGAATACAGATTCTATCAGTATATTTGACTGTGCCCAGTGTAGTTCTGTAGAAGAATGTGGGTATTTGTACTATGTGTGGAACAGCATACTTTCCATTCTTATGGTAATGGTGTATGTTGCTTATGAATTTGAGGGAAGTTCCTATATCCCACAAGATATAGAACAAATCAATCCACAAAAGGTAGATCGATTTTTTGAGCAGATTGAGAAGAAAATTACACCAAAAGAATTATTGGAACTTTACTTGAAAGAGCTTTGTTATTAACAAGTTCCACTTAGTACAATAAAAAACCAGCAGAAAGAAACTTTCTGCTGGTTTTTTGCTTATTTTTACTCTGTAACAATTCTATTGTATCAGTTGCGGAACTCCTCAGGTACCTGATCAATAGTAACCCATTTCTTCATTGCTTCTTCCACACTCATACCATTGTCAATGGCATGTTTGCGGGCGGCATTAACAGCCTGAATTTCCTTCATACGCTCACCAGTCAAGGCGTATCCCTTCATGGCAATTAGGGTTGCAGCCCATGCCACCATAGGAATGATACAGAACAGAATGATAACAACCCAGTTCATACCAGGACGGAAGGGATCATCGCCACCAGGCAGAGCAGCTGTAAAGCCGATGGCAGCAGCAGCCAAACCTACCACAGTGGAGCTGAGAGAGGAAACCAGTTTATCTACCAGAGAAAACAGGGTTCCAATGATGCCAGGAACGAAGTTACCAGTGCGGTAAGTCTCATAGTCAGAACAGTCAGCTACCATGGGAATGGGCATATCCGCAGTGGCATAATAGGCACCATAGCCAATACCAAAGAACAACACAAACAAAATGGTATACAGGTTAATGGACAGTTTTCCATCTGTAAAGAGAGAGAGATGGAAGGCGGGGTTATCTGGGCTCCACAAAATCAGCAGAACCAAAACTGCCACATACATCACCAGAGCTACACTGACATAACGCATCAAAGAGGCACGCTGTCCCTGCTTTTGAGAGGTGCGTACAGTCAGTACAAAGAAGGGGGCAGAAAATACATAGCCCGCAATCATCATAGGCAGATAGAGACCATCATAGTTGCCCATCATACCGCCATATAACATACAGAGAACAGCGGTATTGGTGGCGATTGCCAGTGCCAGCTTACAGCCTGCACCAGCCACCATGAGACGCTGTAATGGCTCATTGGAGAGAATGATGCTCAAATACTCAGACACTTTCACCTTCTGCTGTGCCTTGCTGCCCAGTCCAAAGTACTCTGGTCTATCCTTCTCCCAAATACCAATCACAGCCAGTGCAGTCAGTGCAATGGAAATGATAATAGAAACAGGAATCAGCGCATTAAAAAATGCCTGTGTGGTGTAGTCACCCACTTTAGAACGAATCACAGGAGCCAAAACCTGAATGGCACCCATACCCACCATACTGGCTACCAGATTGAACACGGTAAACATAGGACGCTGCTTGGGGTCGTTGGTCAACACAGTTTGAGCAGAACGAGTCACAGAGGTCTGGAAGGTATATCCAATGACATAAATGGCATAAAACAGCACATACAGCGTATACCGCAGCCACATGGTGCTTTCTGGTACCAACTGGGTACAGAAATAGAGCAATATGGAGCTGATTGCCATAATCAGATTTCCCAAAATCATATAGGGACGGAATTTACCAAATTTACCATTGGTTTTGTCAATCAAAGCACCAATGATAGGGTCCGTAATGGCATCGAAAAGACGCATTACTGTGACCATTGTGCTGGCAAATACAACCAGCAATCCCAATACACCGCCATAGTAGGCAATGTAGGAAGATGTCAAAATATAGTAGACATTGGTTGCACCATTGTTAAATGGAAACAGCACCAACTGATAGGGCTTTGCCCGATTCAGGCGTGGACTGCCTGAATTGTTTTTATTTGTATTCTCATTCATGTGATTTCCTCTTTCAACTGCCACAGAAGGCCATCCCGCCCGAAAGCAGGACGGCCTTCATCATGGCATTCCTTAGATAAATGGGTCCTTTACTTTACTTCACGGATTTGCAGAAAGAGCCGATAACCAGCAAAATATTTGCAGCCAGCAGGCAAACAGCAGCACCAACGACAAAGGAGAACACAATCCAACCAGCAGCATTGTTTGCATTGAAGGAAAACAGACCTGCAATCAGCATCACACGCTGGCTGACACACTGATTAAACACATACATAAACAGTGCAATAGCAGCAATGACAGAAACTGCAGCAATGGGGTCGTGGTTGCCATTCTTCATGGGGGAGTAAATGGCTACAATCACCAATGCAATGGCTACTACACCAGCAGCAATCACCGTGGAGAGACCACTCAGTGCATTATCTCCAGAGCTGCTCAATACAGTGCAGACCAAACCTGCAATACCAAGAATGGCTGCCAAGACGTTGAAATAAAATCCAATCGCATTCTTTTTCATCTTAGACTTCCTCCTCTTTGCCCTTGGAGGACATAACATACATGGCTGCACCCACAACCATCAGTACGCCAGACACACCAGCAATACCATAGTAGGTTGCTCTCCACCAAGTCATTTGCTTCTCAACACGGGTGGTTGCATTGTAACGGTTCATCAGATGGCTTTCAGTCCAAGCATAGATGTTCTTGTGAACAGCCTCTTTCAGCTTCAGTTGCAAGTTTGCATCGCCATCAATGAAGTTTGCATCCAGTCCTCTGCCCTCAATCAGATTCTGGAACAGGTTGGAACTCTGCAATGTGGTGGTCTTATAGAAGCCAGACTGACCACGGGTATCAAAGCAGGTAGTACCAGAATTCAATACAGCACTCCACAGGTCCACATCGTCATAGATGTCGGTAACAGCGTAACCAATGAAGCCCCACTCGTTTGCCAGAATCTCGGTCATCAGACCTTCACTGGTGGTACACTCAATGGAACCAATCTTGGAGAAAGAAGTCATCAGACCACGCATACCAGCGTCATAGTCCTCAGTATCATACTTGGTTGCCTCAAAAGCAATCTGATAGGCACGCAGCTCTACCTCACGGGCACGCTGCTCAGTCATATAGGGAGACACGCCGCCACGCTCAGACTCCTGGTCGTTGAAAGCGAAGTGCTTGGGAGCAGCAACCAGACCATACTCCAGTGCGCCAATGGCGAACTCCATAGCTGCAACACCGGACAGAACGGGATCTTCGGAGTAATACTCACCGTTACGTCCATTGTAGGCATGACGATGGGTGTTCAGACCAGGACCCCACAGAATGTTGATGCCAGTGAACAGAGATTCAATACCAGTGAATACACCCAGTTCATACATCAGCTCAGGATTGAAGGTAGAAGCACCAATGGGAGCATTGGCAAACACTTCAGGATGCCACATATTGTTGGGGTCATCGGAACCGATAGCCCAAGGAGCATTGGGGTCTTTTGTTGCATTCAGAGCAACTGCAATACCGTTACCAGCATTTTCAGTCATATAGGTCTCAACAGTACCGATGGACTCAGCACCAGGGATGGAAGGACCACCGAAGGTAAAGATATACATAGCCTCCTCCAGGGTCAGCTGATCCAGAAGCTGATCCCACTTGGGATCATCATAGGGCACGCCATACATCTCATAGAACTGAATGCCATTGTCCTGACCCCACAGAATATCAGAGGTATCATCACCAGTCTGGAGGGTATAAGTCTGACCATTCAGATTCTTAATGAGCTGCTCATTGGTCAGGGTCATAGCGTCGTAAGTCTTGGGGAAGGTGCCTGCCCAGTCGGTACGGCTCAGATAAGTGACCTCACCGGGCTGATAGTAGTTCCAATCTGCGTAGGGAAGCTGATTGGAGATGGGATAACCAGTTTTAGAAACGGAGAACAGAGTTTTGGAAATGAAGTCCTCAGTGATGTTCTTCACATATGCCTGAGCTGCATTCCCTGTACCAGACATCTTGCTGGCATCCATGCCCTGTGCTGCCATGATGTGGTTCAAAGCGTCATGAGCACCGTTGCCAACAGAGAAGTAGTAGTTGCCGGGGTCCATGATATAGGTGCCAGTAGTACCATCGCCATTGTCATAGGTCTCATCGTAGCTTGCAATGTACTGCAAATCTACAACCACAGGTACAACCTCAGACTGTCCAGGCTCCAGAGTCTCTGTCTTTTCAAAGTTCAGAAGCTGAATGGCAGACTTTTCTACACCACCCTCAGTATAGGGAGCCTGACCATAAATCTGAACAGGAGTCTTACCAGCCACATCACCCACGTTTGTGACCTTCACATTGAAGGTAGCAAATGCGCTGGGAGCACCAGTCTCCTCATCAACAGAGATATCAAAGACAGGCTCGCCTTCAAACTCGTAGGTAAAGTCAGTGTAACTCAGACCATAGCCAAATCCATAGGTCACTTCGTTGTCATAGTTCCACTCAGTATCAGAAGCATAGGCACCCACAGGAGAGGTTGCATTGCCCTTGCCAGCCACTGCATCATAGTAGCGGGTCTCATAGTAGCGATAGCCTACATAGATGCCCTCAGCCTCAATGGTGTAAGCACCTGGAACAAAGCCCAGAACACCACCGGTACGGGTGATGGTTCCATCTGTGTTAGTGTAGTACATCTTACCCATATTCTGCATTGCAGGAGCAGACATGTTGTAGGTGGTAAAGATGTCAAACAGACCACCGGAGGGGCTGACACGACCACAGAGAATATCAGCAACGCCCAGCATACCATAGCAGCCAGGAGCACCAATCCACAGAATTGCATCTACATCAGGATCATTCTTCAAAGAGCCAATTTCCACAGAAGAAGAACTCTGAAGCAGTACAATCACCTTATCAGAGCACTCTTTTGCCAGCTCAATGGCGTCGCGCTCATTTTTGGTCAGGGACAGAGGCTCACCACTCTCATAGTCCAGACCCTCGGCTACACCACCAGGCAGGAAGTCTTTGGACTCTGCACTGGGGCGACCAATAACCACAATGGCAGCATCGCCATACTGAATAAAGCTGTCTTTATAGCTTCCATTGACTGCTGCAATCTCGTCCAGAGAAGGCTCAGCAGCGTTGTACACTTCCTCAGCGTTCTCGTTGTTTGCGTGGTTGTAGGTCTTGTTCAACTCCTCATAGATGTCCAGCATAGTGGAGTTGACATTGAAGCCAGCACCCTCAAACTCAAATTCTTCACCAGTCCAAGCATTCATAGTCTTATTGACAACAGTAGCTACATCACGGCTTGTTGCATCGGTGACTTGAGTAGTTGCAATGGTGTTAGCAAAATCTGTCTTATTCTGACTCAGTGCCTGCTCAAGGCTGATATAGGGACCCTGTGCCTTTACACCAAAGCTGGAACCCAGTAGATTGACATAGGAGCGAATGCCCAGCAGAGTGACATTAGAACCACTGTCCAAAGGCAACACATCATTGTCGTTTTTCAGCAGAACTGCACCTTCTGCCACCTCACGGCGGTTCAGGTCAATGGCTGCTTGAATCAGAGCGGTAGAATTGCCGGTGCCATCCTCGTTGAGCAGTTCAGCAGGTGGTGTGAACTTGTCATACAGGGGATTTTCTTCATTGTTATCAGATACAAATACCTCACTGGCTGTACCCAAATAGGTATCAATGGTGCCTGCATTTGCCTCCAAGACTCCACCCAGAACCAAGGAGAAGGACAGGGTAAAACAAGTTGCACTTGTCAAACCACGCCCAAATGCCTTTCCAAATTTCTTATTCATGGTTTTCTAGTTCCTCCTCTTTTACTGACATACATACAAAAACCGGTGCCTGTACTCATCTCCCCTCTTTTGGGTTCTGTTTCCCATCAAACCCAGTTCGCACTGGTACTCTTTCCCTTTTTCAGTGCATAGTCAGGATTTGGTGTTGAGACAGAACGCAGGGTGCAGGTATCTCGAAGCTGACCAGATACCGCTTCAATCTTACACTCGCCATTGAGTGGTACCTGGAACTTGAATACCTTGTCCCCTTTTTGGGTTGCAATCAGTTTACCGTTGCAGTAGAGAGAGACTTCTTTCTGGTTGGTATACACCTTAACCTGTGTGGTTGTCTCTGGTCTATCCACATAACGGCGTGAACAGATGTGGACAAAGGGCTCCTCGCTCCAATATGCTTTGTAGAGGAAAAAGCTATCCTTTTTCACCTTACGGTCAAAGGTCACAAGCCCCTTGTGGTTCATGCCAGGCTCACCGCCCTGATCACGGGCATCGGCTGCAAAGTCAAACATATTCCAAACATGGGTACTCCACATATAGGGATGACGCTTGAAGCACTCCAGCATGAACTCATGATAAATTGCCTGATATTCCTCTGTATGGTCTCCACGCTTTGGATGGGAGGAGTGAAGATTTGGCATACCCTCACAACCGTATTCAGAATAACCGAGGCAGCGGTTTGGGTAAATGAGGTGGAAAAAGCGAATCCACCAGTCATTCAAAAACAGCCCTGGAACATACCAACCCAGATATAGGTTCCATGACACAATATCAGAAATATGGGCAGAGGCATTAAAATGGCTGCACATGGCATAACATGCCAATGTAGTGACACGGGTTTTGTCCATCTCATGACACAAATCATTGAGTACACGGTGGTTATCCAACATGTCTGCCTTATCCTTGGTGGAAATGGTGATTTCGTTGGAAATACCCCAGGTCACAATAGAAGGATGGTTGTAGTTCTGAACAATCAGCTCTTTCATCTGGCTGATAGTGTTTTCTCTGCCATTGGGCATATGCTCAGAGATATATGGAATTTCTGCCCATACTACCATTCCATACTTGTCGCACAGGTCATAGAAATACTGGTCGTGTTGATAGTGGGCAAGTCGGATGGTGTTGGCGCCCATCTCTCGAATCAGAGCCATATCCTCATCGTGATGTTCCCGATTCAGTGCATTTCCCAGTCCCTTTCGATCCTGATGGCGGGAGACACCATGGAGAGGATAGGAGCGACCGTTGAGGAAAAAGCCCTTTTTGGGGTCTACATGGAAGGTTCGCACACCAAAGGTACTTGTAATCTGGTCTACCACTACGCCATCCTGCATCAAATCCAGTTGTGCTGTGTAGAGATAGGGGTCTTTCACACCATCCCACAAATGGACATTTGGAATTTCCAAAGTCACATCTGTACCAGTTCCCTGTGCAACCACCTGTCCTGCATGGTCTTTCAGTTGAATTGCCACCTCTGGCTGGTCTACATTGGTCCAGCTCTGGACATGCACCTGAGCGGCACGACCTGAAACAGTCGGAGTAATACGCAGCCCTGGACCTCCATAATAATCCAGATCGAAATGATTTTTATTTACAATCAGCAGGGATACATCTCGATAAATACCTCCATAGAAGGTAAAATCTGCCTTCTGTGGATACACACGGTCATTCACACTGTTGTCTGCATGAACGACTAGATGATTTTCATTCTGTAACAGGTTGGTAATCTCTGCCCGGAATGTGGAGTAACCACCATCATGATGCACTACCTTTTGCCCATTCAACTCCACGTCTGCGGTGGCATTGACTCCCTGAAACTCCAGGTACACTACCTGTGTGCTGCGGTCAAACTCAGGACAAGAAAAGGTATGTTCATAGGTACAAGTGCCTCTCCAATAGTCGTTTCCGCCGTCCTGACCATCCACATTATTCCATGTGTGGGGCACGTTGACTTGCTCTGTGGTTCCTTTGGGTCCATGAAACAGCCAATCCTCATTGATGCAAATAATCTTTCTTACTGACATTTATCTACACTCCAGTATACAATTTCTATACCGTATTCTCTATATTCTGATAGGATTATAGCGAAAAAGTAAAAATATACGCAATAGACTTTGCATAAGTGGTCGCATTCACGGCATAAGTGGTCATTGACTGTCCAAAATTACCCCTTTATTTTTATATACTATTCACAAAATTATACTCTAATATTTTTGAAATTGGAGATTGTTTCTCACTTTCACAAGAAACTACCATAAAAATGGCTTTTCATATCCATCAAACTAATAACACATACAAGATGCTGTATATTATTTCTCATTATGTGGAAGCTGCTCCAGAAGACATACCACCTGACTGCCCTGCACTGCCAGAAGATGCAGTTGCCTCTGCCAGAGGATTCCCCACCTCTGTGTTGGCAGCCACCTCGGCTGGCTCCACACATTCATCTTCTGTTCCTTCGTCCTTCCACAGGGAGTCATGCTTTTCCTTCTCACAGTTCTGGTTCATCAAAGCCATATTTTTTGCAAGCATATACATTTTAGGATCATACTCCATTAGCTTCTTTTCATCAGCAGGTGGTACCTGATCCCCTTTTGCAATGCGGCGGAACAGCTCTAAAATTTTCATCATGGTTTCAGCATACTCTGCCATCGCTTCACTTTGCTGTCGTGCAGCCTCAGCATTTTGAATGTTTGCATCCATCAGAGAAAGTTTCTCCATTACACCTTTTGTTTGCTCATACTCACTTTCAATGGCTGACAGTTCTTTTGAGAGTTCCACTCTGTCAAAATGAACTCCAGAAGACTGCGTTTCTTTTAATTTTTCGGACAGTTCTTTCTTTTTCCAATACAATGTATCAAGATGTTCCATGGTTGCTTTTTTTGCTTCGCCAAGTTTCATTGTTTTCCCTCCTTTTCACAAAATTCCTAAATCTCTCTCTTAGTATTTCGGCTAAATTGCTATATATGTTAAGTAGTATTTTAATACAAAACTATAAATGAGCAAATCCAGAAAGTCGCACAAAAACATCAACTATAATCTTTGTACAAGATACAAATCAACGCCATATGTCTATTGGTTAAAGACCGATTTGTGCATTTTTTCATTTTTGCTCATTTATAGTACAAAAATAAAAAGGGGTACACATGATTGTACCCCTTCAAAAATAAAACATATAAAAGGACAAGTCCATAAAGAACTTGTCCTTTTTTTGGAGGTGCCACCCAGATTTGAACTGGGGAAATGGAGCTTTTGCAGAGCTCTGCCTTACCACTTGGCTATGGCACCATATATGGAGCAGAATCTGCTCCAATGAATTGGAGCGAGTGACGAGGCTCGAACTCGCTACCTCCACCTTGGCAAGGTGGCGCTCTACCAGATGAGCTACACTCGCATATCTTGCCTGACAGGAAAGCCCTGTCAGGACTTTGGTGCCTCCGGTCGGAATCGAACCAACGACACGAGGATTTTCAGTCCTCTGCTCTACCAACTGAGCTACAGAGGCATATAACCGAGACACTCGGCTATATTGGCGACTCGGAAGGGACTTGAACCCTCGACCTCCGGCGTGACAGGCCGGCGTTCTAACCAACTGAACTACCGAGCC
>CALWVS010000017.1 GCA_944385095.1 uncultured Oscillospiraceae bacterium
TTATCTGAGTTATCTGCATTGGCTGTTGCCATCAAAAACAGGGTGAAAGCACTGGTGAAGTATCAGCAGACACAGGAATTAGCAATCAAAGAAGCAGAGTCACTGGAAGAATTAAATCAGTTGGATATCGATTACAGCAGTATCACATAAACAAAACTGTCATCCTCCCATCTATTGTACTCATAGAGGAGGATGACAGTTTTTTCATGATTCAATTTATGGTTGTTGGGCTTTCTGATACATATCTCTATAATATTTCTGATAATCACCAGAAGTAATCCGCTCTACCCATTCCATATGATTCAAGTACCATTGGATGGTCTCATGGATACCCTGCTCAAATGTGTAGGCAGGTGCCCAACCCAATTCTGTTGTAATTTTGGTATTATCAATGGCATAGCGGCGGTCATGCCCCGGACGGTCTTTCACATGGGTAATCAGACTTTCAGGCTTGCCCAGTTCCTGAAGAATCAGGCGAACAATTTCAATGTTTGCCTTCTCGTTGTTTCCACCGATGTTGTATACCTCTCCCACCTTGCCTTTTTCCAGTACAGTAGCAATGGCTGCACAGTGATCAGACACATGAAGCCAGTCCCGAATCTGCATACCATCTCCATAGACAGGCAATGACTTATCATTACAGGCATTATGAATCATCAAAGGAATCAGCTTTTCAGGGAATTGATAGGGACCATAGTTATTGGAACAACGGGTAATATTCACTGGCATTCCATAGGTCTCATGGTAGGCACGCACAATCAAATCTGCACCTGCCTTAGAGGAAGAATAGGGGCTGTTGGGTTGAAGAGGTGTTTTTTCAGTAAACATACCAGTTGCACCCAAAGCACCATACACCTCATCAGTAGATACCTGCAAATACTTCACACCTTCACAGTATTCACGGGAATATTTATCCTCAGGGTCAATTTTCCAGTGACGTTTGGCAGCATCCAGCAAAGTCTGTGTACCCACAATGTTTGTGGTCAAAAACAGCTCAGGTTCTTCAATGCTGCGATCAACATGGCTCTCTGCTGCAAAGTGTACCACAGTATCAAAGTTATGTTCACAGAACAGGTTGTCCACCAACTTTTGATCCCGAATATCCCCTTTTACAAAGTGATAACGGGTATCAGACTCCACAGCAGTCAGGTTTTCCAGATTGCCTGCATAGGTTAGAGCATCCAGATTGACCAAACATTCTACCCCATCTGTATGACCTAATAAATAGTGAACAAAGTTAGAGCCAATAAAACCAGCTCCACCTGTTACCAGTACACGTTTCATTCAATTTCCTCCTCAGCCACTGCCTTCAAATATTGCCCATACTCCGTTTTCATGAGAGGTTGTGCCAATTCCAAAAGCTGTTCTCTGTTGATAAACCCTCTTCGGTAGGCAATTTCCTCAATACAGGACACATACAACCCCTGTCGTCTTTGAATAATGCTCACAAACTGGGAGGCCTCCTGTAATCCCTCATAAGTACCAGTGTCCAGCCATGCCATACCACGGAAGAATTTGACCACATTCAACTGACCACGCTTGAGGTACTCATTATTGACAGAGGTAATTTCCAATTCCCCACGGGCAGACGGTTTAATATTTTTGGCAATCTCTACTACCTGATTGTCATAGAAATACAACCCTGGCACCGCATAATTGGATTTAGGCTTTTTGGGTTTTTCCTCCAAAGAAAGTACCTTTCCTGTTTTGTCAAACTCTACCACACCAAATTCTGTGGGGTTGTAGACTGGATAGCCAAAAATGACTGCACCGGTCTCTAAAGTGGCAGCTTGTGCCAAAGTAGCAGAGAAACCAGCTCCATAGAAAATATTGTCCCCTAGTACCAGTGCCACTTTATCCTTGCCAATAAATTTCTCACCGATGAGAAATGCCTCTGCCAATCCATTGGGTGCCTCCTGTATGGCATAGGAAAATTCCATACCATACTGCTTCCCATCCCCTAAAATCTCCTTAAACACAGAGATATCACGAGGGGTAGAGATAATTAAAACCTCACGGATTCCTGCCAACATTAAGGTAGACAGGGGATAATAAATCATGGGTTTATCATAAATGGGAAGTGCCTGTTTGGATACGCCTCTGGTAATGGGATAGAGGCGTGTACCGGATCCACCAGCTAGAATAATGCCTTTCACTCAATTTTCCTCATTTCTTTCTCAATAAAACCATTCTTACTTTTTCTGTTGTAAATACTCTTTCACCTGTTCAAAATATGAAAGTGCATGTTCAATACAAACATCCATATTGTAGTATTTGAACTCTGCCAATCTTCCACATAAAAAGAGATTTTTGTATCGCTTTGCATCTTTCAGATATTTTTGATAAAGTTGATTGCTTTCCTCTGTCATTACAGGGTAATATGGGATATTCCCAATCTCTGCACTGGGGTCATACGGCAATGGGTACTCTGTTGCTACAATACTGCCAACCACTTGACTATTGTCTTTCATCAGCTTATGATATTCCGTCTTTCTTGTATATCCATCCGCTTGTGGGTAGGAAATAATCTCACTTGGCAACATACTTGTCTGATTAGCATGATATTCATATTGGATATCTAAAGAGCGATATGGTAGTAAACCATATTTATGTCCAAAAAGCTCATCAATGGCACCAGTATAGATGAGACAATCTACCTTTTCACCATCAAAATAAATATCTCCTGTTTTTTCTTCCATATGGATCAATGATAGTGCATCTGTATTCAAACAAATCTCAATATTTGGATGATTCAGCATTTGCTCAAACAGTTTTGTAAAGCCCTCTGTGGGTAGATATTGAAAATCCTTGTTTAAATATCGTTCATCATAATTCATTGCCATAGGTACACGTTCCAGCACATATTTATCAATTTTCTCTGGCTCAATTCCCCACATTTTAGAAGTATAGGTACGATAGGCTTTTTCAAAAAGCAAGTTCCCATAATCGCTGATATCTTTATCTTTATGGTCAACCAATTCCAAAATAGGGACACGATCTCGTCCATAAAACGCATCTCTCAGCTTTGCCAATAAAGACTCTGCTTTATCTGCACCGATAAGTTGCTGAACGGATAGGAAGTTAAATGGAAGTTGAATGTAGTTTCCATCAATAAAACTTAGTAGCTTGGTATTGTGTGGATGCAGTTTACCATATTGTTTCAAAAAATGTATCACATCGTAATGATTTGTGTTTAGAAAATGGGGACCATATCTCTGAATCAAGATACCATGTTCATCCAATTCATCATAGGCATTCCCACCGATATGAGATCTTTTTTCTAATATTGTAACATGATGCCCCAATTCCTCTGCAATTTTTCTGGCTAGAATACTTCCAGAAAAACCTGCTCCTACAATAATTATTCTCCCCATTGCAATCACCCTTTCCAAAAATCTTTCTCTAAGCATTCTTCTACCCTAGTTTTTACATATTGACCTGTCAAATCATCCAGTTTTGATGAATCAAACACTGTACTACCAGATTCTATTTTCTGAGCTTGTTCTGGCCATTCAATGCAGACTACTGTACCACCAAATTTATTTATAATTAGATTTGCTAGCTCTCTAAGAGACAAGGTCTCTCCCCCAATATTATAAATTTGGTTATCACATAATCTAGTAGTACCTAAATAATACAAGTCACTGCATAAATCGTTAATATGAGTAAATGTTCTTTTCTGATGTCCATCACCAAAGAGTTTAATTATACCATTTTCTTGGATTTGCTTAATAAAGAAACCAATTGTACCATATGAAACCACATTCCCAACATTTGATCCATATGGTACACAAATTCGTGCAATGCTATATATAATACCATATAAGTTCTTATACATCTCTAAATATTGCTCACACATGAATTTTTGCAGTGCATATGGAGTTAAAAATCGTTTTTTTGCATCTTCTTTCAATGCAACTTCTGACCCCTCGTATACAAGCCTTGTGGAAGGAAATACTATCTTAACAAACGGGTTAAATTCCTTTGCAGCATCTAACAAATTAACAAGTGAACGAATATTTAAATCCAAAAACTCATCATGCTGTTCAAATCCTTGTAGTGTCCCTGTTTTTCCAGTAAAAAAATAAATTATATCATGGTTGCTTACAACTATTTTCATGTCTTCTTTCGAAAAAATATCAATGGTACCGTAGTTTTGGTATCCATCAATATGGCAATCTTCATAACCATATGCATCTAACAAAATATCTTGTTTATTTTTACACGAGAAAATAAAATTTCTTGCTAAATAACCATTTGCTCCTATAACAGCAATCTTTATCATTTCTTATTCTTCTCCATTATTTTCTCCACAGTTATTGATTGAACAAGTATGCTTTCATTCTTTATAGATTTTTCAGTAATTTTATCTATAAATTTCGATATTGAATGAAAAAACTGGTCATCTGCATCCAACTCTATTTTACTCTCATCAGAAGATGTACGAAGAATTAAGGTAGGCTTTACCCCATCGCCGGCTGTAAAAATACGGGGCGCAATCAAGGTCGCTTTGGAACCCCACACCTCCAACTGACATTGGTAGGCATTGTCCATACCAAAAGAAATCTGTGCCACTTCACCTATATCATTCTCCATCACTGCACTACCATACAAATCAACCTCAAATTCTTTGGGCTGAACCAGTCTGGAGTACACCACTTTTGCTGTGTCGCCCAGCAGTTCTAATGCCAAACGAATGGGATAACCACCACAGTCCAGCAATGCACCGCCACCCAGTTCTTTGTGATAGCGGAAATCTCCCTGCCCACGCATGGGAAAACCAAAAGACATCCGATACAAACGGATTGCTCCCAAAGAACCATCCGCAATCATTTCTTTGATTTTAGCAAGCTGACTATGATAGAGGAACATATAATTTTCATGAACTGCCAGCCCCTTTTCCTCTGCCAGTTTCAAAAGCCGCTTGGTATCATCTAAGTTTGTAGTAAAAGGTTTTTCCATCAAAAGATGCTTGCCAGCTTCCAACACTTTTTTCCCCCATTCAAAATGCAAGGCAGGAGGCAATGGCACATAGACAGCATCAATACTATCATCTTCCAACAATGCATCATAAGAGGGATAAATGAAACCACCATAGGTATCCTGAAATTTTTTTGCTTTTTCTGGTGTGCGGGATGCAACACCCACATAGGCAATATCAGAACATTGACGCAATGCAGGCAAAAAACGGCGATAGGCAATATCTGCTGTACCCAAAATTCCCAGTCTCATCTTAATCATACCTCCAATAGGGAAAGTAAGTTTCTCAGCTGGATGTTCAATGTGTTATTGACCTGAACAAGCTCATTTAATGTGTAATAATCTACCCAAAAATACCCATTTGGTAACTGTGGTACTTCATTGGGTTTGACTTTCATCAAAACATTCCTATTTTGTTCATGATAGAAACGTCCACCTTCCTCAGAGAGCAGATGATCAAACAAAATACCTTTTCCTTTTGAAAGACGTTCAAAGAAAAAGTGATCCACCAATGTCTCATGATGGTCTGGCAAAGGAATTGCCTCCTGCTGCACGGTGGGTCCAAGCTCTATCCCATCAAAACAACCCAGTTCTGGTGTTGCCCGCACAAGGAAGTTCAAGACTCCATCTTTCTCCCCACAGATCAACCCAAAGGTTGCAATCCCCATTGCCTCAAAGAGGGGCTGAGTCCACTGCTTAACTTCCCTTCCCTCTATGGCAATATCACAAAAAATCACCTGATAGGGATATGGATTCTGACATGCAATTTTATCATCTCCCATTACCCATCCTTCTAACTGATGTAATGGAATCAATGTTTCTATCTCATCTTCAAACATTTTATAATCATTGATATACTGATACAATTCAGGCAGGCTATTTCTGGAAGACTGTTCAAAAACAGAACGATAAAGGGAGATATCCGAAAAAAGTTGTTTTAATTCCTCCTTCTGCTCTTGAGTGAATCTTAATTTACAGTAGGGAATACAGGATAACACAGTACGGGTATCCATATTGACTAGATTATCAATACGCATCAACTGCTTAATCTGTTTCAGGGTCATCCACTTATGGGATGGTAAAATAGGAATTTCTTCCTCCACCCGAATAAGAATGTTGCGGTTTCTTTTTTTATAAAAACGGGAGGACTGCTCCGATTGGATTTGGTCAACCACAACTTCATACTGAGATGCCTGTTCAAAATATTCCAGATATGGTGGTCTGCTCCCACCATGCTTTTGCGTAAAATTACTTTTGGTTGCCTGAATGGTGGGAGAAATCTGAATTTTGTTGATATTTCCAGGCTCAATCTTCGCCTGCATCAAAAAATGCATTACTCCATTGATTTCCTGACAAATAATACCTAAAAAGCCAATTTCCTGTTGCAGAATTATAGGTTGCCGAACTACTGCACCACTCTTTGATTTTTTTTCAAAACCAGTAATAGAGAAAAAGCTATTATTTTTGTTGTGTATGGTTCCCTGCTGCTCATCATAAAACCAAAAGGGACTTGCTGACAGAGTACTCTTTTGAATCTCAACCACAACAGTCTGATTTCTGGTATCAACCCAGTCCAAAATTTCCTCTATGTGGTGAAGTGCCCCCTCCGTTTGTCCCCAGCTTTTTGCAATGGAGTATAGTGTATTTTGTTCCATACTGTTATTTCCTCACCAATCCACTACCAACCTATCATTTATATCAAATCTATATCATTACATCCAATTTGGTGGTATTCAAATCCCAATTCCTGCAACATCTGGGCATTGTATTGATTTCGTCCATCAAAAATCACTGGAGTCTTCATTCTAGTTTTCATCTCGTCAAAATCAGGGCTGCGGAACTCTTTCCACTCTGTCACTAAAATCATAGCATCTGCATCACAGAGGGCTGTATACTTACTGGTCTCATAAGAAATTCCTTCTACATCAGCGAGTGCATATTTTGCTGTCTCTGTGGCTTTGGGGTCAAACGCCTTGATAGTGGCTCCTCGCTTGGTAAGTTCACGGACAATAACCAGAGAAGCAGCTTCTCTCATATCATCTGTCTCAGGCTTAAAGGCAAGCCCCCACAGAGCAAAAACTTTCCCCGTCAAATCCTCCCCATACTTCTGGAGAATTTTCTGTACCAATACACGCTTCTGATCATAGTTGACTGCCTCAACACTTTTTAGAATACGGGCATCGTAACCATAATCCACCGCTGTTTTCATCAACGCCTGTACATCTTTCGGGAAGCAACTGCCACCATAGCCACAGCCGGCATAGAGGAAACTATATCCAATCCGGCTATCACTCCCCATCCCCTTACGAACCTGATTGATATTTGCTCCCACACGCTCACAAATATTTGCCATCTCATTCATAAAGGAAATTCTGGTTGCCAGCATGGCATTGGAGGCATACTTAGTCATTTCTGCACTGCGAACATCCATGACAATAAAGCGGTCACGGTTGCGGATAAAGGGGTCATACAGTTCACGCATGACCTTCTCTGCCTGCTGGTTGGGCACACCAATTACAATGCGGTCAGGGCTCATGCAGTCTTTGACTGCACAGCCCTCTTTCAGAAATTCTGGGTTAGATACCACCTGAAATTTATAATCTACCCCTCTCTGGTTCAGTTGCTCCTGAATCACTTCTGCTACTCTGTCAGCAGTTCCCACCGGTACTGTGGATTTATCTACTACTACCATATCCCGTACCATGTACTGACCAATTTCCTTTGCCACAGCCAGTACATATTGCAAATCTGCACTGCCATCCTCATCCATAGGAGTACCCACAGCGATAAAACACAGGGAGGTTTCCTGCAATGCCTCCCGGATTTCTGTGGTAAAATGCAGATTCCCCTGTTGGTAGTTATCTTTCACCAGTTCCGTCAAGCCCGGCTCATAGATGGGAATGATTCCCTCTTTCAGTGCATCAATCTTTTTCTGGTCTGTGTCCACACAGTAAACTGTGTTGCCCATTTCGGCAAAACAAGTACCAGTTACCAGACCAACATAACCGGTGCCAATGATGGATAGTTTCATAAAATTCGTATCTTCCTTCTATCACTTATTTTTTTCAATCTGCTGTTTCGCATATCGAATCACCTTTGCCAGTGCTTCCGCATTTCCCATCTCTACAAAGAAAATATCCTGATGGTTCTCCTCAAATAGCTCATGGTTGGCTGCATTTTCCCCCAATATTACGGGTTTATTCATTGCTCTGTAAATGTATGTTTTCCCTGCAATGCATCTTTTTGCCTTCATAATATCCCCACTGAAGTGACCACCCAGACACAAATCAGCGTAGGCGATATGTTCAGCTAGTTCATTCTGACTTAGCCATGGATGATAATACACATAGTCTCCCTCTACTTTTTGTTGTTCTGGTACAGGTCCAATGATTTCAAATATGATATCATCTGTATTGCTAAAAGATTGCACAGCTTTTAGCAATACCTCCACCCCTTGTAGGGGTATTACACTACCAAAGTATAGTACAACAAATTTATCATGATATTCGTCAGGTTTTTTGACTACTCTTGGATAGTAAATATTACAATCTGCATCCAAATACAATACTTTCAGCTTTGCAGGATCTGCTCCCAGATCGTCTACAAAATATTGTCCATGTGTTTTAGTATCACATATAATACAATCTGCATTTTTGAGTGTAATTTCATCTATTTTTTTCATTATCTTGGCTGCCATTGATGTGGGTTTGACTTTTTTACGGTCAAATACCATTGTATCGTACACAGAAATAAAAAAATCTATGGAGACTTTTGCTCTACCAAATTTCCATTTCCACACTGGCAATACAAGTTGAGATGCAAAACCAATAAATACAAGGTCTACATCTCGAAAAGACATCAATAGAATAGATAAATACACTTTTAGCACTCTAAGAAGGTAGCTTTTATCCTGATAGCCAATGACTGTAACTTCATAATCCTTTTTTAATTCATTGATTTCCTGTGTATTGCGCAAATAATCCAGATTTTTCGTTGTAATAAAAACCGCTTTTTTCACTGTATACCCCACCTGATTTCCACTCATAACTTTCTTTGGGTACGAACATACAACGCAGAACACAAAAATGCACCCAAATCCCCCAAAATATTAATTCCTCGAATCAATGCAAGAGAAATTGTAATTTCATCCAACCCTACTGTTGTTTGGGACAACATTGCCATCATTGTTACCTCTCTGACACCCAAGCCCCCTGGTGAACCAGGTGTGATATATCCCAATAACCATGCAAATACATAGGCTCCTATCAAAAGAAACAAATTTGATGTAGAGAAAATATTTGGAAGAAAAATACTAAGCACCATACAAAAATTGATTGCCTGTAACAGGTTACTAACTAGGTAGAAAAGGAGTGCAATTGCAAATTTACGAACCGCTCTCCAGCTTTTCAAACTCTGAATTTTAAGGGTGATATAACATTGAATCTTACCCCATGCACCTTTCTGGTATGCAACAATCCCCACAATACTAAGTAGAACAATCCCCACAATACCAACCAGAAGTAAGAATTTCAAATTTTCAAAAGAAATCAGGGACAGTGCCTTTGTTCCACCAAACACCATAGATAGAATCAAAGATGCCAAAATCACAAGTATAATTTCTAATAGAGATGCCAATGCCACGTTCCCATGATCTAAATGGTAGACCTGTGCCACCTGATTTCTTCCCACATACTGGAACACATTTCCAGGCAAATATTTCATCAAGTTGGACTTTGTATAGTACATACAAACATTGGGGTAGCTCAAATTTTTTTCTTCTGTCACAGAAATCAACTGCATCCACGGCCACGGTGTACATAATACAGTTGCTGTATATAGGAGTAGGACAGCTATCAAAATTGAAATCGCCCTTTGCGTAAACAGTCCACTGGTGTCGATTTCCATCGTGAACAGTTTATAAAAAATAAGAATAATGGCAATTCCTGTGACAACATTGCCCAGTACCTTAATATATTTCATGGATTACTCTAATTCCTTTCAGTGCTACAACCCTTCATTTGTGCTGCTCATCCTGACTACACTCAAGTTTTCTCACTCGATACTGTACATCCTGCAAGATTTTTCGGTTTGCAGCAATCACATCACCCAAAAGACCCACAACAATACTCTGAAACCCTGCCAGCATCAGCACAGCCGCTAAAATAAGAGACTGAGTATGACCACCACCTGAACCTGTCAGGAAGAAATACAGAAATCTGGCTCCCAGTACAACACCAAAAAACAGCATAATGCCGCCCATCATACTAAAGAACCGTAGGGGTTTGTACATTAGGAATGAACGAATGATGACCGTAGAGGAGCGTTTCATATACCGCCACATACTGCTGAACAGACGGGATGGACGTGTCTCCCCATTGGTACGGATGGGCACAGAAGTCATTGCCAGTTTGTCATGCCCTGCCTGAATAATAGTTTCCAGTGTGTATGTATACTCATTGACCACATTCAGCCGCAGAGCAGCTTCACGGGAGTAGGCACGGAAGCCGCTGGGTGCATCGGGGATATCCGTCCCCGATGCCACACGTACCACCCAACTGCCCAGATGCTGAAACTTCTTTTTCTTCCAGGAAAAATGCTCTGTCTCATCAATGGGACGCTCGCCAATGACAATATCAGCCTTGTTTTCCAGAATGGGACGTACCAGTTTTTCAATATCTGCACCGCAGTACTGGTTATCTGCATCGGTATTGACAATAATATCCGCCCCCAGATGCAGACAGGCATCCAACCCAGCCATAAAACCCTTGGCAAGTCCTTTGTTCCGTTTAAAATTGACCACATGATGGAAACCCAGTTCTTTTGCCACCTCTACCGTGCGGTCTTTGCTGCCGTCATTGATAATAAGATACTCGATTTCATCAATGCCGTCAATATGCTTGGGCAAATCATTATAAGTAATACCCAGTGTCTCTTCCTCGTTATAACAAGGAACTTGAATGATTAGTTTCATATTTAAGCACCCATCTTTTTATTTTGATGATAAAGTAATGTCTTCTATGCTGCAAATCACACCTTCATTTACATAGAGACGAAATTCGCAGTTCGAAACATCATCTTCTAAAGTAAATGTTATATCAATATTAAATGTATTTCCATTTGTGAATTGTTGTAAATTTACATACTTACTAACTTGTTTTTTTCCACCGCCATACACAATATCAAAATAGCTATCATTTGTAAATGTACCAGATTCATACTCACCCTTAATATTAATCTGGTATTCTCCTGCTCTTAGTGATATATATGGTCCATAGATAAGAAAACCTTGTTCCCCAGTAGAATGTATGCAGTTATCCGTTTTTATTCCAACTTGTGTGGAGAAATCGAGTTGGTATGACTTCGTTTCTCCACAACTATTCTTTGTCTCAAAACTGTATTCATTACAGAGTAATGTATTTAACTCATCTCCACAAATCCAAATAAAATCCATTTCTGTATTTAGATTGTCATCTATCATGCGATAGCAATTATTATACCTATGGTCCAAACCTATATCTGTAGTAGAAACAATTATGCTATTTTCTTCCACTGGTTCTGCAGTTACTATATTATAAACCTTAGCCTTTGGTAATGAAAATTGTAGCATACTATCACTCCAAGGCTTCTTTTGATCTGGATCATGATAATAAATAGGCATCCCATATTTTTCAAAATCGATTTCACCTAAAATCTCTTGGATAGTCCCTACTTTTTCATAGTCTTTTGTATTATTGGGAAGAATCATTTGTGTAGCATTATATCCATATACATATAGAAAAGCAATAAGTAAAATAATGGATGAAGTAATCACGCCTTTCCTATATGTAAAAAATAAAAAGAGCACACATACAAGCAAAACTACAAGAGATAGTCGTCCAAAATCAACTTGAGTAATAAAATCAACTGGATTATCACCAATAAAAGGTAAAATATTCATTAAAGGTATATTTGCAATACTGTTTTTTTCATTAACCATTGGTGCAACAAATATGGTCGTTGCTAAGGAAATCAATATCACAATCAGTAAAGTAGCCCACCTTGTAGTATGAGTAATCAACTCGCTTCTTTTCGTTAGTAACACAAGACATGAAAACACTATAAAACCCAAAGTGTGGGAGAAGTAACGAATGTATATGGGATAATCCCCTCTGGATGACGGATTCTTAAACGTCCCCGATAAAAAGGTGACACTAATTGCCAATGCACCTAAAAAAAGCAATGCAGAAAATACAAAAATGATATATTCATTTTTACTTAGTTGACATGATTTTTGCTTGACAAAAAGTATACACATAATTATAGCAAACAGAATCAGTAATCCATATGTTGACATGGCTGCTGAATAAATTTGACCCAATACCCCACACAAGTTACCTGGCAGATTTTCTAAAGAAAATATATTTGCTAATCTAGGCAAAATAGAACTGGATGTATTATTTAAAGTCTTTCCTTCTGCAAGCCAAAGGTTATTTACCAGATATTCCTTTAATGACAAATACCCTGCACTTGATAGCAGAAAACTACAAGAAAAGGCAATATAGTTCACAAGACTACATTTACAAACAACATGATACCCTATTATGAGTATTAAAGCTACTGCGATAATTCCTAATGCACGTCCATGAACCGAATAGGAATATATAAGTAATGCTGCATATATAATACTAAATACTGTCTTTTGTATTTTGTTTTCATTGGAAGCCAAAAAAAGTGTAATAATCAAAAACACCCAAGGCAGGACCGATAATGTTGTTTCATACCAAAGCCATTTTGTAAATGAGGTATAGGTTGAAAACAAACCAATACACATTGATAACACAACTGAAGTTTTTCTGTCTATATTTAGATACTTTATTAATATATAGTAGACAATTAAAGGAATTATTGACAATAAAATTGAATTTTCTACTCCCATTAATTTGTATCTTAATACAGGATCATCAGTTAAAAGATATATTGGAATATATAACAAAGACTGACCATAACCATAATATGAAATATTTTGAATCAACCCACTCCAATTTTCACCTGTAAGAAATGCCGCTGATGCAAGCACCCCCATTTCATCAGTCGAAATATGCAGCATTTTCATTTGAAGAGCTACTATTAAGTGTACAACTAATGTAACCAAAAATATCCCACTGTATGTCATTATATTTCCTGTGGAAAAATTTATACTTTTTCTTTCAATCACAATTTATATCTCCTTCTTAAACATACACCACTCATCACTTCAAAAACGCCAGCACCTTTGCAATGTTTTTGCAATCTTCATCTGTAAAAGAGTTGTGATTCAAATCCTCCTTGATGCGGTAGAGCATTTCTTCTGATACACCTTTACAGACTGGTTTTTCAATCACTGCCCGATACTGCTGTGCAATCACATTCAAATCCAGACATTCCTCAGCAAAAGTTCTCGCTGCCTGCTCCAACGTATTCCGTTTCTCTGGATTCTCATATAACTCCTTCATTGCCTGATAGATGGCTTCCACCTCTTGCTTTTCATTCATTGTCTCTACAGAGGGGAGTTTTACACATACTTCATCTGGAATCTCTGCAAAACTACCAATATCGTTGACAACCACACACTTTCCCTTACCCAAAATCCGCATCAAACTGCCACTGGTTTCTCCATTATAAGGCCAACGCAAATTGAGGCATACATCTGAGGCATCAATATACTGGCGGAACTCCTCCAACTCAGTATATCCTGTCACCTGTATCCGGTCAGAAATTTCTAGTTTTTTTATAAGTTGTTGGAATTTAGGAGCCAATGCACTGTCTAATTTCCCTACGAAAACGAACTTGATCTCTTTATGTTCCGCTGCCAGTTTTGCAAAAGCTTTTACAATGGGCAATGCTCTCTTTGTTTCATGAATGTGTCCAAAGGCTGCAAATATAAACTGCTCCTTTGAAAAACCAAGTTCTTTTTTTGTAATAAAGCTGTCAACCAGTGGCTCAATTCTAACATAAGACTGAATATGTGATACATCCCGTCCGACATCTCGTCTCAACAACTTTTCTTTGGCTTCTTGACTGTGAACAATGATTTTATTGGCGTAGTTACTTAAAAATCCGTTTATTTCCATCTCATGAATTTTCAAACCACCACCTTTTCCAACTGAGCTTAGATACTGTTCCACCTCTGCCTGTGTAAAATCTTCTAACAGCAGTTTTCTATATTGCTCAATATCATTTTTATTCCGTGCCAATGCCTCAAACTGGGCAACGCCATGAAGATTATAGTCATGGAGCACCATAGTTCCACCATATGTTTGAATATAGTCCCACATATAGATGTGATACTCAGAGTTTCCCACCTGAAACACTGTATCCACATATTCTGGTTGATGAATCTTATATTGCGTATGTACACGACAGGTTATATTATCTGGCAGCTTATAATCTACCTGATAACCAGTATCTACATAGACATCTATATCAAAATATTGACTCAGTGCATCAAGAATATCTGCACTATAATCAGAAATACCTGACTGTAGTGGGGGAAGTGGGGTAAAAAATGCAATCTTTTTCTTAGAATTACTTACTTCCTTTACAGGAATTTCCAGTTCACTGATAAAGTGTACTGTATCAGCTGCAACCTTTTTCCATTGGAATAGGGGCAACCGCTGCTGTCCCAATTCGTTCAATTCTTTCAGCTTTGCAGGCTGTAAGGCAGCTTCCAAACCTTTGGCAATATCATCAATGGAGTGTGGATCAACCAAAACAGCAGCCTCTCCTCCAATTTGCCCAAGACTGGAATTGTTGGAGGTCAAAACAGGGGTACCACATGCCCATGCCTCTACCACAGGTAAACCAAATCCTTCATAAACAGAGGGAAATGCCACCAAAGAGGCAAGGTTATAAAAAGCAACCAATTCCTCATTGCTGACAAAGTTCGTCAGCACCACACGCCCCTTCAAGCCACATTTTTCTGCCAATTCTGTATATCGTTTCACTGCTGCTTTTTGCAACTTACAGACAATGACTAACTGATAGTTCTGGATCAGCTCTCTTGGCAGCTTGCCAAAGGCAGAAATCAAACCAGCGATATTTTTTCTCTCATCATCGCCACCAGTACACATGACAAAAGGACTATCAATTTTAAATTTTTTATACAGCTCATTCTTTTGCTGTTGTGACACCTGAATTTTCTTGAATTTCTCTCCCGGAGCACCCCAAATCACATGGATATTTTCACCAGAAAAATTGAGATGGTTCATCAGGTCATCTTTGACACTTTGGGAAATGACTAGGAGTTCATCTGCCCAAGAGAGCTGCTCCAGCTTCTCCAAATACCAACCCATATCCTCCTTGCGTGGGAAGTAGTGGTCTTTCATGACATAGGGAATAATATCATAGACAATGGTTACTACCTTAGTTTCAGCAAACCACTCCTTTTGATAAGTTGGATACTGTGCATCAAATGGACTTGTAATAATGAACACATCAATTTTATGTCTACGAATATAGGCACGCACCAATTCCCCATAAATAGTCTGCATATCACGCAAAGGGAAAAAACGCCCTTCATGAATACACAAAAAATCCTCACGCTTGAGTTTTCCCTGTGTAACCTCTTTCTGAAAATAGTCTGTATCTTCTAAAACATTAAAGAAAAAATACTCATTTATATCATCTTGCTCTAATATAGTGGAAAATAGATCCAGAGCATAGTTCCCAATCCCTCTATTTTTCGACATTGCACCTAACAGGGCAATGGAATCAAATGCAATTCTCATTCCAGCACCTCAGCAATCTGCTCTTTATCTAGGAAAATGGAGTTAATTCCTGTAAAAGCGTATTCGATATAATTTTTACTTGCCATAAAGTCAACAATCTCCTGATTTTTCAAACCAACCACCAGATGTTTTCTATATGGAATGGTCTCAATAATCATAATAAGGGGTCTGTGTTTGTTGAAATCAATAGAGTTTAGGATATTCATTTCCTCTCCCTCAATGTCTAAATTGACAATCGTGGGGGTTTTATCAAAATAGGTATCCAAAATCTCATCTACCGTAATGGTCTTTACTGGTACAACCTGTTCAATCTTCAAAACAGGATTTTCTCTTATTGCTGCTTCTGCACCTTCCTTATCTGGTGTAGACAGACCATCCCCATTGAGGACATAAAAATCCACCGTTTCCCCACTGGTACTGGCAATGCAGCGATTCAAAATCACATCTCCGCTCCGATAGAACTTTAGCTCTCCAATCAAAGCAGGATTTGCCTCTACCAACACACCACGCACACCTTTTTGATAGAAGTGGTATGTATTGCTGTATAGTTTTGCATGGTTAGCACCTAAATCTAGGTAGGTGACATCCTCTAATTTCTTACCAAGAACTCTGGCGATATACTCAGAAATCATGTCCTCACCACTTTGAGCAGTTGATTTTTTCATGACCTGCTCATTAGAAACTACCTCTGCAAAAGCTCCCTGCTCTCTCAACTCCTGTAACTGCTCTCTTGCCTCACAAAGCTGCTGTAGCATTTCATTCATTTGCTGTTGCATACTTTGTTGCTGCTGTTCCATCTGAGATTTTGCAGTAGCATAGTTTTGATTTTGCTCATCAAGTAAGCTTGTAACCTCTTGAATTTGTGTTTTCAGTGCTTGCTTTTCCTGCTCTAACAAAGAAATCTGTCCAGAAAAATCGCTCTGCTTCTGCTGTAATTTATCCAGTTGTTGTGTCATGCCACTTTGTTCCTGCTGCAAAACATCCAGTTGTTGCGTCATGCCACTTTGTTCCTGCTGCAAAACATCCAGTTGTTGCGTCATGCCACTTTGTTCCTGCTGTAATTGTGTAATATAAGTGGTATGTTGTATCTCAATATTCTCCACACTCTTTAATTTCTCTGTTTGATATTGAATACGCTCCAAAGATGCTCTTTGTAGTTGACAAAGCCGACCGATTGCAGGTGTAACTGCATTATTAAATTCTGTCTGTTGGTTACAAATAGGCTCAATATACCATTTCAAACACTTACGAACCACTCGTTTGCCAAATACAATAAATTTGCCAATAATAGCACGGCAGGAGTAGATGTGTCTAAACGCATAATTTTCTCTATTTGTATCCATTTTTCTTAGATACCTATCTAATTCTACAAAGTGCTGCTCTATTTGTTGACTATCCACACCCTGCTCTATCTTCTCAACCGTTACTTGATTGATTTGGGTTGTCTGCTGAACAGGTGGAACCTCTCCATCTGTATAATAAATGGGGTATTTTCCTGTTAATTTTCCCCAAATAATTTGTTCTTCCAGAGACATATTACACCATTCTCCTTTATCCTGCGTTATACTTCCCTCTTTTTTGCATATATGCGTAGATAATTGTAGCACCCAAAAGGAAACCAAACACCAAAACTGCTATCCACATAGGGGTTGTGATTTTAGGCATGGCTATTTTCTCATAGACCTTCAATCCTTCAATCTGATATTCTGCCAGATTCACTGTAAAAAATCTCAATTCCCCTGTTTCTGGTGCAGCATCTCCTGGTGAAAGTTCAATTGAGATTTCATTGAATCCCTCTTGCAGTACCACATGATATTCTTGCTCTGGGTTATCATAATTGGATTCATAATTGTATAAGTCTACAATTAAGGTATTTCCTGCAAATTTTGTGGGACATTCTATCTGAAATTGGATGCTTAAACACTCTACATCTTTGAAAGACAAAGCCCCACTGTAACCTGCCACAGCCCCTTCCACTGCATTATAAAAAGACAAGGCTGTCTCTGTGGCATCCACACCCATTTCTGTCATAGGCACAAAATCTTCTATCTGCACCACTGGCTGACTGGTATCAATCTGATATGGCACAGGACCTCTTGCATGGCTAATTACATTCAGCAACGAGAAATAAAACACAATGAGTTCTACAATAATAATCCATTTTAGCTTTGCTTTTTTCGTCTCCATATGTTTCATCCCCCCTGTGCCTGCACCGCTTCAATGGGCAACTTTCCATCCAAAAAGTCCTGATATTGGTCTGCAATGCCCTCTGTCTCTCCAAAGGCAACTTGCTTGCCCTTGTGTAGCCATAGCACCTTATTACATAGCTCTCTGATTTGGTCAAGAGAGTGGGAAACCAAAATGGTAGCAGCACCATGTTCAATGATTTCCTGCATTTTCTTGGCACTTTTCTCCTGAAATGCTCCATCACCCACAGAAAGCACCTCATCCAGAATCAAAATTTCCGGTTGTACCAGTGAGGCAATGGCAAAGGCAAGACGGGACTGCATACCAGTGGACAGTTGCTTAAAGGGACGATCCTGGAATGCTCTCAACTCAGAAAAATCCAGAATATGTTCATAAGTCTCATCCATGAACTCTCTGGTATAACCCAGCATCGCACCACGCAGATAGGCGTTCTCTTTCACCGTCAAATCCCCATCAAAGCCGGAGGCAAGCTCCAACAGAGCTGACACACTGCCACCACGCTCGATACTTCCCCCCCTTGGCTCCATCACGCCAGTGATAGCCTTCAATAAGGTGGATTTTCCTGCACCATTTGTCCCAATAATACCCAGCATCTCTCCCTTATTCAAGGAAAAGGAGACATGGTCTACTGCCATAAAAGTTTCCACTCGATACTGTTTTTTCAAATGTCGCATGGTCCATTCTTTTAAACCAATGTCCTTAAAATCACCAATTTTATATGAGATCGACACATCATTTACTTTTAACATTGTTTCCATGGTCTTACCTCACACATAATACAAAAATTCATGGTTGTACTTTTTGTACATATAAGCCCCTATGCCAAAGGACAAAATGGCAAAAGCGGCTGCCAAAAGATGGAACTGTACTGTTGGTATTGTTCCATCCAGAATAATCTTTCTGAAATAACGGATATACACATACAAAGGATTGAGTAAAAACATACATTGTATGGTATGGCTGTAACTGTCAATGGTATAGAAAATAGCAGACATCCACATAATGAGCTGAGTCAAAATTCCCCATAAATATTGCATATCTCGGAAGAATACAAAAAGGGCAGACAAAATTAAGCCCAGTCCCAGATTAAATACAATTAAACATACCACAGGAAACAGTAAAAATACAAATTTCCAGGTAAATGGTACACCATCAATGGCAACAAACGTGAAAAAAATAAGCAAATTCAATCCAAAATTGATCAGAGATGATACATTTTGTGAAAATAGGAATAAATACTTTGGTACATTTACTTTTGTAAAAATTCCTGCATTCATCAACAGAGAGTTCATTCCCAAATTAGTAGCATCGGTAAAATAGGAAAAAATAAGCTGTCCAGCAAACAAATAAACCACATAATGGTCTACATTGTTTCCAAAAAAGTTACTAAACACCAGCCACATAATCAGCAGGTTCATCAGAGGAGCCAATATACTCCACGCCATACCTAAGATGGTACGCTTATATTTTTTTGCAAAGTCACGCTTCACCAGTTCCTCAAATAGGAACTGGTGTCGCTTTAATTTTTCCAACATAATGTGATTCCTCTCAAAGCGATTACTTCATCATTGTTTTCGCCAATCTTCTATCACTTCTTTTAAAATTTCATCCATGGAAATCTCAGGCTCCCAACCTGTGTGTTGGGTCAATTTTCTATGGTCACAACAAATCACAGGTGTATCACTGGGACGCATTTTTTCAGCATCTTGTTCCACAGAAATCTGACACTTTGCCAAATGACACAACTCATCTAAAATCTCTTGTGCACTGTATGTCACACCAGAACCTACATTGTAGACTTCTCCAGCATATCCCTTTTCTGCAATGAGACGATAGGCACGCACCACATCTTTCACATGGGTAAAATCCCGTTTGGCTGTCAGATTTCCTACTTTCAAGCAACTTTGTTCCCCACGCTCCACTGCCACAATACCAGAGGCAAAATCAGGGATAAGAAACCCCTTCCCCTGTCCTGCTCCCGCATGATTGAAGGAACGGGTCATAGAAATATTTAGCTCATGTGCCCTGACATAGACCTGTGCCATTTCCTCTTGCGCCTTTTTTGACACTGCATAGGGAGTTTGAGGCTTTGTAACCAATGTCTCAGATACCAGTTTCCCAGCCTCACCCAAATTTCCATACTGGTCAGAGGAGCCAACCAATACCATACGGCAGTCTGGTTTCTTCTGTCGAACTGCTTCCATCAGGTTGATGGCAGCCACCACATTTAATTCCACTGTTTTTTGTGGAATACTCCAGGACTTTGCCACATTTGCCTGTCCAGCCAGATGAAAAATCACATCTGGCTGTAACTGTAAAATGACATCGTTCACAGCATCCTGATTCAGTAAATCTGTCACAACAACACCCTCACCGGTCTGGATATCCAGACCGGTGACAGTATAACCATTATGTTCCAGTTCCTGACGTAAATAGTGACCCACAAAGCCCTGACTGCCTGTAATCAGAGCTTTTTTCATCCCTGCATCGCCGCCTTTTCCTTCTTGGCGAGCTGCAAATCATGCTCTGCCATAATGGCACACAGCTGCTCATAGCTGGTGGTCTGAGGATTCCAACCCAGTACTGTCTTCGCCTTCGTAGGATCTCCCCACAGATTATCCACATCAGTGGGACGGAACCATGCCTCATTGACCTCTACCAGCACCTTACCAGTTGCCTTATCAATGCCTTTTTCCTCAATGCCAGTTCCCTGCCACTCCAGCTCAATGCCATTATTGGCAAAGGCAAGGGTGGTAAACTCACGGACCGTGTGTTGTACACCGGTGGCAATGACAAAATCCTCAGGAGTGTCGTGTTGAAGCATTAACCACATACACTCCACATAGTCCTTAGCATAACCCCAGTCACGTTTACTGTCCAGATTACCCAATTGCAGTTTTTCCTGTAAACCACAGGCGATACGACCAGCGGCACGGGTGATTTTGCGGGTTACAAAATTCTCACCACGGCGCTCAGACTCATGGTTGAACAAAATGCCATTGACCGCAAACATGCCGTAAGCTTCACGGTACTCCTTCACCATCCAGAATCCGTATTGCTTCGCAATGGCATAGGGGCTGTATGGGTGGAATGGGGTGGTCTCACGCTGAGGCACTTCCTCCACTTTGCCATACAGCTCAGAAGTAGAAGCCTGATAGAAACGACAAGTCTTTTCCATGCCCAAAATACGGATTGCCTCCAACATACGCAGTACACCCAACGCATCCACATCGCCAGAATATTCAGGTACATCAAAACTCACCTGTACATGGCTCTGGGCAGCTAGGTTGTAAACCTCATCAGGGCGAACCATGTTCATAATACGAATAATGCTGCTGGAATCACTCAGATCCCCATCGTGAAGGGTAATTTTATCCAAAATATGTGAAATACGATCCACGTTCGGCAGAGAGGCACGGCGAGTCATACCATGAACCTCATATCCCTTTTCCAACAGCAATTCTGCCAGATAGGAACCATCCTGCCCAGTAATACCAGTGATCAATGCTTTTTTCATGAATCATTCTCCTTCTTATGTTTACTGTCCCAAATTATAGGTATTTGGTCTGATTGCAAATTCTCAGATTCTCCAGAACCTTCTTAATATCTCCTGCACTGTCTTTGTCACAAATCAGCAGGGCATCTTCTGTATCCACTACAATCATATCTTGTAGACCAACGGTAGCAATGAGTTTTGCACCACCTTGGATAATGGAATTTTTGGTATTGACTGTCACCACATGACCATCCACCACATTTCCAAACTCATTGCTTGCCTTAATTCTGCCCACTGCCAGCCAGGAACCTACATCATCCCAGCCAAATGCACCAGTCAGAATATAGATATTCTTTGCTTTTTCCATGATCCCATAGTCAATGGATTCGGACTGAAACTCATAAAACTCCTTCTCCAGAACGGTTTCCTGTTGCTCTGTTCCAATGGCAGCCTGAATACGCCCCAGTCCCGCAAATGTCTCTGGCAAATAGGTCTTGATATTATTCAAAATGGTGGACACCTTCCAGATGAACATACCACTGTTCCACAGATACTGCTCAGAAACCACATAGGTCTTTGCGGTTTCCAAATTGGGCTTTTCCACAAATCGCTCCACTGCAAATGCCCGTCCCAGTGTTTTATCTGGCATGAACTTAATATAGCCATAACCAGTCTCAGGTGTATCTGGTGTAATTCCCAATGTCACCAGATTTTCTCCCTGTTCCGCTACCTCACAGGCATCCGACAACGTATTGACAAAAATAGAAGTATACTTGATCAGATGGTCTGAAGGTAACACCATCATGATGGCATCTCCATATTTTTTCTGCATATGGACTGCACCCAAACCAATACAAGGAGCTGTATTTTTCCCCACTGGCTCACAGAGAATATTCCCTTCTGGAATCTCCGGCAGCTGCTGCTGTACCAATGCTTTATAGTCCCGATTCGTGGCGATATAGATGTCCTCCATATTGACCAATGGTAAAATCCGTTCTACCGTCAACTGAATCATAGTCTTTCCATCATCAGTCAGAGACAGAAATTGTTTGGGCAAATTCTTCCTGCTTTTTGGCCAAAACCGCTCCCCACGTCCACCTGCCATAATCAGCGCTGTTTTTTTCATAACTGAACTCCATCCTTTCCGCTATACTCTGGATAACAGAACCCTGCAAGCTCCATGTATTTCATACTCCCCCAATGCAGCCGGCATAAAATAAGACTGCCCACATGGAATTGGGTAGCTTTTTCCATTGCATATGATTGTACCATCTCCATCCACACAAAGCAAGTGATGAAAAGATTTTCCATTGCAACAGAGTGTAATTTTATCTCTTATATCAATACTATAGGCTCGAAAATATTTACAGGAGAACATTTCATCCATAGTAAACCCTTCAAATGTAACACTGCTATTGGCTTTACATTCCTCGGGTAAAATAGGAGAGTAGTCCATTACTGCTGCTGCCCGCTCCAAGTGAAGCTGACGTGGTTTGCCATCTGCCCCCTTTCTCTGGTAGTCATATACACGGAATGTGGTGTTGGAATTCTGTTGAATTTCCGCAATCACAATTCCAGCACCAATGGCATGGATGGTACCAGGCAAAATATAAAATACATCCCCAGGAGAAACTGGTACACGGTTGAGCACCTGACAGATGGTACCATCTTCTGCTCGTCTGAGCAGTTCTTCCTCTGTAATTCGCTCAGAAAACCCAAAATAGATGCTGGCTTGTGGTTCACAGTCTACAATATACCACATCTCCGCCTTTCCATGTTCCCCTAGCTCTAAAAGGGCAGTATCATCAGAGGGGTGTACTTGAATCGAAAGATCCTTTTTGGCATCAATCAGCTTTACCAAAATAGGAAAATCTCCTTTAGGGCAATTTCTACCCCAAAACCCAGTCCGATCCAAGATCCCTAGCTCCTGAATAGACTTTCCTTTCCACTCACCCTCTGCCACTGTACACTGACCATCTGGATGACAGGACAACTCCCAGCTCTCTGCTGTGACTTCTGGAGCATCTGTTTTACCATATTGTATTTTTAACTTTGTACCACCCCATAAATATTCTTTGTAACAGGGGTTCAATTTCATAGGATACATCATAGGACGTGACTTCTCCTCAAAAAGCTCTTCTATACGCTTTCTCATCCGCTCCGCTGCTCCAGTTTGGGATAACTTCTCTTGAATATAACTCTGGGCTTTCTGTACTTTTTTCTGGTAAAAATCCTTGTCAAAGTATAGCTTCCTCATCCACTGTGCCGCCACAGCTTCATCTGGATCTGCCCAGTGTGTCCCTTTTTTGTAAGGTGGGCTGTCCTGTTCCAGTGTGATCACTTCAGCAGGTACCATACATGCCACATCTTCATTCATAAACTCAGTATTGGCTGACCAATCTGTGGCAATTACAGCTGTTCCCAACTCCATTGCCTCTGCTATCACCAGTCCAAACCCCTCCGCACGATGAAGAGAAACATACACATTCACACAGGTAATCAGGCTGTTGAATTCTACCTTCCCATAACTGTCTTTTAAAATCACAACATTAGGATATCCATCTAAAAGTGTACGGAATTGTTGTAAATCTTCTTCTCTGGCATGAGTGGCTTTTAGTACAAGTCCAACGCCTGTTTCTTCTTTTGAAAATGCCTGACAGTAAGCTCTTACACTACCCAGTGGGTTTTTCCGTTCTGAACTACTGTAACCATCATAAGAAACCATAAACAAAAATACATCATTTGGTAAACCAAAGTGGTTCCTTTGATAATTCTCACTCGTCTCTGGTTTTGTCATTCCATATGGCATGGTATGCACCGGTTTTGTGGTACATTTTCGAATTGCCTGCGAGATAAACTCTGCCGGTGTCCAAATTTCGTCCATTAGAGCCAGTGAATAAGTCCATTCGTGGGGTAATTCCGGCTGCTCCCAGAGAAAAAAAGCAATATTGTAATGGTGTTTCAATGTAGATAACCCCAATTTCCATACACTATGCTGTAATCCATCCGGATTGAGATGAATCAAGTTTACACCATATGGCAATGTGGTCTGCTCCTGTCCGCTCCATGTTCTATTTGTTTCTGGTGCATTTCCAAAGACCTTTATTGGATAAATTGAGTAGGGTAATCCACTCTCCTGTAAGCCACCTGCTACCAAACGACAACTCTCACCTAATCCAAAGTCTCCCCTGATATAACCAATTAAATTGACACCCATTTGTTGATCAGATAATTCTGGGACTCTATTTCCTTTCAGTTTGCTAAACAACAAAATCCCACTATTTCGCACCATTTCACGCATTCTGGGTGTTGTGATGGCTTTTAGAAACTGTTTTATTTTTTGTTTCATGTTCATATCTCACTTTGTCAGTAGATTTTTACATAATCCCTTTAACTGACATGCAGACTGCTCCCAATTAAATATTTGCACTCGCTGGTATCCAGATTCAGTGAGTTTCTGCATATAGCTTTTGGAACTTATCACATTCCAGATACCCTGTGCAATGGATGTAATATCCATAGGATCTACATATTCTCCTGCCTCTCCCACCACTTCAGGTAGAGAAGCTGCCTTTGCACAGATGACAGGACATCCAAAGTACATAGCCTCCAGAGGTGGTATCCCGAAACCTTCATAGAGAGAGGGAAACACAAATGCCTGTGCCTGTTGATAGAGTGTATTTTTTTCTGCCCCTGATATATAGCCAATAAACCGAACAGACTCTTTACTAGAAAGCCCATCTGCCATTCGATAGATTTCTTCATTGTTCCAGCCGTTTCCTCCCGCCAAAACAAGTTGATGTGGCATTCCTGTCTCCTGTTTTAATTGATCAAATGCAAGCAGAAGTCGAGCTATATTTTTTCGTGGTTCAATGGTTCCTACATATAGCAAATAGGGTGCAGTGATATGGTATCGATCTAATAGTTTCTGTGCATCCACTATCTCCTGAGAAATAGAAGGTGCATTATAGATGACAGCTATCCTATCCGGCTCCACTCCCATACAGGAGACAAGTTCCTCTTTTGAAAACTGGGATACAGTCAAAATTTGTTCACTGCGTTCCAGACTATAGACAATATCCTGTTGAATACGCTTTAGGTTCCGTTTGCTCATGGTTTCAGGATAGCGCACAAATGCCAAGTCATGCACTGTTGTTATCACCTTTCCTGTCACTTTGGGCGGAACAATATAGTCAAAAAATAGGGTTAAATCCGTTTTTGGAAAAAAGAAAGAATATGACACTGGAATGGTATGCCAAATACGCCGATACACCCCATAAGGCACGGCTGAAAACCGTCTGACAGGAAAGGGGAGTGTTTCCAGCTCCCCTTTCCCAAATAGATTGCCACAGAATGTCAGTTCCTCATTACTTTGCAGCCTTCTAGCCAACTCGTAGGTGTAAGTTCCAATCCCTGAACGTTTCCCACAACAGGGCTGCAACTCTAAGGCAACCTGTGCCATGCTCACTCACCCTTTGCCCAAGCTGTAAAACAGGCAGAAATCTGCTCTGCCACCTGATTGCTCCGATTCAATGTTTCACCAATGGCAGTCACATAGACTTTCAACTTAGGTTCTGTACCCGAGGGACGGATCACAGCCTCCAGACCGCCTTCCAGGAAGAAACGAAGCACATTGGATTTTGGCAGATTCACAGTCTCCTGCTCCCCATTCTTCTTTGTAATAACAGAAGCCTGATAGTCTCCCACTGCCTCCACTGCAAAGCCAGCAATTTCTTTAGGCTGATTCTCTCTCATTCCACTCATCAAAGACTGCATTTTCGCAAAACCGGCAGATCCTTCAAAGGTGAAAGACAACAAACGACTTTGATAAAATCCGTACTGCTCATAGAGGGAAGCCAGCACATCCAAAAGGCTCTTGCCCTCATGCTTATAGTAGGCAAACATTTCACAAATCAGCAGAGAGGCATTGACTGCATCCTTATCCCGTACAAAACTGCCACTGAGATAGCCATAGCTCTCCTCAAATCCAAAGATATAACGCTCTGGGTGTCCCTCCTGCTCCAAACGTCCAATCTGCTCTCCAATAAACTTGAAGCCAGTCAGCACATCACGCAGTTCAACCCCATAATGCCCTGCCACCTTGGCTGCCATAGGAGTAGTCACGATGGTTTTCACTGCCACAGGATTTTGAGGCATGGTTCCAACGGCTAGACGCATTTTGCATACAAAATCCAGTAATAACACACCCATCTCATTGCCGTTAATCAGGGTATAGCCTGTCTCTCCTTTTACTGCCACCCCTACACGGTCACAGTCAGGGTCAGTGGCAAGCAATAAATCACTGCCTGTTTTCTCTGCCCATGCCAGTCCCACTTCCAGAGCCTCTCTGATTTCAGGGTTGGGATAGGGACAAGTGGGGAAATTGCCATCCGGGTTTTTCTGTTCCTCTGGAATGGTAATATTGGTAAACCCATGCTCTTTCAAACAATCAGGCACACAGGAAATTCCTGCACCGTTGAGAGGGGTGTATACAATGGAAACCTCTCTGGAAATCCCTTTGGGAAGGACAGAAGCAGTAGCAATTGCATCTAAATACCGTCTTTCTGTGTCTTTCCCAATGTATTCAATTTTTCCCTCTTGGAGCAGAGTCTGAAAATCCCCCTTTTTTACATCTGCAAAGGGGTCCACTTTGTCAATTTCCTGCTGAATTGCCTTTGACGCCTCTGTGGTAATCTGGCAGCCATCGCTGCCATACACCTTATAGCCATTGTACTTTGCCGGGTTGTGGCTTGCTGTGACGACTACGCCCCCCTGACATTTCAGGTCACGCACTGCAAAAGACAGCGCAGGTGTGGGCATCAACTGACGATACAGGTAGACCTTGATTCCGTTGGCTGCATAAATCGTTGCAGCTGTCTCTGCAAACAAATCAGAGTGGATACGGCTATCATAGCCAATGGCAACCGATGGCTTTTCAAAGGTTTTCAACAGATAGTTACTACAACCCTGTGTTGCCTTTCCCACTGTATACACATTCATACGGTTACTGCCTGCACCCAGTACACCACGCAGACCACCAGTACCAAATTCCAATTCCCGATAAAATCTGTCCTCAATGGCAGCTTCATCCCCAGCAATTGAGACAAGTTCCCCATAAATTTCCTCATTTTCTTTGCTTTTTTCCAACCAACGCTGATAAAGTTCCTGTAAATTCATACACTCACAACCTTTTCTATCATCTCATTGAGTAATTGGGCAGAATTCGCCCAAGAATAACGCTTTGTATTTTCTAACCCCTTTTGGGTTAGTTCCTGTAAGTAGGCTGGATTTTGCAATGCCTTCACAATCCCCTGTGCCATATCCTCTACCTGATAAGGATCTACATAGATAGCTCCCTCTCCACCCACTTCTGGGAGAGATGTACAGTTGCTAGTTAAAACTGGGGTTTCACATAGCTGCGCCTCTAACACAGGAATACCAAACCCCTCATAGAGGGTAGGAAACAAAAACAGAGTAGCAGCAGAGTAAAGGGCTGGCATATCTTCATCCGGCACAAATCCGATAAAATGCACTTTATCCCTGTTTTGAATAGGGGCTAAACACGCCTCACGGTTAAATTTCCATCCCTGTTCCCCTGCGATCACCAAATGATGGGACAAATTCCCTATTTCTGCGGCTCTGTCGTAGGCTAAGAGCAGTCTGTTTAAATTCTTTCTTGGATTCTGATTTCCTACAAAGAGCAGATATTGTTCTGGCAGGTCATAGTGTTCTTTCAGCTCTGATAATTTTTGTTTATCCTCCACTTTGGCATACTGTGCAGCGGCAGCACATGGCACCACAGAAATTTGTTCCGGTTTTAAACCCAATATCTCCACCAGTTCTCTCTTGGTAAACTCAGAAATTGCCACAAAATGCTTTGTCTTTCTACATAAATATTGATATTGAAACCGCCACCACAGTACACGGGACTTTTGATAGACCTCTGGCATACGAAACACTGCCAAATCTGTAATAACTGGCAACAAAATGCAGTTAGATGGCAAAAAAAATGGAGTTTTGGAATCTGTTGTTAGAAGAACAGATTCCTTGCAGTAATGTCTTCCCATCAGAAATGTCTGAAAAAACATACGTTCTAGGTGTTTTTTGTGTGCAATGGGAATCCGAAGCTCTTGCACCGTTTTTTTTGCTGGAAATACTGGGCTATCCTCTGGCAAAATCACCTGACAAGTTCGCTTGGTCAACACTGTCAGTGGTGCAAACAGTTCCCGAATCAGAACCCCAATCCCAGAGCTGTTTTGTTTATATTGTAAGGCATTGATGACGATTTTCTTCATATTGTACCTGATCCACCGTATCTATCATCTAGTTTCATCCAATTATGAGAACAAGAAAAAGGAATCCATTTCTTATAAATTGTCACTAACTTTTACATCTTCTGAATTCCCCATCTTGGGACAACCATTCAGAAAATACAACCTACGACATTGTAACACAAATCATACTAAGGTAGCAACCTTCTTCTACTGCAATTTCTTTTCCAATACAGTGTATATGTTACAAATGTGTCTCTTTTTTCAATATGAAAGTCCATCTCCGCTACTGTTCCAGTGCCTCACAAATGACCTTTGCCATATAGTCAATCATCTCATCTGTCATATCTGGATACACTCCCACCCAAAAGGTATCTTTCATAATGCGGTCTGTTTCCCTCAGGTCTCCAACCACTCGATATCCGTATCCAGTTTCACGCATTTGATTAAAACATGGCTGTCGAATCAGATTTCCACTAAACAACATGCGTGTTTGAACTCCTTTTTGTTCCAAATAGCGCACCACTTGTTCCCTGTCAATCCCATTCTGCACTGTCATCATAAAACCAAACCAGCTTGGATTGCTGTTGGGGGCTGCTTCTGGTAAAATCAGTTTCTCTTTCACACATTCCAATGCGTTGCGTAGTCGATTCCAGTTGTGTCTACGCCGCTCCACGAAATAGGGGAGCTTTTTGAGCTGTTCACAACCAATGGCTGCCTGCATATCTGTTACCTTCAGGTTATATCCAAAATGGCTGTACACATACTTGTGGTCATATCCCTTGGGCAGCTCTCCATATTGCCCATCAAACCGATGTTGGCAGACATTATCCTGACCAGAAGCACACATACAGTCACGCCCCCAGTCACGGTAGGAATTGATGAGGCGATGCAACAGGGGATTATTGGTGTATACACAACCTCCTTCTCCCATTGTCATATGGTGAGGTGGATAAAAACTGGAGGTTCCAATGTCACCTATGGTACCAGTCAATTTTATCTCCCCATCTATCATGTAGGTACTGCCCAGTGCATCACAGTTATCTTCAATAAGCCATAACCCATATGTTTCACAAAACTCTTTTACCGCCTTGATATCAAAAGGATTTCCCAATGTATGGGCAATCATAACCGCTTTGGTTTTTTCACTTCTGGCTGCTTCCAACTTGGTTACATCAATGTTATATTGTGGAATGGTAACATCTACAAACACAGGGATTGCCCCATACTGAATGATAGGGTTAATGGTAGTAGGAAAACCGGCTGCCACAGAAATTACTTCATCCCCAGGTTGAATCTGCCGCTCTCCCAACTCCGGGGCAGTCAGAGCAGAAAAGGCAATGAGATTGGCAGATGAACCACTGTTTACCAGGCTTGCATATTTTACCCCTAGCCATTTTGCAAATTCCTGCTCAAATTGCTCTGCATATCGACCTGTTGTCAACCAAAAATCCAGCGCAGCATCCACCAATGCACACATCTCTTTTTCATCAAATACACGAGCCGCATAGGTAATGCGGTCTCCAGGTTGAAATTGTTTTTTCTCTTTCTTATAGGTATGATAGTAGGCTTCCACTGCTTCTAAAATTTCTTTGCGTGCCTCAGCCTCGTTTGCCCATTGATGTATCATCTTCACAAACCTCCTATTTGATATGTAGATTCCTACCACAGAAACAATGATTGTGTTCTTTATTGTAATACAAATCATAGGATATCATCAACTGTATTCTGAAAAGAATCCCATTTCATTCCCATTTGACCAACACTTCTGTTTGTGATACACTCAAAAAAGAATTGTGAGGTGTTTTTTTATGTCTGCTCAGCCTGAAAAAGTAACTGGTATCCATCACATTGCCCTGCGGGTATCCAATTTAGAGAACACACTCTCTTTTTATACCCACGCTTTTGGGTTTCAGGTCATTGCTCAATGGAACAATGGGATACAGGATATTGCTATGTTGGACACTGGAAATGGAACCATTTTAGAGGTATTTAGTGCAGGTATTTCCTCTGGTTCCATCAATGAAACCCAAAGCGGTACCTTCTTCCACCTTGCCTTTGATGTAGAGAATGTAGATGCAGTGTATACAAAAGCACTGCAATCTGGTGGTAAGGAAAAAATCCCTCCCAGAGATATGACCCTCCCTGCAAAACCACAATCCATACCAATTCGCAACGCCTTTTTATATGGTCCTGACGGGGGGAGTATTGAACTATTTCATCGCTATTGACATAAAAATGGGACTTGTCTGCTGACAAGTCCCATTTTATTTCAGTTTTTCACAATTGTCACCAAATCAGCGGTCACATCATCGGAATCTGCTTCCAAGGTACCAGTATAGATTACTTTGATAAGGTCTCCTGGCTCAACAAGGGTCAAATCAGTTCCATTGATATTGAATTTGTAGTACCCATCATTGGTAGCCAAAACCAACAAATTAAGCTCTGTATTAATGGTATTAACTGTTCCTTCAAACATCTCCTCCTTTTCTGCTTCCTGCTCCTCTGACTCCTCCTGACTACTGGAGCTGGAGGATTGGGAAGTAGACTGAGAACTGGTTGTACTACTGTCCTCTCCCTTAGTTGGAGCAGGCTTTGTGCAGGCTGCAAGGCTGACCACAGCAACCAGACAGAGTGCCGCTGCCATATATTTCATCATTGGTAATTTCATAGAAACACATCCTCTTTTATCAATTTTGTTTGTATGTATTTGTTTGGTTGGGGTGAGAACACAGTAGCACAATCCAGCCCTACTGACAATAGGCTTCCAATATTCTTCAAGGGATGTTAAGAAACTCTTTAAAAAGCCGGAAGGAACAGGAAATCCTGTCCCTTCCGGCTTTTCTCCTAATCAATCAGCTTGTCCAATAGTTTGGATAGCTCCTGTAACTTTTCCTCTGGCTCTCCGCTTTCCACTGCCTGACGCACACAGCCATTCACATGTGCCTTCAATACCATGCGATTGGCTTTCTTCAGAATAGACTGGGCTGCCAGAATTTGATTGGATACATCCATACAATAGCGGTCCTGTTCTACCATGTTTAGAATCCCATCAATCTGCCCTCTGGCAGTTTTGAGCAACTGCTTTACTTGCTCATGGTCTGCCATCATTCTACATTCACCACCTGATATCCTGCCTGTGTCACTGCATCAGAAAGAGCCTGTACATCCACTGTTGCATCTGCCTGAACAGTAGCACACTTACCCTCCAAATCCACCTTTACTGTTTGCACTCCTGCCACTGCCTGTAATGCTTTTTCCACATGAGCAACACAGTGCATACACATCATTCCTTCAATGCTCAGTTTCTTTTCCATGATTCCATCGTCTCCTTTTTTTGTTTCTTCCATTGGATTGTTCTGTTGAACTGGCTTTGCTTCAGAAAATTTACTATGAAACCACCGCAGACGCAGGGCATTGGACACTACACATACAGAACTTAAGCTCATAGCTGCCGCTGCGAACATAGGATTGAGCATAAACTCTGTCCAATTCAGTGCATATAACAGTCCTGCTGCCAGTGGTATTCCCAGTGCATTGTAGAAAAATGCCCAAAAGAGATTTTCCTTAATGTTGCGGATTGTTGCTCTAGATAATTCCACTGCGGTCACTGCATCCATCAAATCTGATTTCATCAACACAAGGTCCGCACTTTCTATGGCAATATCTGTACCCGCTCCAATGGCAAGTCCTACATCTGCTCCCATCAGTGCTGGCGCATCATTGATGCCATCTCCTATCATTGCCACACGCTTCCCCTGTTGTTGCAGTTCTGCCACTTTTTGCGCTTTTTCATGAGGTAATACCTGAGACACAATTTGATCCACACCCAGTTCTGTCCCAATAGTCTGTGCTGTCTCCTGTCTGTCTCCTGTCAGCATCACCACCTGTAAGCCCAGTTTGTGGAATGCCTGTACCGCCTGTGTGCTTGTTGGCTTTGGTCGGTCTGCAAGGGCAATCAATCCCAAAACCTTTTTCTGGTCTGCAAAAAACAGGGGGGTTTTTCCCTGTTGTGCCAGAGATTGTGCCCGTTCTGTAAAGTTCTCACATACCACACCCAGTTCTTCCATCATTGCCTGATTGCCACCAAAAAACGGTTTTGTGTTTAGATATGCTTTTACACCTCTACCGTGTACAGCTTCAAACTGTGAAACCTGGGCAATGGGAAGCTGTTTTTCCTTTGCAAGTTGTACAATGGTCTTTGCTAAAGGATGTTGGGAGGGTTGTTCCAGACAAGCTGCCAAAATCAACAGCCCTTCCTCATCCATATCTGCATCCACTAGAATATCTGTCACAACTGGTTTTCCCTCAGTCAGTGTGCCGGTCTTATCCAGCACAACGGTATTTACTTTTCCCAGTGTCTCCAGTGCTTCTGCGGATTTAATTAAAATTCCATGTTCTGCCCCTTTGCCTGTTCCCACCAAAATGGCAACTGGAGTGGCAAGCCCCAGCGCACAGGGACAGGAAATCACCAATACTGCCACTCCGGCAGTCAGTGCTTTTGTGATGTCATGCCCTCCCAAAAAGAACCATAACAGAGCGGTTATCAATGCAATGGACATGACCACTGGTACAAACACCCCAGCCACTTTATCTGCCAGTTTTGCAATGGGTGCTTTGGAAGCGGCTGCCTCCTCTACCAGCCGAATCATCTGTGCAAGGGTGGTGTCCTCTCCCACACGGGTGGCTTCCATCAAAAAAGACCCTGATTGATTGATGGTAGCAGCAGATATTGTGTCCCCTACCATTTTCTCTACTGGGACAGATTCCCCCGTCAGTGCAGATTCATCGATCACAGAAGCTCCTTCTGTGATCACTCCATCCACTGGAATGGCATCCCCTGGGCGAATCCGTATCAAATCACCCTTTTGCACCTGCTCAACTGGAATCTGTTCCTCCTGTCCATTTCGCACCACAGTAGCCGTTTTTGGGGATAAATCCATAAGCCGGGTGATTGCCTCACTGGTTTTCCCTTTAGAGCGAGTTTCCAAAAATTTCCCCAGTGTGATGAGGGTTAAAATCATACCAGCAGATTCAAAATATAAATCCATGTGGTACTGTGCCACTCGCTCCAAATTTCCATGACCCAACCCATAACCCATTTGATAAATGGCAAATACACCATAAATCACTGCCGCACCAGAACCCACTGCAATGAGGGAATCCATATTAGGGGAACCGTGGAGCAAAGTCCTTATACCAACTTGATAATAGGTACGGTTTAGATAGAGAATGGGCAGTGTGAGTAAAAACTGTGTGAATCCAAATGTGATACTATTTTCTAAGCCAGAAAGCCAACTGGGAATGGGAAGCCCCATCATATGCCCCATTGCAATGTAAAAAAGAGGGATAAGAAAAAGCAATGAGGCAATCAACCGCACTTTCATCCCTTTGATGTTCTCCTCTGCCTGCTGCTTTGGGGAAGGGGTTGAAGTCTCTCCCCATACACTGGCACCATAACCCCCTGCTTTGACCGCATGTATAATTTGCTCTGGTGTGAGCACACTTTCATCATAAGAGACCTGCATAGACTGGGTCATCAGACTGACTTCTACCGATTGTACCCCATCTAGTCCTTTCACAGATTTCTCTACATAGGCAGAACAGGCTGCACACGTCATCCCTGTTACCTGAAATTTTTGTTTCATTTTATCACCATCCGTTCTCCCAAACCACCCCCCAGGGGTGGGGTATGATAGAATTGTAACTCTGTCATTCCTACTTGTCAATCCCCAGTTGAGCGGGATTTCTTGACTTTTCTAGTGAACATGTGTATGATTAAATGGTATGATGTGATTTTATATGGTTAGGAAGGAAGCACTATGAAAAAAGCCAGCTATGGCAATACTTCTATTTCGGCACTGAAGGGTGCGGATCGAGTCCGCAAACGCCCCGGTGTCATTTTTGGTTCTGACGGTTTGGAGGGCTGTGCCCATGCCGTATTTGAAATTATGTCCAATGCCATTGACGAGGCAAAAGAGGGACACGGCAATTTAATTACTGTCACCCGTTTCTTAGACCACTCCATTCAGGTGGAGGACCAGGGACGTGGCTGCCCAGTGGACTGGAACGAAAAAGAGCAGAAATACAACTGGGAACTGGTATTCTGTGAACTGTACGCCGGCGGCAAGTACAACAATGATGGGGCAAATTATGAATATTCTCTAGGACTGAATGGACTTGGCTCCTGTGCCACCCAGTATGCCAGCGAATATTTTGATGCAACTATCTGGCGTGATGGCTACAAATACTCTCTGCATTTTGAAAAAGGGGAAAACATCGGTGGTTTGAAAAAGGAACCAACAGACCGTGGCAAAAAAACCGGCTCCACTTTCCACTGGAAACCAGATTTAGAGGTTTTCACTGACATTGATATTCCCTTAGATTACTATCTGGATGTGATGAAACGGCAGGCAGTGGTCAATGCAGGGGTAAAATTTCGTCTACGGGATGAGGTATCCCCTGGAAAATTTAGCACCACTGATTTTGAATATGTAAATGGGATTCTGGACTATGTGACAGAATTATCTGGAGATACTTCTCTCACTCTCCCAGTCTTTTGGCAGACAGAGCGCAAGGGTCGGGACCGGGCAGATAAACCAGAATATAAAGTGAAATTGTCTGTCTCCTTCTGTTTTTCCAATCAAAAATCCCTGATTGAACACTACCATAACTCCTCTTTTCTGGAACATGGTGGTTCCCCAGAAAAGGCCATGAAATCTGCCTTTGTCTCTGCGATTGATGGATATTTAAAACAGCAGAGCAAATATCAGAAAAATGAATCAAAAATTACTTTTAATGATGTGCAGGATGCTCTGATTTTTGTATCAAACAATTTTTCGACTCAGACCTCTTACGAAAACCAGACAAAAAAGGCCATCAACAATAAATTTATTCAAGATGCAATGACTGAGTTTTTACGAGAGCAACTTGAGGTATACTTTATAGAAAACCCCTTTGATGCCCAGAAAATTGCAGAACAAATTCTGATTAACAAGCGTTCCCGTGAAACTGCGGAGCGCACCAGACTAAACATCAAGAAAAAACTGTCCGGCAGTGTGGATATTTCCAACCGTGTCCAGAAATTTGTGGACTGCCGCACCAAAGACGTGAACAAACGAGAGCTGTATATTGTAGAGGGCGACTCTGCTATGGGAGCTGTAAAGCTGTCCAGAGATGCAGAGTATCAGGGTATTATGCCAGTGCGTGGTAAAATTCTCAACTGCTTAAAAGCAGATTATGGAAAGATTTTCAAAAGTGAAATCATCACCGATTTACTCAAGGTGTTGGGCTGTGGGGTAGAGGTGAAAGACAAGCATGTGAAAGATCTGTCCGCCTTTGAGCTGGAAAATTTACGCTGGAACAAAATTGTCATCTGTACCGATGCAGATGTAGACGGATTCCAAATTCGCACCCTGATTCTCACCATGCTCTACCGTTTAACCCCTACTCTTATTGAACAGGGTTATGTGTATATTGCAGAATCTCCCCTCTATGAAATTACCTATAAAGACAAAACATGGTTTGCCTACTCTGATAAAGAGAAAAATGAAATTTCAGCCACTCTGTCTGGCAAAAAATTCGATATTCAACGCTCTAAAGGTCTGGGTGAAAACGAGCCTGATATGATGTGGCTGACCACTATGAACCCAGAGACACGCCGCCTCATTAAAGTCATGCCAGAAGATGTGGAGAAAACTGCCTATTTCTTTGACTTACTGTTAGGGGATGACCTGCAAGGCAGAAAAAATCACATTGCAGACAACGGCTATAAATTTCTGGAGCTGGCAGACATCTCCTAATCTTTTCAAAAGGACGGATTCCTATGGCAAAAAAGAAACAACCCAATGGATCATCCTCAAAGGTGGTCAATTCCAATGTAATGGGGCTCCATGCTGAAGTGTTGGAACAACCCATTACTGAGACACTAGAACTCAACTACATGCCCTATGCCATGTCGGTGATTGTCTCCCGTGCCATTCCAGAAATTGATGGTTTTAAACCCTCCCATCGAAAATTGTTGTATACCATGTATGATATGGGGCTGCTCACAAAGCCCCGTACCAAAAGTGCCAATGTGGTAGGAGCCACCATGAAGCTCAATCCACACGGAGATGCTGCCATCTATGACACTATGGTACGTCTCTCCCGAGGGTATGGCGCACTGCTCCATCCTCTGGTAGACTCCAAGGGAAACTTTGGTAAGGTATACTCCCGTGATATGGCATGGGCTGCCAGCCGTTACACAGAAGTTCGTCTGGACCCCATCTGCACAGAACTGTTTCGGGACATTGACCAAGATACAGTGGATTTTGTGGACAACTATGACGGCAAATTGAAAGAACCTTCCCTCCTGCCCACTACGTTCCCCAATGTGCTGGTCTCTGCCAATCAGGGTATTGCGGTCGGTATGGCAAGCAATTTGTGTGGATTTAATTTGGGAGAGGTGTGTGACACCACCATTGCCTATCTGAAAGATGCAAACCATGATTTGCTTTCTACTCTGTTGGCTCCCGACCTGCCCACAGGCGGTGAACTGCTCTATGATGCAAACACCCTGCGTGACATCTATCGAACGGGTCGTGGCTCTTTTAAGGTGCGTGCCAAATGGCGGTATGTGAGAGAAGAAAATCTCATTGAGGTATACGAACTCCCCTACTCCACCACTTCAGAAGCCATTATGGACAAGGTGGCAGAGCTGGTCAAACTGGGGAAAATCAAAGAAATTGCAGATATGCGTGATGAGACAGACTTGACCGGTCTGAAATTGACCATTGACCTGAAACGGGGAACCGACCCTGATAAGCTCATGGCAAAACTCTTTCGCATGACCCCTCTGATGGACTCTCAATCCTGCAACTTTAACATCCTCATTGGTGGTATGCCAAAAGTGATGGGGATTGGAGAAATTTTGAAGGAGTGGACCGACTGGCGTTCTGCCTCTGTTCGCCGCAGAGTGTGTTTCAATCAAAAGAAAAAGCAGGAAAAACTGCATCTGCTCCTTGGTCTACAAAAAATTCTGTTGGATATTGACCGAGCCATTCAAATCATTCGTGATACCGAGGAGGACAACCAGGTTATTCCCAATTTGATGACCGGCTTTGACATTGATGAGATGCAAGCCAACTATGTGGCAGACATTCGTCTGCGTAATATCAATCGGGAGTATATTTTAAAGCGGACACAGGAAATAGACACCCTTCAGAAGGAAATTGAAGAACTGGAGGCAATCGCCAACGACCCCAAAAAAATTCGTAAAATTATTATCAAAGAGCTAACCGAAGTCAAAAAGAAATATGCTGTTCCCCGTCGAACTGATATTATCTATGACCATCAGAAAGAGGAACTTGCCTCTCCTGATGAGGACATTCCAGATTATCCTGTTCATCTGTTCCTCTCCCAAGAGGGCTATTTTAAGAAAATTACGCCTCAGTCTCTGCGCATGGCAAGTGAACAGAAGTATAAGGAGGGAGATGGGGCATTTCTTTATTGGGAAGGAACCAATCGGGATGAACTGCTGGTATTTACAGACCATCACCAGTGCTATAAAACCCGTATGTCTGACTTTGATGACAGCAAAGCCAGCGTCTTAGGCGACTATCTCCCCACAAAACTTTCTATGGAGCCAGACGAAAAGGTGGTATGGGCATGTATTGCAGGAGATTATACCGGAAATCTGCTGTTTTTCTTTGAAAATGGAAAGTGTGCCCGTGTAGACCTGACCTCCTACCAGACCCAAACACGGCGCAAAAAACTGACAGGTGCCTACTGTGATAAATCTCCTCTGGTGACAGCCTACCTTCTCAAAGAGGACACTGAAATGGCGGTATACTCCAGTGACAGCCGCTGCCTGATTTTTCATACCGCAGCCCTCTCTACCAAAACCACCCGTACCACGCAGGGGGTTGCCATTATGGTGTTGAAACCCAGACGTACCGTTGTCAAGGTACTCCCACGCAGTGAAACCCCCATTGTTCGTACTGCCCGTTACTATGCCCACAATCTGCCCATTGCTGGTGCTCTTCTGCGGGATGAGGACAATGGAACAGAGCAATTGTCTCTGTTAGATTCCTAAGTTTTGGGGCTTATGCCCCTCCGTTTTATCGGAAGGAGGTTATGATGCAGTCTATGAAATCAAATTTACAAAAGCAGGTATCTATGTACATTTGGATTACCATTGCTTCTCTCCTGTACGCTCTGGCTTTTGACTGGTTTTATGTCCCCAACCATATTGGATTTGGTGGTATCACTGGTGTAGGACAGGTGGTCAATGCCTATCTTCCCATCATTCCAGTTGGTACTTTTGTGTTAATCATCAATATTCCCTTGTTCATTTTGGGCTGGAAATATATTGGTGGTCATCTTCTGGTCAGTTCCCTGTATGCTATGGTGGTATCCTCCATTGCAGTGGATGTGATTGCCATCATTCCCTTTGAGCCTATGGATGAAATGTTAGCCACCATCTGTGGTGGTGCTCTCATGGGGTTATCTTTGGGCATTATTTTTGTGAAGGGAGCCACCACTGGCGGTACAGACCTAATTGCCCGCCTGGTCAAATTAAAACTCCCCTGGGCACCAATGGGCAAACTGCTGTTGGTGATTGATTTGGCGGTCATTTTATTGGTGGCTGTGGCATTTCGTCAAATCAACACCGCCCTCTATGGTGTGATTGCTCAGGTGGTTTCTGCCTATGTGACAGATACTGTGCTCTATGGGCTTGATAATGCCAAAGTTGCCTATATTATCACAAACCATGAGGAAGATGTACTCCATGCCCTTGTGAACCATCTGGAACGGGGTGTCACCATCCTGAATGGGGAGGGTGCTTTTTCACGGAGCAAAAAAAATGTGCTGATGTGTGCTTTTAAACAGCGTGAAATTGTACAGCTTAAAGAACTTGTGTTTACCATTGATGAGGACGCTTTTATCATTGTCTGCAATGCCCATGAGGTCACAGGCAAAGGGTTCAAAACCTACCAGAAAAATGAGATTTGAGGGGGATTTATGGTGGACGAGATTCAAATGTTAAAACATTCCCTAACAGAACGGGGCTTTGCCTTTTCTCAATTTGCCACAGCCCAACAGGCAGCGGATTATCTGGACAGCAAATTGGACGGTGTATCCATTGGAATTGGTGGCTCTCAGACCATACAGCAGATGGGGCTATATCCCCGTCTGTCTGCTCATAACCAGGTACACTGGCACTGGGAGGGTGGAAAACTGTCAGAGGCTGCCGCTGCTCAAGTCTATCTCACCTCTGTGAATGCCATTGCTCAGACTGGGGAGCTTGTAAACATCGACGGCAACTGCAACCGCATTTCTGCCTCTGTCTTTGGTCATCAGGCTGTCTATTTTCTGGTAGGTCGAAATAAACTCACCCTTGACTATGACGCTGCACTGTACCGTGCCAGAAATGTGGCAGCTCCCAAACGTGCTCAGAGTATGGGACGGAAAACACCATGTGCTGCTCATGCCGACCGCTGTTATGACTGTAAAAGCCCGGAACGCATCTGTCGTGGTCTGACGGTACTATGGGCGAAGCCATCTGGGATTGATTATGCTGAGGTGATTTTCATTGACGAAGCATTGGGGATGTAAACTTGGTTCTATATTGTTGGCACTCTCCCTTCTCAGTGGCTGTTCTGCCATGCTCTCTCGCAGCTACTCCTCTATCACACCCCACAACGCCACGCCTACTGCACTGGATGATGCCAATACTCTACGGGTAGACAGCTATCAGGAACTGGTCAACGCACTGATTTATTTAATAGACAAAGGGGCAGAAACAGGTATCATCCGTTTTGACCGAACAACGGAAAGTGAAGCAAAATCTATGCTCTCTGATGCCTGTCTGGAGGTGGTCAAAGAGGACCCCTTGGGGGCGTATGCAGTGGAATTTATCAAATACAGCCTAACCCCCATTGTGGCAAACTATGAGGCAGATGTACAGATTACATACCGACGCACCAGAGAACAGGTGGCAGCGGTTGTGGATGCCACAGGCACTTCCGCCATTCGCAGTGAATTACAGGAGACACTTTCCACCTTTTCTTCTGAGGTGGCTATGCGTATCAGCTATTTTGAGGGAGACAGTGTCTCCATTCAAACCTTGGTACGTCAGGCCTATTTTGCAAATCCAAACTGTGCTTTGGGACTGCCTGATGTAGCAGTATCCATGTATCCAGAAACAGGGCAGCGTCGCATTGTGGAGGTGCAGCTTACTTATCCCTATTCTTTTCAAACATTGGAGGAGCGGCGCACTGCACTGAACAAAAAAGCGGCTCAGTTGACCCTTCCCATTCAGGAAAAGACCCCTGAAAAACAAATTTCTTCTATTGTAGAAACCATTCTATCCACCTGTCAGACACAGACACAAGATGCCTCTACTGCCTACGATGTGCTGTTTGAGGGGGAAGGCAATGACCAAGGTCTGTCTCTCACCTTCTCTCTGCTCTGTAAACAAATTGGGTTAGATTGTTTGATTGTGGATGGGTGGTTCAACGAAACTCCCCATATATGGAACATTGTCAAAACCTCGCAGGGCTATCGCCATATTGACCTGACCTCAGAAAAACCAACACTGCTATTTTTAGATGTAGATGCAGAGACCGCTGGCTACCAATGGGATCAGGAGCTCTCTCCCAGTTGTATTGTCTCCTAAAAATAAAATCGAAATTTTTAAAAAAAGGGTTGACATTTGCAGGAACTCTGGTATAATAGCCATTGTCCGTTGCGAGTGTAGCTCATCTGGTAGAGCGCCACCTTGCCAAGGTGGAGGTAGCGAGTTCGAGCCTCGTCACTCGCTCCAACGAGGAGCCTTAGGTTCTAAGGCTCCTCACAGAAAGAATAGTTCCGGGTGTGGCGAAGTTTGGTATCGCGCTTGAATGGGGTTCAAGAGGCCGCTGGTTCGAATCCAGTCACTCGGACCAAACAAAGAAAATCAGAACTGCATGGTGATGTAGTTCTGATTTTCTTTTTATTGAACATGTGCTCTGATTGGTCAGATTTGGAACAATATTCTTAATTCTTGCTTTCTGTTGCGATTCTTGTTATCATTCATTCAATCATACATCTTTTTGTCTGTAGATTTACTTCAAGAAATTTCTCTCAAATGTTTCCTTTAGAAAGGAAATAACAGTATCATATTGCAGAATGGAGATTCATATGAAACGAAACGTTGGCACTGCAATCCTGTTTTTGCTTATATTATCCACATGCTCTGCTTGCACACCTGTAGACACAAGCCATCAAACATCAGAAACCTCCCACATTGTGCACAACAGTACATCAATGGAAATTCCAGACCATAGTAATACAAGCACACCTGATTTTCTGAATGACATTGGCAAAACCCTTGGTGAATTAAAAAAGGAGTATCCTGAAGGCGAATTGATTGTCAGTTTAGATGGATTTCCAGATTGTGCTGCTGCATGTTTTGGGGAACCAGGGTCGGAATATATTTACTACTTTTTTGGTGGGCAAAGCGGCGATTTTGAAAAGGCGATGAACGAATGTGAAAACCAGCTAAACTGTGCTGGTGTTATTACAACAGCAAACATACTTTTCCCAGATATGGAAGATGATATGTCCTTTGAAGATTTCTTCCCCTTGATTGGTGTCGATGATTATGAGTACTTATTAGGAGAAGATGTGGTAACTGGAGAAGGTTGGTTAAGATTTACATATCACAGTATGGAAGTAATGGTAAATACAAACGAAGCCGCTGCTGGCGGTGGATGGGATTTCACAGGAGCAGAAATCGTGAAGTGTGATGCTCCAGTGTCTATTGTAGACCCAAAAATAGCAAATACCAATCAAGATGTAGCTGATGCGTTGATTTCTTGAGAAACTGAATCAATAAAACAGGTTGGAACATCATTTCAGATGCTTCAACCTGTTTTTATGTTTTTCTCAATATTTTTGTAGTTCTATTTTGATGTGATACCGTGGCAAAGATGGAACTTTATTCCTCAAGTCATCTCTTGCTATATTTTCTGCCCGAAAAACAGACAATACCAACCCAATCATCCACATATTGATGATCATATTGAGATTCCCTACAATCAGGGGAAAAGAAGAATCATAGAATGTGTACCCCAAATTCCATGTAACACTGCAAAGAGCCTGCATAGACAGTGTGGATACCACCGATAGCACTACCCATTTTCCCAACTGGCTTTTTTGATGGATACAGCGGTACAACAGCCAAACCACCAACAATACAAACAGCAAAATAAGCAACAAAAATGGAAGCCAACCCAGCTTGTAAATTAAGGTGGTTAAAAAAGCGTCGCTGTCGCAGCCAGGAACCTGTAATTCAAACGGATATTGGGAACCCTCTACTGTGCCCTCTCCAAACCACTGTGAAACCCCAAGCACCTCTTGTATCATACAGGCTTGATAACCTCTGCCCAGTGGATCCAGTTCTGGGTGCAATAGAATGCTCAGTCTCTCCGTTGCATACCCACTAGAAAACACACTCAAAAAGGTGATTGCAACCATACCAATGGTACAGAACATCACAAAAAGCAGGGTGTTTCGTCTGCCAATTCCAAACCAGTCACTCCAAGCCGCTGCCACCAACAGAACAAAACCTGTCAATAATAATGTAAGTAATCCAAACAGATAGGGTGCTTGCAGGCAAATCACAGGCAACGGAATCCCTCCTGCCAAGGCAAGCAACAGCCCAATCCAGCCTTTTCTTCGGCAGGTATACAGCCAGAAAGCGTAGACAACAGGAAATAGCAAAGTCACATATCTGGTATAGTAGGAAGCTCCCATAATCCGTGGGGACCACATCAATGTACCTATACTTATGACCAGAGCCACAACATAGACTGTCCTGCCATATAACCCAAGACGGGCATAGTCCAGAAAGTAACCACACAACAGCGCACCTACCCCAATCATCCATGCCAGCACTGTTCTCTGTGGGTCTATATTCATGTTGTATGGCTCCCAACTGGCAGTCAACCAGACACGAAGCAACACACCAGTCAATGCAAACAGAATGGTAAACAGAAGTAAGCCATATTGAGGCTTTGGACGGTGGATGCAATCCAGTTCTGTTCCCACAATCACTGGGTCGCCCATCTCCTCCACTGCCAGTTGTTCTGCATTTTCGCAGCCCTTAGCAACAAAAGAGTCACGCTGGTCCTCCAAATGTTGTTTTAACTCTGCTACCACCACTGGTCTTGCCCGTTTCCATCTCATTTGTTGTGCCACAGTCTCCAAATAATCTTGTATGGTTTTATGTTCCATAAGAGCACACGCCCCCTTTCAACACTTTACGAACCGCACAGGCATACAAATTCCATGATTCTTCTTTTTCCTGCAACACCCTGTGCCCCTGTTTGGTGAGATGATAGTACCGTCTTGGTTTGCCTGCGGTAGCCTCCTTCTCATAAGCGGAAACATAGCCTTTCCCTTCCAATCCATGCAGCAGTGGATAGAGAGAACCTGCTTTCAAATGAAAGGTATCATCTGACCTTCTTTTGAGTTCCTCTACCATTTGATAGCCATACATGTCTCCACCTTCCAGTAATTTCATCACAAGCAGTGCCATGCTGCCACTGACCAATCCTTTATCCAGTTCCATAGATACCTCCTATATATAGTTTATCTATATATTGAATTATATATAGATAAACTATATATGTCAAGAAGCAAAAAATTTGGGTTTAGCGTTTCCCACCTACCTTATTACTGTTCCATAACTTTTTTGTATGATAATATTTTATATGTAATTATTGACATGTATGATTTTATATATTATCCTATAACTATGAATAACAAGGAGGCATTCCATCTATGAATGAGCAGAAAGTATTCCATGAACTACAGCAATTCCAATTAAGAATGCAAATATCCAGTCTCACGAAACCATGCAAAGATATCAGATAAAGAAATTAG
>CALWVS010000018.1 GCA_944385095.1 uncultured Oscillospiraceae bacterium
TCTAATTTCTTTATCTGATATCTTTGCATGGTTTCGTGAGACTGGATATTTGCATTCTTAATTGGAATTGCTGTAAGCTGTACGAGGATTCGGTTTCCGGGAAAATCAACGAGCGCAACTTTGATATGCTCTCCCAAAAGTACCAGCAGGAGCAGGACGAGCAGGAAACGAAAATTCAGACCTTGACTGCCCGACTTGATGAAAGCAGGCAGCAGACCGAGGGCGTAGAAAAATGGATTGATTTGCTCCGGCAGTTTTCCAGCCCCACCGAACTTACCGCCGAACTGCTCAACGCTTTGGTTGAAAAAATCCTTGTCCACGAAGCCACAAAGGACGAGGACGGAAGCAGGGTGCAGGAAGTCGAGATTTTCTATCGCTTCGTCGGAAAGATTGATTAAACAGTAGTTTCTTTAACTGTGGGAAACCGGAGTTACCATACCAGATGTGGCACTGCTGATTCCTCTCTCTGAACTTTTGGGGGTGACAGTGACAGAGCTGCTTACTGGGGAACGTCTCACTCCTCAGCGACCCATGATGCCTGACACGGTAGAAACTCTTGTCAAAACAGCCATTACTTATTCTGAAACCACACCTACACGGGCATGGCAGGAAAAGAACAATGGGGGATTCCTCTATCTGTTTGCGTGTCTGGCAGAGGCTGTGTGTCTTATTTTACTCAGTCAGGGAGGCAGTCTCACAGGAAGTATTTGGACCAATGCCATATTAACCACATTGTTTGGAGCTTATTTCTGTTTCTTTGTGCAGACAAAACTGCCCCATTATTACGATGAACATAAAATTTCCGGTATGTGTGATGGGATATTCCGTATGAATGTACCAGGGCTGTATTTTAATAACCGGAATTGGTCCCATATCATCAAAACAGGGCGTACTGCTATGATGCTCAATATGGTACTGGTGCCACTTTTGGCACTGCTATTTGGAAAACTGGTTCCACACCTGTGGCAAAGCCTCGAACTGTATGTGATGTTGTTTTGTGTGTTAGGGGGACTTTTCGTCCCTATCTATATCGTTGGAAAAAAATATGAGTAAATTCCAAAGCCGTTCCTCCATGTTCTGTTTGGATGGACGGCTTTTGTTCTATCAAAGTCAAATTGACGGGTGGTGCAAATCGTTGTAAAATATTGAAAATGGAGAAAACGAAGGGGGAGAAAGGAAGATGGATGAAGGCTTACTGGTCTATGGAATTTTGTCCTATGTAGGGTTGGGCAGTGAGGAAGATTATCTGAATTATCTCCATACCTTATTTCTCAAACACCCGGAAGATGGGGATTTACTACATTTAGAGTGGGAGACAGACATGGGAAAAGCAGTTGATTATATGAGAACAAACAGACTGGAAAAAGAGGTAAACTGGGAACAGTTTGGCAGAATGCTGGTGGAGGAACTGGAGAAGATTTATGAAAATTCTGATCTTGAATGGTTTGCAGACCGGACCTATCGCCTATGGAAAAACCTGCCAGAACAGATACAGGACATAGAACCATTTTGGACCCTGAACGGTGCAGATGAACCGCTGTCCTGGGGGGATGCAGCACAGACCAGGGCACTATATGAGACAATATTCCACTACTATGAGACTTAGATATGCAAAATATTTTGTTGATCTTGCGAGATGCTTTTTCTCTAAACCTCTGGTGGAAACAAAAACCCCCAGAGTGTATGCAGCAAATGCAAAATAGAATGGAGGAAATGACATGGATCTTATCCAACAAATCTACCATCTATTTGATGGTTTTCAGAACGAGGAGTGTTATGTATGGAAGGGTTCCGATTCAGATGGGAGACCCTATTCGGAAAACGAAATAGAAAATGAGTTGAATCAAATCAAAGCGAATAGCCCCATCCCTCTGCCGGAAGATTACTGCCAAGTATTCCGAGTGTTTGGTGGTGGATTTGAGGATCGAAGGAAACATCAAGTGATGCCGGATATGGCATTTTGGACATGGGATGAAATACAAGATTTTTATGATACAATGTGCTTTTTTGACGATTGCCCCAATGGGCTGCCGTTTGCGGATGATAGTGGAGATATGGTGTATTTCATGCTCTATGAGAATGGAAGTTGTAGGCTTTATATGACAGAAAAATCTACGTTTTGGGATGAGGAGTGCAGAATAAAAATTGCAGATTCCTTTACACAACTGTTTACAGATGAGGAAGTGCAAAGACTGTTTCGCAATTATTTCAGTTATGGCTATGATCGGGGAGATGATGGACGGTCATAGACATTTTTTTCTAAAAAAGAAACGCTGGATTACGAAAAAGCAATCCAACGTCATAGAAAATCGGTTCTGTTCAGAAATTTAGAAAAAAAGAGAATGTTACAGTGAGGAAAGAAGGGGTTCTTGTGGACTATGAATTTCCCATTCAGGAATTGCGGGCACAACTGGCACAGGCGAGACTGGCAGACTGGGAGCAAAAACGGTTTGGTGCAGCGTCCCATCAATATCGGTGGAATCCCCCTGCATCTCTGGAAGAAGTAGAGGAGTTGGAACAGAAGATAGGGGTGACACTGCCAAAAGAATACTGTGAGTTTTTGCTTCAGGCTGGAAATGGTGGAGCAGGTCCTTTTTATGGGCTTTATTCCTTGAAACAGGGAGAGAACGAGTTGACATGGGAGGTGGTACCGGACAAATTGCCGATTTTAAGCCTCGAACAGGGGCTTCCCCCTCTCGATATGGAGCAGGAAGAAAACTGGATGCGGGGGTGTATTCCCATTGAGTCACAGGGGTGCACCTATTTGACCTGTCTGATGGTAACTGGACCAAATCGTGGGCGAATTGTTTATGTTGAGAGTGAGGGGGAGTGGGTTTTCTTCCCCAAAGAGGAAACTTTTTTGTGCTGGTATCAACGCTGGCTATGGGAAGTTTGCAATGGTTATCGTTCTGACTGGTTCGCAACCAATCTGGATGGAGACGAACAGGAACTGCAAGCCGGTTATTGGAAGGCAGAGACAGAGGCAGAAAAACGGGAGATTTTGCGCAACATGGAAAAATTTCCTGAACTGTCCCAAGATACCGTCCAGTTTCTCAAAACAGCATTTCTGGAGCGGATTGAAATGGAAGATGCCACCAGGTTTCTGATGCAGATGTATCATATAGGACCGGAATTTCTTGACGAATTTTTGCAAAAACGATGGCAGGCACAGCGATACAATGCAGTGGTACAGGAAGTGTGGTATCTATACGGGCGTGTGGAGCAGGAAAGAGAGCACATCTTAGCGCGGTGGTGCCCCATGATTTTAGAAAAGCTTCCACAGCTTTCGGAAACAGAACAGGTTCACATCATTTCCATTTTGCAGCAGAGCGAAGGGGTGAAACTCAAACAGGTTCGGTGGGTGTTTGAGCAGATGCAGGACCCAGGGCAGAAAGAGGAATTGCTGGGCTGGTTGGCAAAATTTCCAGATGCAGTGGAGAATCTGGATTTGTGGCTGTCTCTTTTAGAGGAACGGGATGATTTGGAATTGCTGAATCGTGCGATTATTACTGCTCCCATTGTCAATAACCCAAAATTGAAAGAATGCCTGCTCCAAATACAAAAAGAATTTTCTTCTGTGACCCAGTATGAGGTCAGGATAATCAAACCATTTTCCAGATGTGAACAGGAATACCGTGTCTATGGTAGTGCCTGTTCCAAAGAGAAAGCCATATGGTATGAGGAAATCAACCCATAGGTGGCAGGCATCCCACGCCCCTATTTTCTTCGTTTACAGTATTTTGATATGGTCAATCTGCATCTGGAACAAACACCACCGGAACATGGAATTCCCATTCACCCACTCATTGCTCTTGCAATCCGCAATCAATTTCAACGGCTTCCCTCCACTGCTTATGACTGGAACCATGTCTTTTCTAAAATAAAAAACTTATCATTGGAGTTAGACAGAAAAACCGTATGCAGATGGGAGGACGGAACCAATACAGCCTACCTGATTGCACCAGATGAATATCCGCCTGCGGAACCGTTCTATTATTGTATGGGGGACTGGTCTGTCATTGGTCGGATGAAACAGCTCAAGGCATTGAGCATATCCAGAATTTGTGTGGAGGATTTCTCTTTTTTGACCCAATGTACCGCATTGGAGCGGCTTTCCCTATGTAATACCAACTTTTCAGACTGCCGACTGCTCCTGCAACTGCCAAAGTTAAAAAGTGTAGATTTGCGCTGGTGCAGACTGGAATATACAGAGGTATTGGAGTCTGTTTCCTTTTCCTGCCGTTTATAGAGGAATCACACAGGGAAAAACCTGTTTAGTCACAGGGGGAACCCTTTTTCAACACACGCAGCGCCCCAGTATCTGTATCAATAATGAGACCATGAATGATGACATCCCGTGGCATCAGAGGATGGCAGCGCAAAAGGGATACCGTATCCAGCACGGCTTGTTCTTCATCACAAAAGCCGGTGAACCAGGCATCCAAGTCAATGCCCGCTTCCCGGTCAATGCTTTCCAATGTTTCAGGGGCAATGCCGCGGGCAATCAGGTGAGCACGAATCTGGTCGGGGTGCATACCACATACACCGCAGTCTGTATGCCCAATGACCATAATTTCTTCCACACCCAGTTCCAGCATGGCAATCAGCAGACTACGAACCGTGGTATCATAGGGAGAAAATACAATCCCACCGGCATTTTTAATCATTTTCACCTCACCATTTTTTAATCCCAGTGCCTCTGGCAGCATCAAAGTCAATCGAGTATCCATACAGGTGAGAATGGCAATTTTTCGGTCGGGGTACTTACTGGTTTCAAATAGTTTATATCGGTGCTCAGCTACAAATCTTTGGTTATGTTCTAAAATTTCATCTAACATGGGAAACACTCCTTCCAAATGATTGCACCAAAGCCGCCTTTCTAAAAAAGGCGGCTTTGAAATGGATTATAGTACAATGACACCCAGCACCAGACCGGAAAGGAGACAGACCAAACTGACACCCCAAATCCAGAAGAAGCTGTTTTTGATGTGGTCCTTGATTTCCACACCAGCCAGACCCACGCCAAGGAAGGTGGCAGGCACCACAGGGCTGATGAAGGTGGCACAGTTGCGGCAGACTACCATGGCAATGGCAGTGTGGGAGGGGTCCACACCAAAGGCATCGCCCACACCAATCAACACAGGCAGCAGACCATAGAAATAGGAGTCTGTGCAGAACAGCAGGGTCAAAGGCACAGAAAGTACACCAATGATAATGGGCAGGAAACGACCCATAGAAGTTGGGATGAAGCTGGCCAGCACATTTGCCATGTGGTTCATAATCTGGCTGTCCTCCAGCACACCCAAAAAGACACCAGCAGCCAGAATGGTGGAAGCCATCATCAAACCAGCAGCAGAGTGGGACTTGATGATTTTGTTTTGCAGCTTTGCCCCAGGATAGTTGACAAACAGTGCAATCACACAGCCAATCATAAAGGTGCAGTAGGAGGGAATTTTCAGGAAAATGAGAGCCACAATCACAACCAAGGTGAGAGTCAGGTTAAACCAGAACAGATGAGGACGGGCAAGGTCGCTATTCTGGTTGGAAGCGTCAGACTGTTCTTCCAGGTCTCCATAATCCACCACCAAGGTGCTGTTGATACCAGCACCACGACGCTTTTCCACATTGCCCCAGAAAAATGCAGTGGCAAATGCAATCAAAATTCCAACACCCTGCATGGGCATGAGCTGCATCCACAGCACATTGGCATCCACATTCAATACAGAGGCAGAACGCATGGTGGGACCGCCCCAGGGCAGCAGATTCATCACACCCATAGCGGTGACACAAATCAGCAGCAGGGTAGTGGGACGCATTTTCAGACGCTTGTACACAGGCAGCATGGCAGGAATGGTAATCAGGAAGGTGGAGGCACCGCCACCATCCAAGTGACCAATCATGGCGATAACACAGGTCATCACAGCCACGCCCACCACATTGGTACCCACTTTTTTCATCAGTGCGTTGATAATCCGGTCAAACATACCTACATCTGACATGATACCAAAAAACAGCACAGAGAAAATAAACAGTGCAGCGGTAGAGTGCACACCGGATACGCCAGAGGCAATGAAGTCTCCCATTTCCTCAACGGTGTAGGTCCCTGTCAGTACCAGAATGGCAGTGGTGATGGTAGATACCCCCACAAAGGCCAGAGCAGGGACGGTGACGTTGCGCAAAAGCAGGACAATGATTGCAATGATGGTTGCAAAGCCCAACAACGCCAACATAGTTTCGTTCATATTGGTTCCTCCTCATTCTCTTTCAGAGATTTGATACTGTTAGTATAGGGAAGGAACCTTACACCACCAATAGAATGGGCTTAATTTTCTGTAAGGAAATCCTTACAATTTGTTAAGAAATATCTGATGGAAAGACAGGCAGTAAAATGGTAAAGGTACTGCCAATGCCAGGCTGGCTGTGTGCAGTGAGACTGCCCCTGTGTGCCCGCACCAACTGATCTGCCAGTGGCAGCCCCAAGCCAGTGCCTTGACCTGGCTTTTTGGTGGTGAAAAATGGGTCAAAAATCTGAGACAGAGTATCCTGGTCCATACCACACCCAGTATCAGACACTTTGAGGCACACCCACTGTTCCCATATTGTAGATGGGGGTGTCATGCCCTGTTGTAAAAGCTGTTCCCGTGAGAAGGTCTGACCCGTGATAGACAGGGTGCCCCCCTGCGGCTCCATGGCGTGAACTGCGTTGACACACAGATTCAAAACCACCTGACTGAGCTGAGTCCGGTTTCCCTCTATCACAGCCTCTCCAAACTTCACATTGGACGATAATTCCACAGGATCGGGGCACAGAGAGGGAACCATTTTCAAAATGGAGGAAAATACATCCTGTGCCAGAAGGGGTTCCAATTTTGCTTCCACCTTTTTGCGACCCAAAAGGGAGAGTTGGGAAATGAGCTGCTTACAGTGGAGGGCAGCAGAGGAAATTTCCTGTGCACTGTCATAGAGTTCGCTGTCCTCTGGTAAATCCAATAACATCATTTCAGCGTGACCCAGAATAGGGGTAAGCAGATTGTTGAACTCATGGGCAATACCCCCAGTCATAGTGCCTAAAATTTGCAGCCGCTGTTTGTGTGCCAATGCCTGTTCCTGTTGTCGAAGCTGTTCTAATGTCCGGTTGACCTGTTCCAATCTGGTAATCTCTGCCCGATTACGGCGGTGTTCCAAAATAAGCCGCCCCAATATGATGATTCCCCCCATACTGCACAGGGTCAACGCCAGAAACACAAAGCCCAACCGTACCACACCCTGTTCCAAGGGACGGTATACTTCATCATAGTCAATCACTGCACTGATGACCAGAAAATCATCCCCTATGGGGACAGGGGACCAGGCAGCAATTTTCCGTACCAGAGGCAGTTCTGGGTCCATCCACCAGTAGGAACTGTATTCCATGACCCCACTGCCGCCTTTATTTTGCTGTTCCACAAGTTCTTTCAGGCTGTCCAGTTCCACATCAGGGTAGAGAGTTTCCCGTCCCCCTATTACATCAATACCCAACTGGTGGGGTTCAGGGTGCATCAAAATAATGCCATCGGAATTTTTGACCAAAACATAGCCATTTTGCCCCACATGGAGGGCAGACATTTGATGTTCATAGTAGTATTGTAAATCGGCAAGTAACCAGAGTATATGCTCCTCGTCCAGATGCCGTCCCATCATCAGGCAAATGCGCCCATCGTTTAACTGAACCTGTGAAAGTTGATAGCCATCAGATACTGTGGTCTGAAAGGTGGTTTCAATGGTGGTGTCAGCCAGATGAAAAAGGACTTGCTGTTGGGAATCGGTGATCATCACATCCCAGATTTTCCCTGTATGTATCTCCTGAAATGCTTGGATGAAGGCGGTGCTGTCCTCTGGCTGTTGGAGGGTTCCTGTTTTTTGAATCGTCAGACACAGAGTTTCTAAATTGGTCTGTGTATCTTCCATAAAATCCTGCATGTTCAGGCTCAATGCCTGAGTGGTCAGGAGCATCTGTTCTTTTTGATTGTCAATGACACTGGTGCGATATTGTTTCCAAATACTCAACCCCAGAAAAACCAGACTGACAATGGACACAATCAACATGACTGCCATCACCAGCCAGAGGGGATGGAGGGGCAAGGAAAATTTTTTATGTTTTTTCATGAAAAACTCCTGTCTCAGATAGATGCAGTTTATTCTGTTACATTAAATTCTTATAAAATGACAGTGTTTTTGGATTCTCTTACAAAAAACCCCTGTTCTTGACTTACATAGTTCTTTCCATTATAATGAATTTCGATGGAGTTGTACAGTATTTTGCAGAGAATGGTGGGAGGAATATGGTAGACCGGGTGCTGATTGTGGATGATGACCCTGCAATCTGTAAGTTACTGGAAAAGGTGATGCGCAGCAATGGACTTGAGCCAACTGTGGTCAACAGTGGTCTGTCTGCCTTGGGAATTTTGCAACAGGAAACTTTTGCTGTCATTTTGTTGGATGTGAACTTAGGGGATATTGAGGGGTTTGATGTACTTTCCCGTCTGAGACAGCATAGAATTCGTACCCCGGTGGTGATGGTCAGTGGTCGCAGTGAGGACTATGACTCTCTCTATGGGCTGTCATTGGGTGCAGATGACTATATCACGAAGCCATTCCGTCCTCTGGTGCTGGGAGCCAAGGTGAAGGCACTGATTCGACGCAGTCGGGAGTTTTCCGCTCCTGCGGCAAGTCAGTTGCAGTGCGGTCCTTTTCGGTATGACAGTGCCACAATGGGATTTTTCAAGGATGAACAGCCATTGGAGTTGTCACTGCGAGAAGGTGCCCTTCTGCTGATGTTTTTACGTCAGCCCAATCAGGTGTTTACCAAAGATATGATTTATGAACAGGTGTGGGGGAACTCTGTGGCAGTGGATGACAACGCCATTATGGTCTATATCAACCGATTGAGGGGAAAAATTGAACCAGACCGACAGCATCCAACTCACATCCGTACGGTACGGGGATTGGGGTACCGGTTTGTCCCATAATAAGAATAACGTAAAACCCGCCATCTGGCGGGTTTTTTCATCGTTCCAAAGAGGAGAGCAGATGCAGAAAATAGGCAACTGCCAACAGGTCAGCACAGCCCCCAGGAGATAAGTTGCGGGCAATCATATTCTGGTCAAAGTTTGCAATGGTTTCCATGGTAATGGGTTCTTTCAGAATGGTTTGTGCCTGTTGTGCTGTCCAATGTTGCCCTTCCAGTCCTCCACGGTTGATTAAATTGGTGTCCTGTACCGCTGCCATGAGGTGAATGAGAGACACTGTGCCGCTTTCTTCTATGGTACGTCCACAGGAAAGTTCCTGTTCCAGCACAGGCAGGGCAATCTGCATCACAGAGGGCAGCCCTGCTGCCAGCTCCCCACGTATGCCCTTGATACCATAGTCTCTGTAAAATTGCCCACCTCTGGTGGTTGGTGCGTGGAAAATGTGCTGAAACTCTGTCTCCATTGCCTGTTTGCTCATGGTTCTACACAGAGAACAGACAGAAGCAGGGGAGGGGAGTGCGCCACAGACGTTCCACAGCCGACCCACAGCGGCACATACCGTTCCAAGGGTAAAAATAGCACCTTTATGGGTGTTGATTCCACCAGTGGAGCGGAACATTGCCTTTTCCGCTGCCACACCCAGGGGGCGCAGCTTTTGGAAGGTCTGTTCTGGTGGAAGCTGGGCAGTCTGTTGCCCCAGTTCCACTGCCTGTTGAAAATAGGGCAGCAGGGCAGCGGTACTGTCCAGAAACGTGAATACATCCATATCCCTGTGGCTGCCGTTGTTGTGTCGGTCTACAAGCCCCGGTTTTGGTGTGGTGCACACCTCATACATCAGGGCTTTTCCTGCCAGATTTCCAATTTGTTGGGCATCCCAATGGGCAAAGAACTGGGTCAAAATCTGTTTTGTTACCTGTTGCAATTCCTCCACAGAGTGGAGCCGACGGGAGGCACAGCCTTTTCCAATCTGCCCACATACCAGACAGGGACGTGGGGAAAAGCCCATCTGTTCCCGACTGAGCCCACCAGCCTGTTCCAGTACATCCAAATCAAATAACCGTCCCAAATGGTCCTCATCTTCTAATTGGATGCACAATGTTTTCAGAAGGGTGGGTTCCCCGTCTACGACAAACATCCCCTGACAGCCAGTGACTTCCTCCTGTATGACCTGTTCTAAAATGGGCAGTTGTGCAGCGGTCAATGCACATTCCAGCCGTTCCAGTCCAATATGGAAACCTCTGGAAATCAGTGGGATATACTTCACCGGACCTGCAATATTCATGGTAAAGGAAATCACGGGCTTTTTGTACTGGTGTAACAGGGTCTGTTGCAGTTGTACCCGGCGTTCCCGGGCATCCAGCATCTGGGGCAATGTGACAGGGGTATCCATTCTGAACGCTCCTTTTTTAGTAGTGTACCACCTGACTGCTGTTCTGAATGGCAGCAATCACAGGGGCAGCGTCTGGGGAGGTAAAATAGGCATAGGTACTCTGGGGAACCAGGGGGCAGATTTCCTCCACACGTCCCTGATGGATGAGGGAACGCACCGTACTGGCACTGACCACCTGCCCATGTTGGGTACAGCGAGGAAGCACCAGACACTGTATCCCCAGTTCGGGTAGTTTTTGTGCCATCACCTGATTATATAGCCCCGTCACCACGCTGGAAGGTTCCTCCCCCACCACTCTGGCAGAAATCCCCAGTGTTTGGGCAATAGTGCCAAAGAGAGCCAAATCCAGTTTTGCATGGGTTTCAATGACGGTGGTTTCGTCTTTTAAGAAATAACTGGGGAATGTGGCACTGCTAATCAGGTAGGGACCACTTTTATGGCAAATCACATTGGGCAGATGAGCAACGCCCTCCTGTACCAACTGCCAGCGCACTGCAAAGGGGACTAAACTGGCATCTTCTTCTAATACAAACAAATGCACTGTGTCAAACTGGCTGGCAGCCTGTTCCACCAGAAACTGGTGCCCCAGCGTGAAGGGATTGGCATTCATCACCACAGCGGCTGCGGTACCTGGTCGCCGATACTGGGCAAGCTGTTGACAAAACTGAGCAAACCCTCTGGGACGGTTTTCCAGAAAAGAGAGGGTGCCATCCACCTGAGCAATGGGGAAAAACCCCAAATCTCCAAAAAATTTGGCACTGCTGGTTTTGGTGTATACAAACAGATGGACACGACCCTGATTCATCTCATATTCCATCAGATGGGAGACAATTTCATTCAGAAGCCCCTCCCCCTGATGGTCTTTGGAGACGGCAAAGCAGCGCAGGGTGGCACCAAAGGTACTGCCTGTGGCAACCAGATTCCAGTCCTCATCAAACAGCCCACAGGTGTAGTCCAGATTGCTGTCCAATGCAATCCCCTGGCTGTGGAGCAGATCATGGAGTTGGGAACATTCTCTTGGATTGTCTCGCCGGATTTCACTCAAAGTATAGGACATAGGGGAACCTCCTGATGGATGGAATAGAGAGACTGGGGTGAAGCAAAAGAGACTTCACCCCAGAGAATTACAATGTGACAGGCTTAATTTTCCGCACCACATCCAAAATGGTGCCGTCTCGTGCCTCCAAAATGGCAACTACTTGGTCCTCCCACTCCAAATCGTCTGGACGACCCACCAATGCATAAGCCTTTTCTTTCAAAGACTCAATGGAGACATGGGGAATGCCAGCCTCATCCAGACAGGCGATGAGGTCAGGACGCAGGGGGTTGACTGCAATGCCATAATCTGTCACCAGAACATCCACACAGTCCCCGGGAGTGGTGACAGTGACCACATGCTCACAGACCGTTGCCATACGTCCACGGGTGAGGGGGGTGACAATGATACAGCACTTACTGCCGGCGGCAGTGTCTGGGTGTCCTCCGGGTGCGCCACGGAGCACCCCGTCGGAGCCTGTGAGTACATTTACATTGAAACCGGTGTCAATTTCCAGCGCAGCCAGTACCACAAAGTCCAGACTGTTCACAAATGCGCCCTTGTTGGCTGGGTTGGCGTACTGAGATGCACTCATTTCATAGTGCCCGGGGGTCTGGTTGATGCTGTTGACTCCGTCCAAATCAAAGTCCTGCACATCCATGACCTTGCCCACTTTGCCTTTTTTCAGCAGTTCCACCAGAGGACCACAAATTCCTCCAATGGCCCAGCCCATTTTGATGTTGCGTTCATCCATATACTGTTCCAAAAACAGATTGGCAGCCAGAGAGGGACCGCCCACACCGGTCTGAAAGGAGAATCCATCTTTGAAATAGGGGGTGGAGGCAATGACCTTTGCCACATTCTCAGCCATCATCAAATCCCGTGGATTTTGGGAGATACGGGCAGCGGCAGAGGCGATTTTCTTGGGATTTCCAATAGAGTCTACCACCACAACGGCATCCACGTCAATGGCTTCCACAGAAGCTGGCATATTGGGGAAGTCTACCAGACAGTCTGTGACCACCACCACATGGTCGGCATACTTGGCATCCATCATGGCATAGCCCAGGGAACCACAGTTGCTTTTCCCGCCAATGCCACGGCAGTTTCCCATACAGTCGCTGGTGGGAGCAGCCACAAAGGCGATGTCAATATGGACTTCTCCTGCCTCAATGGCACGGGGACGACCACCATGGCTGCGGATGATGGCAGGGGTTTTCAGCTTACCAGCGGACACCACTTCCCCCATACGCCCACGAATGCCGGAGGTCTGAATTCCAATGACCTTGCCCTGCTCAATGTAATCAGCAATGGGGTCATGGGCACTGCCCAGACTGGTGGCTGCAATGGTCAGGTCACACAGCCCCAATTCCTCAATGGCAGCCGCCATTACCTGATTGACCACATAGTCCCCATCTCTCAGATGGTGGTGGAAACTGAAGGTCATGCCATCTTTTGCACCGCACTGCTTCAGGGCATCTACCAGGGAAGCAACTACCTTACTATCTACTGGCTTTTCACAGCGGCGGGTGCGGGGAGAGGCTTTTTGGATGTACTTGCCATCCATATACTGTTTGCCCTGATAGACCTCTCTGCCATCGGTCAACAGTGCGTCGGGAATCTCCCGTCCTACTGCATTTTTCATACCAGATCCCCCTTGTACATCCCACATGCCTTGCCCAGCCGTAGGGTACGTTCTGCCCCGGGCAGGAAAGCAATGTCAATCATTTTTCCATCTACTGTAAATACTCCAAGCCCTTTGGCAGCGTTTTCCCGCACTACCCGCACAATTTTTTCCGCCTGAATCAGCTCTTTTTCAGTGGGTGCGAACACCTGATGAACAAAGCGAATCTGTTTGGGGTTAATCAGGCTTTTTCCATCAAAGCCCATGGTCTTGTTTTGCAGCACTTCTGCCTCAAATCCAGCCTGGTCATCCAAATCGGTAAAGACGGTATCAAAACACTGAATGCCAGCAGCTCTGGCAGCCAACAGCATTTGCCCTCTGGCGGCCAGCATATCAATGCCATCGGGTTGGGGTGTGGTCTGCATACACTTACGGAAATCGCCGCCAGAAATGGCAACGCCAAACATCCGCTCCGATGCAGAACAGATTTCATAGGCGTTCAAAATCCCCTTTGGGCTTTCCAGTGCTGCCATCAACAGGGTGCGCCCTTCTTCCACACCAAATTCCCGCTCCGCAGCCAGCACAGCTTCTTCCACTGTGTGCACATCTTTGGCACTTTCACATTTTGCAATTCGAATTCCGTCGGCACCACCAGCCACACAGACTCGAATATCCTCCTGCCAGTGGGGCGTGTCCAAACCATTGATACGGACAATGACCTCAGTATCTCCATAGTCAATGGTTTTCAGTGCATGATAGAGAGAAAAACGGGCAGCATCCTTCTGATTTTCTGCTACAGCATCTTCCAAATCCAGCATGATGGAGTCACAGCCATAAATATAGGCATCCTTAATCAGCCCGGGCTTTTGGGCATTCATGAACATCATAGTACGACGCAGACGGAAGCGTTCCGGTCTTGGACGAGGAATCATACAATCACACCTCCCCAGGGAATGTTCTGCTGGGAACAGTCTGCACTGCGAAATACAGCACATTCCACCCTTGCCTTTAAGGTACAGTCCAGTGCGCCTTTGTCCACTACGGTTACATTGGCGTTTTTGACCTCCAGCCGCTCCAACGTCTCCAAAATGGTGGCTCTGATTTGACGACCATACTGGTTCATCACACTGCTGCTCAGGGTGAGTTGGATACCCTGGGTTCCAGGCTCCACTGTAACCTGTGCGTCACTGGATTCTAAGGTACCTGCCATTGCAGGCTTTAAAATCTCCATGTTGTATACTCCTTTCTATACATTGCCTATTCTTACTTTTTACTGTATCACCAATATATAGATAATGCAAATACAATTTATTTTATAAAATTCATAGGATAAACCTTATGAATGAATTGACAGACACCCCAGTTCTTTTTATGATAACAGGGAAAGGAGTGGAGTGGGATGAATTTAAAACAGTTGCAATATATACAGGAAATCGCCAAAGAGGGCAGTATCACAGCAGCAGCCCATAACCTCTATATCAGTCAACCCTCCCTCAGTCAAATGCTGAGACAGGTGGAACAGGAGCTGGGAGCCACACTGTTTGAACGCAGCAGTCAGCCCATGCGCCCCACTCCAGCAGGGGAGCGGTATTTACAGACAGCAGATACTATTTTAACGGCATATGAACAGCTGGAAACGGAGATTCAAGGGCTGAAAGATGAAAACAGCGGTCGGCTGCGGCTGGGCATTAGTATGCAGCGGTCTGTTCATCTATTGCCAAAGGTGTTACCCCTGTTTTTACAGCAGTTTCCCAAAGTCTCTCTGGTACTCTATGAGGGGGGAAGCACCTATTTAGAACATATGGTGCTGGAAGGGGAGGTGGACTTGGCACTGGTTTCCACCCAGGCAACTATACCCGGGCTGCGCTATCAACCACTCCAACAGGAAACGGTGGGGATTTTGGCAGGAAAAGACAGCCCACTTGCCCAACGACTGCCCAATGGCACCCCCATTTCTCTCTGTGAAGCACTGGATGCCCCGTTGGTCTCCCTGAAGCTGGGTCACAATGTCAGGGTGATTCAGGATACCCTCTTTCGCAATTTGGGCAAAAAACCCACCCTGTTATTGGAGACAGATAACATGGAGGCAGCCAGACAGATTGCCCTGAGCTGTGGCTGCTACCTGCTATGTACCAACAGTTATTTGGATACAACAGGGGCATTTTTTCCCCTGAAAGACTATGAAAATAACCGCCATTTTTATGGATGCAGCCAGGAACAACGAACCCTACCCAAATATGCCGTTGCTTTTCTGGATTTGGTGAAAGCATGTCTTACCCCACATGGATTGGAAAATCTCATATAAAATTGTGTCATGCTACACCTTGTTTTTTCGTCTTATAGGGTGAAATACCTTTGAGACAGGGAGGAGGGACATCATGGAGGACCAACAGATTGTAGAACTGTACTGGCAGCGGAGTACGGAAGCAATTACCCAATCCAAAGAAAAATATGGGGCATACTGTTTTTCTGTGGCAGAACATATTCTACAAAGCCAGGAGGATTGTGAGGAATGTGTGAATGACACCTGGTTTCGTGCCTGGAATACCATACCGCCCAGCCGACCCCATGTACTTCGGATGTTTTTGGCAAAGCTGACCCGCAGCATTTCCTTTGACCGCTGGCGGCAGCAGTCAGCCCAAAAACGGGGCGGGGGAGAACTGCCGCTGGTGCTGGGGGAACTTTCCCAGTGTATTGCAGCCGACAGCGATGTGGAGGACACTGTGATTGCAGAGGAGCTGGAGCAGACAATCCGAGCTTTTTTGCACACACTGCCAGAGCGCACAGGGGACCTCTTTTTGCGCAGATACTTTTTTACAGAATCTGTGGAAGAAATTGCAGAGGCTTATGGCATAACCAGTAACCATGTGGCAGTGACACTGAGCCGAGCCAGAAAACAACTGAGACAGCACTTAAAAAAGGAGGGCTATTTTCATGAAAGCAACTGATTTATATGGTGCCATTGGGCAGACAGAGGAATCCCTGCTGGAGCGCAGCGAAAAAAACAAACATCGGCGCAGAAAACCCTGGTGGATGGGAGCGGTAGCGGCTGTATTGGCATTGGTGCTGGTGGGCAGCATGTTCCAGCAGTATGGTGGAGCCCCATTTGTTTCCAACGCCTATGCCATCTGTGAGGCTTCCTATCCAGAAATGGCTCCTTATCCAGATGAGACCAGTCCCAACTTTGACCAGCAGTATGAGGACTGGTGGGCATCGGTACAGGGACAGCGGCAGACAGAGGGATATACAGATGGGTTACATGCCTTTTTGACAGACAGTATTCCTCAATTTTTGTCTGGTCAGGAGGGAGAAAACAAGGTCTATTCCCCTTTGAATGTCTATATGGCTCTTGCTATGTTGGCAGAGTTGACCGATGGAAACAGCCGTCAGCAGATTTTGGATTTGGTGGGTGCAGACAGCATAGAGGACCTGCGGACACAGGCGAATGCAGTTTGGAATGGGCAATATCGCAACGATGGAGCCACCACCAGTATTTTGGCAAGCTCCCTGTGGCTGAATGAAGATGTGTCTTTTGTAGAAGATACCATGAAACGGCTGGCAGATACCTACTATGCCTCCTCCTATCAGGGAGAAATGGGGTCTCAGGAGTTGAACAAGGCACTGCAAGACTGGCTCAATGCGCAGACTGGCGGTTTGCTGGAAAATCAGGTGAATGAGATTACCATGGACCCGGAAACGGTGATGACCATTGCCACCACCCTCTATTATCAGGCAAAATGGGCACAGACATTTGATGCAGCGAACACATCACCAGAAACATTCCATGCCCTGTCTGGGGATGTGACCTGTGACTTTATGCACAGTAACAGCGTGGGAACCTACTACTGGGGTGACCAATTTGGCGCAGTTGCCAGATCTCTGAGCAATGATGGGGGGACCATGTGGTTTTTGTTGCCCGATGAGGGAGTTACTGTGCAGGAGTTGTTAGAACATCCACAGACTATGGAGTTCCTGCTGTCGGGGGGCAACTGGGCAGATAGCAAAACCCTGAGAATCAACCTCTCTCTGCCAAAATTTGATGTGTCCTCCCAGATGGATTTAAAAGAGGGCTTGCAGGCATTGGGGGTAACGGATGTATTTGAGGAAGAAAAGTCTAATTTTTCCCCCATGACCACAGAAATAGACCAGATTGTTCTTTCCCAAGCCAAACATGGAGTGAGAGTGGCTGTGGATGAGGAGGGTGTTACCGCAGCGGCATATACTGTGATGTCCATGACAGGGACAGGAGCACCACCAGAGGATGAGATGGACTTCAATTTAAACCGTCCATTTCTGTTTGCCATCACCAGCGAGGACAGGTTGCCTCTCTTTGTGGGGAGTGTGTATCAACCCACCACATAATTTGGAAAAACACAGAAATGGGTGGTGCAACAGGTCGATTTATGGTATGATGGGTGGCAGGAGGGATGCTCGTGCCAACCGATATGAAACTGATGATTGCTGCCACCTTTGCAAAAATGACCCGAAAAAAGCCAGTGGATAAAATTACCGTGAAGGATTTGGTGGAGTGCTGTGGAATTTCCCGTCAGACCTTTTACTATTACTTTCAAGATTTGCTGGAGGTAATGGAGTGGTCCATTCAGCAGCTTTTGCAAAAAGCATTGAACAATAGTCTGGAAGCCAACACACCAAAAGAATCTATTCAAGAATTTTTAAGGGTGTCCACAGAGTATGGAGAAGTATTATTGCGGCTATTGGCTTCCCAGCGCAGGGAGCAGGTGGAGCGCGTGTTTGTAGATGCCATGCAGTCTGCCATCCGCCAGCTGATTTTGGATGGATGCCCAGAGCTGGCATGGAACCATCAACAAATGGAGGTTGCCCTTCGATTTTATGCCTGTGGCATGACTGGGGTCATTTTTGATGCCTGCCGGAACCCTTCTGTGGATTATGAGCAGTTGTCCCACCAACTGTATCAACTGTATACAGGGACCATTCATACCAGGCCATAACATGGTCATCCATTCCCAGATGTGTCATAGGATTTGACACATCTGGGAATTTGTCTATACACATCTCAAAAAGTGCATATGGAAATGGGGTATGGAACAGGTTATAATCAATTGATCAGAAGAAGGAGATGTTCCTATGTATGAAACCCCATTTTTAGGTAAACTATGTGAACTGGAAACAGATGAACAGACCATGAGACAGTGTTTGGAGAGTTGCAGCCATCTGAGACAGGAAGAGATTGGGCACCAACTGGCACTATTGAGAGAACAGTATGCACAATCTATGAGCAAACTGGACTCTTTTATACAAAATGGTCGTTCTCCTGCCATTGTTGCCTTGGCTGAGGCACAAAAGGAGTATTATCAAAAGATACAACAGATTACAGAAGATGCCCTTCCCCACTATTTGCACAGTGAGACAAGCACACAGAAGGAGGATATCAGGGAGGCAAGGATGCTATATGCAGAATATTCCATTGATTTTGCCCGTACTACCATTCTTCAGGCGTTGATTGCTGTTTTAGATGGAATGGAGATGCAGTGGGCATGGAAACAGGAGGAACGCTGAGATGAAAGAAGTCAAAACCCCAAGGAAACCGTTGCTCTACTACTATGCGATTGTACTTTTGTGTCTGATGCTGTTTAATTCGTTGGTTATGCCCTGGTTCAACCAGAGAAAAATACAACTTGTAGATTACGGCACATTTATTACAATGACACAAAATCAGGAAGTTGGGCTGGTGGAATTACAGGAAAACCAGATTCTGTTCACAGATAAAGAGCAGACCAAAGTTTATAAGACTGGGCGTATGGAGGACCCAGAGCTGGTGGAGCGGCTCACAGACTCAGGGGCACAGTTTTATCCAGAGATTGTAGAGGAGATGTCCCCCCTCACTTCACTGCTGTTCTATTGGATTCTGCCCATTCTAGTCTTTGTTGGTATTGGGCAATTTTTGACAAAACGGATGATGAACAAGGCAGGAGGCAATGGCATGATGTTTGGTATGGGAAAATCCAATGCCAAAATCTATGTCAGTTCTTCAGAGGGAATCCGATTTGATGATGTGGCTGGAGAGGATGAAGCCAAAGAAAGCCTGACAGAAATTGTGGACTACCTGCACAATCCCAAAATCTATCAGGAAATTGGTGCTTCCATGCCCAAAGGGGTGCTGTTGGTGGGACCTCCGGGCACAGGTAAGACCATGCTGGCAAAGGCAGTGGCTGGGGAAGCTGGGGTTCCATTTTTCTCTATCTCCGGTTCTGAATTTGTGGAGATGTTTGTGGGTATGGGTGCCTCCAAGGTGCGGGATTTGTTCCGGCAGGCAAAGGAAAAAGCCCCCTGTATTGTGTTTATTGATGAAATTGATGCCATTGGCAAAAAACGTGATGGGCAAATCGGCGGCAACGATGAACGGGAGCAGACCTTAAACCAGTTACTCACAGAAATGGATGGGTTTGAGGGAAACAATGGCGTGATAATTTTGGCAGCAACCAACCGTCCAGAATCGCTGGACCCTGCCCTCACCCGTCCGGGGCGATTTGACCGCCGTGTTCCAGTGGAACTGCCAGATTTAAAGGGACGTGAGGAAATTTTAAAGGTCCATGCCAAAAAAATTAAGGTGGCAGAGGATGTGGATTTCCACCAGATTGCCCGTATGGCATCTGGTGCAAGTGGTGCAGAACTTGCCAACATTGTCAACGAGGCAGCCCTGCGTGCAGTGCGCAACCATCGCCCTTTTGCCACTCAAGGGGATTTAGAGGAGAGTATTGAGGTGGTGATTGCCGGTTATCAGAAGAAAAATGCCATTTTAACCGACCAGGAGAAGTGGACGGTGGCATACCATGAAATTGGTCACGCCTTGGTGGCTGCCAAACAGAGCCACTCTGCCCCGGTGCAGAAAATCACCATTATTCCCAGAACATCCGGTGCGCTGGGGTATACTATGCAGGTGGAGGAAGGCAACAAATATCTGATGACCAAAGAAGAACTGGAAAACAAAATTGCCACCTACACTGGCGGTCGTGCAGCGGAGGAAGTACGCTTTGGTACCAGTTCTACTGGGGCATCCAATGATATTGAACAGGCAACCAAACTGGCAAGGGCTATGATTACTCGCTATGGTATGAGCAAAGATTTTGATATGGTGGCAATGGAGACTACAACCAACCAATATTTGGGGGGCGACAGTTCCCTGACCTGTTCTATGGAGACCCAGACAGAAATTGACCGCCAAGTGGTAACACTGGTCAAAGAGCAGCATGCAAAAGCCATTCAAATCCTGATGGAAAATCGGGAAAAATTGGATGAACTATCCCACTACCTGTATGAAAAAGAGACCATAACCGGGGATGAATTTATGCAGATTCTAAACGGAGATGGAAAACAGGAACAAAACAATGACCATAAAGGAGCAGGAGAACAGGTATGAATATAGACCAGCCGATCAATCAAATTGCTTTGCTCACCGACTCATGCGCAGACCTCTCTGCCACACTGACTGAGAATACCCCAGTTTTTACCATTCCCCTTCGGATTTTGTGCAAGGATGGGGAATATTACGACGGGGTCAACATCCATGCCTCAGATATTTACAGAAGATTGGAGGGCGGGGAGCTGCCAAAAACATCCCTGCCTGATCATACATCCATTGAATCAACACTGGATAACATTGCTGCCAGAGGATATAAAAAGGTGATTGCACTGCACCTGTCCTCTGGGGTATCTGGAACCTATAACATGGTACGTCTCCATGCGCAGGAGCGGAACGATATGGATATTCGTGTATTTGATACCAAAAGTGGCAGTTTGGGGATTGGAAGCATCGTATTACAGATTTGGGCAGACATCCAAAACGGGATGGAGTGGGAGGAACTCATTCATACAAGGGTGCCACAATTGATTGCCAATACCACACCGTTTTTTTCTGTGGATACATTGGAGTATCTGCAAAAAGGGGGACGGATTGGGAAGGTGGCAGCAATGGCAGGAACCCTGTTACAGATTAAGCCCATCATCAGTTTTGCAGAAGATGGGCAGTTGACCAGCGTTGCCAAAGTGCGGGGAAGAAAGGCGGTGCAGGGGAAACTGGTGGAACTGGTCAGGAACAAAATCGGAACACATACCCGTTACAATCTGGCAGTAGCACATGGAGGAGCACCAGAGGAAATGGAGGCTCTCATGGAAACCATGAAGCAATGCTTTCCCAACTATGAACACTTTTGGAGTGGGGAATTGGATGCCACTTTGAGTGTCTATATTGGAGCAGGTATTTTGGGAGCTGGTGTGCAGATTTTGGATAAATAAAGTGTGTTTGTCTTTTTTACAAATTTTTCAGCACTGTTTCAGCATTCTGTGGTAAAATGGAAAGAAAAAGGGGGAGATGGAATGAGAATTTTAATTGTGGAAGATGATACCATGCTCTCCCAAACCATACAGGCTGTACTGGAAAAGGAAGGGTTTTCTGTGGATGCAGTGACAGACGGTGCATCTGGTGTAGACTACATTCTGTTGAATGTCTATGATTTAGTGATTCTGGATGTGATGCTTCCGGTGCAGGATGGCTATCAGGTTGCCCGTACCGTCCGTGCCAAGGGATGTGGTACACCGATTTTGATGTTGACTGCCCGTTCTGCTGTGGATGACCGCATTGATGGGCTGAATGCAGGTGCAGATTACTACTTACCAAAACCGTTCGATGTACGGGAGCTGTTGGCGTGTGTCCATGCCCTGCTTCGCCGTCAGGGTGGACAGGTAGACACCCTTGTCTATGGAAATACTGCATTGGAACTGGCTTCCTCTACTTTGATTTGTGGAGACCGCCGGATGCGCCTGTCAGCCAAAGAATTTGATGTCCTGCGCCTTTTGTTGCAGTCAGGTGGTAACAACCTATCTAAAGAGCATATTCTCACCTGTGTATGGGGATATGATTCAGAGGCAGTAGAAAACCATGTAGAGGTATATGTGGGGTTTTTGCGGAAAAAACTGCGGAGCATTGGCTCCAATGTGCGGATTGAAGCCATTCGGAGACTGGGCTATCATCTGGAGGTGGATGGGGCGTGATACAAAAACTCAGATGGAAATTTGTGTTTACCATTATGACCGTAGTGACCATTTTGCTGCTGGTGATGTTTGGGATGCTGTACCGCTTTACTCAAATTCAGTTGGAACAGGAGAGCATTGCCATGATGCGCAGTGTCATTGTGGACCAGCATCCTCTGGGGTTGCCAGATGAATTGTCTGGGCAGGTGCGGCTGCCCTATTTTGCCCTTCAGCTTGGCATGGATCGGGATGTGGTGGATACGTTGGGGGGCTACTATGATTTGTCTGACCAAGCCTTTTTGGGGGAACTGGTAGGCAGAGTGATGCAGTCCAAAGGCAATATTGGAACACTGGAGGATTTGAACCTGCGCTATTTTCGTTCCGACCTGCCTGCCAAACAGTGGATTGTGTTTACCGATATGTCCAGCGAGCAAGTGACGCTGGAAAACCTGACACAGACCTGTGTGATAGTGGGTATTTTGAGTTTTGGTGTCTTTTTTGTTCTGAGTTTGTTTTTGTCAAGCTGGGCAGTCAATCCAGTGGAGAAGGCGTGGAACCAACAAAGGCAGTTTGTGGCAGATGCGTCCCATGAGCTGAAAACCCCTTTGACCATTCTCAACACCAATGCCCAGCTTCTTCAAGAGGATGGATGGGACAATGCACACCGAAAACAGTTTACCCAACATATTCAGGAAATGGCACAACATATGAACAGACTGGTGGAACAGATGCTGGAACTGTCACGGGGGGACTTGGTTCAGGATACAGGTTCCTTTGAACAGGTGGACTTTTCGGAACTGGTGTCTGATGGAGTTCTGCCCCATGAGGGAGTTCTGTTTGAACATGGGCTGACGTTGGACTGTTCCATTGCACCATCTGTCCATATCTCTGGTGATGCTGGAGCATTGAAACAGGTATTGGATATTTTGCTGGACAATGCCGGAAAATATGCCCAGACCCCTGGAGAGGTCACAGTTTCCCTCACCAGAGACATGAGGCAGGGCTGTCTGCTCTCTGTGTCGAATCCCGGCGCACCCATTCCACCGGAACAGCTACACCTGATTTTCCAGCGATTTTATCGGGCAGACCCAGCCCACAGCCGTGATGGCAGTTTTGGATTGGGTTTAGCCATTGCCCAGAACATTGTCACCCGACACAGAGGGAAAATCTGGGCAGAAAGCCAACAGGGCATCAACACTTTTTTTGTGAAGTTACCTACCATTTAAGCAGGACGTGGAGCGGCAAGAATGCCGCTCCACGTCCTGTTCTGTGATAACCTGAAAATTTTAAATGGAATTTTCAGCGTCCTTTCAGCTTTCTGGGTTATACTTCCTGACAGATAAGCTGTTTTGCAGCAGCAACAGGAGGGATCATATGATCACAGTAGAGCATATAACCAAATGCTATGGTGATTTTGTAGCAGTGGATGACCTGTCCTTCACGATTCCAGAAGGGCATGTCTATGGATTTCTGGGACCCAATGGGGCAGGAAAATCTACCACCATGAACATCATCACTGGCTGTCTGTCTGCCACGGAAGGTACAGTGAACATAGATGGATATGATATATTGGAGCAGCCAAACCAAGCCAAAAGGCTCATTGGCTACTTGCCGGAACAACCACCTCTTTATTTGAATGAAACCCCACTGGAGTATCTGCATTTTGTGGGACGGGCAAAGGGGCTGAGAGGGGAGGAGCTGAAACAGCAAATCTGGGAAGTGTTAGAACAGACAGGGCTGGAGCACAGAAAACACTGCCGGATTGGTGCGTTATCCAAAGGCTACAAACAGCGAGTGGGTATTGCCCAAGCTCTGTTAGGAAACCCCCGTGTGATTATTTTGGATGAGCCGACGGTGGGACTGGACCCCTTACAGATTATCGAAATTCGAGACCTGATTCGAGAACTGGGACAGAAACACACCGTCATCTTCAGTTCTCACATTCTCTCTGAGGTACAGGCAATCTGTGACCGGGTTCTGATTATTTCCAAGGGAAAGCTGATTGCCTTTGATGAGCCGTCCAAACTGGAACAGCAGTTGCTCAGTCCCAATGAGATTCAACTTGTCTGTGAGGCGGAGCAGGAAACGGTATCCCAAATCCTGTCTGGGGTTGCAAATGTCACCCGTGTTCAATTCTCACAGGGAGAACATAACCGAACAATAGTACAGCTTCAAAGCGATGCCACCGATATTTATACCGTTTCCAAGGAAATTTTCCTCTCCTTTGCAAAGGCACAGCTTCCTCTGTTGGAGCTGTCTGTCCGTAAGGCAAATTTGGAGGATATTTTCTTGGAGTTGACCGAGGAAAAGGAAACACAAACCGTAGAGGAGAGGGAGGAGGAGAACCATGATCGCAGTGCTGGAGCATGAGCTGAAAAGTTATTTTCATACCCTGACCGCCTATGTGTTTGGGGCATTTCTGCTCTGTTTTATTGGAATTGGTGCCATGATATACAATTTACAGGCAGCGGTGAGCAACTTCGAGTTTGTACTCAGCTTTGCTTCCCTGATTTTTGTGGTCATTGTCCCCATTTTGACCATGCGGGTGATTGCAGAGGAGCGCAAACAGAAAACGGACCAGTTACTCTATTCTCTGCCCATCTCTACCACCCATGTGATTCTGGGCAAATATCTGGCACTGTTGGTGGTCTATCTGGTACCTTTGCTCATCATTTCTCTCTATCCGCTGGTATTTTCCAGATATGGGGAAGTGTATTTGCCCACGTCCTATGGTTCTATTTTTGCCTTTTTCCTGTTGGGGGCTGCCCTCATTGCAGTGGGGATTTTTCTATCCTCTCTGACAGACAATCAGGGATTTGCAGCCGGTCTGGGTATTGCAGTGATTTTACTCAATTATTATAGTGTCACACTGTCAGAACACATCTCAGCCACTGCATTTGGTACTGTGGTTGCACTGATGGTGGTGATTGTGGTCATTGGTGTACTGGTGCAGTATATGACCAAAAATGAGAATCTTGCCTATGGGGTGGCTGCGGTGTTGCTGGTGCTTTTGCTGGCAGTGAACTGGATTGACAGCAGTCTGCTAGAGGGGTTATTGCCCAAAATTATGACAAAACTCTCCCTGTTTGAGCGGTTGAACGTATTTGTCAACGGCATGTTTGACTGGACTGGTGTGGTTTACTACCTGTCTGTGGCAGTGCTGTTCCTGTTTTTGTCCGTCCAATCTCTGGAGAAACGGAGGTATAACTGATGAAGGTTCCAAAGCTGTTCCAACAGGAGCACAGCAGACCATCCAACCGCATTGCCATGCAGGGCGGTTCTTATTCCCTCATTCTCACAGCGGTGGTGCTGGCGATTGTCATTGTGTGCAATGTGTTGGTGAGTGCGCTTCCCACTTCTCTCACCAGTTTTGATATCAGTGCAGCCCAGCTCTATTCTGTCACCAGCAATACCAAAGCAGTCCTTTCCAATTTGACCCAAGATGTGACCATCTATTGGATTGTGCAGGCAGATGAGGAGGACGCAGTGATTGAAAATCTGCTGGGAGAATATGAAAATCTGTCTGACCATATCATTGTGGAGAAAAAGAATCCAGATGCCTATCCCACATTTGCCCAGCAGTACACAGAAGAGGAAGTGAAGAACAACAGTCTGGTGGTGGAGTGTGGAGAGCGCAACCGCTATATCTCCTATGATGATATTTATCTCTCAGAACCGGATTTGTACTCCTATGCCTACTCCACCTCATTTGATGGAGAAGGTGCCATCACCTCAGCCATTGACTATGTGGTGCGGGAGGAGCTGCCCATTCTCTACACCTTAGAGGGGCATGGAGAATCTGAACTGCCAGCCACCTTTGCAGACCAGATTGACAAGGCAAATATTCAAGTGGAATCTCTGTCCTTGCTCACCGTGGATGCCATTCCAGAAGATGCCAGTTGTGTGGCAATTTATGCCCCTACCAGTGACCTGTCCACTCAGGAAGTGGAACTGCTCTCTGCCTATGCAGAGGCAGGGGGAAAACTGCTGGTGATGGCTGGACCAACAGAAGAAAACCAACTGACCAATTTGTATCAACTGTTGAGCCAGTATGGAGTGGAACCAGTAGAGGGCATTGTGGTGGAAAGTGACCGGGAATCTTACGCCTTTGGTTATCCCTATGTATTGTTGCCCACTCTGGAAAGTCATGAAATAACCCAATCTCTGTTAGACGAGCACTACTACGCCATTTTGCCCCTGGCTCAGGGACTTCAGGTGACAGGCAACACCGATGCGATTGTCACTGAACTGCTTACAACATCGGACACTTCTTTTTCCAAGGTGGCAGGATTTGACCTGAACACCTATGAAAAGGAGGAAGGGGATATAGATGGTCCCTTTGCTCTGGCTGTATCCATTGAAACCACCGGTGGTGGGCAGATTGTCTGGTTCAGTTCCTCCGACTTTTTGGATGACAGGTACAACGCCTTTTCCTCTGGTGCCAACGGAGATTTGGCGATGAATGCCCTGTCCAATCTGGTGGGAGAGACAGAGGCAATGGCAATTCGCAGTAAATCCCTCAACTATAACTATCTCACCATCAGTGAATCTGTGTCCTCTTTGCTCAGAACCTTGATGATTGGTGTGTTTCCTCTGGTCTATCTGGGTGTAGGCATTGTGGTGGTAGTACGCAGAAAGCAGGTGCAGCATGAAACGGTATAAGAAAATCTATATATTGCTGGGTGTGCTGGTGGTGGTATGTCTTGCAACCTTTGGTGTAACACGCTATGAGGAGCACCGTGACACTGTGGAGGCAACGGGGGACATCATTTTGGAAATCCCTACCGATACTGTGACCCGCCTTTCCTGGACCTATGAAGGGGAGAGCTTTTCCTTTCATAAAGATGATACCTGGGTCTATGATGCAGATGAGGCATTCCCAGTAGATGAGGAACAGATGAATACATTACTGGACCAGTTTTCCAGTCTTGGAGCTGCATTCCGCATGGAGTCAGTAGAAGATTTGGGGCAATATGGATTGGATGCCCCCATTTGTACCATTGAACTGACCGCAGGAGAAACGGAGTATACCATCACGTTAGGAGATTACAGTGTGATGGATGAACAGCGGTATCTCTCTCTGGGTGATGGCACAGTCTATCTGGTGACACAGGACCCAATGGAGGTGTTTGACTGCCAACTCAGTGACCTGATTCACCATGATGAAATCCCTGCTTTTGATACAGTATCCACCATCACATGGGAGGGTGTACAGAACTACCAAATCTTCTATGATGAGGGCAACACAAATACCTATAGTGCAGAAGATGTCTACTTTACAGAGCAGGCAGGGGAAACCGTACCATTAGACACCGATTTGGTAGAGGACTACCTGTCCACCTTGCACTATCTGTCCCTCACCGATTATGTCACCTATCAGGTGACAGAGGAGGAACTGACTTCCTACGGCTTGGATGCACCAGATTTGACGGTAACGGTGGAGTATACGCAGGAGGACCAGTCCAACACATTCACCCTGTCAGTGGGACGCAATCCAGAGGAAGTGGAGGCAGCCCAAGAGGATGAGGAAAAACTGGCTGCACTGCCAGCTTATGTGAGAGTGGGTGATTCAGCCATTGTGTATGAAATTGCAGGAGGGGACTATGAGCAACTGATGGCAGTTTCTTATGATGATTTACGCCACAAGGAGGTGCTCTGGGCTGACTTTGGCAGTTTCACACAGATGGATGTTGTTCTGGATGGGGAAACCTATACCCTGACCACAGAAGGCACAGGGGAGAATACAACCTGGTACTATGGTGAGACAGAACTTGATACCGCAGATATACAGAGTGCCTTCTCCAGCTTAGTGGCAGACAGTTTCACACAGGAACAACCCACAGGGCAGGAGGAAATTTCCCTGACTGTGTATCTGGAACAGGAATCAAACCCCACAGTACAGATTACATTCTATCGCTATGATGGAGAGAACTGTGTGGCTGTGGTGGATGGAACACCGGTTTCTCTGGTGCCACGCTCCGCTGTGGTGGATTTGATGGAAGCCATCCGAAGTGTGGTACTCTAAAACAGAACAGAATTAAAAGGCATAAAACCGCCAGTGGAATGTGAGAAGAAACACATTCTACTGGCGGTTGTTTTGCTGTGTTGGGAAAGTTTTTTGAGAGCCATATAAACTATTTCCAAATACTGTCGATATTATAGGTGGAACACAGAGAAAAAATGGCAAAAGGACATACATCAAATAAACAGTGTGACAGAAGGAAGGGTAACAGATGAATGGTATCAATCTATCAAATGTTCCACATGTGAAAAATGAGTATGGGAGTTTTCCGAGTATCTCAAAGGATATAACAAAAGTCTCAAAAGATTCAGTTGATTTAGATTCTTTTGTTCGGGTTCCTACATCCTATACATACACAGAGATGGATGCAGTGGTACGGGGGTATTTGGAGGGGGATTCCTCCATACACACCAGCCCGATGGATGACTGTATCAACCAGTTTTTTGATGGCACAATGTCAGAGTCAGAACTACAAAATGAATATGAAAACATGTTGAAAAAAGAGCTGTTTGGTTCCATGGAACAGCCCACAGGTCCCCTCAGTGACTTACAGAAAGAAACAGCAGCCAATTTTTATGATGTGTTTCGGGAAAAAGTTTTGACTGCCGCAGTGGAACGCAACCGTGCAGAGGGAGAGCGGTACATAACAGGGGATTGGAATCCCCAGCGCAACTGGAGCTACTACAATTCCGATTACTATTATGCCAGTGAATCTGCCATTTCTGCCATCACCACAGGTGCCCAAGCGGTAGCCAAAGAGTATGGTGCCTCCTTTCAGGTGCCAGACTATCTGGCACAGGGGGCAACCCATCGCTATAATTTCAATACTGCTCTGGGTGGAAATCCCTTTGTGGTCTCCGATGCACAGCACACCATCATAGATCCAGATGCAGTGCCGCCAGAACATATGAAATGGTTCTATGAATCGGGTGGGGATGCCTATCGTACAACCGTCAGAATGAACTCTCTCACCATAACAGACCAAGATGGAACTAAAACAGTGATTGACTATACCAATTCCCAATTTGACCCCACAGACCCAACCAAAGCACAGACATGGGTTTCCTACACAGATGAGAATGGAGTAGAACACCGTCTGAGCACCCAGTTCCGCTTTCATTTTAACAAAGAAGATTTGCACACAGTTTCCGATTTGTTGTTGGGTTCTGAGAACAATACAGATGAGAGTGGTACATGGCGTTCGTTTCTATCCAATTTACAGGTCTATCCCAAAGGGTATTTTGAGCGGTTCCCTATCTCATCCCGCAGTATGGATTTTAAAATTTAACTGGATATAGAAAAATATAGTAATAGGAGTGGTAATGATGGCACAGATTTCTATGGTGAATGGGAGACTTCCCGACGAATTGGTCAACAATAGCTGGTGTGTCTCTATAAAGGGGACACAAAACAGCCAAAATGGGGCACAAACTGCCGTAGGAGAGAAAATCCATTTTTCTTCCCCCTCTTTTGATACCATTGACATCGATATCAGTCGTGCGCAAGACCTGACCGACAAGCTGTACCCAAATGGGATTGTTCCAAGCCTGCCAGAAGTGGATGAAGATGGGAAAACCATTGTGGATAACCTGTGGAGTGGCTTAATCATTGGTTCTACCATTGGAGAAGATGGAAGACCCATTACCTTTCCAGAGGATGCCAACAAAAGTGCAGCGCAAGGGGCGGCTACCCACGGATTTTTCTTTCACACAACCGATTTTCTGATGGAGGCAGCGGAAAAGTACAGTACATTGGGGGAAAATGAGACCTTCCGGTTTCGTGATATACAGGATGCCGGCTTTATCCGTGACACTCTGGACTTTTTGACCAATGGAAACTATACAGAGGACAATGTAACCACATTGCAAGAGCAGATGGAAGATGTGGTGCTGGAGTTGGCACAGCAAATCAAACAGGGAGAGACACCAGATTTAAGCCGTGTGGAAACCAAGCTGACCATTGGAGGTTCTGACATTGGAATTAACCAACTGTTTGAGCTTCAATCTCTGGGCAAGGAATTGGAAGGGGTTTTGAATGAGACATCCGCAGGGCAGCTTTACACCTTTACCTCAGCCCAAAAAGGACTGGCAAAATCCATTGCAGCATATTATGGAAAAAATTATGGTGCAGTGGGAGAACAATTTGCGGATGGAATCGAAAGATTGTATGAAAAGAGCCTTCAGAATGTACAGAAGTTAAGCAACAGCATGGACAGCGGCTATGGTGGAATTGCATGGTCACAGAAACAAAAGGATGCAGTTCAGACTGGGTTTGACATTTCAGACTTGTTTGCCAACTTAGATACCAGCAGTAAAGACGCATTTTTGCAGGATTTCAACGCAAAATTGTCGGATATGCGGTCCATGGCATTGGAGTATGGAAACAAATATTATCTCTCAGCCACAGATTTGGGATTGGCTGGCACAACGGCTGATTTGATTAAGTATGTGAAATCTATAATTTCATAATGGGTTTTGAACACCATCAGACAAAAAGAAAGGGGAAAGGTGAACATGAATCCAGTTGGTACAGCATCTATGACACAGTGGATGCAGCAAAGAACACAAACACAGACCCAACAAAGGGCATTGACCACCATCGGTTGGGAGGAGGCTCTGGCTGGAAAAAAAGGGGACATCATTGTACCGCAAAATGAGGAAGACAGACAGAAGATGAGGGAATGGTTTGCAGACTATATGGAACGCAACCCGGCTCCAGAGTATGCACCACTGCCCAATCTGATGGAGGAGATGACCCTTGAGGAGTGGAAAACACTGGCGGACAAGTACCACCCCAGCAGCATGACACAGAAGGAATATGACCAGTTTTTGGATGATTTGTGTGAGATGGGAGCACTGAATCCAGAAGATTTGGCAGATTTGGGGCACTCCCAGCACCAGCCAGCCTTTGTGAAAGTTACAGCGGAGACTTGCCGTGCCTATGTGGCAAACAAGGCTGAGTTTCCCTATCTTGGGTCTGTCCCAACCTTTGACCGTGGAGCCCAGCGGGTGAACCTGTTTTTGTGGGCACAGGAGGAAAAGGCGTGGTCTTATTATGATGAGGAGCAGGGTGGCTGGATGAAATCCCATAAAGCACAGGCATTCCAACAAATTTATGACATTTTGGAGGGAATGCAACGCTATGGCATAGGACGATAAACTATGGTAACCTTAATTTTAGGAAAAGAGATGAAATGTGATGTATCTATCTACACTTCCCTTCCAACAAAGTAACCCAATGACACAAAAGGTCAATCCATTTACCCCTTCCCAATCTGGTGAAATCAATTTGCAACAGATTTCCAACCAACTGACAGCAAAACAGACAGAGGAGGAAACGACTGTTGGGCTGTCCAAAACAGAGCAGATACAATTAGATGCCTACACAGAGGTAGAAAATGACTCTGTGTTGGAGGCAATCCCTACCCAACTGTTAGAGTTTTATATGAACACATTCCGTTTCAATGCAAATCTTTCTCAGGGATATGAACAGGAACTGACCGATTTCAAGGAGCAGTTGCAGGAATGGGATGCAACCATCCAGGGATATCAGGATATTTTAGATGGAACTGCCGCTTTGCAAGAAGGACAGACTATGGAAGAGATTCTTCTGTCTCTCACACAGGCAAAGGAAGGACGGGCACAGTTTCTGGAGGATGGCATTGCACATCTGAATGAGATGGGAGAAAACTGCTATGGTTATGCAATGAACAGAATTTCTGATCATGGTTTGGAGACAGTTTTTGGAGAGAATCCATTTGCTGAGGGGAGCATATCTGATTGGAACATTGACCCCAACGCCACCGACTTCTATGGAGAGTTGGACCGGTTGACAGCCAAAGCCCACAGCATGACGGAAACCTATCAGGAGGGAATTGGACGAATGTATGATATTTTAAAGGAGCGTGGCTTTGAGGAAGAATATCAAAAATATCTGCATTCCTGGTATGACCCCACAAATTCCTACTTTGACAGAACCAAGGAACAGAACATACAAAAGGTCATGATTGACCGGCTTATGAATGCACCATTGCACAGTGCTGCAAACGATGGAATCGAATGAGTAGGGAACCATAGCTTCCAAATAACAAGGGTACGAAGGCGATGAACCTTCGTACCCTTCCTTTATGCTGTCACCTATGTGACACAAAGGGAAACCTTAACTCACAGCGGAACACAGAACCAGTAAAAAATTGCACAGTGCCACCGTGGGCAGCTACAATCTGCACCACCAAATTTAGCCCAGTGCCGTGAGCGGCTCCGCCATCTGGTTCCAGCTGACGGGGAGAAGGAGAGGGGATTGTCTGTGTAGTGGCTCCACCCTCAATCCAGAACAGAAGTTGGTTTCGTTCTGCCTCAGCCCCCAGAGAAATGGTGCAGCCCGGGGCATTGTGCCGCACACAGTTGATAAGCAAATTGTTCACCGCACGCCGCAGCAAAAAGGGGTCTGCTTTGATATCAGGAAGTGGGGAGGATGGAAGGTCTATGGAAAAATCAAATCCATCTGCCATCCCACCATTGAGAAAATCAGCCACAACCTGTCTGAGAAAAGCCGTGGGTTGCAGGTTCTCTTTCCGCAGTGGCTGCATTTCACAGTCCAAACGCATGGTCAAATTTAAGTCGTTTACCAAATCCCGAATCACCTGGCTTTGGGAGCGGATGGCAGAAGCCTGTTTTTGATAGATTGGAGACAAATCAGGTGCCAGTTCCATCTGGGCAGCATAGCCCATCACCACTGAAAGGGGGGTGCGGATGTCGTGGGAGATACCGTTAATCCAGTTGGAACGGGCAGTATCTCGTATCTGTTGTGCCTGCCGAAACCATCGGCGTACGGTCAGACAGGACAGCCCCAGCACACCCACAAGGGACAGCAGAAACAAGCTCAAAAACCAGACAGGGGTGCGAAACAGAACTTGTGTCTGCATTGCTACATCATATTTCCACACACTGCCTTTTGGCGCACCCACCACCAACAGACCATCTTCTCGTACCCAACATCGCACGGGGTAGTCGTGGAGATACCATCGAGTGAAGGATGCAACATCGGAGAGGGTATACTGATCTGGTATCTCGTCCGGTTTATAGAGGGACCACACCACCTGACCAGACTCCCCAATCAGCATTGCCCAGTGATTCTGTTCCAGCAGGGATTCTTCTGTCAAAACATAGGATTCCCCATCCCATATCAGTGCGTTGGAAATTTCATGAATGGGGACACCCCAATTCTGACTGTCTACACTGCTGGAAAACACAAAGAAAACAATTCCTAAAATGGAAATGGCAGCAATGAGGGCGGCGGATGCAGTCACCAGAACAGCACCTTTCCAAAGGGTTTTGAATTTCATGGTTTGCCCTCCCGCTCCAGCCGATAGCCAAGCCCTCTCACCGTCAAAAGGTACTTTGGGTGGGAGGGGTCTGCCTCCAATTTTTCACGCAGACGGCGGACATGGACCATCAGGGTATTTTCATAGCCAATCAGGGGACCATCCCAAAGGGCATTACACAGGGCATCTATGGTCACAATGGCTCCACGGGCATCCCATAATTTTTTCAAAAGTGCAAATTCCTTTGCAGTCAGTGCAAATTCCTGCCCAGTACGGTGGATGGTTCCCTTGCCCCAGTTGAGTTCCGTCTCTCCCAACCGCACCACCGCCGGTTCGTCCCGATAGGAGCGGCGCAACACTGCCCGCAGCCGAAGCAACAATTCCTGAGGCAAAAAAGGCTTTGTGATATAGTCATCTGCACCCAGTCCAAGCCCCTGAAGTTTGGCTTCCTCCTCATCCCGGGCAGAGAGAAACAGGACAGGAATATCTTGCAGTTCCTGAAACTGCTGAAACAGGGTAAACCCGTCCCCATCTGGCAGCATCACATCCAGCAGCACTGCATCAGGATGTTTTTTGGTAAACTGCTCCAGAGCTTGAGCGCAGGACAGGGCAGACTGTACTTCATAGCCTGCCTGAAGCAACAACCCACAGACCATACTCTGCAAGGCTGGCTCATCATCCACAATAAGGATGGAATAGGGCATGGAATCACTTCCTTTGGCGTTCTCTTTTTCATTATAGCCATTCTTGCAGGTTCGTCCAGTCTCTGGGCAAAAAGTAAGGGAAATGTAAGGTAGGCTTCATGGGGATGTAAGGCAAACCTGCTAAGATACAGGGTGTTAGGAGGTTTTGCTATGAATATCATTGAAACATGTGACCTGTCCAAACAATATGGCAACATATTACGGGTGTCACATCTCTCGTTACAGGTGCCCGAGGGCAGCATCTACGGCTTTTTGGGACCCAATGGGGCTGGAAAATCCACCACACTAAAAATGATATTGGGTCTTGTCCATCCCACAATGGGGGAAATCCACATGTTAGGCAGACAGATGGAACAAAAAAATCGGCTGATGCTCTTGCGACAGGTGGGAAGTCTGATTGAAAGCCCCAGTTACTATGGGCATCTCACTGGAGAGGAAAATCTGAAAGTGGTTCAGACCTTGCGCAATGTGCCAGAACAACAGATTCAAGAGGTTTTGCACATTGTCCGGCTGGATGGTCAGAAACACAAAAAGGTATCTCAATATTCTTTAGGAATGAAACAGCGGCTGGGGCTGGCATCGGCTCTTCTGGGCTATCCAAAACTGTTGATTTTAGATGAGCCGACCAACGGACTGGACCCAGCAGGGATTCAGGAGATGCGGGAACTCATTTGCAGTTTACCCCAGCGGTTTGGGATGACGGTGGTGGTATCCAGCCACCTTTTAAGCGAAATTGACCAGATGGCAGACCATGTGGCAATCATTCGCGATGGGGAATTGGTGTTTCAAAACACATTGGAGCAGTTGCATCATAAAAGCTGTCCCCATCTGGCACTGCGTACCACAAACAACCCGTTGACCCGTCACCTGTTGTCGGAGCAGTCCATTCCCTGTCAGGAGGAGGGGGACTATCTCATACTCCCCATTTTGTCCGATGAGGTGACAGCCCAACTGGTTTTTCTGTTGACCAGCCACCGTCTGGGCATTGTCCGACTGGAGGAGCGGAGAAAAAGTTTAGAGGACATCTTTTTGGAGCTGACAGGGAAGGAGCGGAGCCTGTGAATCTGTTAAAATTGGAGTTTGATAAGTGCCGACACCGTGGGATTGTTCTGATATGTGTGGCTGTTTTGGCAGTACAAGTGGTATGGATGTGGGTGTTTCTTATCCGTCAGGCTTCCGATTCCATGCCACCGGATTGGATGCTGTTACTCTATAATCTGGCTCTGGTTGATGCCATTGTATTGCCGCTGAGTGTTTCCACACTGGTGAGCCGAAACTGTGAACTGGAACACAGAGGAAACACATGGAAACTGCTGGAGACATTGGCGACACCCAGCCAACTTTATACTGTCAAGCTCATTTGGGGTGCACTGGTGTTGGCAGGATTGCTGGTGGTTCGCTCTTGTCTCTTTCTGGTACTGGGTGTGGCAGTGGGGCTTTCTGGGTCGGTACCTGTTGGTCGGCTGGTGCTGTTTACCTTAATTTCCTGGACTGTGTCCATGATGGTCTGTGCTTTGCAACAGGGGTTATCCCTGCGGTTTGCCAATCAGGCAGCCCCTTTGATTAGCGGCATATTTGGAAGTTTTATGGGACTTCTTTCCCTGCTGTTTCCTGCGTGGTTGATTCGATGTGTCCCATGGGGATATTACGGGTTGATGTCATTGGTGGGGATGGACTGGAACGAGACCACCAGAGTGACCCGATTTTTTTGGAGATTGCCACAGATGACAGATGTGGTTTTGTTGCTTGTCTGGGTATTGGTGTTTTTGGTAGTGGGTCGTATTCTGTTTGTGAAAAAGGAGGTGTGAGGGATGTTTCTGCGTTGTTTGAACGGGGAAATACAAAAGTGTCGCCGTTCCCCAGTATGGCTGGCGTTTTTGGTTCTGCCTGTATTTCCAGCCATCCTTGGAACGGGAAATTATATGGCAAATCGGGAGGTATTGGAAGATGGTTGGTATAGTTTATGGAGCCAGCATACCCTATTTTCTTCTCTGTTCTTTTTGCCTGCTCTGTTGGGGGTGTTCTGTGCCTGGCAGTGGAGATTGGAACATACAGACCACAACTGGAACCGTGTTATGACTACACCGGTGCCAATCTCTGCACTGTGTCTTGCAAAATTGAGTTTGGCAATGGGAATTTCTTTTCTGGCGCAGGTGTGTATTGGTGGGCTGTTTCTGCTCAGTGGTTTTCTGGTGGGGATTGCTGAGCCGGTTCCTCCAGAATTGTGGGAGTGGCTGCTGTGTGGTGCGGTTGGTGGAGTGTCTGTGTGTGCAGTACAGTTGTTTCTCAGTTTGGTTTTGCGTGCCTTTGCGCCGCCCGTTGCCATTGGTCTGGTAGGTGGTATTTTTGGGCTGATGGCAACTGCTCAGGGGGTTGGGTATGGATTTCCCTACTCGCTCCTTTGTCTGGGGATGCGGGCAAATAATCCCACCATGAAATTGGAATTCCTAATATTTTTTGTGTCAGTTGGAATTTATGTTACACTATTTACACTACTTACCATCTGGTATTTGCACCATCGGGATGTTTCCACAGAATAACAAATATCAAAAAGATAGAGGGCTGTAGAAAAAGGATGCAACAAAAACAGGTCACAGTCATATGACTGTGACCTGTTTTTGACGTTCAGAACAGATGGCAAATGAAAGAAAGTTATCATAGAAAATTCTTGACTAAATTACCAGTAAAAGCTAAAATGATAGTCGTTCAGGATAAATTATGATACTTAAATGTGGCAAAATTCAAGTGCTTCTTCGTATGACGTAGCCAGGTTGCCCTTTTTAGTGACATGGCTATTACAATAGCCATGTCACTTCATATGTGGATTTTACAATTCAGAAAAGTAGTTGTATAATATGTGTGGACAGGTTCCAATAAGCAGAGGGGGAAATGACATGAAAATACCAAAATGGTTGGTTTCTATTGTAATTCTGATAACAATATTATTATCTTTTGGGTTAGTTTCCCATGCAGCCAATAATCCATCAAAGGTTGTGCGTGTCGGTTTTCCCATTCATGATGGTATCTCTTATATTGATGAAAATGGGAATTATGCAGGTTATTTGGTGGATTATATGGAGCAGTTGACCCTGTTTACAAACTGGGAAATTGAGTATGTTCAAGCGGAAGGAGATGTAAATACCCAGTTATCGACCCTCTTAGACCAACTGGTAAGTGGTGAGATTGACATGATGGGTACGATGAACCGCAATGAAGTTTTAGAGGAGAGCTTTCTCTATCCCAGTTATAGTTACGGGTCTACTTATACAGTGCTTGCTGTTCGAGATGATTCTGGCTATATCGATGAAAATTTTTCTAATTGGGATGGAATTACCATCGCATCCTATCCTGGGATGAAGTCAAGAATGGAACTTTTTAAGCAGTATGCAAAGGTCAATGGCTTCACATATCAAGTGATAGATTATGGAACCTACGATGAAATGATGAATGCTGTCTTTGATGGTCAGGCAGATGCTGTGCTTCAGGTGGATATTTCTTTGCCAGAAGGGTTGAGAAGTATAGGACGTTTTTCGCCTTCGCCATATTATTTTGCATTATCACTGAATCGAGAGGATTTACTTCCAGAACTCAATACTGCATTGGCGATTGTATCAACATCCTATGAAAATTTACAGCATGAACTGTATGAACGTTATTTTCTGGATTCTGATTTTTTCCGTGCATCTGAGGAGGAATTGGAATATATACAATCATTGGGAACCCTTCGAGTGCTGTTTTTTGCAGGAGATGCACCATTTCAATATGTTCAGGATGGGCAACTGAAGGGGTTTGCTGTAGAGTATTTCAATGATTTTGCCGAAAGTATCGGACTGAGTTATGAGGCAGTGGTTGAAGATGATTTGAATGATGCAATACAGATGGTAAAAAATAAGCAGGTTGATTTGATTACCTGTATTGCAACCAATTCTGCACTTTCCTATGAAAGTGGAATACGACTGTTACTGCCATATTTTCACAGTTATGCGGTCCGTACCTATTCTGAAGAACATGACCATTCAACGGAAGAAGTCATGGAATTTAGTATGAATATAGAGAAAACATTGAAAGATGTGCTGTCAAACCAGGATTGTTGTACCTGGGTGGATGGATATTGTCTGAATTATTACCTTCGTAAAGAGAACATTTATGATGGTATTGTCACAAATTGGGCAGATACAAAAGAATTTTCTTATGCAGTTGCCGTAGCAAATGACCTTCCAAATATTGACACAATGATTTCTCTTTTGAATCAGTTTTCCAGTTCATTCAGTGATCAGGCAACACAAGCCCGCCTGTCAGCTTACCTTTCTGATCGGGTAGAGTATACACCAACAGAGTGGATTTTAGCAAACAGGGCGGCTATTTTGACAGCAATCATAGGAATTCTCTTGGTGGTTGGTATGTTTGCATTCTATGCCTATCATAGAAAGATGGCATACAAAGCACTGGTGAATGAAAATAAATTACTCCATCTTTCCATTTATGATGAACTGACAGGTGCATATAATCGTACCTATTTCTGCAAACTGGTGGAGCAAAAAATTGTACAGAGAGAGCCATGGGCACTGGTTGCTTTAAATATCCGCAATTTTAAATATATCAATGACACCTATGGAACACAGAGAGCAGACCAGCTTCTCTGCAAGATGAGAGAAATTTTGAGTGACAATATAAGAGAAGGGGAATTGATTTGCCGCCCCACAGCAGATTCTTTCTATCTCTCACTTTTGGAATGCCAGCCAGAGAAAATAGAGCATTATCTATGTGGGCTTCAAACGCAGCTGAGCAAGATGGCAGAGGAATTGCTGGATGGCTATCAGATATCTGTTTATTGTGGTGTGGTTTCTTCTACTACTTCTCCAGATTTGTTGAATACCCAGACAAATTTGAACTGCCTTATGGTGGCATTGGTTCATGCAAAGCAGAACGGGGGTTCCGCAATTTGTATATACAATGATTCTATGCACAAAGAGGAGCAGCTTAGATTATATATTGAAACAAATATGTGTCGAGCCCTTGAAGAAAATGAATACCAAGTTTACCTGCAACCAAAAATGAATCTGCGGACAGGACAGATAGACAGTGCAGAAGCATTGGTGCGTTGGCAGACAAAGGAACAGGGGCTTCTTTTTCCCAATCAATTTATCCCAATCTTTGAACAGAATGGATTCTGTAAATATCTGGATCTTTATATGGTTGAAAAAAGCTGTCAGTTATTGCGAAAGTGGATAGATGAGGGGATTGCTCCAATTACCATCTCGATCAATCAGACAAAATCCCTGTTTGCCAGTGATGACTATGTAGAAAAATTGATAGAGATTACATCTCGCTACCAAATTCCACCACGATACATCATGCTGGAGATTTTAGAAGGTTTGGCATTTGAAAATATAAAGGAATTCAATCACACAATTTCTAACCTTAACCGTGCAGGATTTCATGTATCTATGGATGATTTTGGTTCGGGGTATTCATCTTTAAACACATTGGGAAAAATCTACATTGATAAAATAAAACTGGATCGCATGTTTTTAATGGATTTAAGAGAGGAACAAAGGAGTTCACAGTATGAAGTGATGTCTTTGATTTTTGCAATGGCAAAAAAATTAAAAATAGAAACTGTGACAGAAGGCGTTGAAACAAAGGAGGATGAGGAATTGATTATATCAATGGGATGTGACTATGGACAGGGGTATTACTACAGCAAGCCAATCCCAGCAGAGGAATTCCGTTGCAAATTTTTGCAAAAAGATTGCTAATGCTCCAAATTTTCAAATGTCAAAAATAGAACAATAAATCTCAGTAAAAAGTAGACAGGTAACTCTACTTTTTACTGAGATTTGTTTTGCAGTTCGTTTGTTTGGAAAAACAGTGTATAAAGTCTGGTTACAAAATGAAGTTTACCGGAAATAAACCAGAGGTTCTGCAGGTGGGTCTGTCAGCTCTACCTGGTCGGCATACAGCACAATCCCTTCCTCTTGGTAAACATCGGCATGTTCAAATTGGATGGTGGCATGTACCTTGACCCATTGACCTTTTTTCAGGTTGCGGCTCTGGGGATACTTACACAGAAAACCAAAAAAACGAATGTCATCTTCACAGCAGGTCATGGCATTGCGACCAGGAATAAAAGTGCCTTTGGGTAATTTGTGGCTGGTCATGGCTAAGGCGGTGTAGGTAATGGTCTTTCCCACATACAAATCGGGATGGTCCTGTACATGGAGATACCAGATACCATAGTCATCGTCATCCAAATCAATATGGGATACGTCCAGAGAGTAGGGGAGAATGTCCTCTACCTCCATTTCATCCCCTTCGGGAGATTCAAAGACAATTTCACACATCCGGTTGACGGCTCGAATGGAACGCTTCCAGCCGGGCAGAGGCATATCTGGGGTACAGCGGTTAAACAGCACCATATCTGCCTCAGATACCGCATCCACAATGAGAGACTGCATATTGTTGCGGTACAGTTCAAAGGTAGTACCGTCTATCACATGGATTGCCTGATATAGTCCCCATGTTTTTGGAAGTCTGCAATCACGCAAGGTCTGAATGGGCCACATACCGTTGTACTCCAGCAGAACCCGTTCTGGCTGATAGCGGCGGTCAATTTCCTCCAGAAAAGTGGTGGTCAACTGGTCTTGACTTTCCACAGGTACCACACGGCAATTTTGCTTGGAAAGTTGGGACTGGTCATATTCCACTTCGCCTTCTTCACACAACAACAACACAGTCCGCTGTCCATCGTTGAAATAGTCCATGCCCAGTGTGTCAATGAGCAGTGTAGTTTTTCCACTGTCCAGAAATCCAGTGATGAGATAGAGAGGAATGCGGGAGTCGCTCATATCAGTCACCTTCCTTATTCCAGACAGAACAGCTTTGCAAGTTCCGCTTCTTTCAGGTCGGAACCGATGACACACAGACGACCTGTGTAGTCGGCAGCACCGTCACGAATCTGGAATTCACCGGGCACCAAATCAAAGTGGAGCCATGTAGAGCCATCTTCACAGGGAACCATTCCTTTGGCACGCAACACAACGCCATAATCCTGACTCATAGCAAGAGAGGACAGGGCATCCTGTAAATCCTCACGGCTATACTTGTGAGGGGTCTCACGTCCCCAAGACATAAAGACTTCATCGGCGTGGTGATGGTGGTGGTGTCCCATAGAGCCAACCAGACAGGCATCACAGCCACAACTGTCATTGTGTTCATGGTGATGTTCATGGTCATGACAACCACAGTCACAACTTTCTCCATGGTCGTGCTCATGTTCATGATGGTGGTCATGGTCGTGGCAGTCACAGTCACAACTCTCTCCATGGTCGTGCTCATGTTCATGATGGTGGTCATGGTCGTGGCAGTCACAGTCACAACTCTCCCCATGGTCGTGTTCGTGTTCATGATGGTGTTCATGGTCGTGGCAGCCACAGTCACAGTCCTCTCCATGGTGATGATGTTCATGGTGCAGTTCGGAGAGAAGTTGCTCTGCCAGAGAGTGCCCACCTTCCATAGCGGAAAGAATCTGTGCGCCGGTGAGCTGTTCCCAAGGGGTTGTGAGGATGGCAGCCCGTTCATTGTGACCACGCAGCAGATTGACCGCAGTTTGCAGACGTGCTTCATCCATGTTCTGGGTACGAGACAGGAGAATAGCAGAGGCATGTTCCACCTGATTGTTGAAAAATTCACCGAAATTTTTCATATAAATTCTGGCTTTGGTGGCATCTACCACAGTGACAAAGCTGTGCAGGGTCAGTTGCTGGGTTTCCTGCTGCACTCGCTCCACCGCTGCAATCACATCGGACAGCTTGCCTACGCCGGATGGCTCAATGACAATGCGGTCGGGGTGGTGCTCGTCCAGAACCTTCTTTAAGGCAGTGCCAAAGTCACCCACCAGAGAGCAGCAGATGCAGCCAGAATTCATCTCTGTAATTTCTACACCTGCCTCTTTGAGAAAGCCGCCGTCAATGCCAATCTCACCAAATTCATTCTCAATCAGGACGACTTTTTCCCCCTGAAAGACTTCCCGCAGCAGTTTTTGGATCAGGGTGGTTTTACCAGCACCCAAAAAACCAGAAATAATATCAATGTTGCACATGGTTGTTACACTCCTTTTTGTGAATCAATTCCATAAAATATGTTGAGAATCCAAGGTTTCATAAATGAGAGCAGCCACCTGTTCTCTGGTGGCAGCCTGTTGTGGCTGTTCCACTGGAATCAGACAGTCAAAAAGTTCCAGATTTCGTGCCGCTGTCACTGCCCATGTGGAATATTGGGCATAGGTGGCATAGTCCTGTTCGGTAGCTGGCTGTTCTGCCCAGAATGCCCCATCTATGGTCAGAGAGGCAATGAGGGCATTGAGCACAGTGACCACTTCCTCATAAGAAATGGGGTCATTGGGATGGAATAATCCCTGTTCATCCCCCTGAAATACCCCATAGGCAGCCATTGCATTGACATAAGGGGCATACCAGGCATCTGGTGCTATATCTGAGAAAAAGTTATGTTGTGATACGAATGGTTGTACAGCAGAAGCCAGCATAGCAGAAAATTCTGCCCTTGAAATGGTCTGTTGTGGGCGGAATGTGCCGTCCTCATAGCCTGTCAGAAGTAACTGAGAGGCAAGAGTATCAATAGCATACTGGTAGGGGGAATCGGCAATATCAGAAAAACTTCTGGACTGGAAGGGGAGAGACAACTCCTTTGCCAGTCCATCCGGTGTGGTGGGCAGCCAAGTTTCTCCACCCTGCCCGAGATACAGGGAAGCGGAGGGGGGCAGTGCCTGCAAAAGCTCCAGAAATGCACTGGGGCTGTCCATGCACTCCTCCATTGCCAAATAGAACACCTGGTCAGCAAGTTCCAGCATCAAAAAGTCTGTGCTGTCTATGGGAGGTGTGCCATGGAGCAGCATTGCCACAGACAGTGTATTGGAAGGGGAGATGAGCAGGGTGGGAAACACACCAATCACATGGTTACTGGTTCCCTCAGGGGAGTAAAACCGACCAGATGTGATTTTAAAACAGTCTCCATCAAACAAATCTGGATAGCTGTTTTTATCCAAAAGAATTTGAGAGACTCCCTTGCCATAGGTGCGCTGTCCAATGGAAATGCCGGCATTGGCGTCCCGAATAGCAGAGGCAAACATCTCAGAGGCACTGGCAGTTGCCCGATTGGTCAGCAGAATCACAGGGTCATCCGTCAAATCCTGTATGGATTGCTTGGGAGAATCTGGGGTATAGTCGCCTGTATAGTCCAGTGAATAGGTGACAGGGGCATATTCTGTAAACAGACCTACCATACCCACAGCCTCATCCAAATAACCACCGCCGTTGTCCCGTAAGTCCAGAATCCACAGATCGGATTCGTCCTCAAGGGCAAGCAGAGCAGTTTCCATATCCTGTGCAGTGGTTGTTCCAAAGGTACTACAGAGCAGATAGCCTGTACCACCGCCTAATCTGTAGTAAGTGACTGTGGGAAAATGGATGGCAGTACGGGTCATGGTCACCACTTGGGTGGTCTCCTTGCCCTGTTTTTGTATGGTCAAAGTGATGGTACTGCCAGCCTCACCCACCAAAAGCTCAGCGGTATCTGTATCTGTGGTGATTGGCTGCCCATCTATGGAGACAACCAAATCCCCAGGTTGCAGCCCAGCCTGTGCCGCTGGACCATCTGGCACAAGGTAGAGCACTTCTGCCCCCATTTCTGTATTGCCAGCTAACATCACACCAATTCCACCGGACAGGGTTTGCCCAGTCAGTTGGGTAGAAAATGACTCAAATTCCTCAGCGGTCATATATACTGTGTAGGGGTCGTGTAGGTTGGCAATGACCTCCTCCAAGGTGTCAGCTTCCAAAACGGATTCCGGAAGGTCCTCCACATAGTATTGCTCCAAAAGCAGCTTTGCCTGTTCTGTGGTCAAAGCACCAGCAGAGGACAGGAGCAGAGTAGC
>CALWVS010000019.1 GCA_944385095.1 uncultured Oscillospiraceae bacterium
TTTTCCCTCACAGGGAAAAGGGAAAATATCGAATTTTTCCCTCGCAGGGAAAAGGGAAAATATCGAATTTTTCCCTCTATTTTCTTCCAACTTCTCCATCGTCAACCCAGAAGCCTCCATGCTCTTTTAAACGACTTCGCACCGTTTTTTCAGTCACTCCCATATATTCAGCAAGGTCATTTACTGTAACACTACCACCTAAACTACATGCCTGAAAGGCGGTTTCAATAGAGTCTTTACGCTCTGTTTTCCGCTCTGAAGCACTCTTCTTTCTTCCAAATTTTCCAAACCCAGATGAATCATCATCTAGCGATATGTCTGCCAAAACCCCTGCCTGATCCAATCTGTGGACTGGGTAAGAGAACCACACATTGACTGGCGGAAACTTTGGAAACTCTCGCAACGTCCCCTCCACACGCCACGCTGTAAAGGCTTCTACTGCCTTTCTCGCCCGCTCCACAACACTGCCATCCCACCCTAAGATATTTGTCTCACAAGCTGCTATGGAGGCTCTCTCACTGCACAAATCGTCCTGAGACACTTCTCCTAGTTTTCCGGCTGCCCTCAATGCTGCTTCACATGCGATACAGATGGCGTTGTTGGTTTCCTGCTTTCTCAAATCCTCAGATACAGGTAGCTCAATCAAATCGAGCAGAGCATCTGGGTCACGGGCAAACACACCGGAGCCGGATGCACGATCCATAGAGCGTTTGCTCCCTTGGTTGCCCTTGGAGTGGTGGTGGCAGTAGATGACAGCACAGCCCAACTCTGTACACACCTTGTCAAACTGATTACAGAAGGCAGCCATCTGGTCAGCACTGTTCTCATCACCGGTGATAACCTTGTAAATAGGGTCTATCACAATGGCAATATAGTTCTGTTTGACTGCTCTGCGAATGAGTTTCGGTGCCAGCTTATCCATGGGAACTGACTTACCACGCAAATTCCATACATCAAGGTTGCGTAAATGTGTGGTATTCCATCCAAGGGCAGTGTATACGTCCCGAAACCGATGAAAACAGGATGCTCTATCCAGCTCTAAATTTACATACAACACTTTTCCTTGCTCACAAGGAAAACCAAGCCACTGTTTCCCTTCTGCAATGGCAATACATAATTCAATCAGAGCATAGGATTTACCAGCCTTAGATGGACCAGCCAACAGCATTTTATGTCCTTGTCTCAGTACACCATGAATCAGAGGTGGAGATAACTGAGGCAAATCTGCCCAAATTTCAGCCATACTTTCTGTATCCGGCAAATCATCATTGACACTTTCAATCCACTCCTTCCACTCTGTCCATGATGACATACCAATGTTAGTGTCCACTAAAAACTGTTTCTGCCCTTTACGAGTCACACCAGGCATTCTGGATAATCTGGACGGATTTCTGTTTTGTCGGTCAATGTCCAACCCGTTTTTTCTGCACACTTCGTAGAGATAGTCTACACGCTTCCTGTATTCGTCATAGTTACCTGCATCTACTTTGACAATAGCATGCAGACTTTTTCCACCGGAATGGACAAGACAGGCAACTGGAAGCTCCAGGGCACGAATCACTGCATTTTGCTCCTCAATCGGCATGGAGTCTGATTCTACCAGTGCATACCGAAATTCCGTTACATTGTCATTTTTGCACCCTGTACCATCCAACGGATTGAATCGAATCCACGCCCCAGCTTCTGGCTGGTAGTCTCCAAGCACACTGCCAATGTCACCATTGCAGCGGCTCAGTTTCTCAATCAGTTCTCCAGCTGTTCTGTCCCAGCAGCCCTTTGTGGGGAGATACTTTCCATCCTTCTCCCAGCTTTCCGTGACATATCCAACATTTTCCCCAGCCTCAAACAAGGTCTCCAGATATAAAATCAGCTGTTGGTGCGGTTGCCAGTTGCTGGGTTCGTGAACCTCTTTCCCTTCTATCCAGTCCCGATTCACCACAACCAGGTCATTGCCTCCAATGGCATCTTCCCAGCCCAATTCATAACCATTTCCATTGAATGTTGGACTCCAGCCATATTCCATTGCCATCTGCACAATGGTAGCAGCTGTCACTGGAGTAGCACTTCCATGAAAGGAATTCCATTTTCGTCCACATTCCCCTGCATGGTATCTTTTCCCATCCCGCTTACTCCATTCCTCCCAGTCCTGAGCTGTATAGCCAGACTCTTTCAAAGCCATCCCCACATTCACCCATTCCTGATAGCTCAAACAGGCAGGGTCAATATGACTTAAAATTTCCAATAAGTCTGTCTGTTGTTCCATCAGGTCTCACCTCCAGAGGATGCCGGAACATACTCAGCTGGGATGATTCCATGAGGGATTCTCCATCCATTGGCTGCAATACGGTCAATCAGATGTTTTGCTGATTGAAACTCCCATGTTCCCACATGCTGAAACCCTCTGCTCTCCAAAAAACGAATTTGTTTTGGTGTTGTCAATCCCTGTTCTTTACGATCAGATAAATGTCTAAGAAGCATGACCGCTTTTCCTGCATTTTCAACCTCATCAGGTAAAATTCCCAATTTTTCCAACTTATTGATTTGTGTTTTAGTAGCTGGTTGTTTCTCCCATCCAAATGTTGGTTCATACCCACTCAAATCCTCTGCCTGAATACTCATAGCAAATTGGAGCGGGTCTACGAGCCGCTGTTTTCTTCTTCTCATCTCATGGAGTTTTTTTGCCAGTGCCTCCTCACGCTGGGCAACAACTTCCTCACTGGCTTTTTTCTCTCCCTCCACCAGATCTACTGGACAACCGGCTGCTCCCACCTGCTCTGTCATTGTTTTTGCTACTTCCTCACTTTCACAAATGAGATGGGCAGGGTGACAAAGTTCGTGCCGCTCTGTATTCCACAAAAAGTCCAGTAGAAGAAGGTGGTCTTTTTCAGGAAATAGTCGGGTCCCACGTCCTACCATCTGGCAGTACAGACTTCTGACCTTGGTCGGACGAAGCACAACCACACAGTCTACAGAAGGACAATCCCAACCTTCTGTCAGCAGCATAGAGTTACACAAAACATTGTATTTGCCCTGTGCATAATCCTCCAAAATCTGCTTTCTGTCCTCACTATTTCCGTTAACCTCTGCGGCATGGAATCCATGAGTATTCAAAATATCTCTGAATTTTTGAGAAGTCTTTACTAAAGGCAGAAATACCACTGTTTTTCTATCCATACAGTACTGTTCCATCTCTGTGGCAATTTGCTCCAAGTAAGGGTCCAGGGCAGTCCCCAGATCCCCTACTTTAAAGTCTCCACCTTGAATACTGACACCACTTAAATCCAGTTTCAATGGTATGGTAAGAGCTTTTATTTTGCATAAGTACCCCTCTTTAATTGCCTGTGGCAAGGTATACTCATAGGCTAGGGATTGAAAAAACTGCCCCAGATTTCTCATGTCTCCACGGTCAGGTGTGGCTGTTACACCCAGCACCTTTGCATCACGGAAATAGTTCAACACTTTCAAATAACCATCTGTCAATACATGGTGTGCCTCATCGATGACAATGGTTTGAAATGCTTCTTGCTTAAATTGTTTCAAACGTTTTTCTCTCATCAGCGTTTGCACAGAACCAACCACCACTCGATACCAGCTTCCAATACTGGTATGTTCTGCTTTTTCCAAAGCACTTTTTAAACCAGTAGCCGATTCCAATTTATCCGCAGCCTGTTCCAGCAGTTCTCCTCTGTGGGCAAGGACGAGGATACGATCCCCTGCACGTACCCTGTCCTCAATAATTTTGGAAAATACAATGGTTTTGCCACACCCTGTTGGAAGCACCAATAGGGTCTTCTGTACTCCCTGTTCCCACTCGGATTCCACTGCCAGACGACTTGCCTGTTGATAGGGTCTCAATTCCATCAGAATCTACCTGGCTGATAAGATACAGGGGACACAGGGGAGGCAGGGGATGGATGAATCGGCTGCTGTATCAGTTCTGTCTGTGGCTCTAGGAATCTCACCACTTCATTGATTGTGCGTTCCATGCCACTTTTATCTTTGTACTCCCGAATACCCAGTTGGGCACGTCCTGTAGCATTCAGCACCGCACCCCAATTCATCGTGAACCGCTCCCCATGCTTTCGCTGACCAATACAGGTAAAAAAGGCACATAGTAAGCCTTCTACACTGGAATGCAGGAACAGCTTGTGCTTGATGACTGCCGTACCCTCATTTGCCTCAAATTTCAAAGTAAGCACTGCCATATTACAGGGAGGCAGCTTGGCGTTTGGAGTTGGAGTGTACCGACTGCGCTCAAAACCAACCACCTCAAACTCATATTCCCCCTTTGGCAAGGTCACATATTGCGGACTGTCATTCTCAATCTGGGCATCCCAGTCCAGCTCATAACCCATATTGTTCAAGTTACCCATATTCAAATCCTCCTCATATTGTTAAAACGGCAAGCCATAGTGTTGAGAAATCATATTAGAAACCTGCTCCCATGCCCCAATCAGTACCCCCTCCACAAAATCAACTGGATACTCCTCTAGCGGCATATCTGCTGGAAAATATCCACGCTCTCCTACCACTTTCTGTACATCCTCTGCGGTGAAGCCCTTCATTTTCATCAGTTCATACAATGACTCCAAATGCCTCGGAACTGACTTCTGTGGTGGTTCTGATGGTTGCTGCATTTGTATGGCTGAATTAGGAATAAACACTTGGGGTGGTATACTTTCTGAAGACTGCATAATTTGAGGTTGTATCTGTTGTGGAACAACCTGTGGAGATTGTGGAAGTGGGGCAGATTGTGTGTAAGGCTGAGGTGAAGCTATCTGCTGAGATAGTGTGTACTGCTCAATGGTAGGTGCTTGTACTGCTCCGCCAAGGTCAGGAATAGATTGAACCAGCTGTGCAAAATCGAATGGCATTTCCTCTGGAAGTCCAAATCGGTTCTTGGCATCCCAACAGGGATTATGACTGGTGTACATCACCCGTTTTCCGCCCTGTACTTTGTTTTTGCCTTTGACTGCTCCCTGACCATCCACATTGACAACGGTAGTCTTATAGTTGGCAAACAGTACCATATCTGCCCACTCTTTGACCATAGCGGCAGTGTTACACTTTTTTGATGTCTGCAATTTCAGTTCCCAGCGGTCGTAGGCTCCAAGCTCATCTGGCTGCTCAAATTTCTGTATTGCAGCATGGGCAATCAAAAGCACATTCACACCACTGTTGACCACATTGGTCAGCTCATTCAGTAAACTTCCCATAGTCTCATAGGCAAAGCGGTATCCTGAACCATACCCACCATCTTCAATGCTTTTCCATCCTTTTTGCATACATACTGTTTCGTATGCAAATTTCTCTGCCCAATCCAAGGTATCTAAAACCAATGTCTTACACACACTGGGATTTTGGGCAACATATTGAACTTGTTGGAGCAGCATAGGGAATGAGCTGGGTTTATCAAATCTGGAAACATCCATTTCTACCGTACTGTCCTCTACATCAATAAACACCGGTTCTGGGAAGTGAGATGCAAAGGTGGACTTCCCGATACCTTCCACCCCATAAAGCACAATTTTTTTTGCTTTACACAGTTTTCCTCTTGATATATTCATCAAAATTCCCCTGCCTTCCATGTTACTTTTTTCTCAGAAGATGGCATCGGCTCCACAATATACCCATCCTCAATAATGATAGAGCATTCTCCACCTGTACTGACCCTTGTAGCAATTCCTTGCAGTCCCTCCTGCACCATCCATGCCCCGAATTCTTCCAATGTGCTGGTGTCCATCTGCTCCAGCTTATCCAGCAGCACAAAACCACATTCTGGTTTAATGGCTCTGACAATGGCAGTGGAGACTTTTAACTGGTCACTTCCACTCAGGTTGTCCCACTTCTTCCCCTGATAGGTCAACTCTCCGTCCTGTACAGACAGCCCTTCCAGTGGAAGGTTTGCGCCTTGTAGCAAGTCCATTTTTTCCTTACGCACACCATCAATTTCTGTGGACAGTGTGTCATATTGGCTTCTGTACTCAGATGCTTCTTCCTCTGCCTTTTCTTTGTCCCAATTGGCTCTCACCTTCTGATTGATTATCTCAATATTTTGGATACTCCGCTCCAGCTCCTCAGTAGATTGATCCTGCAAATCCAGTGCATCCCTTGTGGCAATTTCCAAATCTTTTCGTATCGCCAGAAGTTCATTTTCCTTTTGGTCAAGCTGGGTTCTCAGCTGAAAGACATGGGACTCCACCATTGCACACTGTCTCATCAATTCGTCCCGTCTCAATCGCTTTCGCTGGTTTTCTCCATTCCGTGCCAAAATCTCCTGCTGGCTTTGAATCAGCTCACTGATAGAAACCAGCTCTTTTGGTGCTTCCGGAAATTGTGGCATTTCATTGGCAAATTTTCGCTTTTGGTCTGCAATGCGACCAATGGCAAGGCGGTTATTGTATAGCTCCTTTTCCTTCTGCTCCAAAACAGCCAGCTGCTCGCCAACTCCGATGATTTTCAGCAGGATGTTCGCCTTTTCCTTAGAACTTGCTTCCATAAACTTCGGAAGATCCAGTGCCAACTGCTCAACAAATTCATTCAGCAGTTGCTGCCCTGCCCGTCTCCCGTCTGGATCAGTCACCTTCAGCTCACTGTTCTTTCCGGAGCGGTCTACCACAATCCCGTTGGACAGGGTAATATGTAACTTAGGTGGGAGGACAGAACCATCCCGATTGGCTTGTGATGGGCGGTAACGCTCTCCACCCAATGCCCACGCAATGGCATCTAAAATGGATGTCTTGCCTTGATTGTTGCGACCTCCAATCACAGTCAGTCCCGTAGGAGTTGGGACAATGCTGCATGCCCGAATCCGCTTGACGTTTTCCAGCTCCAGACTGGTAATTTTCACTGCACTCATAAAAAAACTCCTCTCTTATGTCAATGGAAAAAGGGTTACAAATCCAACTGTAGATAGAAAAAACATTACAGAAAAGAGAAATAAACCCCATACAAAACGGCGAAACCTTACCTGCCTCCGATATGCCTTGGCACGCTCATTTCTCTTATATCGCTGACCGCCATAGTCCACACTTTTCACCTTCTCACCTACTTTCCCAATACACCCTTGCATTTCACCATTCTATGTGGTAGAATAAGGGTGCTTTCTGTACTGGAGTTCACTGGTAGAATCGCTCCAGTAGGTATTTTTCGGGTACCTTACCTCTGATGGTAAGGTACCCCTTTTTTTGCAGCTCTGCATTCAGGGTTCGGATAACCTCATACGCCTTTCCCTTCTTCACACGCAGAAGCTCTTGAACATCATCTACACCAAGGTACTTCATGATACAACCCCCTTCACCTCATGAATCCAAGCAACGGCAAACACTTCACTGACAACCTGTGTTACGTTGATTTTCTCCTTGTCTGGGTCTGGTGTGAAACCCACCGCTTGTGCAATGTTCCGTTCAAATTCTAGCAGCAGCCGTTTCTTTTCGTTGACATACGCCTCAAATTCCCCATCTGTGTCAAAGCACTCTTGGTAGTAATCATGGACAATGGTATCATTCCACGCTTTCAGTGCCACATGATTCAGACGAATCGTTGCAGTTTCCACCAGATAGGTTCTTCCACCACCGTAAACAGGCTGATCCACAAAGGAACCGGAAGCAATTACCTGAATTGCAAAATTGTTTGAATTGAAATCATTCATCTTAAATCTCTCCTACTTCATACCCTTGTCTCTCTCCTTCCAACATGATAAAATCACGTTGGAAGGAGGTGAATGTTATGGATTTTGAAAATTTCAGCGATTCATTTTGTCCCATTCTGTCTGCTGGTACTGGCTCACCATGCAAATGTATGAAGAACTGTCAATGGTATAATCCTTCCACTACGTCTTGTGACATCAATACCATTGCTGATATTCTTCTGCATGACCCAGATGCTATGACTATTCGGGTACAGAATGATTTGCAGACTCTCTCAGATTGACGGTAAGATGCTTTTTGGCTTGTAGCAGAATCTTATCTACATCTGACACAGTGGCTTCACTCTCAGCCAAGAGTGTAGCCACTTTTTTTGCGACTGCATCAATCTTGCTATTGGGAGTGTCCAACATTCTCCACAATTTTTGTTGGCTTCTTTCCCTATCCGTCAACTCCTTTGTCTCACAATTCAAGGTTTCACCCCCTCTCATGTGTTGTATCTGGTCAGCATTGTGGAGCCTGCCCACCTGCCAGCTCTGCACCAATCAGCATCGCCTCAATCATGAGAGCTAAAATAGGTCGCTTGTCGCCAGATACGCTCATAAGAGCTTTCGCTATTTTTTTTGCATCCTCCATCTGCTCCTGTGTGTATATCTTATCGGCTGCCATGTCTTTTTCACCTCCATTTATTGATTCTGAAATAATTGTACATTGCTATATCCATAATGTCAATACTCATTTTATTGATTTTGAATTTTTTTATTGACTGTGCAATATCTCAATGGTATAATCCAAATGAAAGGATGTGATATATTGAATACACGAATAAAAAAACTTAGGCAACAGCTTAATTTAACTCAGCAAGCATTTGCTGAGAGGATTGGGATGAAGCAAAATTCAATTGCCCTAATAGAAAGTGGAAAAAGAAATATTTCTGAGCAAGCCATTCTTTCAATCTGTCGAGAATTTAAAGTAAGTGAAGAATGGCTGAAAACGGGAATAGGTGAAATGTTTGCTCCATCTCCAACATCAGCTCTAGATGCTCTGGCTCTGGAGCAGAAATTGACCTATGGTGAGTACATTCTTATAGAAAAAATGCTTCATTTGAAGCGGGAAGTCCGGCAAAGCATCTTGGACTATATTGTAGAGGTGGCAGCGGCTATTAATTCGGATAATATACCAATCGATTATCCTGCAGTACCTTCACCTGTAACCTTGGGAGGAAAAACTGAACAGGAACTCAAGGATATGGTTGGTAAGCATTTCCATCTTGAAAAAGAAGCGAAGGAAAAATCCGAAGTATCATGATCTGGCGGCTGCTTCATAGGCAAAAAATCTGGTATGAATAAGGGCAGCCAGCAGACCGCAGACCTATGGGATCTGTCAAAAATTAAATGGAATTGAAGCACTGCTTAATTTAAGTGCTTGAGATTCAAGACTTTTGTAGCCTTTTCCCCGCACATGCGGGGGTGATCCCGTATCAAAATAATTCGTAAAGACTTAGGACTACTTTTCCCCGCACATGCGGGGGTGATCCCTGCTTCTTCTCTTTCGGTAGTGCTTCGAATTGCTTTTCCCCGCACATGCGGGGGTGATCCCACGAGAGCAAAGTAAGCTAAAAAACCAAAATATACGCATAAGTTATTGACGTTTAATAACTTGTATGTTATAATAGTGCCAGAAAGTGAGGAAAACGAGATGCCAGAGATTACAAGATTTTATGGGATTATCATTAAGATTTTTCTAACGAGGGAGCATAACCCACCACATTTTCACGCAGTATATGGAGAATATAACGGTAGCTTTGATATTCAGACACTGGAAATGTTAGAGGGAGATTTACCTCGTAAAGCCCAACAGATGATTAAAGAGTGGGCTGGAGAGTACAGAGCCGATATGATGAAAATGTGGGAAACAAAGACAATTAAAAAGCTCCCCCCGCTGGAATAAGCGAGGGGAGCTAAAACCAAGAAAGGGGGCTAACAGGATGGCTTTATCTGTAAGAGTAAAAGAGGTAAAAGCTCTTGATAACTTTATGCTATCCGTTCTTTTCGTGAACGGAGTAAAAAAACTGTACGATGTAAAGCAACTCTTCCCAGAATTTCCACAGATATTTACCCCTCTAAAGGATAACCCGGCACTATTTAAAAATGTAATAGTAGATTGTGGTGGATGTGGTATATCTTGGAATGAGGATATAGACATTTCCGAGTGCGAGCTTTGGGAAAATGGAGTATTAGAAAGCGTGAGCGTATGACAGCAGAGGAAAAGAGAGAAGAGCTTGTAGCGGAGATTGTCAGGCTCCGGCAAGAGCAAGGACTGACACAAAAACAGCTTGAGCAATTAAGTGGGGTAAAACAGCCTATTATAGCAAGAATGGAAACGGGGACAAACATTCCACAGCTATCCACTATGATTAAATTACTTGTACCTTTAGGAAAGACCCTTGCAATCGTCCCTTTGGAGCAACATTGATGCAATCGTATCTATCAGAAATCTTTTCCCACACATGCTGGTCTGATCCCAAGGGGGTCGCAAAATGCGACCCCCTTGGAGGCTTTTCCCCACATAGAGGACGTGGATCGAAAAAAAGATATAATACAAAAACAACCCTATTCTGTAATACCAGAATAGGGTCAATTAAAAATGGAGGTGAAGTTTTATGTCTGTGGCAAAAATGAAGGACGGAAAGCGGTGGTACGTCTTTGTCCGATACAAAGACTGGACGGGAGCCACAAAGCAACACAAAAAAGAGGGATTTACAAAGAAATCTGATGCGTTGGCGTATGAGCGGACTTTTTTAGAGAAGCAGAATGGCTCATCTAATATGACCATCCACTCCCTTTATACACTGTATATGGAAGATTGTAAATCAAGACTCAAACCAACCACCTACGCAAACAAAGAGTTTCTGTTCCAGAAGCATGTGCTTCCCTATCTCGGTAATCTATCTGCCAATGAAGTTGGTCCCGCTCAAATTAGACGGTGGCAAAATATGCTGCTTGATTCCAAACATCCAGATTCTGGTGAGTCCTACTCCCAAACTTATCTTAAAACGGTTCACAATCAAATTTCAGCTCTTTTTAACTTTGGGGTAAAATATTATGGCATAAAAAATAACCCATGCCGGCAGGCTGGGTCAATGGGAAAGAAAAATGCAGATGCTATGCAATTTTGGACAGTAGACGAATTCAACAGATTCATAAATGCAGTTTCTGATAAACCATATTCTGTTGTTATGTTCTCTCTTCTTTTTTGGACTGGTATGCGATCAGGTGAAATGTTGGCTCTTACTCCAGCCGATTTTGACTTTAAAAACAACACAGTCAACATCAATAAGAGCTTTGCCAGACACGAAGGGCAAGACCTTATTATGGATCCAAAGACACCAAAAAGCAAACGGACAATTCCTATTACCCAAAAACTGGCTGATATGGTGCAAAACTACATACAGACAATCTATGGTTTAGATTCTACTGACCGTATCTTCCAAACCAACACAAAACACCTATTGCTCCACGAAATGAAAAGAGGGTGTGCAGCATCTGGAGTGAAACGGATTCGAGTTCATGATCTTAGGCACTCCCATGCCTCTCTTTTGATTGAGCTAGGGTATTCTCCCCTGCTTATTGCTGAACGCCTGGGACACGAAAACATAGAGACAACTCTACAAACCTATTCCCATTTGTACCCCAATAAGCAGGGGGAATTGGTGTCGAAACTAGAAACCTTTCAAAATAGCTACGATTTTGCTACGCATGAATTTAAGTAGCATTTTTTCATAACATTTCTAAGAAGGAAGTTGTAAAACACTCCTATCAAAAACCAGTTTTACAATGTTTCTTTATATTTTTGTTTTTCTGCTATTATTCCCACTCAATTGTAGCTGGTGGCTTACTGGTAACATCATAGCAAATACGGCTAATACCGCTGACCTCGTTGACAATACGCACAGAGATACGGTCCAACAATTCATAGGGAATTCTTGCCCAATCTGCGGTCATAAAGTCACTGGTCGTTACTGCACGCAGTGCAAGTGCATAATCGTAGGTGCGGTAATCGCCCATGACACCCACAGAACGGGTATTGGTCAACACTGCAAAATACTGGTTCAAGTTTTTATCCTCTCCAGCCTTTGCAATCTCCTCACGGAAAATATAGTCAGCATCACGGAGCAAATCTGCTTTCTCCTTTGTAATCTCACCAATGATACGGATGGCAAGACCTGGACCGGGGAATGGCTGACGGCTGACCAGATATTCTGGCAGACCAAGCTCACGACCCAAGTCACGTACCTCATCTTTGAAGAGCATCCGCAGAGGCTCAATGATTTCTTTAAAGTCAACATAGTCAGGCAAACCGCCTACATTGTGATGGCTCTTAATGACAGCAGCATCCCCAGCACCAGACTCAATCACATCAGGATAGATGGTTCCCTGTGCAAGAAAATCTACTGCACCAATTTTCTTTGCTTCTTCCTCAAAGACACGGATAAATTCCTCACCAATGATTTTCCGCTTGCTTTCAGGCTCTGTCACATCTGCCAGCTTACCAAGGAAACGCTGTTCTGCATCCACACGGACGAAGTTGATATCCCATTTCGAAAATGCGTTTTCTACTTCATCCCCTTCATTCTTACGCATCAATCCGTGGTCCACAAACACACAGGTCAGTTGCTTACCCACTGCCTCTGCCAGCAGTGCAGCCACAACAGAGGAATCCACACCGCCGGAAAGTGCCAGCAGAACCTTACCATTTCCTACTTTTTCCCGGACCTGAGCAATGGCAGTTTTGCAGTAATCTCCCATGGTCCAATCACCAACTGCACCACAGACTTCATACAGGAAATTACGAATCATAGTAATACCATGCTCGGTATGATTCACCTCTGGGTGATACTGAACCCCATAGAATCCCCGCTTTTCGTCTGCAATTGCCACATTGGGGCAAGCATCAGAATGGGCTGTCAGTGCAAACCCATCTGGCACCTTTGCCATATAGTCACTGTGGCTCATCCATGAAATTCCCTCGCTGGGCAGCCCCTTAAAAATCTTGCAGGTGGTATCGTAATAGGTTTTGGTTTTTCCATACTCTCGGGCAGAGTCGTCCTGTGCTTCCACCACTTCTCCACCCAAAGCCTGTGCCATCAACTGACTGCCATAGCAAATACCAAAAATGGGGACGCCCCATGTAAAAATTTCATTATCAACATGGGGAGAATTTTCCAGATATACACTGTTTGGACCACCGGTGAAAATAATACCGATTGGATTCATAGCCTTTATTTCAGCAAGTGGAGTGTTATATGGCTTCACTTCACAGTACACATTGCATTCACGCACACGACGTGCAATCAACTGATTATACTGTCCGCCAAAGTCAAGGACAACGACCATTTGATGGGACATAATAATTGACACCCTTTCTTTGTTTGATTTCTCATAGATTTAACCAAATATTGCTTGTTTTTTACATATCAATCTTCTATACTAACCTCATCCAATACAGAAAAGGAGATGATAGCATGACACAGTTCAACTGGGACCCTTCCAGCGATTTGGAAGACTTAATTTATGAACGTGAAGATTCCACAATCAGCGAGCGGTAAAGATGAGAGCCACACCAACGGTGTGGTTTTTGCTTTTATAAATAAAACCCGTCATCACTCAGTTGTATTTCATTCGAGGATGACGGGCTTTTCTCATTTAAATCTTTGTAATATCCAATGGGGACAGATCCACACTGCGGCTCTGCTCACGCACAGTCAACACAGCTCTAGCTGTGTCAATGGCTGTCACACAGGCAACGGAGTGCTCCACAGCAGAACGGCGGATTTTGAACCCATCACTATCCTGCTTGCGTCCCTTAGTAGGTGTGTTGATAATCATATCCACAGTACCACTCTGAATCATATCCAGAATGTTGGGGTGTGCCTGAGACACACGATTCACACGTTTACAGGGGATACCTGCCTCAGTCAGCGTATCACAGGTGCCAGAAGTGGCATAGATTTCAATACCCATTTCCACAAATCCACGGGCAATGCCTACCATTTCCTGCTTATCTTCGTCCTTTACAGTGATAATGATACGGCTGCCACGCTTAGGCACCTTCAGTCCTGCACCCTTAAATGCCTTTAGCAGTGCCTGAGGATAGGTTTCATCAATACCCAACACTTCACCGGTGGACTTCATTTCTGGACCAAGTCCAGTATCCACATCTGTCAGCTTCTCAAAGGAGAAGACAGGAGCCTTCACCGCATAGTATTTGGACTCTTTATAAATCCCCACACCATACTCCATATCCTTTAACTTCTCACCCAGCATCACACGGGTCGCCAAATCAATGATGGGCACCCCTGTTACTTTGGAGATATAAGGAATAGTACGGGAAGAACGTGGGTTGACTTCAATTACATAGATATCATCATTATAGAGGATATACTGTGCATTGATGAGACCAATGACACCCAGATGTTTTGCCATGTTGCGGGTATGCTGCAAAATCAGCTCGCGGTGTTTCTCCTCCAGATTGATGGGAGGATACACTGCAATGGAGTCACCAGAGTGCACACCAGCCCGTTCCACATGTTCCATAATACCGGGAATCAGAATGTCTTCTCCATCAAACACGCCGTCCACTTCCAGCTCACGACCCATCAGATATTTATCAATCAAAATGGGGTGTTCCTGAACGGTCATGTTGATGATTTTCATGAACTCCTCAATGTTGCGGTCTGAGTAGGCAATTTCCATACCTTGACCACCCAGCACATAGGAAGGACGCACCAGCACAGGATAACCGAGCTGATGGGCTGCCTCCAGTGCCTCCTCTGTGGTATACACAGTGCGACCCTTTGCACGGGGAATACCACACTTCTGGAGAATTTCATCAAACCGCTCTCTGTCCTCTGCTGCATCCACACCATCAGAGGAAGTACCCAGCAACTGAACGCCCATGTCAGTCAGTGCCTTTGCCAGTTTAATGGCAGTCTGTCCACCAAACTGCACCACAGCACCCCAAGGCTTCTCCTGCTCCACAATGTTCTGGACATCCTCAGCAGTCAAAGGCTCAAAATAGAGCTTGTCAGCTACGTCAAAGTCAGTGGAAACGGTCTCTGGATTGTTGTTGACAATAATGGTCTCACAGCCCAGCTTTTTCAATGCCCAGACAGAGTGGACAGAACAGTAGTCAAACTCAATACCCTGACCAATACGAATGGGACCTGAACCAAGTACCAGCACTTTCTTTTTACCAGAACCGGTGTCCACTGCCTCGTTCTCTCCATCGTAAGAGGAGTAGTAGTAGGGAGTCTCTGCATCAAACTCTGCTGCACAGGTATCTACCATCTTGAAAGATGGGATAATGCCATACTTTTCACGCAGAGCCTTGACTTCTGCCTGCTTCATACCACAGAGAGTACCAATATAGCTATCTGCAAAGCACATCTCCTTGGCACGCTTGAGCAGCTCGGCAGAAGGAAGACCCTTGCAGCGTTCCAGCTCATTTTCCATGTCAATGATATGCTGGAAGCCCTCCAGGAACCAGATGTCCATCTTGGTGATGTGGTTGATTTTCTGGGGAGAGAACCCACGGCGCAGAGCCTCAGCCACCACAAAGAGACGCTCATCTGTAACCTGAACCAGCAAATCCTCAATTTCATCAGTATACAGGTCCTTCAACTTGTCCAGCTTCAATGCGCGCACATTCAGTTCCAGAGAACGGATTGCCTTCATCAACGCACCCTCAAAAGAGTTTGCAATGGCCATAACCTCACCAGTTGCCTTCATCTGTGTGCCCAGAGTACGGCTGGCTGTGGTAAACTTATCAAAAGGCAGGCGTGGAATTTTCAGCACGCAGTAGTCCAGTGTTGGCTCAAAGCAGGCAGTTGTTTTGCCAGTGACTGCATTGGGAATCTCATCCAAATGATATCCCAGTGCAATTTTAGCTGCCACCTTTGCAATGGGATAACCTGTTGCCTTAGAAGCAAGGGCAGAGGATCGAGACACACGTGGGTTGACTTCAATGACTGCATACTCATAGCTGTCTGGATTCAGTGCAAACTGGCAGTTACAGCCACCCTCAATTTCCAGTGCAGAAATAATATCCAGTGCGGCAGTACGGAGCATCTGATACTCCTTATTTGCCAAGGTCTGAGTGGGAGCCACTACAATGGAGTCACCAGTGTGAACACCAACTGGGTCAATGTTCTCCATAGAACAGACGGTAATCACATTGCCCGCTCCATCACGCATAACCTCAAACTCAATTTCCTTCCAGCCTGCAATACAACGCTCAATGAGTACTTGACCCACACGGGAAAGATTGATACCGCGGTCAGAAATTTCTTCGAGAGAAGCACGGTCATAGGCAATGCCGCCACCGGTACCACCCAGTGTATAGGCAGGGCGCACAATGACAGGGTAGCCAATTTCCTCAGCAAAGGAGACAGCATCCTCCACGCTCTCCACCACTTTTGAGGTGACACAGGGTTGATGGATGGACTCCATACAGTCCTTAAAGCCCTGTCTGTCCTCTGCTTTGCGGATGGATTCAGGGCTGGTTCCCAGCAGCTTGACACCGTACTTTTCCAGTGTTCCATTTTCATGCAGTGCCATAGCCAGATTCAAACCGGTCTGTCCACCCAAGGTAGGCAAGATGGAATCAGGACGTTCCTTCTCAATCACCTGTGTGACAGAATGGATGTTCAATGGCTCAATATAGACATGGTCTGCAATATCCTTGTCCGTCATGATGGTAGCAGGGTTGGAGTTGACCAGTACAACCTCAATTCCCTCCTCCTTCAAGGCACGGCAGGCCTGGGTTCCTGCATAGTCAAATTCGGCGGCCTGACCAATGACAATAGGACCAGAACCAAGTACAAGAACTTTTTTGATTTCAGGATTTTTTGGCATTACTTGTCACCTCCCATAGATGCAATAAAGCGGTCAAACAGATATTCTGTGTCCTTTGGTCCAGGGCTTGCCTCTGGGTGGAACTGTGTGGTGAAGCAGTTGGGACGCTTATAACGCAGACCCTCACAGGTTCCATCATTGACGTTGATATGAGACACTTCTGCAACAGCAGGGTCCACACTGTCAGCCAGCACCATATAGCCGTGGTTTTGGCTGGTAATAAAGACACGACCCTCTGCCAAATCCTTTACAGGATGGTTGCCGCCACGATGCCCGTAGGCAAGGCGACCTGTCTTTGCTCCAGTGGCCAGAGCCATCAACTGATGCCCAAGACAAACCGCAAACATGGGTACATCGCTTGCATAGAGCTTTTTGACTTCTTCAATGATTGCCACATTGTCAGCAGGGTCACCAGGTCCGTTGGACAGCATAATGCCATCGAACTTACCTGCCAATACTGTTTCGGCTGGTGTGCTGGCTGGAAATACTGTTACATGGCAGCCACGGTGACGCAGACACTCAATCATATTCTGCTTCACGCCATAGTCCATCATGGCCACACGGTATTTCTGTTCCCCATAAGCGGGGCATTCCTCTGCCTCCTTACGGGAGACACGCTCCACAGTGCCTTCCACTCGATAGGCTTTGAGCTTCTCCAAAATTTCAGCCACATTAAAATGCTCCGCACAGGTAAGCATGCCATTCATGCTTCCCTGACTACGGAGTATTTTTGTCAATGCTCGGGTGTCGATGCCCTCAATACCCGTAATATCATATTTTTTCAAATAATTGTCCAATGTATCCTCACAGCGGAAATTGCTGCCCACAGAGGACATACGGCGCACGACAAAAGCCTCCGCCCAAGGGCGACCAGACTCATTATCCTCGCTGTTTACACCATAGTTTCCAATCAGTGGATAAGACATAACCACGCCCTGTCCTGCATAGGAGGGGTCGGTCAGAATCTCCTGATAACCGGTCATAGAGGTATTGAATACCATCTCACAGATGCGGTCGGAGGTACTGCCGATGCTGGTCCCGGAAAATACACTTCCATTTTCCAGAATCAAAGTTGCCTTCATCAATTTTCTCACACGCCCTTCCGTTCCAGTTCATTATCTGACATCTGAATTTTATGTCAAACTTTATTCAATCTATTGTATCTGAAATTTTTTAAAATTGCAAGAGGCGTTTCCCCTTTTTTCGTATTTTTTATCTCCGCTTTTTTGTTCATTGTGCAGGATAAAATGCCCTGATATTGGAAATCATAGGGTTATCCTATTTGATTTCACTGCAAAAGGAGGGAAATCCCATGTTCACTGGTCTGGTTCGTACTGTCATTCTCTACATTCTGCTTATTTTGGGAATTCGATTGATGGGAAAACGTCAGGTGGGGGAATTAGAGCCATCTGAGCTTGTTTTATCTTTGGTCATTGCAGACCTGGCCGCTGTTCCTATGCAGGATTTTGGCATTCCTCTCAGTACAGGTATCATTCCCATTTTAACTCTGTTGTCTCTCACCATGCTTTTGTCCGTTCTGACACTGAAAAATATACGCCTTCGTGGCTTGATATGCGGTGAACCAAGTATAATTATTCAAAATGGGCACATTGACCAAGGGGAAATGCGACGTAACCGCCTAACCATAGATGAGCTGTTAGAGGAATTGCGCAATCAGGGTTATACCGACCTGACTGGCATTCAGTATGCTATCTTAGAAACCAATGGTCAACTCTCTGTCCTACCAAAAGCAGAACGACAACCACTTACTTTGTATGATTTTGGTCGTTCTACCACAGAACATGGTCTGCCTGTTGTACTCATTAGTGATGGACAGATTCTCTTGTCCAACTTAAAAAAGCGGAATCTGTCGCAGCAATGGCTGGACCATACATTGACAGAGCAGGGCATTTCCAACTGTAAAACCGTGTTTCTGATGACCATAGACGATGCAGATGAAATTTATCTAGTAAAGAAGGAGACCTCATGAAACGTTTTTATGGTGCATTGACCATCCTGTTGGTTTTGTTGGCACTTTCCCTCTACAACAGTTACTACGCCAGAGAACTGACCACCCAAATCGCCTCTGAACTAACCAAGGCGCAGAAGTATGCTGCATCCAATCAATGGGAGCTTGCTGCAACACACACAAAAACTGCACATGAATTGTGGGATGCTCACGATTTTTATTTGCATGTATCCATGCGGCACACAGACACTGACAATATTCTGCTCTCTTTACAGGCGGTTGAAGAAGCCATTGCGTTGGAAGAAGCAGACCAATATCGTACCAGTAATGCACAACTGATTACACAGATTCAGTTACTTGCTGAAATGGAAGCTCCTTCCATACAAAATATCTTCTAAGCAAATAAAACAGGGAAAGGACTGCTTATGACACAGCCTTTTCCCTGTTTTTCTATTCCTCATCATATGCCCAATATAGGTCCGGTACCCCTTTGTTCCAATCCTGTTCTGGCATTGCCTCTAATCTGTCTAAAAAGATGTAAACCACTCTGGGACGGTTTGCATATTCCTCACATTCTTCTTCACTAAGCTGTTCTTCCAATGCGCTCAGTGGTGGCTCCCCACAAATCGTCATCTGATAGATTCCTGATTCAATTTCTACTTGTTGTTCTTTTGGGCAATCATTCTTCCAGCGCATCAGCCAATATACATCAACCACATTGAGTTCTGTTCCCATCACATGGATGACGAATTGAAGCTGGGCAGGGTAATTTTGCTGTATCTCCTCACTGGGGAAGCCACTGCGAAACCTCAATTCAAAATCAGCAGACTCTCCCCCTGTACAAATGCCAATCATGTCTCCACGTCTGATGTGTTCTGAAACTTTTTGTGGTTGTGAAAACACTTTTTCAAAATAATCTTCTCCAACTGGGATGTGTTTCACTGCCCCTTCGGAATAAAACAGTATCCCCAAGCCATCCAGTGGCAATATCATGTCCTTACATAAGTGTTCCCATTTCATAGGAAATTCCCTCTTTCAACTCATGGGCATCCGTGGTCATGTTTTTACTTATCTTCCTACTTTTTTCTTCATCAATCCATGATGGTTGCAATAACAGTACAGATAGCCTGAGCCTCTCAGTCGGAACCGACATTGTGCATTTCCCTCTGGATATAATTTTACCATCTGGAACTGGTCTGAGGTCACATAGGCAAGAAATGAAATATAATGTGCTTTTGTCATGGGATGTTGCACTGTCACAAAGTGCTCATCCTCCACTTCTTCTATGAGAATGGCATGGGCACTGTCTGTTTCCTCTGCCTCCAGCACTGGCAAAGACACGCCACAACAACTGATGACTGTCTCCCCCATGGTATGAATCACATTGCCACAAACGGGACAGACATACAACTTTGAACGCAGTAAATTGGCAGATTTATTTTGGTTGATCACTGCATCCCCAGACATCAATTCCAACACCGAAACTCCAAGCACAGCGGAAAGTGGTTCCAATAATGAGATATCCGGCAACCCCTTTGCTGTCTCCCATTTGGAAATCGTTTTACTGCTCACATCCAATTTTTCTGCCAGTTCTGCCTGTGTCAGTTTTTTCCGCTCCCGCAGTTGTTTGATGGTATTTCCTGTCACATATAAATTCATCAAACTACTCCTCTCCCTTTTGATACGGAAATTATACTGGGAAATACGCACCGCCACAACCTACGAATCGTAGACTATCCCTATATCCATCTATTTCACTCTGTGACAGATTAGCAGAACTCTGTTTCTTCCTATTCCAAGTTTGGGGCTGGTTTCCCTGTTTTCGCAAAGTATAAGATACAGTCAACAATAGTTTGCACATCGCACAAAGCATTTCGTTTTAGAACAGGTGTCTGCCCACCAATGAAAACCGGGGCTTGCTCCTGTGTATGGTCATCCTGTGCCACTGGTTGATACAGATGAGCAATCCCATCCTCATCCCATGTATTGAACGCCAGTGCAGCCCAGCCATCCTTCTTATCAATGGTGAGAAAATCGTCTCCATCTTCCCCATACTCATCCAGAGAAAGATACCCAGATACCACCTGTTCTGTTTGAATTTGTTGCAGAAGGTGGTCTACTGTCTCCTGTGTGACCTCATCCCCCTCATAAATCTGTTCTCCTACAGCAAGAAAACGGATTGCAAGTTTGTTCTTCTCTTTTGGTGTTTGACATTCCATTATTGTGGGTTCTCCTTTCTATTTCTCGGATGATAGAAATCACATGGAAAGCAAATGAGTATCTATATACTCACACACATCTGCCCAATCTTCAAATGCAGGGGTATCCCCTTCCTCTGTATCAAGTTCAAATTCATACATTCGATAGTCCTTCAAACATATCCCTTCTTTGATATGGACAAATTCTGCACTGCCATCTTCATGGTAGGAGCCATAGACCAGTTCTCTGCTGTCAGCCAATGCAATCCAGTCAGACGTTTCCCAGCCGAAAAATTCTTGTTCTGACAAATCCTCAATGGTTGAATACCATTCCATTGGATTTTCCAGCTTTCCCTTTACCACAAATACACTTGCCATTTTTTATTCCTCCCTTATACTTCATCTTCTGCAAAATAATTTTGATAATAGGTCACAAAATACCCCATAATTTCCTCTCTGGAACCAACAAATTCATTTTCAATCCCTTTCAGACTGTCAATCCACTCCCCATCAATCATACAACCTACATCCATATCAATCCCATACTTTGCTTTTTCTATTAAGTCAGCATCGGAACTGTCTCCAATACAATACAAATAGCCACACAACAATCGGATATATTCTGCACTGCCCTCTTGAAAATGAGCAATTTCATCTTTCAACAAGTCCTGTATCTCTTGTTTTGGGATTTCTGAAAAAGTAAATCCATATTTTTGAATGAGCTGTTCTGCCCTCTGTTCATTGGTCATAATTGGTACACTTCCTTTGTTCTGTTATCTGTATTTAATGGATAGCACAATCCTATTTCTGTTGTACCACAGACAAAAAATAAACTCCAGCACAATAGGTATCTTCATATTCCATCTTGATATGATACCCTGTATCTTCTATCTGTTGATTGCACTCTGTTATGACCTCTTTCAGATTATCTTCTCCATCTATATCTATATGCAAATTTTGAAGATGCCCTTTCAACTGATTCCATACCGGTTCTGGAAGTTTCGTTTTCAGAAAAGTATGTATTTGTTGTGTTGCCTCCCCTTCATACCCACCTATGAGCAGGCTTTCTTCACATACTGCTGAATGGTAAAGGAAAAAGATGTTTTCCTCTATCTCGCATTCCCCTTCTAAAAATTCTTCCAATTCCTTCTCATCCTTGAGCATCAACATCTCATTGAGTGTCTTTGGGTAAGTGCGATAGAGTTCTCTGTAATTATGATGTTCAAAAAGATGGTGAATCTGTTGTTTTTCAATATGATTCATCAGTTTTGTCTCCTCTTTACTTGTCTAGCTGTTAGATATGGCTTCCATCTATAGACAATTATTCAAACCACAAATCCACACCCAATGGGTGTCCATCCCTTTTAAACTGCACTGTAAAGACATCTAAATTAAATGGGTCCTCTGTAGTACCATCTTCTCTTTTTAAACTGATGGCAAATCCATCAAACATCTGAAAACCATGGGTTCCAAAACGAAATTCACCCACATAGATTCCGTAGGAGAAATATGATTCTCCTATCTCTACCCCAGAACTTTGTATCTGTTCCACTGCTTTTACAAGGTATGTTTCATGGTTTGCCAAAACATGTTTGAGGCATTCTACTCTCTCATTTGAAATGGTGTGGTCTGATAATTGTACAATCACTTCTGTTCCATCTTGTAACCCCAAATGACACATGTCATCCCCAAAATGCCCAAAATGAAAACTGTCAAAACAATTCTGCTCCAGTTGAGCCAACAATTCTTTTTGATTCATAGTTTCACCCATTTTATTGATGATTTAGATTTCAGAAATATGAGTTTACATCATATGTAAATCACGAAAAATCAATGTAATCTGATTGGAGTCCAGCTTTTTGATCCAGAACAAGGCGGTTAAATCGCTGCGCTTCCCATCAATTGGCACTCCGTCAAACATGATTTCACCAATGATATTTTGATAATCCAAGTGAGAGATCCCCCACAGTTCTGCCTGTTTGGATGAAATCACACCATCAAACTTGTGGATAGATATTAGGTTCCCTTCCAGCCATACCTCTTTATCCTGTCTATTCAGAATGGATGTCACTTTTCCATCCACAGGATAATCCACTCCATATAACTGTCTCATCTCGTCTTTGGAGTACCATGGCAAACCACAAGTATAGACAGATGCCTCCAGCCGCTCTGGTGTCCACTTCCATATTTTCCCGTCTACTTCCTGTGTATTATCATATAGAATAAAATCCAGTGCCTTTGCATAGTTCTCCTGTGCCAATAATTCAATCCATTCAATGACCAAATTGGTGAGTTCTTTTTGATTTGCATCCACAGGTAACGTTTTCATTTCTATCTTTCCCCCTTGGATTCTGTGTCAGAATTACAAACATGAATCTTTCACAAACTTTATTTCTTCTGTTCCAATCCCTTTTTACGTTGCCAAACAACAAGCCATCCCATCAGATACACCAATATATAAACCCCTGACACACCCAACGTGAGTATATGTCTCTGTCTCAATTCAGAGGTGTAGCTCTCAGCTGTCTGGTCTGCTGTCACAGTGATATATGTATTCTCTGTTGGGATAGACAACACACGCCGCTCCACAGCACCCCGGTTGTACACCTGCTCTGCCAATTCCCTGACAGAACCACCTTCTGCCTGCCACTGGTATCCCGTTCCATCCGTTGTCTGATAATAGACCATGTAGACCGTTCTGGTGGGATTCATCCGTTGATACCGCCCTGTCATATGATTTTCAACCTGAAGTGGCAAAATATCATAGGGTTCAAAGGTATGTATCCCTTCATCTCGATAGCAACCAGTAGGACGGATTTCAGATAAATTTTGAATCGCAAAATAACTCATCACTACCCCTATAAACAAGAGCAGAAACCCAAGGACAGTTCCAAACAATTTCAGTTTTCTCATACGACACCTCCAGCATTTGATTCCCTGTTTTATGTCCTATCGATTTCTTCGTTGAACCCATTTGACACACAAAAAGCCCAATCCAACCACCACCCATACCATAGCAAACAGGACGGTTAGTATACCAACAAGAAGCAAAAGCATCCCATTCATCAGCAATGCAGGCAGACACAGAATGAGGATTGCCCAGCTACACACACCGCCTGCAAAATTCATACTCAACCACAAAATCCAGCGGTTTAAACCCAGAAATTTAGAAAAAAGTGTCCCCACTGTTACAAAATAACTGGCTATTAGGATAGGAAACCCACAAAAGAACCATTGTATTTGTTCCCCCATTGTAAAACGAAAGAGCAATAAAAATGTACCGATATAAAACAAAATTGAAACAATGAGTGCTGCTGCTTTTTTCTTTCTACTCATCGGCTCCATCCTTTCCATAGCACATTTCATAAAATTTTTTTATAAAGTCATACAGTGAGATGGCTTTACAAATCTCATCACAGTAAACCCTGTGTGTTTCATGGTTATAAAAAACAATATGGGTATCCTGAATCTTTCCTTGATGGATTTCATAACCATAGAAATTCCCTGCCCCATCCCCTCCAAATACAAGCAGTTTATCCGTTCCGTTGTATCTGATGGGAATACTTTGGTGAATTTCTATGATTTGCTCCACACAAAAGAGCAAATCACAATCCCCATCCATCTCAAGAAGCATCTCCCGTAATGCCTGAGGAAAAGACACCCCTATCTTTTTTTCGGCATCCATAATGGTTTCTTCTTTTGCTGGGGGTCTAGGTTTTATATCACTCCCATATGGACTGAAATTCCTATAGTGATTGACCAACGCAAGATACATTGCCATTTCCCCCTAAAAATGTTCTTTTGGATGTATCAATTTTCTAAACGGTTGCTTTTAACCCTACTTCCACCAAATATTCCAGAATATCTGCGTATTTTGTATGGTGAACTATGCCTGTATCATGTTCAAAATAAAATACCTGTTCCAAACATGCCCTGTTTTCAACTTGTAAGAAATAGCGGTCTCCACATCCATTATCTGCAATATACAGGGCATGTTCTATGGGGCGTTTATTATAATGGAGCAGATAAAAGTCGCTTTTGGAATCCAAAGAGTAGAGGTTTGCATACCCAAAATAGCCACCATCAAACTGTAACAAAACTTTTTTGTATTTTTCCGAAAGCACAATATTTTGTTTTATCTCGAATGCTTCTACTTGTTCTCTGTTTGGAATCTTATCTTGCTCTAAAGCAAATAGAATGGGATGTTTCTGCCTGTATTCATCCACAATTTTCTCAAACACATCATATTCCATGTATTCCACTTCCCTGCCTCGATATGTTGTTTTACGCTCTCTTAAATAGTACATATTTTTGAATATATAGAAACAACATGGTGATTCCTTTTGCTTTCCATAGAACATTTGATGTGGTATCTACCCCAATTTTACCACACTTGTACGAATTTTCAAGGTCTAATCTTTTGGGTCAAGTGTACCAGATAAAAAAGCAGGTGTATGCTGGATTACACCAACACACACCTGCACCACATTCCTGGAATAAAGGCAACTTGTAAAACTAAAATTATTAGGAAAACTGGTCTAAATCTACCGGTTTTCCATGAGTTTATTTAATTCCTGCATAAAGGTATTGATATCTTTGAATTGACGGTACACAGATGCAAACCGCACATAGGCCACTTCATCCAGTTTTTTTAGACGCTCCATCACCAGTTCGCCAATTTCAGCAGAGCTGATTTCCCGCTCCATCTCATTTTGCAGCACCTGTTCAATCTCTGTTGCAATTTCCTCCAAGGTATTGACAGACACAGGTCGCTTCTCACAGGCTCGAATCAATCCACTCATCACCTTACTGCGGTCAAAACTCTCTCTGCTGCCATCCTTCTTCACCACCACAAGTGGCAGACTTTCCACCATCTCGTAGGTGGTAAACCGTTTGTGGCAGGCAAGACACTCCCGCCTTCTGCGAATGCTGGCTCCCTCATCAGCGGGACGGGAATCCACCACCTTGCTCTCCATAAATGCACAATAAGGACACTTCATCCGTCTGCCCCTCCACCACATCTTTTTTGCATTAGTGTATCACAACTCATCTTTTTTCGGTAGCCCTTTTTTTCAATTTTTTCAAGTTTTTTCTTCACTTTTCTTTTTTGAATCCTCCGCTTGACAGAAGCTCTGTTTCAGAGTACCCTTATCTCAGAATCAGCCCTCTGCATTTCTCCAGTTCACTTTAAAAAACAAAGGAGTATGTACCATGATTTATGACAGCCTCAAACACATAACAGCCTATCAAGGCATTCACCCCGGCGTATATCAGGGATTGGAACTGCTGGCTAACACCGACTTTTCCAAACTGGAAGATGGTCGGTATGAAATTGATGGAAACCGACTGTTTTTCAGTCTGCAATCTTACAACAGTAAACCTGAAAATGAAACTCCAGAGGCACACAAAACCTATATAGACATTCAATTTCTGGTCTCTGGTACGGAACAAATCAAAGTTGCTCCTCTGGAGGATATGACAGAAGAAGTAGAAGCCAGACCAGATGGTGATATCTGGTTCTACCGTGGTCCCACTGATACCATCACACTGACCGGTGATCGGTTCGTTGTGTTCTGGCCTGGAGACGCCCACGCCCCCGGTATCGCTGTGGATACTCCTGCCCCATGCCGGAAATGTCTGGTGAAAGTTCAGGTAGATTGGTAAAAAACAGTGCGGTCTTTGATGACACAAACTATGATGTCATCAAAGACCGTTTTTTTCATGTGTGTTCCCTGCTGTTTTCACACATACACTTCATGCAATTCAGCATTTCACATAAAATCTGGTTTTGCTGTGCCAACAGCCAGCTCAGCCGCTCCACGCATTGCCGCTCCAAATCACCTGTACCATGGCGATGCATACACATCTCTGACTGCTCCTCCCAGCAGGGAATATTACGCTGCTCCCTTTTGTTTCGACAAGGCATCTACTCCACCTCCTATACCCCAGTTTATGATTTACTCTTGACCTTGGTGTCCCTTCATGCTATGATATCTTTGTCTTATATGTTACACTTTAGAGGTGATTGTATGGCGCACTCCCTCCTTCCAGATGAATTGTCTGTCTTACAGCACTGCCCACTGTTTCACCAAATTCCACTTTCTGCTATCCATCAACTTTTGAACTCAATCCTCTATACAGTAGAGGAGTTTTCTGCCCACACCACTTTATATGAGCCAACCTGTTTTCGGCACTGTTTGGGGGTTGTGTTGTCTGGGCAAATTGATGTAACCAACGGACCTGTTTCCATGAGCCATCTAACCCCTGGGCATCTGTTTGGGGCTGCCGCACTCTATCAGGATGAGGACACCTATACCACTACTTTGACTGTACATATAGACAGCCGTATCCTCTTTCTGCCGGAAAAGGTGCTGGACCAGCTTCTAGGAGAGTATCCACAAATCCGTCACAATTATCTTGCCTATCTTTCCAGCCGGATCCGTTTTCTTTCTGCCCGGCTGCGCTGTCTGGCTCAAACCGATGTGGAAGGAAAATTGATGGATTATCTTTTAGAAAATCAGGTCAATGGCAGAATCCAAATGTCCTCCACTGAGCTTGCCAAAACACTTAGTATCAGCCGTGCCTCTTTGTATCGTGCTTTTGATGTATTGGAAACCTCTGGTTTTCTGACACGAAAAGGAAAAACGCTCATCATTCATCCATAAAACAACAAGAAAGGACTGTCTCAATGAAACGTATCTTGTCTCTTTTCCTCTGTGGCACTCTTGCCATTTCCGCTCTGTCCGGTTGTACCACCTCTCCTTCTAGTTCTTCCAGTTCTGGTGATACCTCCTCTGCTGTCTCCTCTTCCTCCTCTTCCTCCTCATCCTATGAACAACTTGACTTTATGGTGCTGTCCGGTCCCACTGGGGTAGGTGCTGCTAAACTGATTTCCGACCAGATGGCACTGCCAGAATCAGAGCGTTTATTTGCTTCTGCCACTGTTGTGGCAGACAACAACGAAATCAACAATGCCCTTATCAATGGGTCTGCTGATGTTGCTGCCATTGCCACCAATGTGGCTGCCAATCTGTATGCCAAAAGTGATGGGGCAATTCAGGTATTGGCAGTCAATACCCTTGGTGTTCTGTATATTTTGGAAAAAGGAGATTCCGTCCATTCCTTCTCTGACCTGAGTGGTAAAACCATCTATGCCACTGGGCAAGGTGCCAATCCAGAATATGTACTCAATCATCTGCTGACTTCCAACGGAGTGGACCCTGAAAGTGTTCAAATTGAATGGATGACGGCACAGGAAGTCTCTGCAAAAATGGTCTCCTCTGAGTCCGCTATCTGTATGCTCCCTGTTCCCGCTGCCACTGCGTTGATGCTGCAAGATGAGACGGTACGGCAGGCAATTTCCCTTTCTGATGCCTGGGATGAACTGGGCACTGGTGCCCTTGCTATGGGCTGTATCGTAGCCAGAACGGACTACATTGAGGAAAATCCAGATGCCATTCAGTCCTTTTTAACCCAATATCAGGAGTCCATCTCCTATGTATCCGCAGAGGAAAACCGTCAGGATGCTGCTCAACTTGTGGCTGAACTGCAAATTACCCCTAGTGCAGCAGTGGCTGAAGCTGCCATTCCCCAGTGCAATCTGGTCTATCTTGCAGGAGATGAGATGCAAGAAACATTAGAGCAATACTATCAGGTTCTCTATCAGGCAAACCCTGATTCCATTGGTGGCAGTATGCCCTATGATGCGTTCTATTATGGCATTTCTTAAACGTATTGTTTTTCCTGTCCTTCTACCCCTGGTCTTTTGGCTGGGGGTATGGCAATTTTGTGCCTATCAAGTAGATTTGTGGGTAGATGGACGAGGCAATCAGCTGCTTCTTCCCTATCCTTTGACTGTTTTGGAGACCTTTGTCTCTCTGTCCCTCTCTCCTTCGTTCTGGCACACCATTATTTTGTCTCTTCTGCGTATTTTGATGGGAATTCTGTTGGGCTGTCTTTTGGGTGGTCTGTGTGCCATTTTCACCACCACCAGCACCATCTGTCACTGTCTCATGTCCCCTGTGATTCGTATCATGCGTGCCACTCCGGTTGCCTCTTTTATTTTACTGCTGTTACTTTGGTTCTATCGAAATACTGTGCCCACTGTGGTAGTGGCTTTGATGGTCCTGCCCATTCTCTGGGAAACCATGGCACAGGGCATCACTGCTGTGGACCCTCAATTATTGGAACTGACAAGGGCATATCATTTCACCCCCATACAAACCATAAAAATTTTGTATCTCCCTTCTCTGCGCCCCTATCTGTTTTCTGGCCTTGCCAACGGGGTAGGGCTGGGCTGGAAGTCTGGCGTGGCTGCTGAGGTGCTCTGTCTGCCAAAGCTGGGCATTGGGACCGAAATTTATTTAACCAAACAGAATCTGAATATTCCAGCCCTGTTTGCATGGACCATCATGGTTGTGGCTCTCAGCTTTGTGATGGAACAACTTCTGACTCTTTGGGTTTCCAAAAAAGGAGGGTCTGTATGATTTCCTGTTCTCAGTTATCCCTTTCCTACGGGGAACATACCATTTTGAATCAGTTTTCCATTGACATCCCTTCTGAGGGTATTACCGCCCTGTCTGGTCCTTCAGGCTGTGGCAAAACGTCTCTGTTACGTATTCTGGCTGGGTTGGAACAGCCACAGACAGGCACCATCACTGGATTTGATCCCCAAAAAACTGCCATACAATTTCAGGAGAATCGACTGTTCCCCTGGCGTACTGTGGAAGAACATCTTACAGATGTATTGCCTCCACACCGAGCCAGTCAGTTATCTCACCTTCTATCGCTGGCACAGTTAGAACAGGCAGCCAAACAACTGCCAAAAGCACTCTCTGGCGGAATGCAGCGTCGTCTCTCTTTTGTGCGAACCCTGGCACTGGATGCCTCCCTTTATCTGCTGGATGAGCCATTCACTGGGGTTGACCTGCCCAGAATCACCATCCTCATGGATTTTTTAAAACTGCTTCAACTCCCTGTCATCCTTTCCACCCATGAAACAGAGGTGCTGCAACTGGCTGACCGTGTAATTGTCTTAGATGGTCCCCCACTGCGTGTGATTCAGGTAATTTCCCAGCCATAAATTTTATCTTCCATTTGCAATGATGTTTTTCTTTGATTCCCATTGCTTTTTTTGTAAAAAAACAGTATGATAGAGAAGTATTCACCCCACCCGCAGTGTCTCAAGCGCAGGTGGGGTTGTTTCCTATTGTAATGGGAGGGGAAAACATATGCTGGAACAAGTGATGTCAATCAACAGTTTTCTCAATGGAATCATCTGGGGACCTCTGATGCTGGTTCTGTTGGTGGGAACAGGAATCTATTTTTCTGTTCGGTGTGGTTTCTTGCAGGCACGTAGATTTGGTTTCATTTTGCGCAACACATTAGGAACTCTTTTTACAAAGTCAGAGAAACAAACAAGCAGTGAACACAACCTGACTCCGTTTCAGGCAGTATCCACTGCACTGGCTGGCACAGTAGGTACTGGTAACATTGCAGGGGTTACAGGTGCTATCTTCACTGGCGGACCTGGTGCTGTATTTTGGATGTGGGTTTCTGCCTTTTTTGGTATGATGACCAAATATGCAGAAATTGTCTTAGCGGTACAATACAGACAGGTAGACGAAAAAGGGGCACATTTTGGCGGTCCCATGTACTATATTGAAAAGGGCACTGAGCAGAAGTGGCTGGCCTGTCTATTTGCTCTTTTGGGTGGGATTGCCTGTTTTGGAATTGGAAATATTGCCCAGTCCACAGAAATCGTAGGTTCCGTCCAGTCTCTCACTGGTCTTGACCCGTTGATTTCTGGCATTATTCTCTCTCTGTTGACTGCTGTTGTGCTGTTAGGCGGTGTAAAACGCATTGGACAGGTGGCATCTTATCTGGTGCCCTTTATGGCTCTTTTTTATATTCTGGCAGGTATTGCTGCCATTGTTCTGCGTGTGGAACAGGTACCTGCCGCTTTTGTCTCCATTTTCCGTGAGGCGTTCAGCCTGAAAGCTGCCGGTGGCGGTGTATTTGGCTATACCATTATGCTTGCCATGCAGCAGGGATTTGCCAGAGGTGTCTTTTCCAATGAGGCTGGGCTTGGTTCTGCCCCCATTGCCCATGCTGCTTCCGACACCAAAGAGCCTGTAGAACAGGGAATGTGGGGTGTCTTTGAGGTCTTTATTGATACCATTGTCATTTGCACCCTCACTTCTATGGCAATCCTGCTCTCTGGTGTGTTGGAATACGATTTATCTGACTTTGCTTCCAATGGTGCTGCCGCTGCCGCTGCATTTAATGCCATTTTGCCTGGTTCCCTTGGTGGAACAATTCTGCAAATTAGTCTGCTCTTTTTTGCACTCTCTACCATTCTTGGCTGGAGTTATTATGGTGAGCGTTGTTGGGGGTATCTGACAAACAACAACACATTTGTCCTCTATCTGTTCAAGCTGTTGTTTATTCTGGTGTGCATGGTGGGGGCTTTGGGTTCTGGCTCTCTGATGTGGAGCATTTCAGACACATTAAATGGTATGATGGCAATTCCCAACTTGATTGGGCTTTTGTTGCTTTCTGGCACTGTCATTCGTCTGACCAAAGAATATTTCTCCAAACATTGACCGTTCTGGCAGTCAGTCTGTCTTTTTCTTATAGGCTGGCTGCCCTTTTGATAAAATATCGAGGACCCCCCTTGCAATTCCATTTGAGATATGTTATAGTAGATACATGAATTATGGTAGTATTGGCTAGAGTGGGGTTTCGGCTCCGCTCTTTTTGATTGACTAAACCAGCCATAACACAATAAAAAGGAGGAACTTCCATGGCAAAAGTAACGGATACTGTCGCCCAGCTAGCACTGCCCCTTGTGGAGGCTGCGGGCTGTTCCCTGTGGGATGTGGAATATGTCAAGGAGGCAGGCGAATGGTTCCTGCGTGTCTACATTGACAAGGAAGATGGCATTTCCATCAATGACTGTGAAGCTGTCTCCCGCCCCCTGTCTGATGCACTGGATGAGGCTGACCCCATTGAGGGAAGCTATACGTTTGAAGTGTCCTCTGCCGGGGCTGACCGTGTACTGAAAAAGGCAGAGCATTTTGCACAGTTTTTAGGCAATGAAGTAGAAGTGAAGCTCTACCGTGCCCGTAACAGTCAGAAGGAATTTGTTGGTGTACTTCGTAACTTCCATGAGGGTGATGTCACCCTCGAGGTCAACCAAACAGAACTTGTATTTGAGAAAAAAGAAGTAGCTCTTGTGCGGCTCCATCCGCATTTTTGAGCGCAGTTTTTGAGGAGGAAACCACTGTGGCAAAGAGAACAACAAAAAAAGTCAACAATGGCGAACTGGATGGACAGGAGTTTTTCTCCGCCATTGCACAAATTGAGCAGGAAAAGGGAATTAAGCCTGGATATATGCTGGAAAAAATTACACAGGCTCTTGTCTCTGCCTACCGGAAAGACCATGAGGGCATTGGCGATAATCTGATTGTAGATGCTGACCCCAGTACCAACACCGTTCGTATGTTTCTCAAAAAGGACATTGTAGAGGTGGTGGACAATCCCAATACAGAAATCAGCCTAGATGAGGCACGGAAAGCACTCCCTCGTGCACAGATTGGGGATGTGGTGCGCATTGAAGTAAAGCCCAAAAGTTTTGGTCGCATTGCTGCCCAAACTGCCCGTCAGGTTATCATTCAGGGTATTCGTGAAGCAGAACAGGGTATGGTTTATGATGAGTTCTCCTCTAAGGAGCATGAACTGCTCACTGGTACTGTCACCAGAATCGATCCCCGTACTGGCTCCATTTCTCTGCGTATCAGCTCTGGCTCTGAGTATACAGATGCCTATTTGAGCACCAATGAGCAGGTCAAGGGAGAAATTTATACAGAGGGACAGCGTTTGAAGGTCTATATGGTAGAGGTGCGCAAGGCAACCAAAGGTCCTCAGATTGTCATCTCTCGCACCCATCCCGGACTCGTAAAACGTCTTTTTGAGTTTGAAGTGCCAGAAATTCATGATGGCACTGTGGAAATTAAGTCCATTGCCCGTGAGGCTGGCTCCAGAACCAAACTGGCAGTCTGGTCTGCTGACCCCAATGTAGATGCCATTGGTGCCTGCGTTGGTCCCCGTGGTCAGCGTGTCAATGCCATTGTAGAGGAATTAAAGGGCGAGAAAATGGATATCATCAAATATTCTGAAGATCCTGCTGAATATATTGCAGCCGCTCTGTCCCCTGCCGATGTCATCAGCGTGGAGGCACAGCCCGATGGCAAGAGCTGCCGTGTAGTAGTGCCTGATGACCAGCTCTCTCTGGCTATCGGTAAGGAAGGTCAAAACGCCCGTCTGGCTGCCAAACTCACTGGATTTAAAATTGACATCAAACCTGCTTCTGCTCCTGTGGAGGATGACACATCTGTATGTGACATCACCAGCGAAGATGAGGTGCAGCCTGCTACTGAGCCAGAGGGCACTGCAGAAGTCAGCGAAGATGCTGAGCAGTAAGACAGACTTGACTTTGAAAGGGTGAACCATATGCCCAAAAAAATTCCACTGCGTCAATGTGTGGGCTGTCGGGAGATGAAACCCAAAAAAGAGTTAATTCGAGTGGTCAAATCTCCAGAAGGGCAGATTTCTCTGGATTTTCGTGGAAAATTACCTGGTCGAGGTGCCTATGTCTGTCCAGATGCTGCCTGTCTTGCCCGTGCAAGAAAGTCAAAAGCATTAGAACGAGCCTTTTCCATGCCCTTGCCCCCAGAAGTCTATGAGGCATTGGAGGCTCAGATGAAGGAGGTGCCCGACCATGCCACATGATCCCATTTTGCACCTGTTGGGGCTTGCCCGTAAGGCTGGCAAGCTGGAGCTGGGAGAGGAACCCGTAGGGGCTGCCTGTCGTGCAAAACAGGCAAAACTCATGCTTCTGGCGTCTGATGCCGCCCCCAACACACGTCGCAGGGCTGCCCATTTTGGAGAAGCTGGCAATGTCCTCTTCTTGGAACTTCCCTTCACCAAAGCAGAACTTGGTTTTGCGATGGGTCGTGGCTTCTGTGCCATGCTGGCTCTGACAGATTCCGGCTTTGCTGCCTCTCTGGCTGACAAGCTGGCAGCCCGCTCCCCAGAGCGGTATGCCCCAGCCGCAGAACAACTCCGAATCAAGGCGGAACGTGTTTTACAGAGACAGAGAGAAAAGCGACAGCATGAAAAAAACCTTCGGGAAGGCAAAAAGAAACCTTGGGTTGCTCCCCCCTCCCCACCAAAAAAGCAGGCTGAACCAAAAAAACAGTCCTCCTTTTCTGGGAAGAAGGGAAGCGGAAAACAAACCCAGTCCCATCACGGTCTGCACTCCCAGCGTTCCGCCCCCATCGGACGGAAAAAACTGACCGGTAAATTCCGGCAGAAACCTGAATAAGCGAGGTGGCTCCTAAATATGATGAATAAATATCCTGTCCACAAGGTTGCCAAAGATTTTAAGAAAGGTTCCAAGGAAGTCCCATCCAAAGAGGTCATGGACATTTTAGCCCAGTATGGTCATCCTCAGAAAAACCATATGCAGCCTCTCAATGATGAACAACTCTCTATTGTATTTGAATATCTCACACAGCACAATCAGGTAGAATCCTTTGAAGCCGCTCCAAAGGAAACTTCCAAGCCCGCTGCCCAGAAATCCGCTCAGTCTTCCAAACAGTCACACAGCAAGCAGCAGGAAACTGTTTCCAGCCGTGTGCCTACTAAGAAAGTGGTGGATACCCGTGGTGGTGGCTCTGTCAACTTAGATAAATATGACGAACGTCTGGAATCGTTCACTGACCAGCGTCAGCAGGACAGAGGCGGCAAGGAAAAATTCCAGAACCGCAACTCCCAGCGGCAGAAGGGACGCCAAATGGGTCCCGGCAATAAGCGGAAACAGGAGGAAGCAGAAAAGCTGCGCCGTCTCCAGCTGGAGATTGCCAAAAAAGCTCCGTTGAAGGTACTCATCCCTGATGAAATCGGGGTAGGTGAGCTTGCATCCCGCATGAAGAAAACTGGTGCAGAGGTGGTCAAAACCCTGATGAAAATGGGTGTCATGGCCTCTCTGAGTGAAATCATTGACTATGATACCGCTGCACTGGTGGCAATGGAGCTGGGCTGTAAGGTAGAAAAAGAAGTGGTTGTCACCATTGAAGAAAAGCTCATTGACACCACCGAGGACAAAGAGGAAGACCTGGTGCCCCGTGCCCCCGTTGTGGTGGTAATGGGTCACGTTGACCACGGTAAAACCTCCCTTCTGGACTACATCCGCCATGCCAATGTGGTATCTGGTGAGGCTGGTGGCATTACCCAGCACATTGGTGCCTATCAGGTGGACGTGAAGGGCAGCCCTGTCACCTTCCTGGACACCCCTGGTCATGAGGCATTTACTGCCATGCGTGCCCGTGGTGCTATGGTCACGGATGTTGCCATTCTGGTGGTGGCTGCGGACGATGGCATCATGCCTCAGACCATAGAGTCCATCAACCACGCCAAAGCCGCAGAGATTCCCATTATTGTGGCAGTCAACAAAATGGATAAGCCCACTGCCAATCCAGACCGCATTATGCAGCAGCTCACAGAGTATGAACTGGTTCCCGAGGAGTGGGGCGGTGACACCATTATCTGTCCCATTTCTGCCAAAACTGGCATGGGAATTGACAATCTGTTGGACATGGTGGTTCTGTCTGCGGAAATGCGGGAGTTAAAGGCAAATCCCAACCGCTCTGCCCATGGTACTGTGATTGAAGCCCGCCTGGATAAGGGACGTGGTCCTGTTGCCACTCTGCTGGTGCAGAAGGGCACACTCCATCAGGGCGATGTTATTATTGCAGGTACTGCTGTGGGTCGTGTGCGTGCCATGACCAATGATAAGGGTGTTAAGGTGACTGAGGCAGGTCCCTCTGTACCTGTGGAAATCATTGGCATGGGTGAAGTGCCCAACGCCGGCGACGACTTCCACGCTGTGGATGATGAGCGTATGGCTCGTGAACTGGTGGAGCAGCGCAAGCACGAACACAAGATGGCACAGAACAGTAACGCCGGTAAAGTAACCTTGGAGGACTTGTTCAGCCAGATTCAGGCTGGAGAGATGAAAAACCTAAATGTCATTGTCAAGGCAGATGTGCAGGGTTCTGCCGAAGCTGTGAAGGCATCTCTGGAAAAACTGACCAATGAAGAAGTCCGTGTCCGTGTCATCCACTGTGCAGTAGGTGCCATCAGTGAATCCGATGTCATGTTGGCTGCCACATCTGGAGCTGTTATTGTTGGCTTTAATGTCCGTCCCGATGCCAATGCAAAGGAAACCGCTGCCCGTACCAAGGTAGATATGCGTATGTACCGTGTCATTTATGATGCCATCAATGAGATTGAGGCAGCTATGAAGGGTATGCTGGCTCCCAAGTTCAAAGAAGTGGAACTGGGTCGTGCCGAAGTGCGCAACGTGTTCCGTATCACTGGTGTTGGTATGGTGGCCGGCTGCTATGTGCTGGATGGCAAGATGCAGCGCAACGCCCAGATGCGTCTGCTCAGAGACAATATTGTCATCTATGATGGTTCCATTGCCTCTCTGCAACGTTTTAAGGACAGCGTAAAAGAGGTAGCTGCCGGCTATGAGTGCGGCATTACCTTTGAGAAATTCCAGGACATCAAGGAAGGGGACATCATCGAAGCCTTCTTGATGGAGCAAATTCAGGTCTGATTCCAACCTGACCAATGTTAAGAGCGGGGCGGGCGATTTCGCCCGTCCCTTCTCTGCTATTTTTCCGAAAGGAGTATACGACTTATGGCAAGCAACCGTATTAGCCGTATCAACGAGGAAATCCAGCGTGAGCTGGCATCCCTCATCCCAACTGTAAAAGATCCCAGAGTGTGTGGTTTAATTTCTGTCACTGCTGTTTCTACAACCCCTGACCTGAAATATGCCAAAGTCTATATCAGTGTGTTGGACAAAAGTGACGTGAATCAGGTGCTCAAAGGTCTAAAATCCGCTGCTGGATACCTGCGCCGGGAACTGGGGCACTCTTTAAACCTGCGCAATACACCCCAGCTTTCTTTTGTAGCAGATGATTCCATTGACCAAGGTGCACACATTCTGGCAATGTTAAGAAACCCTGAAATTGTCAAACCGGTCAATCCAGATAACCATTATGGTGAAGATGAGGAGGAAGAAGTATGACAGTGTCTGTGAAAGAAGCTGCCAACTATCTCAAGTCTCAATCTGATATTTTAATTTTGACCCATGTTCGTCCAGATGGCGACACCATTGGCTGTGCTGCTGCCCTGTGCCATGGTCTGCGTTTTCTGGGCAAAACCGCCTACGTCTTACCTAATCCTCAAACCATACCTCTATACAACTGCTATGTAGAGGAACTATTGGCTCCAGCAGAGTACCACCCCTCCTGTGTGGTATCTGTAGATATGGCTGCCCCATCTCTATTTCCTGAAAATGCACTGCCCTATTTGGAGCAGGTGGATTTAGCCATTGACCACCACCCATCTCAAACCTTTTTTGCTGCCAGAACTTGTCTGGATGCCTCCCGTGCTGCCTGTGGTGAGCTGCTCTATGACCTTTTGTGTGAAATGGGGGCAATGGTTCCAGAAGCTGCCACTCCCCTCTATGTGGCCATTGCCACAGATTGTGGCTGTTTTGCCTACAATAATACAACCCCAAATACCCACCGCATTGTTGCTTCTCTCATGGAGCTGGGGATTCCTACTGCGGCACTGAACAAACGGCACTTTAAAACCAAATCATTTACCCGTCTGAAACTGGAAAAACTGCTCATTGATTCCATTGAGCTTCACGAAGATGGAATGATTGGTATCATCAGCATCAGTCAGGATATGATGGATTCCATTGGTGCCACCGAACAGGATGCAGATGATATGTCTGCATTCATTGGTCAGGTAGAAGGGGTTTTGATTGGTGCAACCATCCGTGAATTACAGCCTGGTATTTGCAAACTCTCCCTGCGTACAGACCCAACTGTACTCAACGCAAGCAAAACCTGTGAGCTGTTGGGTGGCGGCGGTCATGCCGCTGCCGCTGGAGCGACTATGGAAAGTTCTATGGAACATGCAAAGGACCTTCTGCTGGCTGCAATCCATCAGACACGCCATGAAACGGCACAATAGGGGGGCATATGGCAAACGGTATTCTCATCATTGACAAGCCGATGGATTGGACCAGTATGGATGTGTGCGCCAGATTGCGGCGTTGTATGAATGAACGCCGTATTGGTCACGCTGGCACTCTGGACCCTATGGCCACCGGTGTTTTACCTGTTTTTCTGGGACGTGCTACCAGAGCGGTAGAATTTGCAACGGAAGGGGAAAAAGAATATGTGGCTGGCCTTCGGCTGGGTGTTGTGACAGATACACAGGATACCACCGGCACTGTGCTGCAAACCACCTCTGTGTCTGTGACACGTTCTCAGTTAGAAACGGTACTGATGCAATTTCAGGGTGCAATCCAGCAAATTCCCCCTATGTATTCTGCCATTAAAATTCAAGGCAAGAAACTTTATGAACTGGCACGCAAGGGAAAAGAGGTGGAACGCCCCCCCCGCTCCATTACCATTCATGCACTGACCATCGAGGAACAGTTGAATGAGACAGATTTTTTCCTCCGTGTGCGCTGTTCCAAAGGAACCTATGTGAGAACATTGTGCCATGATATTGGTCAGGTTCTGGGCTGTGGCGGGGTAATGTTTTCCCTTCGCCGCACTATGGCTGCCGGCTTTTCTTTGGAACAATCCCATCCTCTCTCTTATGTCCTGGAACACCCTGACCCCCAATCCCTGCTCATAGGGGTGGATTCCTATTTTTCCAAATATCCGCCCCTGTCTGTCAGCCCATCACAGGAAAAGAAAATTCGCAATGGTGCAGTGCTCTCTTTTCCCTCTACTCCAAATGGGACGTATCGAGTCTATGGGCAAGATGGTACTTTTCTTGCCCTCAGTCGGGTGGAGCGTGAACACCTGACCACCATTAAGAGCTTTTATGAAGTCTAAGAACTTTGAACCTGATAAAAAGGAGCGTTTCTACTACAGTGAAACAGACAAAACGCGTCATTGCCCTGGGTTTTTTTGATGGTGTCCACCTTGGACACGGTGCCCTGCTGCGCAAAGTGACGGAACGTGCCGCACAACTGAATGCAACCCCCTGCGCCTTTACCTTTGACCGCAGCCCTACGGCTGCCATTACAGGTCAAACAGTCCCTCTGCTCAGCTCAGTGGATGACCGAATTTGGCTGATGAAAACCCATTATCAAATTCAAGAAGTCATTGTATCCAGTTTTGATGGTATGATGCGTATGGACTGGCGGGATTTTATCACAGACTATCTAGTCAAGGAACTGGGGGCAATCCATGTAGTAGCTGGTCATGATTTTCACTTTGGCTATCTTGGAAAAGGCAATCCCCAGAGGCTGCAAGAGACTTGCCAACAGCTTGGCATTGGCTGCGACATTGTTGGAAAGGTGGAGGAGGAAGGTATCACTGTCTCCTCTACCTATATTCGCAGTTTAATTGCACAGGGAGAAATGGAGCGGGCTGTCCACTTTCTTGGGCATCCCCATACATTGACCAATCGTGTCACCCACGGCAAAAAAATTGGCAGTTCCTCTCTGGGCTTTCCTACTGTGAACCTTCAAATTCCATTTCCTGTCATTACCCCAGCATTTGGGGTCTATGCCACCAAAGTGACGGTCTGCAACGAAACCTATCAGGCTGTCACCAATGTAGGTGTGCGCCCCACCATCGAAAATAATGATGGTCGTGTTACTGTGGAGGGCTTTATTCTGGACTTCCATGGTGACCTCTATGGACAGGAACTGCGTATGGAATTTTATCAACGGCTACGTGGAGAGGAAAAATTTCCCTCCCTGCAAGCCCTTTCCACCGAAATTCGCCGCAATGCAGAACAGACAAGAGCTTTTTTCAACGCTATGAAATGATTCCCTTGCATTGCCTCTGACTTCCGATGAAAGGACGGTTTTCCCATGACACATCAGGCAGAACATAAACGCTATGACAGCATGTTTTTCCACTTCTGGATTTTCGTTGCCCTTTTGGCGATTGTTGGTTTTCTTCTCTCCTCTCCTTCTGAAATTATCAGAGGGCTTCATACGATTATTGTAACAGAAGATGCCTTAATTACCGATTATATCCTCATTGCTGGTCCAGGTGCTGCCCTAATCAACTCCGCCATTGTCACAGCAATTACAATCCTGATTCTCAAATTATCACAGGAGCCATTCAATGGCTATTCTTTTGTGGTGGTTGGTCTTATGTCCGGCTTTTCCCTTTTTGGGAAAAACTTTGTGAATATATGGCCTATTTTACTTGGTACTTACCTCTATGCCAAAAGCCGCCACGAACCCTTTGGCAAATACGCCTGTTCTGGATTGCTTGCCACTGCGCTGTCCCCTGTTATCAGCTACATTGCTTTGGATAACGGTTGGGGCACTCCATTGGCAGGGCTTTTGGTGGGTATTCTCATTGGCTACATTATCCCTCCTCTCTCTGCCTACACCTATAAAGTTCAAAATGGAATGAATTTATATAACATGGGGTTTGCCTGTGGTTTAGTGGCAATGATTCTGGTTCCCCTGATGAGTTCTATGGGTGCCACCCCTACCACTCAGTACCATTGGGCTTCAGGATATGATGTGATTTTTGGGAGCTGTTTGGGGATTCTCTGTCTCACCCTCATCCTTGCTGGTCTATTCTTTTCTGGTCTGCCAGTTTGGGCCTCTTGGGCCGGATACCGCCGCTTACTGCAAAACAGCGGTCGTGCCCCCAGTGATTTCCTGCGTATGTTTGGGATTGGTCCTGTGCTTATCAACATTGGAATCAACGGCTTTATTGGTATGATTTTTGTATTGAGTGGAGGCGGTGAATTGAATGGTCCCACTGTGGGTGGCATTTTGACCATTATGGGATTTTCCGCCTTTGGCAAACATGCCTTTAATATCATTCCAGTGATGGCTGGTGTATTCATTGGAAGCCTTGTCATGCACTGGTCCCTCAGTGACCCTTCTGTCCAGCTTGCCTGCCTGTTCTGTACCACATTGGCCCCTATTTCTGGTTATTTTGGCTGGGCATATGGTGTGTTGGCTGGCTTCATTCACTCCTCTGTGGTACTCTACACTGGTACGCCTGTGGCTGGTATGAACTTATACAACAATGGTTTTTCCGGTGGATTGGTTGCCACAGTGCTCTACCCCATTATTATTGCCATTTTTCAGCATCGCAAACCCACTCTTGTGGATCGAGATTACTTCGACCCAGTGGAGCATGACGAACCTGTTATGCCTCCCAAACCCCATGAGATTGTGGAAGAACGTGACGATTAAATTCATTTTTTCTAAATAAAGAAAGGAGAGCTCTGAACCTGAAGTGACCCCAAAAAGTTAGACAATATTATCTAAGTAAAATTGTTCAAGGAGCCGAAAGGGCTTGTTGTCTGTGA
>CALWVS010000020.1 GCA_944385095.1 uncultured Oscillospiraceae bacterium
AAGGTCGGAGGAGCTATCCGTTACTACGACTGGGCAGTTACAAGCCCATGGCCTTTAGGCCGTGGGTTGTTGACTCAGCGAACCATAGGTGGTGGTGCCTGTCAGGGCAATTTTTTCTTCCTCTGTAAAAAAGAGCTGGTACACACCAACACAAGCACCAGCACAGATGCCCAACAGCACGATTGCCAAAGCAAGTTTGGCTGGAGATGGCTTTTTGATGCGCCATTGTTTTGTATTCTTTGTTTGCCCCTGTGGAGCGGTGACTGTGGCAATGGTATTCATGGGCGAGCCTCCCGAACGATGAAAATACGGGAAGGCTTTGCCCTTCCCGTATGGTATGCTACCGCCAGATTGTGATGAAGTTGTGGTGTGACTTTAAATAAATTTTGAAGTGTTGTCCTTTGGAATCTGGAAGGAAAACGCCACGCCGTCCGAAAGATTGCATACATGACAGGTTCCACCATGTCGCTGTACCACCTGTTTGACAATGGCAAGCCCTAGCCCAGCATGGGTTTCTCCGGTGCGTACCCGGGACTGGTCCACCTTATAGAAACTGTCCCACAATCGGTTCATACGCTCCTCTGGAATCTGCTCCCCCTGGTTTTCTACGGTCAGTACAATCCAGTTTTCCTGTTCCTGTAGGGATACTCTGATTTGCCCGCCCTCTTTTGTGTGGGTGGCTGCATTGCTCAGAAAATTACCCACTGCCATTTCCAGATATTTCTGATCTCCTAAAATGGGAAATGCTCCCTGAAGATTGCGCATCACCTGACAGTGGGATAGTACAGGTGCCATCCGTGTGAGCACATGCTGCACCAGTTCCCCCATTTCAATGGGGTTGTGTGCCATGTCTGCCAAATCATTTTCCACAGTGGACAGCTCCAGCATCCCTGCCACCAGTTCATTCAAACGCTCCACCTCGTCCACAATGATGGAACAGTATTCCTCACGGTCAATTCCCTCTACATTATACTTTAGATTTTCTGCATACATCTGTAAAAGGCACAGAGGGGTTTTCATCTCATGGGACACATTGGCAACAAATTCCCGCCGCATCTGTTCCAGCTTTTTCTGTCGGTCCACATCTGCCTGAAGCTGTTGAATGGAGGCTTCCAGATGGTCTGCCATCTGGTTCACACTGACTGCCAGCTCAGACAGCTCCTGCACGCCAGTCTGTTCCTCCGCCTTGGTGGAAAAATCCAACTGTGCCATCTGTCTCGATACCTTTTGAATTTGTTCAATGGGTTTGGATATGCTCCGTGCCATCCAAACACTGACCATCAAACCGGCTGCCAGTACCATCACTACAATGTACAAAGATACCTGATTCCACAACTGGACACTGTGTTCCACAGCCTCTACCATGGTCCACAGCACCACATACCGTACACTGTTTTGAGTATCCACCAGCCCAGCCAGACACAACACAGATTCCTGTGGATTGCGTCCGTGAAATTCGGTAGCAGATGGCTGTCTGGAAAATTGCAGTGCTTGGGTAGGAATGGGGGGCAATGCCACACCGTCCATAGGACGGCTGGTGTAAAGGATACCATCCTCATTCCAGATGGTCACACGGATGTTGTCTACGTCCTCACCAGTTCGCAACAGGGTATAGAGTTGTCGGGGGTCATCAGTATAGTTCTCTGTAATTTGAGTAAATAGTGCCTCAATTTGATGTTTTTTTCCCTCAATCAAATAGGAGCGGGCAAAAAAGGCACCAAACAAAAGCTGCCCTGCCACCACCAGAGCCAGCACCACAGCAGGCAGGGCAAACAATCGAATCCGTAAACTGAAATTGCGTCTCATGGCACAACCTCAAATTTATAGCCCATGCGGTAGACTGTATGGAGATACACTGCCTTTTCCCCCAGCTTCACCCGAAGATTTTTCACATGGGTGTCCACGGTCCGTTCATCACCTTCAAAATCATAGCCCCACACCTGCTCTAATAATTTACTGCGAGAGAGCAGAATGCCTGCATGGCTCATAAAAAAATGAAGCAGTGCAAATTCCCTTCTGGTCAGTTCCAGTGGTTTCTGATCCACTTCCACTTTCTGCTGTTCCGGTGTGAGTACAATTCCGCCCAGTTCGATGGTCTCCACTTTTTCCAGCCCTGACCGCCGCAGGACAGATTCCATTCTTGCCAGCAGAACAGGGGTAGAGAAGGGCTTTGCAATATAGTCATCTGCGCCGCCCTGCAACCCCTGCAACTCGTCATACTCTCCACCACGGGCGGTGAGCATCATCACAGGCAGTTTGGGGGCAAGGGCTTTCAGTTCTCGCAATACGCCAAAGCCGTCCAGCTTTGGCATCATCACATCCAGCAATACCAAATCAATCTGTTCACTGTGCTGTTCAAATACCTCCAGTGCCTCCTGCCCATCCAGAGCGGTGAACACATAAAACCCATTGGCAGTGAGCAAATCCTTCAACGCACGCACAATTCTGGCTTCATCATCTGCCAATAACACACATCGTTTATATTCATACACCACACATTCCCCCAGTCTCTCAACCTATATTGGTATCATACGGGCTTTTTTTCTGCAAGTCAAGGGAGGATATACTACCTTTATTCTATAAAAAGAAGGGATTCTGCCTCCACTGGAACAGTGTACCCCTTTGAACAGACGGCTGTCTGTTCCCATACACAAATCCATGAGACAGAATCCCTTTTTACCGAAATGGCTTGAATGAAGAAACTTACTTCAGGTTGTTCTCGTAAGCCTCAATCATCTTTTTCACCATCTGACCGCCGATAGAGCCAGCCTGACGGGAAGTCAAATCGCCGTTATAGCCTTCCTTCAGATCCACGCCAACCTCGCTGGCAGCCTCCATCTTGAACTTATCCATAGCGGCACGGGCATTGGGCACAACCAACTTGTTGTTACTGCTGTTAGAACTGTTAGACATAATCATTTCTCTCCTTCAAATTCAAATTTTTGTTTGGATGATTCTCGGATGGAATCTCCACAGCTATGATGTGCGGATTTCAAAGTTATATGTAAGCAATTTTTTCCTGAACAAAATGCAGTAGATTTTTTGATGAGATACTGATATATAAAAAGGGGGAGTTCTATATGATTGGAACAGGGTTGGATGTCTCACTCCATTGTGTTGTACCTGAAAAATCATGCTGCATTGAAAAATGACGGTAATATTTCATAAAAATTAGAAAAAAGAATAGATTCAAACTGTGAAAATGTATAAAGTAACTGGAATCCTGCAAAAAAATCTTTACAACAGCTCATTAGCGTGCTAAAATGCGAAAGTGTAAAGGGGAACACAAACTTCATTCTAGTTGATTTGGAGGAGATTGAAATGAATCTGAAAAAGAATACAGCACTGGCTCTTGCATTGACTATGGCTCTGGGACTGACTGCCTGCTCCGGCGGTACTGGTGGCGGTTCTTCCGTTTCTGGCAGCACATCTTCCAGTGGAGATGCTGCTTCCAGTGGCAACACTTCTTCCAGTGTATCCAGCGCAGCTTCTTCCACTCAGACCGAGAGTGATATGCAGTATGTAAAGGATAAGGGTACTTTGGTTGTGGGAATGACAGAATTTGCTCCCATGGACTATCAGGACGAAAATGGAAACTGGATTGGGTTTGATGCTGATTTGGCAACTGCATTTGCAGAGTATCTGGGAGTGGAAGTGGTATTCCAGCCCATTGACTGGGACAGTAAGGTGATGGAGCTGGACGGCAAAACCATTGATGTGGTGTGGAATGGCATGACCCTGACCGACGATGTGAAGGCATCTATGGAGTGTTCCAACCCCTATTTCAGCAATGCACAGGTAGCAGTGGTGCCTGCGGACAAGGCGGCTGATTATCAGACGGTAGAGAGCCTGAAGGACCTGACATTTGCAGTGGAAATTGGTTCTGCTGGTAAAGAACAGGCGGATGCAAACGGGCTGACCTATACCGAGGTTGGTGACCAGGCTACTGCACTGCTGGAGGTATCTTCCGGCACTGCTGACGCCGCTATCATTGACTTCCTGATGGCTGCTGCCATGACAGGAGAGGGAACCAGCTATGCTGACCTTGCTCCCACCGTTGGGCTGAACAGTGAGGAATACGGCGTGGGCTTCCGCAAGGGTTCTGATTTGGCTGAGGAGCTGAATACATTCTTTGCAGAAAAGTATGCAGATGGTACCATGCAGACCATCGCTGAGCAGTACAACATTGCAGACAGACTGCTGGAACAATAAGAGAATGGTTAGAACGCAGAGGGGGAAGGCTCTCCCTCTGCGTTTTGTCCACACGGGGCGAGAGAATTGTGGAAGTAAAAAGGTGGGTTTTGCATGTTTTTGACCGTAATCGGGGCACTGAATGAGGGCTTCTTGCAGACGCTGAAACTCTTTGGTGTCACCTTGCTGGGTGCGTTGCCGTTGGGGCTTGTGGTGATGTTTGGCTCTATCTGTGGGTTTACTCCTCTCAGATGGCTGACCAGAACCGTGGTATGGATTATCCGTGGTACCCCGTTGATGCTGCAACTGATTATTATTTTCTATATTCCGGGAAAGCTGTTGGATGCCAGCCCATGGCCCAGCGGTGAGGATGGGCGGTTTATGGCTGCCTGTGTGGCATTTATCATCAACTATGCCTGTTATTTCTCTGAAATCTATCGGGGCGGTGTACAGGGGGTTCCCGTGGGGCAGCAGGAGGCAGGGCAGGTGCTGGGCATGACAAAACGCCAGATTTTTTTCCATATTACATTGTTGCAGATGGTCAAGCGCATTGTGCCGCCTATGTCCAATGAAATCATTACATTGGTAAAAGATACCTCTATCACCCGTATTATTTCCATGCAGGAAATCATCTGGGCAGGCTATGCCTTCCTGAAAACCTCTCACGGGTATTCCGGTCTTTTGTGGCCGCTGTTTTTCACCGGTGTTTATTATCTCATTTTCAGTGGTCTTTTAACACTGCTGTTTGGTTGGATTGAAAAGAAACTGGGCTATTTCCGATAAGGGGGAACTGATATGGCAATGTTACAAGTACAGAATCTGGAAAAGCACTTTGGTTCCACCAGAGTATTGGAGAATATCAGCTTTGATTTACAGGAGGGGCAGTCTTTAGCCATTATTGGGTCCTCTGGCAGCGGAAAAACCACCCTGTTACGGTGTCTCAATTTTCTGGAGACACCCAATCAGGGGAAAATTCTGGTGAAAGGGGAAACCCTGTTTGATGCAGATGACCCTGCCACCCAGCGAGAAAGCGAAGTGCGGAAAAAGAGACTGCACTTTGGTATGGTATTTCAATCCTTCAACCTGTTTCCCCAATATACTGCTCTGAAAAATGTGACCCTTGCAAAAGAACTGTTGGCACAGGAGCGCAAAGACTATAAACAGAATAAAAAACAGATTTTAGAGGAAATCCAGCAGGAGGGACGGAAGCTGCTGGAACAGATGGGACTAGCCCAGAGAGAAAACCACTACCCACATCAGCTCTCTGGTGGACAGCAACAGAGAGTGGCAATCGCACGGGCACTGGCAATGCAGCCGGATATTCTCTGTTTTGATGAACCCACGTCTGCTCTGGACCCTGAGTTGACAGGGGAGGTTTTGAAAGTCATTCGTGGGTTAGCCCAGCAGAAAACCACCATGATTATTGTGACCCATGAGATGGCGTTTGCCCGTGATGTGGCAGACCAGGTTCTCTTTATGGATGGTGGCGTGATTGTGGAGCGTGGAGCCGCAAGACAGGTGATTGAGCATCCACAAGAGGAGCGTACCCGTCAGTTTTTGTCCCGCTATGCAGAAAATTCCTGAAAAGAAAACCAGTTCTCCCAAAACAGGAGAGCTGGTTTTGTGTGTTTACAGACCATTGACCACATTGGCAGGGCGTTCCCCCTGCATCATATGGTAGACAGAGGTAAACATATTGGTGTGTGCCCGTGTGAAGGCACTGCTGGTGATGCCGCCCAGATGGGGCGCATAGACCACTTTATCCCGAATGGCTTCAGGCAGGTCTACCAGAGGATGGGTGGCTGGTGTGGGTTCGGGTGCCAGCACATCAAAGCCAGCACCCCCCAATGTACCATCCAAAAGAGCCTGACGCACTGCCAGATTGTCAATCAAATCTCCTCTGGCGGTATTGATGAGAATAGAACCAGCCTTCATTTTGTGCAAAAGGGATTCATTGACCATTCCGGTTGTCTCAGGGGTCACAGCGCAGTGCAGGGAGACAATGTTACAGGTGGCAAACAGTTCTTCCAAAGGAAGGTATTGTACAGAAAAGTCTGCTTCTGTCTCCGGGGAACGGCGGTGAGGTGCATAGTAGTACACCTGACAGCCAAAGGGCAGCAGTCGGCGTGCCACCGCCTGGGCAATGTCCCCAAATCCCACCAGACCTACGGTGCAGTCACCCAGTTCCAGAGAGCCTGCGGTCATGATATGTTCTTTAAAGGTAATCTGTTCCCCGGAACGTACAGCGTTATGACCGGAAATGCCAAACCGTAACGTCATCAGCATCAACATGACAGCCATTTCTGCGGTGGGGGCTGCATTACAGCCCTTGTTGTTGCATACAAAAATATTGTGTGCCTTGGCTGCTGCAATATCAATGGAATTGTATGCCACACCCTCAGAGTGGATGAGTTTCAGATTGGGCAGCTTGTCGATTAAGTCGGCAGAGACTGGTGCAATGGCATCTACAAAGAGAAAATCTGCATCGGCATGTTGTGGAAACAAGGTGTCCAGTGGCTGTTCTCTGGGGCAAAAAATCAGCTCCAGACTGGATTCCAGAATTAAGGTGGGAATGTGATTGCGGTAGCGGCTTTCATCGCCCCAAATCAGTACCTTCATATCAAAAACCTCCTGTTACTATGTAAGCAATGACATGGTGAGAGTATACCAAAAAAGGGAAATGGGTGCAAGTATCTGTGAAACAAGATTAGCACTCTATTTATGAGAGTGCTAAAATTAACAAATTAGACATATTATTTGCAAGAATTGTTCATACTGTGGGGGTATACTATAGTCAACATTAAGGAAAGGCAATGAGCCTTGAAAGGAGTTTTGACTTATGTATGGATTAGTACCTTTTGGAAGAATGAATCAGGAATTTCGTAACTTGTTTGACGATATGGAACGGACCATGTTCCCAGCCGTGCAGATGCAAATGCCAGCCTTCCGCACCGACATTCAGGACGCTGGTGACCACTATCTGCTGAAAGCCGACCTGCCCGGGATGAATAAAGAGGATATCGAACTGAAACTGGAACACAATATGCTGACAATCTCCGCAAAACATGAGGAAAAGAAGGAAGAATCCAAAGAAGATGGCACCTATATTTGCAGAGAGCGTCGGGTTGGCAGTTTCCAGAGAACCTTTGATATGACAGGCATTCAGGAGGATGCCATCTCCGCCTCTTATGAAAATGGTGTATTGACCTTGACTTTGCCAAAGCAGAGTGAGGCACCCAAAACCAGTCGCACCATTTCCATTCAATAACCCACAAAAAGGCAGACCCTGTGTCTGCCTCTTTTTTTGAAAATTTCTCTTGCAATTTCAACGAAAATAGACTATCATACAGTTAGCACTTAAAATAATAGAGTGCTAAAATAAAACTAAAACGAAACCTGTAAAGGAGGGTTTCTCTTATGAATATGAATCAGATGACCCAAAAATCTCTTGCAGCCTTACAAGGTGCTCAGGACCTTGCGTTGGAACATGGCAACCAGCAGATTGAGCAGGAACATTTATTGCTGGCTCTGTTGAAAGATGAACAGGGATTTATTCCCCAGCTGCTGACCACCATCGGTATGACAGTCCCCAGTTTTTCCGCTGCGGTGGAAGCACTGGTGGAAAAACTGCCCAAGGTGTCAGGCAGTCGAGCCGCAGACCAGTTTTATATTTCACAGGATGTGGACAAAGCACTGAAAGCCGCTGAAAAAGTGGCTGGTTCCATGCGAGATGAATACATCTCTGTGGAACACATCTTGCTGGGTATTTTGGACACCCCAAATCGGGCGTTGAAAGAACTGTTTCGTACCTACCGTCTGGAGCGGGAAAAGGTGATGCAGGGACTTGCCTCTGTGCGAGGAAATCAGCGTGTGACCAGCGACAACCCAGAGGAGACTTATGATGCTCTGAAAAAATATGGTACGGACCTAGTAGACCGGGCAAGGCAGAACAAACTGGACCCTGTGATTGGTCGTGACGATGAAATCAGAAATGTGATTCGCATTTTGTCCAGAAAGAGCAAAAACAATCCTGTGTTGATTGGTGAGCCTGGTGTGGGTAAAACTGCCATTGCAGAAGGGCTTGCCCAGCGGATTGTCAGCGGTGATGTGCCTGCCAGTTTGAAGGATAAGACCATTTTCTCACTGGATATGGGCAGTTTGGTGGCAGGTGCCAAGTACCGTGGTGAATTTGAGGAGCGGTTAAAGGCAGTGCTCAACGAGGTGCGCAAGTCAGAGGGCAGAATCATTCTGTTTATTGATGAGCTGCACACCATTGTGGGAGCAGGCAAAACAGAGGGCAGCATGGACGCAGGCAACCTGTTAAAGCCCATGCTGGCACGAGGAGAATTGCACTGCATTGGTGCAACTACTTTAAATGAGTATCGGCAGTATATCGAAAAAGATGCCGCTCTGGAGCGTCGGTTCCAGCCTGTTATGGTGAATGAGCCGAATGTGGAGGATGCCATTGCTATTTTGCGTGGATTGAAAGAGCGGTATGAGGTGTTCCACGGGGTCAAAATTACAGATGGTGCCATTATTGCCGCTGCTACCCTGTCCAACCGCTATATTACAGACCGTTTTCTGCCCGATAAAGCCATTGATTTGGTGGATGAAGCCTGTGCTATGATTCGTACCGAAATGGATTCCATGCCCACCGAGTTGGACATCATCAGCCGAAAAATCATTCAGCATGAGATTGAGGAAGCGGCTCTGAAAAAGGAGACAGATGCACTGTCTCAGGAACATCTGGCAGAAATCCAGAAAGAACTTTCTGAAATGCGGGATGAATTCAACGCCAAAAAGGCACAGTGGGAAAATGAGAAAAACGCCATTGGCAAAGTGCAGAAACTCCGTGAAGATTTGGAACAGGCAAATGCAGATTTGGAGAAGGCGCAGAGAGAATATGACCTGAACCGTGCAGCAGAATTGCAGTATGGCAAAATCCCAGAGCTGAAAAAGCAGCTGGAAGCAGAGGAACAGATTGCAAATGACAGCAAGGCACGCTCTCTGTTGCGTGATAAGGTGACAGAGGAGGAAATTGCCCGTATCATTGAGCGATGGACAGGGATTCCTGTTGCCCGTTTGATGGAGGGAGAGCGTGAAAAACTGCTCCATCTGGAGGACATTCTCCATGAACGCGTGGTGGGACAGGATGAGGCAGTGCGTCTGGTGTCTGAGTCCATCCTCAGAAGCAGGGCAGGAATTGCCGACCCCAATAAACCCATTGGCTCTTTCCTGTTCTTAGGTCCCACTGGTGTGGGTAAAACAGAACTTGCCAAAACACTGGCAGAGACTTTGTTTGACAGTGAAAAGAATCTGGTACGCATTGACATGTCCGAGTATATGGAGAAATTCAGCGTGTCCCGTCTCATTGGCGCACCTCCGGGATATGTGGGCTATGAGGAAGGCGGTCAACTCACTGAGGCAGTGCGCAGAAAACCATATTCTGTGATTCTGTTTGACGAGGTGGAAAAAGCACACCCCGATGTATTTAATATTCTGCTGCAAGTGCTGGATGATGGCAGAATTACAGACAGTCAGGGGCGCACCGTAGATTTCAAAAATACCATTATCATTCTCACCTCCAATTTGGGAAGCCAATTCCTGTTGGATGGCATTGACGAGAACGGGGAAATCAGCCAGCAGGCAAGGGAGCAGGTCAATGAACTGTTGAAGCGTTCCTTCCGCCCTGAATTCCTCAACCGTCTGGATGAGATTGTATTCTACAAGCCACTGACCAAAGAGAACATCACCCATATCATTGATTTGATGATTGCAGACTTGAACCGTCGGCTTGCATCCCAGCAACTCACCGTGGAGCTGACACAGCGAGCCAAAGATTTTATCATTGAAAACGCCTATGACCCCATCTATGGTGCAAGACCACTGCGCCGCTATCTGCAACACACCGTAGAGACCCTCATTGGTCGCAAGGTGATTGCCGCTCAGGTGGAGAGTGGACAGCATCTAGTGGTGGATTTGCAAAATGGTGCACTTTCCGTATAAAAGAAAATTTCAGGAGGTCTCTGAGGCAAAAGTTCCTTAGCAGGTACTTTCAGCGACTTTTCCACTCAATGCTCTTGGAAATCTCAACGTTGTTCCTTTAGAACGTGTTGGTGATGGCTACACCCACTTTCTTTTGAAAAAAGAAAGTGGGCAAAGAAAATTTCAGGAGGTCTCGGAGGCAACGTTTCCTTTGCTGGCACCCTCAGCGACTTTTCCGCCCAATACTCTTGGAAACATCAACGTTGTTCCTTTAGAACGTGTTGGTGATGGCTACACCCACTTTCTTTTGAAAAAAGAAAGTGGGCAAAGAAAATTTCAGGAGGTCTCTGAGGATAAAGTTCCTTTGCTGTTTGATTCAGCCGCTTTTCTACTCCATGCTCTTGGAAACCTCAACTCTGTTCTCTCCAAAAATCTTGGTGATGGCTACACCCAAAATTCTTTTTGCTTCCTTTTTCTTTTAAGAAAAAGGAAGTCTTTTTGCCTACTTTTTCTTTCAAGAAAAAGGAAGTAGGATTTTGCAGGGAAATATGGTATGATAGAAGGTACCATATTTTTCAAATACTTGGGAGGTACGAATGGGGTACAGCAGGGATGATTTGAAATACTACTTTCGTGAAATTGACATCAAGCGTGGGATGGAATATTACTACCAGGGCAGAGTAAAAGAGTATGAGGAACAACAGATGGGAGCACAGTTCTCCTTCCATTGTCAGGTGGAGGGACAGCAGACCTATCAGGTAACCGGTGGATTTCTCAGTCGTGGATTATTTGGAAGCTGTACCTGTATTCGCTTTCAGGAAGCCAATAGCTGTAAACATATTGTAGCTGGCTTCCTGACCCATTTTGGACGGCAAAAAACAGCAAGCAGGAACCTAGATTTCAACAACACAGGAAAACAATTCATTGACCTCTATGCATCAAAAACACACAGGCAGGAGGAGCAGACAGGAGAAATTTCACTGGTTCCCATTCTGAATTTGGTATGCTCCCATCAGTATCCCACCCTCACCTTTCAAGTGGGACGGGAAAAACGGTATGTGGTGAAAAAAATACAGGAATTTTTGCAGCATGTAGAACGTGGCGATACTGTCACCTATGGAAAGAGTCTGACGTTTTGTCACCACATCCACCAATTTACAGAGCCATCCCAAAAACTGATATCCATTCTAATGGACCAGTATGAACAGTTTGGAAGCTACCAGAAAAAATATCAGCCCTATCATCCCACCAGAGATTTATCTTTTGTAGAACTGAATGGCGGCAGCTTTGACCGCTTCTTTACTCTGATGCTGGAGACAACTGGAGAAATCAACCGAAAGAGTGGAACCATGACCCTGGGTGTGGGAAATCCTGGGGTGCAGATGCACCTGAAACAGGTCAGAAGGGGTGTTCAAATTCAGGTAGAACTGGATGGAAACTGGCAGTTTTTTGGAAACAGTCGCAGTCTCTATGCCTTCAATGACAGACAGATGCTCCAATGCAGCAGGGAATTTTTAGAGCAGGTCTATCCACTGTTGGAACACAAAATGCCGATTTCCTTTGCAGTGCAGGAGTGTGATATGCCCGCCTTTTGCAGTTGTGTGGTGTCTGCAATTCAACCCCATGTTGAAATACATGACCCTGAAAAGCTGTTGCAGCAGTATCAGCCAGATGACTGCACCATTCAATTTTATTTTGATTCCCAAAATGGAACCATCTATGGAACACTGGTCTATCTCTATGGTGAGGTGCAGGTGCAGAGTGGAACAGCACCAGAGGATACACCAAACATCAAACGGAATGTGGAACTGGAACAGAGGGCAAAAGGGCAATTGGAAGCACCCTTTGTACAACAGGGAAACCAGTTTGTATTTTATGGTGACGATGCCCCCTTTCAATTCCTCACAGAACTGCTGCCCAGATTTCAACGCAATGGGGAAGTGTTTTTATCCGAAACCCTGTTACGCCAGCGTGTGAGACCCAAAAAAGTGGGTGCAGGGGTATCGGTCTCCAATGGGCAGCTTTTCCTGCATCTGGACACTGGGGAATTTCCTGTGGAGGAGCTGGAGGAACTGTACCACAGCTTGTTAAAAAAGAAAAAGTACCACCGTCTGAAAGATGGTCGTTTTCTGGAGCTGAATGGCTCCGCCTATGAGACGCTGGCTGAGACAGTCCATATGACTCAGTTAAGCCCAAAGGATTTTCGGAATGGAACTGCCTCCTTGCCCCTGTTTCGTGGGCTGTATCTGGATGGGTTGCTGTCTGGTGTGGATGGATTGCAGTGGAAACGGGACAAAACCTTTCGAGAGATGGTCAGCCGGTTCCATGCAGTGGAAGAACAGGGGTTGTGTCTGTCAGAGGATATGGTGCAGACCCTGCGACCCTATCAGCAGACGGGAGTACAGTGGTTGGCTACCTTGGAGCAGTGCGGGTTTGGAGGTATTCTGGCAGATGAAATGGGTCTGGGAAAAACCCTGCAAACCATCGCTTTTCTGACCACAAAACCATATAAAACAACCGGAAAACACAATTTAGTGGTGTGCCCTACCTCTCTTGTACTCAACTGGCTGGATGAATGCCAGACCTTTGCCCCATCTTTGAAGGTACAGCTCATCACAGGCACTGCAATGGAGCGGAAAAAACTGTTGCAAAGCCCATCCGATGCAGATTTATTTGTGACCTCTTATGACCTGTTAAAACGGGATTTGGAGTGGTATACCCCTATCTCCTTCTATTGTTGTATTTTGGATGAGGGACAGTACATCAAAAATCAGTCCACCCAGAGTTCCAAAGCGGTGAAACAAATTCGGTGTGAACGGCGGTTTGTGCTCACAGGCACACCCATTGAAAACCGCCTCAGTGAACTGTGGAATTTATTCGATTTTCTGATGCCGGGCTACCTCTTTTCCCACAATGCCTTTGTGAAAAAACTGGAGCGTCCCATTGTACAAAGTGAGGATGCACAGGCAGGGCTGCAACTCAGCCGCCTGGTACAGCCATTTATTCTGCGGCGGTTGAAAAAAGATGTGTTGACAGAACTGCCAGATAAAATTGAGCATGTGAGAAGAATCCAGTTGTCAGAGACAGAACGAAAAGTGTATCAGTCTGCTGTTTATGCTGCCCAGCAGGCAGTGAAGCAGGGCAGAGGAAAACTGGAATTTTTGGCTGCTCTCATGCAGTTACGTCAAATTTGTTGCAATCCTGCCCTGTGCTTTGCACAGTATCAGGGGGAACAGAGCAAACTCACCGCCTGTCTGGAATTGTGTCAGAGTATGGTGGAAAATGGGCACCAAATTCTGGTGTTTTCCCAGTTTACTTCCATGCTGTCTGAAATAGCAAAAGGATTGGATGGTCTGAACATCTCCCACTTTACGTTGCAGGGTTCCACACCCAGAGAGGAGCGGGCTGCCCTGGTGAAAGGATTCCAAAATGGAAAAGCCTCTGTGTTTCTCATCTCCCTCAAAGCAGGAGGGACAGGGTTAAACCTGACGGCAGCGGATGTGGTGATTCACTATGACCCCTGGTGGAACATGGCAGCCCAGAATCAGGCCACCGACCGTGTGCATCGCATTGGGCAACAACAGCATGTACAGGTCTACCGCCTGATTGCCAAAGATACCATTGAGGAAAAAATACTGGACTTGCAGGAAAAGAAAGCGGCTCTCATGGACACCATTGCACAAAAGGATGAGGGCAGTATTCTTTCCATGACACAGGAAGAACTCCTTTCTCTGCTGGATTGACAAAAACCACCTGTTTTTTGTGAAAACAGGTGGTTTTTGCATATTGTACAAAGAACTGGCTAGTATACCTTTTCTATATATCAAATATACAATACAAGTTCTTTTCTTTTCTCCAAGCATCATGTACAATATAGCCATGACGAAGGACAGGATGTCCACTTGACACAACACTTTATACAAAATTTCAAGAAATGAGGGAACTGTCATGAACAGCACATTGCATGATGCCATGACCATTAAGCTGGACTATGAACTGCCTGAATATCCTCCCTTTGAGGAAGGCTACCGCCGTGCGCCCCGCCGTGAGTCCCACCTCTCCGAGGCTGATAAGGCTCTGGCAATCAAAAACGCTCTGCGTTATATCCACCCTGACCACCACGCTCAGATGGCAAAGGAATTTGCTCAGGAGCTGGAGGAGCATGGACGCATCTATGGCTACCGTTTCCGCCCCGCTGGTAAGCTCTATGGTAAGCCCATTGATGAGTACAAGGCAAACTGCATTGAAGGTCGTGCCATTCAGGTGATGATTGACAACAACCTGGACTTTGATATTGCTCTGTACCCCTACGAGCTGGTCACTTATGGTGAGACTGGTCAGGTGTGCCAGAACTGGATGCAGTACCGCCTGATTAAGAAGTATCTGGAAGTTATGACCGATGAGCAAACTCTGGTTGTCATGTCCGGTCATCCTCTGGGTCTGTTCCACTCCCATAAAATGGCTCCCCGCTGCATCATCTCCAATGGTCTGATGGTGGGTACTTTTGACAACCAGAAGGACTTTAACCGTGCCGCTGCCATTGGTGTAGCCAACTATGGTCAGATGACCGCAGGTGGCTGGATGTACATTGGTCCACAGGGCATTGTACATGGTACTTTCAACACCCTGCTCAACGCCGGTCGTCTGAAGCTGGGCATTCCTCAGGATGGCAATCTGGCTGGACGCCTCTTTATCTCCGCAGGTCTGGGCGGTATGTCCGGTGCTCAGGGTAAGGCTGCTGAGATCGCCGGTGCTGCCTCCATCATTGCTGAGGTAGATGCTTCCCGTATTGAAACCCGTTACTCTCAGGGCTGGGTCACTCATAAGACCGACAGTCTGGATGAGGCATGGAAGATTGCCAAGGAGCATATGGACGAAAAGAAAGCATGTGCTGTTGCTTACCACGGCAATGTGGTGGACCTGCTGGAGTATGTCTACAACAACAACATCCATGTAGACCTGCTGTCTGACCAGACTTCCTGCCATGTGCCTTATGACGGCGGCTACTGCCCACAGGGTCTCACCTTTGAGCAGCGTACTGAAATGCTGAACAAAGACCCAGAGGGCTTTGCAAAGCTGGTTGACAAGACCCTGCAACATCACTATGAGATGATTTGTAAGCTCCACGACCGTGGCACTTACTTCTTTGACTACGGCAACAGCTTCCTGAAGGCTGTCTATGACACTGGTATTACCTCCATTTGTAAGAATGGGGAGAACGACCTGGACGGCTTTATCTTCCCATCCTATGTGGAAGACATTCTGGGTCCCTGCCTGTTCGACTTCGGCTATGGTCCCTTCCGCTGGTGCTGCCTGTCCCGCAATCCTGAGGATTTGGACAAGACCGACGCTGCCGCCGCTGAGTATATTCTGGCTCACAACCGCCGTTATCAGGACTATGACAACTATGTGTGGGTGCGTGATGCAAAGAAGAATAAGCTGGTGGTTGGTACCCAGTGCCGTATCCTGTATCAGGATGCTATGGGTCGTATGAATCTGGCGTTAAAATTCAATGAAATGGTGCGCAATGGAGAAATTGGTCCCGTCATTCTGGGTCGTGACCACCACGATACCGGCGGAACTGACGCTCCTTTCCGTGAGACTTCCAACATCAAGGACGGCTCCAACATTATGGCTGAAATGGCTACCCAGTGTTATGCTGGTAATGCTGCCCGTGGTATGAGCTACATTGCCCTCCACAACGGCGGTGGTACTGGTATCGGTAACGCCATCAACGGCGGTTTTGGTATGGTGCTGGACGGCTCCGAGCGTGTGGACACCATTCTAAAAATGGCTATGCCTTGGGACACCATGGTGGGTGTATCCCGTCGTGCATGGGCACGCAATGAGAACGCTCTGACCACCGTTGCTGAGTACAATGAACTGTACAAAGGTCAGGACCACATCACGCTGCCCTATCTGGCTGATGATGCCATTGTGGATGAGGCTGTCAAGTCCATGAAGGATTGAGCACAATAGAAATACAGAAACCAAACGAGCGGGGGCGTTTTACGTCCCCGCTTTTGGGGAAAGGTTGTATGACAATGAGTCATGTATTAGTGAAACATATTGGAATGCTGGCAACACCCCAGGGCACCAGTGCCAAAAAAGGGGCAGAACAGGGTAAGATTCAGATTTTAAAGGACGCTTGGGTGCTGATTGAAGATGGAATGATTTCCAAAATTGGCACAGGGGAAGCCCCTGCTGTCACCTGTGATGTGGTGGACGCAGAGGGAAAGCTGGTCACACCCGGTCTGGTGGATGCCCATACCCACCTGATTTTTGGTGGCTGGCGTCAGAATGAGCTGGGTATGAAACTCCACGGCAAAACCTATCTGGAAATTCAAAATGCAGGCGGTGGCATTCAGTCCACCACCAACGCCACCAGACAGGCAACCGAGGAGGAGTTGACCCAGAAGGCTGCCAAGGCATTGGATGAGATGATGGGCTTTGGTACCACCACAGTAGAGGCAAAAAGTGGATACGGGCTTGCCACCGAACATGAGTTGAAGGCATTGCAGGTCATTCAGAATCTCAATGACCGCCACCCTATGGACATTGTTGCCACCTTTATGGGCGCCCATCTGGTGCCTGCCGAATATAAGCAGAACCGGGGGGAATATATCCGTCTGGTGTGTGAGGAAATGATTCCTCTGGTGCAGAAGCAGGGCATTGCAAAATATTGTGATGTATTCTGTGAAGCAGACACTTTCACAGTAGAAGAATCCCGTCAGGTTTTGGAGGCAGGATTAAAGCATGGTCTGCGCCCCAAAATTCATGCCGATGAAATTGAAGCCATTGGCGGTTCCCAACTGGCTGGGGAGCTGGGAGCCATTTCCGCAGAGCATCTCATTGTCTGCCCCCCCGAGGGCATTGAAAGTCTGGCAAAAGGCGGTGTGATTGCCTGCCTGCTGCCTGCCACCAGTTTCAATCTGGGTGCTGTGTTTGCCCCTGCCCGTGATATGGTCAACGCCGGTGTGCCTGTGGCAATGGCAACCGATTTTAACCCAGGTTCCTGCCCCTGCCTGAATATGCAGTTTGTCATCAATTTGGGTTGTCTGAAATATAAACTGACCCCAGAAGAAGTGCTCACTGCGGTGACTTTGAATGGTGCGGCTGCCATTGACTGCGCCCACAAGGTAGGCTCTGTGGAAGTGGGCAAACAGGGTGATTTGGTCATCTGGGATGCCCCAGATTTGGATTACATCTGCTACCGTGTGGGCAGTAATCTGGTCAAATCCGTCATCAAGGGCGGCAAATTGGTATAATTCAGGAGACAGAGAAAGGGCGTGACCCACTTGGACAGAACCGATTATCTTATTTTAAATCTTTTGCAAAGTGATTGCCGTACCACATTGAAGTCAGTGGGCGACCAGGTGGGGCTGACTGCCCCAGCCGTTTCAGAACGGGTGAAACGCATGGAAGAAAAGGGAATCATCCGCTCGTTTCGGGCTGAGGTGGACCGCCGATTGCTGAATTGCAGTATGACTGGTTTTATTTCTGTGGCAGCAGAGCCGGACAAGTACAACCAGTTTTGTGAGTTTTGCAAAAAACATCCTGCCATTATCAGCCATCACCATATCATTGGTGTTTTTAACGCCCTGCTCCGTTTCGCAGTCAAGGATACCAGAGAGCTGGACCAGCTTTTGTCCTCCATCCGGCAGTATGGGGACTCTCAAACCTCTGTGGAACTGGATACCTATTTTGATGTGAAGGAAGTACCCATCCCATAAAAGAAACCCAACCAGTGACCTGTCCCTTTGGTCTATCTGGTTGGGTTTTTCTCATCCTTCCATATGTCTGCCCAGAAATGTGGCAACGGATTGCGCCAGTTTATAGTCCACCTCACCACCGGTGAGATTTTCTTCTGGTGCTACAAACATCACACTGCCCAGTACATCCCCCTCTGCAAGAATGGGGGCTGCAATATCCAGACAGTAGTTGCTGTTGTCAGAACAGAGTGGAATGGCTCCCTCTCCCTGTTTGTGCTGGTACATCTGTCTGGATTCCAGCAGCTCCTCCACCTGCTCAGAGAGCTGCTTGTCCATCAGTTCACGGCGTGGCGCACCAAACGCAGCAATCACATTGTCACGGTCGGTAATCACAGCCACATGCCCCGTGGTGCGACTGAGAGATTCACAAAATTCTGAGGAAAATTCACTAAGCCCACCCATCAGAGAGTATTTTTTAAAAATCACACTGCCATCCCGTTCCGTGTAAATTTCCAGCGGGTCGCCCTCCCGAATCCGCATGGTACGGCGGATTTCTTTAGGAATGACAATGCGCCCAAGGTCATCAATTCTTCTCACAATTCCGGTTGCTTTCATTGTTTCCAAAACCTCCGACAATATAAACTCCATTCAATTCGGTAGATAACGTCAATTCACATAAAATTTCGTTGAAATTGAAACAATTACCGAATGTGTGGTTAGTATAGGCAGGAGTTTGAAAAATATGCAATTTATCTGACCGTTCTCCTTATGGGCTGATTACTGTTATTCTTCAAAAATGGTACTCCTTCCTGCGTGTGTAATCGATACTGCTTGGGTGTTTGCCCCACTCGATGCTTAAACGCTCTGATAAAGTAGCTGACATTGTCAAACCCACAATCCATAGCAATTTCCAACACAGGACGAGTGGTTTGGCTGAGCAAATCAGCCGCTCGCTGAATCCGCAGCACAATGAGATAGTCCATAGGAGATTGCCCAGAAAACTGCTTGAAAAATCGACAGAGATACTGACTGTTATACCCTGCCACCTGTGCCAAATCTTGTAATGTTAATTTTTCTGCATAGTGCTGCTGCATATAGCATACTAACAATTTAAACCGATGAATCTGCTCCTTTTCTACCGGGGTCAACCGTCTTTTGGTGCCTGTCAGCCCTCTTGTTTGATAGAGTGTGTAAACCAGCTCCAACAGCAACAACTTACAGCGAAAATACCAATCCTCTCGCTGGTTCAATGCTGTATCCATCAATGTGATAATGGTGGAACTACATGCCTGATACATCGGACTGCCCACAGGTAAGATGGAAGGGAAGGTCAATTGCTGCGTCCTCAATGGATGAAATATCTGGGTCTGTATTTCATCCTCATAGGCAAATGAGAGAATGACAGGGTCAAAGAGCACCACACGATGGATGGTTCCTCTGTGACATCCGCTGATTTGGTGCAGTTCTCCGCTGTTGATGATACAGATATCCCCTTGGTGTAAGCAATACTCCTCCAAATCCAATTCTACTCGCATCTCCCCACGGAGTACTTGTAGAATCTCTACCGATTGATGCCAGTGCCGTGCTACTGAAAATGGACACTGCTCCATCTCTGCTTGATTGGAAAAGTACATGGCAACCATCGGTTGCTGGATGGTGCCATGGGGAGTCAACTCCATTTGTGTATCCTGTGTTACATCCATCGATCATTCACCCTAAGTCAAGATTGTTATATGATGATATGCAATACTGCAAGAACTTTCATAAAATTGTCTATATAATATCATATACAGGCAAGACCTTCCATATACAATTTCTAGCAAATGAGGTTGATAACATGGTACAACTATATGTATTTGGTCATCCGTTTGAAACGGATGCTGTGGTACAATCTGTTTCAGAAACCACTGGGAATCCTCCTATTGGTACCATAACCACCACCCATGGATTTTCCTTTACTCATACATTGGAAGCACAGGATGTGGTCTATGGTTTGGGAGAAGCCAATCGAGGTATCAACAAACGGGGTTTCCGCTATGTCAATCATTGTTCCGATACTCCCAGTCACACGGAAGACCTTTCTTCTCTGTATGCTGCCCATAACTTTATTGTGCTCTCTGGTACTAACCACATCGGACTCTTTTTCGACTATCCCACCACCATCACCTTTGATATCGGTTACACACAGCAAGATACGCTTTCCGTCACCTGTGACTCTGCCGACTTGAAGCTGTATGTAATCCAAGGTGACAGTGCCTACGATGTGGTCAAGGAATTCCGCAGCCTCATTGGTCCCAGCTACATCCCACCCAAATTTGCCTTTGGATTTGGACAGAGTCGCTGGGGATACAAAACCCGCCAGGACTTTGAACGAGTGATTCAGGAGCACCGAAAGCACCATATACCTCTTGATATGGTATACATGGACATTGATTACATGGAGGACTACAAAGACTTCACTGTAAACTCCGAAGAATTTCCTGACTTCCCCGCCTTTGTGCAGGAAATGCGGGAACAGGGCGTTCATCTCGTTCCCATTATTGATGCCGGCATAAAAGTCGAAAAGGGCTACCCGGTCTATGAAGAGGGGGTTCAAAAGGGGTATTTCTGTAAGCGTGAGGATGGCAGTGACTTTGAGGCCGCTGTCTGGCCTGGACTGACACACTTCCCCGATGTGCTGAACCCTGAGGTCAGACAATGGTTTGGCAACTGGTATCGAGTGTTAGTGGACGCTGGGATTGACGGATTTTGGAATGATATGAATGAGCCAGCTATTTTCTACTCTCCCGAAGGACTGGCACAGGTCAAGACCTCTATGGAGCGTTATCTGGCAGATGCCACAGGTACGCTCTCCCATCACAGCGTGTTGGATGCGCTCAACCGCTTGTCCAATTCCTCGGAAGATTACCAGCGTTTTTACCACAAGGTTCAGGGAGAATGGGTGCGCCATGACCGGGTACACAATCTGTTTGGATACAATATGACCCGTGCAGCTGGGGAGGCTTTGGCGCAACTGGCTCCTGACCGCCGTATCCTGTTATTCTCTCGTTCCTCTTACATTGGGATGCACCGCTATGGAGGGGTGTGGACAGGCGATAATATGTCTTGGTGGTCTCACATTCTCTTGAACATTAAAATGATGCCATCCCTGAATATGTGTGGTTTCCTCTATTGTGGAGCTGATCTAGGCGGGTTTGGCTGTAACACCACCAGAGATTTGCTCCTGCGCTGGCTGGCATTTGGGGTTTTTACCCCCCTCATGCGCAACCACTCCGCCTTGGGTACGCGAGAGCAAGAATTTTATCAGTTTGAGAACCCCCAGGACTTCCGCCACATTATCTCAGTACGTTATCGCCTAATTCCCTATCTGTACAGTGAATTTATGAAAGCCGCCTTGGGAAACGATCTGTACTTTAAACCTCTGTCCTTTCTCTACCCAAACGATACTCTGGCTTGTGAGGTGGAAGATCAGTTGATGATTGGCAATGAGGTGATGGTGGCTCCTGTCTATCAGCAAAATGCCACCGGTCGATATGTCTATCTCCCAGAAGAAATGCTGTTTGTCAAGTTCTGTCCCGATGGTACTCTCACACAAACGGTATTGCCTGCTGGTGTCCATCATGTCTCTGTGGCACTCAATGAAGTTCCGCTCTTCATCCGACAGGGACACACCATTCCACTTGCCCAGCCCTGTGAGACCGTGACCGACCTCTCTACGCAACCTTTGGAGTGCATTGGCTATTCTGGTGCCACTTATACGCTCTATGATGACGATGGAATGTGCCGGAGCTGTACCTTAGAGGGTCATACCACTATTCTTACCAAAGAATAACCCTCTATATTCCTTTTTCCTGACTATGGATGATATCCTCAAGATTGTATTTCCTCTGTGCTGTACAGTATGATAGGAACGATAATTGACAGGAAAAGTGGAACATCAACACATTTTACTCCAGTGAAAACAATGCCGATTACGGATGGGCTTTGCTCCCATACCAGGATGTCAACGGCAATGGTCAGGTAGATGCTGGAGAGCGCTGCTCCATCTATAACGGTGTAGGCTGGGCAGCATCTGCTGATACCGATTATCCTGACGAGGCATGGAGCCTCATTGAGTGGCTCTGCAACTATGACAATCAGGTAAAGCAAGCGGAATTGGGCGTAACCATGGCGGGCTACAAAGGTGCATCGGACAACTATGCGGATGCCTTTGAGGGCATGGACATTGATGCTTTCCTCCAGATGGAAAATGAGGGAACCCTCATCTCTCGTCCTTGTAGTAAGTACACCACCCAGTGGGAAACTCGTATGGGAGAACTGCTGGTAGGAGCCTGGAATGACCCCAGCACTATGAAGGCTGTCTGCCGCCAAATTGCAGAGGAAATGAATGCTACACTGGCTAGCGAGTAAGTTCCACCATATACCGGGCGACCCGGTTCTCCATTGCCGGGTCACCTACTTTTGTTAGGAGGAAATCGCCGTGAGAACCAAACGTAAAATGACTCGAGCACAGTGGACCGAAGCCCGCTGGGGCGAATCTTAGGTTGTTGTTGGATTTTGTTTGCCTCTAATTTGCTGTTTTTACTTACCTGTCTGCCTGTGGTTACCGCTGGTGCCGGATTCGCTGCTCTCTCCTATACTACCTTACGCACCTTGCAGGGTGATGGAGAATTGAATCCGATTTCCACCTTTTGGCGTGGTTTTCGAGACAACTGGAAACAGGCAACCATCGCCTGGTTGTCCTTGCTGATGCTGGCACTCCTCCTGTATCTGGAACTGTTTTGGTGCAGCCAATTAGGTTCTTGGACCGTGGTTCTCAGCGCAGCTCTGTCTGCCATTGCGTTGGCTGCTCTGGTCATCGGGTGCTATCTGTTTCCTGTGATTGCTGTGTTTCATGGTACTCTGCCTCAACTGGTGCAAAACAGCTTTTACTTCGCTATGAAACGTCCTCTGGCAGCGGTGGTGGTGTTTTTACACACCTTTCCGCTCTACTGGACATGGTTAAATACGGCAGCCATGCCGCTCTACGCCTTTCTATGGTGTACGATTGGATTTTCTGCCCTGTCTATGTGTACCTCTAAGCTGATCTTACCCTTATTTATCCCCTATCTTCCAAGAGTTGACCGCTTTGGAACCATAATGGAGGAGGGTATGTCAGACACTGGGGCACCAACAGAGCCTTCCCAAGCCCAAATTCTATCGGATATGAAGCGACTGGACGGATAGTGCAGCGAGATATGTAAAACATAAGAGACGGCTCCATGTAGGAGCCGTCTCTTGTGTTGCTCATAGGCTCTGTACCAGAAGGACAGACAATGACGGAAGTTCCGCCCACCAGATTGTAGTACAGCACATTGGAACCAGACAGCTCTATGGTGCTCTTATCACCAGTAGCCATATCCACCACACTACTGTCCTTATAGTCCTTCTACTGAGTTACTACTGTACCACCCATTTCCTTTGGGGGATTGACCCACAGGTTGTCAATCTATATGTTGTTCAATAGAAACAGCAAATCTGCCTATTTGCTGTATTCAGATTCATTTTATTTCAATGGTAGTGCCGTTTTGAACGCAGGATATGTTTGACCTTTCCCGTGTTCCCTAACCAGGTCACCAGTTCCCGTTCATCATAGGGATCAATTTTGGGACCCAGTAAGACACGTTCTATCTGTACCTCACGGGGAATTTCAATGTACAGTCTGGGAATAGGTGAGTGCTCTGTATCAATGAGGTGCTCATTGGAATAGTGGATCATGCGGATTTCCTGTTCATAGGAGTATTCTTGGTCCTTAAACAGGAACCGAATCTCGTTGATACAGCAGGCGACAAAGGAGTCAAGGATAGAACGAATAGAGTCTTGGATAAAAGCGGATGATTTTATTGACTGTTGAAGCTTATAAAGTAAATCACATAACTGTGTTAACTTTGTTGTAATAAACTCTAAAATAGCCGTATTTATTTCCATATTTCTGTTTTCATCAGATTTTGTATATGGATGATTTTGTGTATTTACATATAATACCCGATAAAGCGGATAATCCTGATCTGAGTAGCTGGAGACATCGGTGAGGGTATCAGTTCCCTTGCGTGCATCTAAAAAATCTTCTGAATATGTCAGGGCACACCCGCTTCCGTTCTCGGCATAGGCAACCCACATGGGAATTTCATCTTTTTGAAGAGAAAGACTGGAAATGTAGATATGATCGTTTCCAACAGGCAATTCTATACTGTGATTTTCTGGAACATTAGAATGAAAGAAACATTGAGAAATCCAATCTGCTACCCCTTGGTATTGTTTGTCACACTTACCACAAAGCAGATCCAGAAAACACTTCCCTTCATAATAATCATTCATATAAGCAATGTTCCAGAGTGATAATTTTCCACAACCATCAGAATCATCCTTTAGATAGGTTTTGAGCCTGGCAAGGGAGCGATAGTGTACAGGAAGCTCATCAACTGTGTTTGGATAATATCTACAATGGTCTTTGATTTCTAAAATACAACTGTAGAGTTGAAAGAGTGCACTGAGCAATTTGCCACGTGCCACAGGCTCCAGACTTTCAAAAACTGTATTTCTCTGAAGTTCTTGAAAAAGGGTAAATCCGGCTTCTGTTTTACCAATCTGAATGTATGACATATAACCATACAGGATGTTTTTTTCATCTTCTGCCAGAGTATCCAACATTTTTGCCAGTTTTGCACATGCATGGATGGAGTAGGGACCAGAACCATACCGAAGTTTCAGTTCTATTTTGTTTTTGAAAAAATCCTTTTTTTCTTCCACGGTATAGTGTTGGAATAGATGGTATGCAGCATTGACCCAGCCAGAGTGGGCATATATGTTTTCATTCCAATAGAGAATGGATGTCTCAAAGGATTCCATTGCTTTTTGAAAGGCTTGGATTTGCTTTGAAGGATACAGAATACCATATAGGATGTGGTAGTATCCACGATAACATGTGACAGTGTGGTTGTGCGGTTCTTTTTTTTCTGATTTACATAACACAGAATCAATTTCTTCTAACTGTGAGAATAAATTTAGGTCAATCAACTCCGCTTCTGTTTTCTTTTGTTTTAACTGGGAACTCAATAATTGAAGCAGACATTCTGTGTGATTGTTTCTCACTCGCATCTCGTTATACTGTCCCATACGCTCCATTTGATTATGATAGAGAGATAGGATATCTTCATAACATTCATTTGCACCCCTATAATCACCTATATTCATAAGACACCATGCATTGTCAATTTCTGCCAGTAAATCACAGTCAGGCAGATCACTCAGGTGAAGGGGAGCATCTAAAGGTGAACGATTATCTGTTGTTGTATTTTGATGCAGGTTCTTTCTGATATTTAAAAAGTAGGTTCTTGCCTTATAAAATTTCTTTTCTGCCAACAGATTACACCCAATATGGTAATATGCCTTTCGTGCGATAGAGCCAGGTGTCATTTGAGGAAACAACAGATACAATTTCTGAAACAGTTCACTGGACTCTTTTAATTTCCCTGTTTTCTGTAAGAAAATTCCCTTCTGAAACAGAAGATCACAGTCATTTGGATTTTGCTCCAGAAGCTGGTTGAAAAGTTGATCTAGTTGCCCATACCTGAGTGGTTCTCTGTTTTCTCTCCCAAGAAAAGAGTGGATATACTCTATGGTTGCAAAGCGATTTCTAAAATTAGGCTGTTGTATCCCTTGCTCCATTTTCGTATGAATGAATTGTGCCTTGATATCCTCCAGTTTGTTTTTTCCGTTTAACAGGCAGTGGAGCAGAGCATCATATAGACGCCGGACCATAGTTCTGTTGTTCCACTCCCCATTTTTTAGCCCTACTGTCTCTAAAAAGGAAGTTTCTGTTTTTCCCACCTTTTGCATCACAAACCCATATTTTCTGAGACAGACTGCATAATTGTTCAGTGCATCCACATTGCCACTGGAATCGTTTGACAAAAGAAATCCAAAAAGAATACGGGCAAATGCATAATCACGGGTTTTTCGGTAGGCAATGCCCAACCGTACCAATATCTGAATCAGATAGGACCCCAGCATGGCATCATACCCGATATAGTTACATAGATGATTACAAACATGGGAAGAATAAACCTTTTTCATCTGGGTCTGAAAGAGGTTTATATAGATGATATCCTGCTGGCAGACGAAATCCTCTATTGAGACAGATAAACCTTGTGGTATGATTTCTTCTCTGGCGAAGAAGTCACTCAGTGGATGCTCCTCATGATGGGAGGCAAATGTATTGTGGATTGCCAGATATACCATCCACAGATGGATTTTTGCGTCTTTTGTTTTGTTGAGGTATAATTCTGTGCGGATTAAATTCATAGAAGCTTCCAGCCATAAGTAGATGTGCCATGGCTGTGCGTTCTGCTGTTTTATCAAAACTGCCAACAGTTGCAATAGATTTTCAAATTCATCAAGTGCACGCAAAAAACAGTCGCTTCTGTGGGAATACATCCCCATATTTCTAAAATATTTCCCCAAATTGAGTTGTATGAGACCATCTAAAAAGTCAAAGTCTGTCTTCGGTGTGTTCTTGTAGTATTGTGCCAGAATGGTACATGCCATTTGGTAATCATCCGATGGATCAATAAACTGATTGGCTTTGACCTGCCCTCTGCGCAGTAAAATATTGGCTTGGACCACATGTTTTACTTTGGAAAAGAGAGCATTCCAATGGTTCATTTCCTCCATATGATTCGCATTTGACTCATCAGGAACCTGTGTGGTATCTGTTTCCAAAGCATACAGTAATTCATTCAGCTTTGTAGTGATTTCTTGACTGGTTGTAAAGCGTTGATCATAGAGCTGGTTGGTTTTACGGTAGGTTTTCATGAAAAGAAGCAATAAATCAGATCTGGAATTTTGGTTTGAAATGCTGTCAATCCATTGTATGATGGGTAATTCCAGAAACATTTTATCTGGGTGTACCAAATCTTTCAAGCTCATACTAGCAACCTCCTGTATGATAGCAATCTGTATATAGTACCACAGCAGAGTTCCTGCACTCATTGTATATTGGAATTATTTTCAAGTCAATGGAAAAACTGGTTCCATGAGGAGATTTATGGTACAATAATGACAATCAGGGCGGTTTTACCAGAGACAAAATCAGGAACAAAATGGGAGGTATTTATCATGACAGAGCTGGAGAAAATCCAATACACAAAATCCTTTGTGGATCAGATGGCAAATGGGGTGAATCCAATCACAGGCGAGCCAATCCCAGAGATGGATTTACTCAGACATGAACGGATTTCACGCTGCTTATTTTATGTATCAGATATTCTGCAAAAGGTCATTACAAATGGAGGTGTTGCACCAGCCATACAAAATCAGAAGAAAAATCATGCTACATCCAATAGACCCTCATTTACACTATCCTATGAAAAACGGAAGAATATTCCACTGTCTAATGACCCTGTTTCCATTAGCCAGATTGTACGACAAATCAATGCCCAGATTGAGGACCCTAAAATGAGAAGATTGCAGCCACAGCAAGTGACAGAATGGCTCATAAGTATAGGGATGCTGACTGTGGAGTATGACAAGGAGGGGACCCCCATTAAATATCCAACTGATAAAGGGAAGCAAATGGGTATCACATCAGAGCATCGTTCTGCACGTGGGGAGACTTATCTTGTGGCAGTTTATAGTCGAGAGGCACAGCAGTTTATCATAGATAATCTGGATGCCATCACTGAGCTTGGAGAATTGGTGTAATGAGTGGGGTGTAGGTTTCAATTTCTTACATACAAGTGCCGTTTCACAAACCACAACGTAAGCAGCAATGTGGCAACTTCTGCGGCAGGGAATGACAGCCAAATCCCATTGATGCCAAAGAGATGAGACAGCAGAAAGGCAAGGATGGCAATCGCCACCACACCTCGGGACAGGGCAATGGCAGAGGATGCCACACTGTTTCCAATGGCACTGAAAAACCCTGCATGGATGATATTCACCTGAGCCACCAGAAAGCCCAGAAAATACAGGCTTAAACCGGGGACGGCGTAGGCTGCCAATGGTTCAGACTGTTCACTGTTGAACACAGAGACAAGAGTTTCAGGGAAAATCAATGTGATGATGACCAAGAAACAGGCAATAACTGAACCAATCTGAATGGAATGGTGCAGAATTTCTTTTTCTCCCTGTGTGTTTCCCTGTCCATGGACTGCACTGGCTAAAGGCTGTAAACCCAGAGAAATGCCGTTGAACAGGGCAGTTCCTACCAGTGCAAAATTTGCCACAATGCCATAGGCTGCCACGGCAAGATTGCCACCCAGTCCCAGCAGAAGGAAATTGAACACCATGGTGGTGATGCTGTTGGACAGTTCCCCGGCAAATGCCACAACGCCCAGTTTACAGCTTGAGAGCAGTTTGGACAGGGAAGGAAGCTGTCTGGTAAAAAGAATGGTATTCCGTTTGGATAGATAATGCACCATACAGATGGACATACTGACAATGGTAGAAAATCCTGTAGCCAGGGCAGCACCTGCCATCCCAAGCCCCAGAGGAAACATGAGAACATAGTCGAAGGCAATGTTGAACAGCCCACTGCATAAGGTAGCAGCCATTGCCACATTGGGGGCGTGGTCGTTGCGTACAAAGGCGGTCATGGTGTAGTTGAGCATAAAACAGGGGGCAAAACATAGAACAATGCGGGTATAGGTAAACCCCACTGACAGGATGGTTTCATCTGCGCCCAGACAGGTCAGCACCCAGCCAGGGCAAAAGATACCGGCAAGCACAAAAGGAATACTGACCAGCATCGTGAACCAGATGGAGTTAGAAAAATAGCTGTTTGCATCTGGATGCCCAATGGATGTTTGCAGGGCGTACCGTGTGGCAGAACCGACCCCAATCATGGAACCAATGGCATAGATGAGACCATAGATAGGCAGCACCAAATTCAAAGCTGTGATGCCATTGGCACCTTCTGCCAGAGAAATAAAAAGGGTGTCTGCCAGTACATAACAGGATGTACCCATCATGGCAAGGATATTCGGGATGATGTAAGCCCTCAGTTGTTTTTTCATGAAAGAACACTCCTTAAAAAAAACAGCATCTTTTTGTTACGACTTCTCAGACCTAATGCCGTAACAACAAGATGCTGTTTCATCTTTCTACCCGGTGGCAGATTATATATTTGATTTGTACAGATAAGGGTCAGTATACCACAGTCTGTTTGTTCTGACAAGATATCAGAGAGGGTAAAATACAAATAATAATGATTTTTGTTACTTAAGATAGAGAAGTAAAAATTCACAGAATCATTTCCATACAATCCTAATAAATTATAAATTTGAGACAAAATGGGAGTTGACAAAATCATAGTAAACAAGTATCCTGTACACGAGAAATCCCTAAACTTTTTAAGTGAGGTTTTGAAATATGAAAGTTGTTGTTGTGGGAGCAAACCATGCAGGCACCGCCGCCATCAATACCATTTTGAATGAGTATCCTGAAAATCAAGTGACTGTATTTGACCAGAATTCTAATATCAGTTTTCTGGGCTGTGGCATGGCACTGTGGATTGGAAAGCAAATCAGCAGTGCACAGGGGCTGTTCTATTCCTCCGCAGAGGCAATGGAGGAGAAGGGAGCCACGGTCCACATGAACACAGAAGTGACAGAAATTGACTATGAAAACCGTGTGGTACATGCAAAGGGGGCAGATGGGACAGAGTATGCAGAGCCATATGACAAGTTGATTCTTGCCACCGGTTCCAGACCCATCTGGCCAAACCTGCCCGGCATGGATTTGGAGAATGTACAGGCTGTGAAGCAGTTCCAGCATGCACAGGAAGTCATTGACAAGCTGGAGGGTGACAAAATCCAGCAGGTGACAGTAGTGGGCGCAGGCTACATTGGGGTTGAGCTGGCAGAGGCATTTGTGCGCAACGGAAGAAAAACCCGTCTGGTGGACTGTGCAGATACCTGTCTGTCTGGCTACTATGACTCTGATTTCTGTCAGCGTATGGCAGACCATATGGCAGCCCACGGGGTTGAGATGTGCTTTGGTGAAAAGGTGCTGGAGTTACAGGGTGAAAATGGTGCAGTGAAAAAGGTTGTGACCTCCAAAGGCACCTATGATACCGACATGGTGGTGTTTGCCATTGGCTTTGTACCCAATTCTGCACTGGGTGGGGAGCATTTGCAGCTGCAAAGAGGCGCCTATCTGGTAGACCGCACCCAGAAAACCAGCGACCCCAATGTGTATGCAGTGGGTGACTGTGCCACCATCTACAACAATGCCAAGGAGAGAACCGACTATATTGCGCTGGCAACCAATGCAGTGCGCTCCGGTATTCTGGCTGCCCACAATGCCTGTGGCACCGTTCTGGAAAGCCCAGGGGTACAGGGCTCCAATGGTATTTCCATCTGGGGTCTGAATATGTTCAGCACTGGTTTGACCAAGCAGAAGGCAGAGGCAGAGGGCATGGAGGTACTGACCACCGAGTGCACAGACTGGCAGAAAGCAGCCTTTATGGAGCATGGCAACACCAAAACAACCGTGCGCATTGTCTACCGCAAAGATACACGGGCGATTGTGGGTGCACAGTTGGTTTCTGACTATGATGTGTCTATGGGAATTCATCTGTTCTCCCTTGCCATCCAGCAGAAACTGACCATTGACCAGTTGAAGCTGTTGGATTTGTTCTTCCTGCCCCACTTCAATCAGCCCTATAACTACATCACCATGGCAGCACTGAACGCAGAATAAAAGATACATCATTTGCAGGTCTCCCCGTATTTTGTGGGAGACCTGTGTTTTTATGCCTTTCTATCTTTACTTTTTCAGTTCTATCAGGTATAATAGATTAGTTCAATCAAAATCAGTTTATTTTTTGATAAAGAGAGTGAGGAACCTATGCTTCAATTCGACGAGTACAAGGTCAAGCTGAATAATCTGGCTCCCACACTGGAGAAACTGGGAGCGGCTTTGAATCTGGATGCAGCAGAGCAGGAACTGGACATGTTGCAGGCAGAGTCTGCTTCTGACGGATTTTGGAACAATCTGGACAAGGCACAGAAGGTACAGCAGAGAATCAAAGTATTACAGAGCAAAGTGGACAGCCAGAAAAAGCGTCAACAGCAGTGGGACGACTTGATGGCACTTTGCGAAATGGGCAACGAGTTTGAGGATGAGAGCCTGATTCCTGAACTGGAGGAGGGCTTTGCAGAGCTGGAAAAGAACATGGAGGAAGCACGGCTTCAAACCCTTCTGACGGGAGAGTATGACAGCTCCAACGTGATTCTCACCATCCATCCCGGTGCAGGTGGCACCGAAGCCCAGGACTGGGCACAGATGCTCTACCGTATGTACACCAGATGGGCAGAGCGGCACGGCTTCACCTATCAGATTATGGACTATCAGGACGGGGACGAGGCCGGTATCAAGTCCGCTACCATTATGATTGAAGGGGAAAACGCCTATGGTTATCTGCGAGGAGAACATGGCGTTCACCGTCTGGTTCGTGTATCCCCCTTTGATGCCAATGCACGCCGTCAAACTTCCTTCTCCTCATCTGGGGATTCCCATGGCAGAGATTGCCGCCTTTGGAGATGGCACCAACGACCTGACCATGGTGCAGTTTGCCGGAATTGGGGTGGCAATGGACAATGGAGCGGAAGAACTGAAGCAGGTGGCAGACCAGGTTGCACCCAGTAACGTGGAACACGGTGTGGCGCAGGTGCTGAAAAACTGGTTCGGAACCACGGAAGAATTGTGAAAACCGGCAAAAATTTTCCTCCGTCTACTTGAAATGAATTCCTGTCTGTGCTATAATCTGGTACAACATGAAAAAGCTGGCTTCCCTTTCTGTGTAGCTGGCTTTTCTCTTTCTCTGCCAGTGTGTGACCGGAGGGAGTGGTACACAGTGGCGGAATCTGGTGCAGAAAAGTGACAGATGTGTTCCACAGGGCAGAAGGGGATGGGCACGCTGAGACCGGGGAACTCAGAGTGGGCTGACCGGAGGCAGAGGGACGCAGTTGTTTTCACTTTAAAAAGTAAGTAAGGGAGATATGAACATGCGAATGGGTAAACGAGTGTTAAGCCTGTTGGTGATGCTCTGTATGCTGGTGGGTTTGCTGCCCACGGCTGCACTGGCTGCCAGCAGCAGTACCAGCCCTGTGTTCACTGATGTACAGGAGTCGGACTGGTACTATGAAGCTGCCTATTATGCCTATGAACATGGCATCATGAGTGGAACTGGTCAGAGCCAGTTTTCCCCCAATGCTGCCACCACAAGAGGCATGGTAGTCACCATTCTGTACAGCATGGAGGGGAAACCTGAAGTGTCTGAAAATCGCTTTTCCGATGTAAGACCGGATCAGTATTTTGCCAATGCGGTCAACTGGGCAAGCGAGCACGGCATTGTTTCCGGATATGGGCACAGTCTGTTTGGTCCCAACGACCTGATTACCAGAGAACAGCTTGCTGTGATTCTCTACGGGTATGCCAAGTATAAGGGATATGATGTCTCAAAGACAACCGATCTCTCCGCCTTCCAGGACGTGGGTTCTATCAGTGCCTATGCCGTGCAGGCGATGCAGTGGGCAGTTGCCAGCGGGCTGATTTCCGGTATGGGCGATGGGATGCTCAGTCCCCAGGGCAGTGCCACCCGTGGTCAGGTCTGTGTCATTATGATGCAGTACAGTGAGAAGGTTGTGACTGCTCCAACAACAGAGGGCGAGAAAAAGCCAGACAGCAGTGATTCCAGTGGCAGCAGTTCCGGCGGTTCCTCCGGTGGCGGCGGTTCCTCCGGTGACAGCAGCACCACATACACAGTGACTTTCCACACCAACTGCAGCTATGTCATTGAGGCACAGCAGGTGGAAGCCGGAAAAACAGCTGTCAGACCTGCCGACCCTGTGCGCTTTGGCTATCGCTTTGATGGCTGGTATCAGGACGAGGCACTCACCACAGTGTACGACTTTGCAACACCAGTCAGCCAGAGCCTGACGCTGTATGCAAAATGGACTGCACAGGAACTGACTGGTGAGGACAGCATGCTCAATCCAGACCCCTCTGCAACAGGAGCGGTGTCCCGTCGGCAGTGGATTGAGACACTGGTGGACAAGCTGGAGCTCACTGTGGATTCCAGCGACCTGAGTTCCAGCTTTGCAGATTTGGAGTACAATGTAAAAATTGAGGCAGCCGTACAGAACGGTGTCATCCTGAGCACTGGCGCAGAGGACACATTCTCCCCCAGTGCACCTGCCACCACTGCGTTTGCGGCTGTGACCACAGTGCGTGCGCTGGGCTACTCCTGCCAGACATTACAGGACTACATCGTCATTGCAGAAGATATGGCACTGGTAGAGGGTGTGGGCAACACCATCAATCTGACCCTGCCGCAGTGCAGCCAGATTTTGAATGTGATTGATACCATGCTCCAGTCCACCGAAATTGACCCCAACTTTGTGCCTGTCATGGATGTAGACGCAGTCATTCTGGAGCCATCCGTGACCTATGAGGTGTTGCCTCAGGCGGCAGCACTGACCCAGACGGCAGTGCAGACTGCCCAGATTCGGGTGGATGCAGCACCGGAGGCACTGGGACTGCAGGCGGGACAGACTGTGCTGCTTCCCGTCAGCGCAGCGTTCCCAGGCGGTCTTGCCCAGAAGATTGTGCAGGTCACAGGGGACGGTTCCGGCAAGACCCTGCTGACCACGCAGACTCCAACACTGAATGAGTTTTTGGGTGAGTCCGGTCGTGTGGCAGCCCAGAAGGAGATTCCAACCGGACAGGGCAATTTCCAGGTGGCAGAGGAACTGGCACAGAACACCCCCGTTTTGTCCCGCTCCCGTGCCGCAGAGGGTGGAAATGACCTGAATATCTACGCTGTGGCACAGCAGGATGCCCTGGTGGTGGTTCTGGAAAGTGCCAATGAGAACGGATTTTTCCATGACAGCAGCCGGGCAGAGGTCAAGATTACTTACCCAACCATCCGTTTTATCGCAGATGTGAGCGCAGAGGGAACAGCGGTCAAGACCAATGCACTGTATCTGTCTGTGGGCAACCAGGTGGATATCACAGGCGGCTTCCGTGACAACGTGGCACTGGATGTGGAGCTGGGACGGATTTCCGTGCCGGTGGACAGCTGGTTCACGGTAGACCTGGTGGTGCGCCTGACGGTGGACAGCACAGGGGAAGTGACCCTGAATTATACCATGGAGCATATGACAGGGGTACAGCTTGTCAATGGTCATGTCAGAGGGGTGAGCAGCAGTGCAACAATGGCACTGAACAGCTTCCAGCCACTGGACTGCACCGTGCAGGCAGGTCCTGCCACTTCCGCTGTTCTGACGCTGGCAGGTGTGTTTGACCTGGCAGATTTCGGCACCGGAACCGGTCTTGGAATTTCCGGAGAAAAGACGGCACGGGAAAACGGGGAGTTCTGTGTGGACAGCAGTGTCTATGCCTACCGCACGCTCTCTGCCTTCGAGTACGGCATTCTGGGCAGTCCAATGCGCTGGGATCTCTGGGATCAGGACAACAGTGTATTCAGCAGAGGGCTGCATTTTGAGTACAGAAACGGAACCTTCCAGCAGGAGCCTGTCTGTACCTACGGAGAAGGTTCCATCTATGGTACTGTCACCAACATTGCAGGGGATGCAGTGACTGGATTTGATGTGTATTGCACCACAGAAGATACCGCACAGCCAGTGGAAATTGACGTAACTCTGGGGGACGCAGGTCGCTTTACCATCAGCAATATGGCAGCAGGAACCTACCTCTTCCACTTTACAGCCCCGGGATACCAGCTTGCCACCCAAAAGATAGAGGTGTTGGCTAATCGTACCACCAATGTGGGAACCATTTACCTCATCACTGACAACGATGAAATGGGTACTGGCAGTGGCTATCTGAATGATGCCCTGACAGGGGGCGCAGTGGCAGATGCCACCATTGAACTGTATGCCGGATATGAAGCGGCAGGAGATCCAATCTATACTATTACTTCAGACACACAGGGTCGGTATTCCTTCCATGTGATGAGTGGCAGTTATACAGTCCACATCACCAAGGAGGGCTACACAGAGCGCACAGGGCGGTTCTATGCCACAGTGCCTGAGATGGCAAACCAGAACTTTGTGATGATTCCTGAGGGACTGAACGACGTGGAGGACGGTACCAGTTCTCAGATTGGCGATCTGCGTATTGTGCTCAGATGGGGTGAGACTCCACGGGATCTGGACTCCCATCTGTGTGGTCCCACCGCCTCCGGTACAGATCGGTTCCATGTGTACTATGCAAACCGCAACTACTACGAAAATGAGACGGTACACAGTTTCCTGGACCATGACGATGTCACAAGCTATGGACCGGAGACAACCACCGTGTACAACATCAAGAGCAATGGCAAATACAGTTTCTATGTCCATGACTTTACCAATGCATGGACGGATACCACTACGGCTCTGTCCGAGTCCGGCGCATTTGTGGAGGTATTTACCAAAGAAGCAACCGGTCAGGTCAATGCCAATGGAGAGGAACTGTATCGCTCCAAGCTCATTGCAACCCTGTATGTGCCCACCAAGCAGGAGGGAACGCTGTGGCATGTCTTTGACTACAATGCAGCCACAGGAGAGCTGACTGCCTCCGATGACATGCTCTATGTCCGGGACTCCGGAAATGTGGGTCAGGAGCCTGCCGTTGTGCGCAGTATGGAAAATACTGAGGACACCACACGTCAGACCGATTTGCAGTTGATTTGTGAAAGTATCCAGACAGCAAAAGAGTAATTGTTCCAAAATACAGGCTGTGGAGTTTACCAGACAGGCAAACTCCACAGCCTGTTTCTTCTGAAATGGCAGCGCTTCCACGGCACAGAGGAGCAGCCACGCAGAGAACACACAACTTCGCACCGGTTCACTTTCACTCCCTTTTTGTCTTTACTTTTTCAGTTCTATCAGGTATAATAGATTAGTTCAATCAAAATTCAGTTTATTTTTTGATAAAGAGAGTGAGGAACCTATGCTTCAATTCGACGAGTACAAGGTCAAGCTGAATAATCTGGCTCCCACACTGGAGAAACTGGGAGCGGCTTTGAATCTGGATGCAGCAGAGCAGGAACTGGACATGTTGCAGGCAGAGTCTGCTTCTGACGGATTTTGGAACAATCTGGACAAGGCACAGAAGGTACAGCAGAGAATCAAAGTATTACAGAGCAAAGTGGACAGCCAGAAAAAGCGTCAACAGCAGTGGGACGACTTGATGGCACTTTGCGAAATGGGCAACGAGTTTGAGGATGAGAGCCTGATTCCTGAACTGGAGGAGGGCTTTGCAGAGCTGGAAAAGAACATGGAGGAAGCACGGCTTCAAACCCTTCTGACGGGAGAGTATGACAGCTCCAACGTGATTCTCACCATCCATCCCGGCGCAGGTGGCACCGAAGCCCAGGACTGGGCACAGATGCTCTACCGTATGTACACCAGATGGGCAGAGCGTCACGGCTTCACCTATCAGATTATGGACTATCAGGACGGGGACGAGGCTGGTATCAAGTCCGCTACCATTATGATTGAAGGGGAAAACGCCTACGGCTACCTGCGAGGAGAACACGGCGTTCACCGTCTGGTTCGTGTGTCCCCCTTTGATGCCAACGCACGCCGTCAGACTTCCTTCTCCTCTGTCGAGGTGATGCCCGATTTGCCGGAGGATGTGGAAGTGGATATTCGCCCTGAGGACATTGAAATGCAGGTGTACCGTGCCTCTGGTGCCGGTGGACAGCACGTCAATAAAACCTCCTCTGCGGTGCGCCTCATCCACAAGCCCACAGGCATTGTGGTGGCAAGTCAGCAGGAGCGTTCCCAGTTCCAGAATAAGGACAACTGTATGAAAATGCTCCGTGCCAAGCTGGTGGAACTGCAAATGCAGGAGAAGGCAGAGAAGATTTCCGACCTGAAGGGGGTACAGATGAAAATTGAGTGGGGCAGCCAGATTCGCTCCTATGTGTTCATGCCCTATCAGATGGTCAAAGACAACCGTACCGCCTATGAGACCAGTGCCATCAACAACGTGATGGATGGAGATTTGGATGGCTTTATCAATGCCTACCTGACGGCTGAGGCAACCGGAAACTGGGCAAGTAAATAAAAATAAACAAAGAGACAAAATTGCATCTGTACTCCAAAAAACCCATAGAAGGGAAGATTGGACTATGGCAGACAGAACGAAACGGTCAACCAAACAGAAATCCTCCGGGCATGTCCTTGCAGGAATTTTGGGGGCATGTCTGGGGGCACTGGTCTGTCTGTTGCTCACCTATCTCGTTGGGTTGGTGTATGTGGCGGGTGCAGTTTTGTTTCTTTTGTTTTCTCCTGTTTTTATCATGGCAGGCTATCGCCTTTGCAGGGGATGGAAAAACAAAGTGTTCGCCTATGGAATGACAGGTTTGACAGCGGTTGTCACTGCCATCCTTCTTCCATTCATTATAGATGCATCTTATTATGGTTCAGAACAACTTTTATGGAATATGTCTTCCCGTGATTTGCAGAGAAATTTGGAAATTTCTTTGTTATGTGGTGTTATTTCGCTTATTTCCTTCTGGCGATTTGAAAGGATATTACGGGGGTATTTGATTGCACCACACCAACGGGCACGGTATGAGGCTGGAAAGTATGCTGGTGGGATGATGTATAATATGTGCCCCCAGCAAATTCCCATGAAAGAAATTCCAAAGCGGTTCTATGTGGGCGGCAAGTTGGAAGTAGAAGGGGAGCAGTTGCGCACCATCCCCAGCCTTGCAAAAAGCAAAACCTTTTCTGTGGATGAAGTGGCAGGTGTAGTTTTAGGCGGATGTACGGGCAGTAATGTGCTGTATGACAGTGAATATCAGGTGCTTGCAAAATTTGCGTGGAGTATGGCAAATTCAGAGGTGCTGTTTTGGTACTTACAGAGACATCAGGTTCCTTTTGATAATTTGCCTGCCCATTTGCAATGCAATCATATAGAACCCAAACAATAAAATGACTGTAAACTGAAAAATCCCAATAGGATGTTGTCTGTTCCTGTTGGGATTTTTCAGTTCTTTTTGTTTTGAGCAGAGAGTATGTATCTGTTTTGCTTGTATTGCATAGAATAATATGGTACAATAAATTGTACAGAATAGAGTTGTTAGGTAGTAGAAAGGGTGTTTGCTATGTTGGCAGTGAATTATAGTACCATTCGCAGTAAATTAAAGGAATATTGTGATCAGGCAACAGACAGACATGAAACAGTGATTGTTACAAGAAAAAATGAAAAAAATGTGGTTCTGTTAAGTCTGGAGAAATACAATGAGCTGGTGAGAGCTTCTCACAATGCGGAATATTTAGACAGAATAGATAAAAGTTTAGAACAAATTCAACAGGGAAAAATTGTGGTAAAAACCATGGAAGAACTTGAGGATATGGTCAATGGGTAATTTGTCATGTTCAGAAAAGGCATGGGATGATTATCTTTACCAAAAGTGCCGTAAAGCCCCTGCCTTTAGGCATGGGGATATAAGGCACACCTTATTCCCTCGTCAGTTAGGA
>CALWVS010000021.1 GCA_944385095.1 uncultured Oscillospiraceae bacterium
AACCTAATGCTCTTGGAAACCTCAACGCTGTTTCATTGAATGATGTCGGTGATGGCGACTCCTGAAGTTCTTTTTGCCTACTTTTTCTTTCAAGAAAAAGTAGGAGAGCTCTGAGGCGACGTTTTCTTTGTTGTTTGTCTCTGCCACTTTTCCACCTAATGTTCTTGGAAACCTCAACTCTGTTCCATTGAATGATGTCAGTGATGGCGACTCCTGAAGTTCTTTTTGCTTCCTTTTTCTTTCAAGAGAAAGGTTACACATCTCAGCAGTTTTTCAACCTAATGCTCTTGGAAACCTCAACGCTGTTTCATTGAATGATGTCGGTGATGGCGACTCCTGAAGTTCTTTTTGCTTCCTTTTTCTTTTAAGAAAAAGGAAGTCTTTTTGCCTACTTTTTCTTTTTCAAGAAAAAGTAGGTTAGGTGGCTTGTGGGACTGTGACAATGGCTTTGAACAAGTCTCCATCCACTACAAGCTGGAAGGTTCCACCCTGTAATTCTGTCAAATTTTTTGCTATAGACAACCCTAAGCCGGAGCCTTCTGTTGTACGGGATTCTTCTCCCCGCACAAATCGCTCCATGAGCCGTTCCGGTGGAATGTTCAGAGGCTCTCTGGAAATGTTTTTGATGGAGAGAGAAACACTCCCCTGTGCCCGCTCCACTTCAATATAGACCCGTGTTCCTTCCAAAGCATACTTGGAACAGTTTCCTAAAAGATTGTCAATTACACGCCATAGATGTCTGCCATCTGCATAGACATAGCTCTCCCCCTCTGGCAAGGTACAGACCACCTGCAACTGTTTTGCCTGCAACTTCTCCTCATACTCACCCAATGCCTGGTCCAGTAGCTGCCCCATACCAATTCGCTCCCGATTGACTTTCAGTACACCAGTAGATGCTTTGGATGCCTCCACCAAATCTTCTGTCAGTTTGCGCAGCCGCTGAGATTTCCGCTCCAATACCTCAATATATTCTAATGCTTTGGGGTCAGTCTGTTCTGTGGTTTTCAATAGATTCACATAGTTGATGATAGAAGTCAATGGTGTTTTCAGGTCATGAGACACATTGGTAATTAACTCCGCTTTGAATCGTTCACTTTTCATTTTTTCATCCATTGCACAGGTGAGACCATTGGAAATGTTGTTGAGAATCTCCCCATGCCGCTTCAAATCAGCAGGAAGCCGCTCTGTTTCAATGCGATGGTTTAAATTGCCTGCTGCAATAATCTCTGCCCCTCTGCGCACCTTCCAAAATCCATATGCCCAGCGACACAGCAGCAACATCACCACCAAATTGAGACAGAGTCCCGGCACAGGGGCATATTCTGTCAGTGGGTACAGATAATCTACCATAAAAACGCAGGCAACATATCCGCAAAATCCCAAGATAACCTTCCAAATCAGGGGCAATCCCAAAAAGAAATCCCGTATGAGACGATAAATCCATCGAATCACACGTCCAATAAGAGAGTATTGTACCAGTGTTTTTGTTTTACAGCGTACTGCCACTGTTCGTAAAAAGAGTGCCACAGAATACCCCCATCCTGTAACCAATGCCCCTGTACCGAGGCAAATACCAGTTAAAATCCCTCGTTGCATGTAGGAAATCATCTGCAATACCACCCCCTCATATTCCAGTATGATACTGACAATACAAATGCTCAAAACAAATAGCAGAAGCAACCAAAACTCCAGAAACACTCTGTCCTGCCAACCTGCCACCAATGTTCTGTTGTTCTCTGGCTGATAGCCTGCTCCCCACAAAAGATAGACCAGCAAAAGCAGTGCAATCCCCAGTGTCCCAAGAGATGCCACAACATATCCAGTAAACTGGTGCTGACAGCTTTCAAAAACCTGTTGCAAGGCAGAAAAATCATCATTGGCTGTCATCCATTCCGGTTTGACCACACCATAACACAACACAAGCCCTTCTTCTGTCAGGTTGCTTTTGTCGGAAAATGCCATGGCTGGCTCCAGTCCAATGGCGTAGACTTCATCAGCCGAAATGACATAGGATTCCTGAATCAGAGCACTGTCTCCCTGTTCAAATGTGGCATAAAAAAGGGTTTGTACCTGTTCCTCAATGCCTCCTCCTACATTTTCTAGTACAACCTGACTGCCATCCCAATTCAAAAGCCGGAACCGGAAATTGGTGTTCTGCTGTTGCATCTCCTCTTGAATGCGGTTCATCTGGTTTTGGTATCGCTGTTCTTCTACATAGCTCAAATCTTCCTGTTCCAACTTGATCATGCAGTTTGTATACTCAATCAATCTGTTTTCATGCTCTTTGATAAGAAGATAAAAGGCTTCTGTATCCTCTATGGAATTCAGATTCACATAGGGCAGGGCAATCAGTGTTTGACAGCCATAAAACGCAGAGGTGAACAGGGCAACCAGAAACAAAATCCAGCCTGCAAAACGCAGGGAGAGGCTCTCCTGCAACCGGTGCATTTAAACCCCTCCTTTCTCCATTTTGTAACCCAGCCCCCAGACTACTTTCAGATAACGGGGGTCCGCTGGGTTAATTTCAATTTTCTCACGAAGATGGCGAATATGTACTGCCACTGTATTTTCAGAACCATAGGCGGGGTCATTCCACACCTGCTCATAAATCTGTGCAGAGGAGAATACCTGCCCAGGATGGGTCATCAGCAACTTGAGAATGTTGTACTCAATGGGCGTCAGTGCCACAGGGTCTCCATCCACTGTGACCTGTTTGGCACTGTCATCCATGGAAATGGGTCCTACTGTCAATAGCCCTGGCTCCTTGTCCATGCCACCCAACGCTGTATATCGACGCAGTTGACTTTTCACCCTTGCCACCACTTCCAGTGGATTGAATGGCTTTGTGATATAGTCATCCGCTCCAATGTTCAGTCCCAGAATTTTGTCTGTATCTTCACTTTTGGCAGTGAGAAGAATGATGGGAATATTCGTCTCCTCCCGCAGCTTTGCTGTTGCCCGAATGCCGTCCAGTTCCGGCATCATAATATCCATTAAAATTAAATCTGGCTTGTGCTCCTGTACTTTTTCAATGGCTTCTTTGCCGTGGTACGCTTTGATGGTCTGATACCCCTCACTGGTCAGGTAGATATCCAATGCAGACACAATATCCTGGTCGTCGTCGCAAATCAGAATGGTATACATATTCTCTCATCCTTTCTGCTCAATTTCTGTCTGATTCTAGGATAACACACAGAATTTAAGATGCAAGAGGGAATTTCTTAAAAATAGATGAAGCATTTTCCTGTTTTTGGCACTTTTCGACTTTCCACAGGGGCTGTGGAAAAAGGAATCTCCTCTTTCCTGCGTGACTTTTCTGGTATTTTATGCTACAATAGCTTGATTTGATTTTTCTTTGGAAAGGAGACCATTCCATGCCCCTAGACCAGTTGATGGAAAAACTGAAACATATGCTATCCCCAACTCAGTGGGTCAGCTTTTTTTCCTGTTTCATTTCTGGCTACCTCATTCACCTTTTTGCGTTTACCAATCTCATCCCAAACTCGGATGGGTTAAGCCGTGTATTTGATTACCAACAGATGACGGTATCCGGTCGGTGGTTTCTCCACTATGCCTCATCTTTGAATGGATTTACCCAAATGCCTGCCCTGATTGGCTTTCTAACCATGTTGTTGCTGTCCTGTGCCGCTGTGGTGGTTGTCACCATTCTGGAACTGAGGGGGCGCACTCTGTCCAGTTTTGTGGGCATTGTTTTGGCTGCCACACCCTGTCTGGGTTATACTTTTCTCTATATGTTTACCGCTTCTGCTTACAGTCTGTCCATTCTGTTGGCTGCATTGGCGGTTCTGGCAGTAAAACAGGGGCGGTTTTGGTGGCTTTTGGGCAGTGTATCCCTTACCTTTTCTATGGGTATTTATCAGGCCTATGCTGCATTTGCCATCTCCCTATCTCTGCTTGCTGTTCTTGTGGAATGTATGGACCCCCGTTCCTCCTTTTCCTCCACACTGCGTCTGGGACTGCGCCTGTTGGGGATGCTGGCTTTGGGGGCTGCCCTCTATTATTTGACCTTACAGGTCTTTCTCTCTGTCAAAAATCTGGAATTGTTGGACTATCTGGGTATCAGTGAAACCAGTGGTGGCTATCCCATTGCCCAGCTTCCCAACCTCATCTTAGATACCTACAAACAGGTGATTGTGTATTTCTTTCTCCCCAACCACTCCAATCCGTTCTCCACACTGTTCTTTGTGATTCTCAATGGGTTGATGGTGCTGTTTGCTGCTGTATGCCTTGTCATGTTGGTCATCAAGAGGACCCTCTATCGAGACATCTGGCGCATCTGTGGCATCCTTGTCATGGTGGCACTGCTGCCTCTGGGTATGGGGTTTGCACAAATCATCTCTCCCTTTTCCACCGCCACCCCCATTATGAAATATGCCTATGTCTGCGCTTATCTGGCAGCTCTGCTCATGGTCAACTGTGGGCTCAGCCTGCTGCCCCGTCCAAAGGGTACCGTTGCCCTCTCCTGTGGGCTGGTGGTTGTGATGGTCTGTCTTACTGTGTATCAGGCAAACATCAATAACCTGTTATATACCGCCTCTGCACAGGCGCACCGTGCCACCCTCAGCTATGCCACAAGACTGCTCAGCCGGATTGAGAGCTGTGAAGGCTACACCGGTGAGGAAGAAATTCTCATCATTGGTTCTTTTCCCACCGACCGGATTTACTCAGATATTGAAAGCTATGCCCTTGTAGACCACTACAGTCTGCCTATGGACACAGTGGCTCCTCTGAATAAACACATCTACTACTATCTGAACGACTGGCTCAACGTCCCCATTGAGGAACCAGATGAGGAAACTATGATTTCCATGTCTCAGTCCAAAGAATTCCAAAAAATGCCCCTCTACCCCGCCCAGGGCAGCGTGGCAAAAGTGGATGGCAAAATTGTGGTAAAAATTCAGGAAGAATACACCCCAAAGAGCGACTATGAACTTGCCTACGAAAAGAGGAGATAATCCCATGATAGAACCAACCCGCACCGGTCTGCTGTCTGTGGTGCTGCCAGCGTATAACGAGGAGGCTTCCATCTCCATTGCCGCCTCTACCATCCACCAGATTTTATTACAGGCTGACATTGCCCATGAACTCCTCTTTGTCAACGATGGCTCAAAAGATGGAACGTGGAACGAGATTCAATCTATCAGTGAGACCCTCCCTATGGTACATGGAATCTGTTTCTCCCGCAATTTCGGCAAGGAAGCTGCTATTTTTGCTGGGCTTGCCAACGCCAATGGGGCGTGCTGTGTGGTGCTGGACTGTGATTTACAGCACCCACCGGAAAAAATTGTGGAGATGTATCGCCTGTGGCAATCTGGCGTACAGGTAGTAGAAGGGGTCAAAATCAGCCGTGGCAAAGAACACGCCCTGCACACACTGGCTGCCAAAACCTTTTACCGCTTTATGAGTGGTGCCACTGGAATTGACATGTCACGGGCTTCTGATTTCAAACTACTGGACCGTCGGGCTGTGGATGTACTGGTTGCCATGCGCGAAAAAAACGCCTTTTTCCGTGCCCTTTCCTCCTGGATTGGGTTTTCCACTGCTCAGGTAGAATTTGAAGTGCAGCCACGGGTGGCAGGTGTGTCCAAATGGTCGCTGAAAAGTCTGGTTCGCTATGCCTTTACCAATCTCTCTGCATTTTCCACCGCTCCTTTGCAGCTTGTGACCTTTTTGGGGCTGCTGGTGTTTCTCTGCTCTCTGGTACTGGGAAGCTGGTGCCTGTGGCAAAAGCTGAATGGGCAGGCTCTGGAGGGCTTTACCACAGTCATTTTACTGATTTTACTCATTGGCAGTGCGTTGATGATTTGTCTGGGCATCATTGGATACTACATTGCCAAAATCTATGAGGAAATCAAGGACAGACCTCGGTATATTGTTGCCCAACAGTGTGGAGGAACTCATGATACAACGGTTGAAAAAACTTCTTGACCCCACCTTTTTCCGCTTTCTTCTAGTGGGGATTGTCAATACCTTGGTGGGCACGGCCATTATGTTTGGGCTTTACAATGTGGCTGGTCTTTACCTATGGGGAGATGCTGGCTACTGGATTTCTTCCGCTGCCAACTATGTAGTGGGCAGTGTGGTCAGCTACTTTCTCAACAAGCATTTTACCTTCCGCAACACGGAAACTGGCGGTAAAGTGGTCATTCGGTTTGTGGTCAACATTGCTGTGTGTTGGGTGCTTGCCTATGGCATTGCCCAGCCTGTAACAGAACTGGTGTTAGGTGGTATCTTAAATGCACAGATGGTGGGCAACCTCTCTATGTTCTGTGGTATGGTGCTGTTTGTGATGCTCAACTACTTGGGGCAGCGATTTTTTGCTTTCCGTGAAAAAAAGTAAAAACAGGGTGTGGAAGAATTTTCCACGCCCTGTTTTAGTTCTCTCTTGGTAACAGCTGTCCACGCAGTTTATCCACCCCTCTCCGTTCCAGTCTGGACACCTGTACCTGAGACACCCCCAGCACCTTTGCCGCCTGTGTCTGGGTCAGCCCTTTATAGTAGCGCAATAGGAGTACCTGTTTTTCCCGCTCCGGCAATGCCTCCAGCGCACTTTTCAGTGCCAGCTTCTCCACCAGATTCTCCTCCAGATTGCCCTCAGACAGCATCCCTTCCAAGGTCAGCCCATTTTCCCCTGTCTCCGCCTGAAGTGACACCACAGGTTCTGTGGCAGTCTCTGCCGCTGCAATTTCCTCCGGTGTCAGCCCTGACAGTTCAGAAAGTTCTGACAGGGTTGGTTCCCGTCCCAGTTCACCAACCAGCCGGCTGCGCAGGCTGCGAATAGAAATGCCACGTTCCTTTAAGCTGCGGCTCACCTTTACCGCTCCGTCATCCCGTAAAAAACGGCGGATTTCTCCGGCAATTTTTGGAACTGCATAGGTGGAAAACTGGGTTCCATAGTCTGGGTCAAACCCCTGTACTGCCTTTAAAAATCCAATACACCCCAGCTGGTACAAGTCCTCTGGTTCCACTCCTCGCCCATAGTATCGACGTACAATAGACCAGATGAGACCATTGTTCTCCTCTAAAACCTGCTCACAGGCTCTGTTATCTCCCTGCCTTGCTGCTGCCAGCAGTTCAGGGCTTGAGATGGTACCATTCATTTGCACACCCGACAGGCAATCCGCCGCTTCATGGTAACAGTGGTGCCCTTGCCCAGTTCAGAACGCACTTTCAGATTGTCCATAAAACTTTCCATAATGGTAAATCCCATACCGGAGCGTTCCTCCCCACCGGTGGTGAACATGGGCACTCTAGCCTGCGCTACATCGGCAATCCCTGTTCCCCAGTCTCGAATGATAATTTCCAACACACGGTCCTCTTTGATTCTCAGCTTCATGCTGATTTTCCCAATGCGGTCAGGGTATCCATGGACAATGGCATTGGTCACTGCTTCACTGACTGCTGTTTTGATGTCGTTGATTTCCTCCAGTGTGGGGTCAAGCTGGGCTGCAAAACACGCTGCCACAGTGCGGGCAAAGCCCTCATTGGCAGAGCGGCTGGGAAACTCCAATACGGTATAATTGTCTAATTTCATCTGATGTACTGCCTCCTTATACCCCTTCGAAGGGGATGATATGTTGCAGCCCTGCTGCCCAAAAGACCTTTTTTGCCTGCTGTGGGGTATTGCGCACACACATGGTTCCACCAAGTTCCTGTACATTGCGGTAGGTCCGCAATAACAGAGCAATCCCTGAACTGTCTGTAAATGTCAATCCACTCAAATCCAGTTCCAGTTTTCTAGGCAGGGCACAATTAATCTCCCTGTCTAACTGTGTCATCAGCTCCCTTGCCCTGTGGTGGTCCAGTTCTCCCTGTATGTGTACGGTTAAACAGCGGTTTTCTTCTGTACAGATAATGGACATACCTCAAACACTCCCTTCTTTGACCCTACGCTATTTTGTCCATTATAAAAAATCTATCTGGTCACATTCCCATGTTTTCTGTCGCTGCCAGTTGTGGTTTTTTCCCTCTCTTTGTGGTAAACTAAAAGAAAACCATCAGATACAAGGAGGATTTCTCTGTGTCCAACTCATCCCAGCTCACCTCTGGTCCCATCACAAGTCAGCTTTTGCGGCTGTGTCTGCCTCTGCTAGCTGCCAATGTACTGCAACAGCTCTATAACATGATCAATGCTCTGGTGGTCACGCACTATCTGGGTCACGATGCTTTTGCAGCCCTTGGCGTGGCAGAAAGCGTGATGAATCTGTTTATTTATGTCATCACAGGTGCCTGTATGGGGGCATCTGTTTTGATTGCCCGTTTTTATGGGGAGGGAAACCTGCCAAAACTGCGCCAGCAACTATTTGTATCTGGTGTTTTGATTGGTGGTGCCACTGTGGTGGCAGTGTCTCTGGTGCTCCTCTTTTTGCCTCAGCTTCTCGGTCTGATACAAACACCTTCAGAATTGATGGTACATGTGTCCTCCTATCTGCAAATTGTATTGGTGGGTATGATTTTCACCTTTGCTTATAACTATCTGGCTTCCACACTGCGGGCTGTGGGCAATACCAAAGCTGCATTGGGTTTTCTGCTTCTCTCTTTGGGCTATAATCTGGTGGCTGCATGGGTATTGGTAGCAGTTTTGGATTTGGGGATTCAGGGAACTGCCCTAGCCACCGCCACTGCCCAGCTTCTGTCTGCCCTGCTGTGCTATCTGTATTTGCGCAAAAAAATGCCCCATCTGATGATGGGGCGAGAAGATATGAAGTTGGACGGTCGGTTGATGCGTCTCACCATCAGCTATGGGGCAGTGGCTGCCCTCCAACAGTCCAGCCTCTATCTTGGAAAATTGATGGTACAAAGTGCTGTGAATGGCATTGGAACCACTGCCATTTCTTCCTTTACTGCTACCACACGAATTGAGAATTTCAGCCAGGCGTTTGGCATCAGTGGCTGTGAAGCCATCGCCATTTTTGTGGCGCAAAATCAGGGGGCGGGCAAATATCGACGTGCCACACAGGGCTTCTATCGAGGTGGTGCCATTGTGGTTGGGATTGGTGTGCTGTTTTCCTTCCTGCTGTCTCTGGGTGGGCATATTCTAGTGCTTCCATTCCTGAACGGGGAGCCAGATGCCATTGTTTTGGGCGCCTCTTATCTGCGTTGGATGGGGCTGTTCTATTTCCTGTCCTTTATTGGTCATGTCTATGTGGGACACTATCGGGGCATTGGTCGCATGAATATTACCTTTTGGGGGACTACCATTCAAATTGCCGTGCGTGTTGTATGCACCTATTTACTGGTGAATTCCATGGGACTGGATGCTGTGGCATTTGCCACCGGTCTGGGCTGGCTGGTCATTGTACTGTTCCACTCCACAGTGTACTATCTGGAGCGAAAGGGAATTGGATACCCCATTCAACAGGAAACAGAATGAAAAAAAAGAGGTCGTCCCGACCTCTTTTTCTTTTATACAATGGTATATCCACCACGGACCAGCACCTTGACCACATCGCTGCCTGCTGTCACATAGTGTTCTGTCATAGTGGACAGATACAGATGATTCTGCACCAGTGCACCGCCATTGTTTAAATTCTCCCCAGTGGTCATATCCACCAGTGCCGGATTTTCCTTCGCTCCTGCTGTGGCACTGCCCACACGCAACAGCACTTCACTGCCCAATTCCAGATGAAGTGTCTGCCCTTTGGACAGTGTTACCACTGCATAAGAACTCCCCTGGTTCTGTCCTGGCTGCTGCCCCCCTTGGGATTCCAGCAGTTTTCCAAACTCCATTGCCAACTGTGTTTTCTGTTCCTGTGCATAGGTCTCTGTCTCTTTGCGGATGTTGGGCAAAATCGTCTCATTCACATAGCTTAAAGTAATCAGTGGGTCGTCCTGCCCTCCGGCTGTGGCTGCCACACCTGTGGCAACACAAATCAAGGTCAGCACCACTGCCACTGCCTTTTGTGATTTCCTCATGGCTCAAAAGCTCCTTTTTGGTTTTCTCTTATTATACACGATTGCCCTATTCTGTCGCAAGTAGAGTTTTTCTTGTATTTTTGTTGGTTTTATGGTATAATGCACACCAGCCCTATCTTATATTTGAATATCTCTACAAGGAGGCTGGTTGAGATGTACGCAATCCGAAATTTTACAGACAATGATGATGTGAAGGTTCTTTCTGAACGTGGAGCATTTCAGGTGATTGAATATCAGAAAGACTTGAGTGTAGCACCTTCCAATGCCATAAAGGCCTACTACAGTGCTCAGATGAATGTGAGAAAACGTCAGTTGGTCTGTCAGCTGAGCAAATCTCCTGTGACCATTCAGGCTGGGGCTATGCAGTGGATGCTGGGCAATGTCAATGCCACAACCGGTATCAAAGGTGTGGGTGACTTCTTTGGCAAGGCAGTTCGGGGCAAAGCCAGTGGAGAATCTGCCATTAAACCAGAATACACCGGTGATGGTGTACTGGTGTTAGAGCCTACTTACAAGCATCTGATTCTGTTGGATGTTTCAGAGTGGGGCGGTTCCATTGTACTGGATGATGGGCTGTTCTTGGCATGTGAAAGCAATTTAAAACACAAGATTGTGACACGCTCCAATGCTTCCTCCGCTTTTGCTGGTGGAGAAGGTCTGTTTAATCTAAGTTTGAATGGCAATGGGATTGTCTGTGTAGAGTCTGAATGCCCCATGGAAGAACTGGTGGAAATTACATTAGAAAATGATGTCTTGAAAATTGACGGAAACTTTGCCATTGCATGGAGTGGCAGTCTGGAATTTACTGTGGAACGCTCTGGCAAAACGCTGCTTGGTTCTGCTGCCTCCGGTGAGGGTCTTGTGAATGTATACCGTGGCACAGGTAAGGTTCTGATGATGCCTGTTGCAAATGTCCCCAAATCCTAACCTACTTTTTCTTGAAAAGAAAAAGTAGGCAAAAAGAACTTCAGGTGTAGCCATCACCGACACAGTTCAATGGAACAGCGTCGAGGTTTCCAAGAACTTTGGGTTGAAAAGTCGCTAAGACCCCTACTTTTTCTTGAAAAGAAAAAGTAGGCAAAAAGAACTTTGGGTGCAGCCATCACCGACATTTTTTGAGGAAACAACATTGAGGTTTCCAAGAGCATTGGGTGGAAATATCATAAAAATCAGTAAGAGAGTAGCTATCATGAGAAAATTTCTCATAACAGCTACTCTCTCTGTTTTAAAAATATAAAGTAGAAAAGCCGCTGTGACTGACCACAAGGGAAATATCGCCTCAGAGCCCTCCTGAAATTTTCTTTGCCTACTTTCTTTTTTAAAAGAAAGTAGGTGTAGCCATCACCGACACAGTTCAATGGAACAGCGTCGAGGTTTCCAAGAATATTGGGTTGAAAAGTCGCTAAGAGTACCTAAAAAGGAATGGCTACCTCAGAACACTTACAAAATTTTCTTTGCCTACTTTCTTTTTTAAAAGAAAGTAGGTGTAGCCATCACCGACATTTTTTGAGGAAACAACATTGAAGTTTCCAAGAGCATTGGGTGGAAATATCATAAAAATCAGTAAGAGAGTAGCTATCATGAGAAAATTTCTCATAACAGCTACTCTCTCTGTTTTAAAAATATAAAGTAGAAAAGCCGCTGTGACTGACCACAAGGGAAATATCGCCTCAGAGCCCTCCTGAAATTTTCTTTGCCTACCTTCTTTTTTAAAAGAAAGTAGGTGTAGCCATCACTGACACAGTTCAATGGAACAGCGTTGAGATTTCCAAGAACTTTGGGTTGAAAAGTCGCTAAGAGTACCTAAAGAGGAATTGCTGCCTCTGAGACCTTACAAAATTTTCTTTGCCTACTTTCTTTTTTAAAAGAAAGTAGGTGTAGCCATCACTGACACAGTTCAATGGAACAGCGTCGAGGTTTCCAAGAATATTGGGTTGAAAAGTCGCTAAGAGTACCTAAAGAGGAATTGCTGCCTCTGAGACCTCTTAAAATTTTCTTTGCCTACTTTCTTTTTTAAAAGAAAGTAGGTTAAGAGAGGAGGTCGGTCCACAGGTCATTGTAGAGGGTGCGGATTTCCAGTGGGCTGACCAGATAGGACTCACAGTTCTCCAGAACGTCGCTGGGGGCTGCCATAATCTCATACAGTTCCATATCCAGTGGTTCCCCATAAGTCTCCTCATAGTAGGTGGGGTACTGCTCCAGTGCCTCAGTGTTGGGAGAAGCGTACCAGATGTAGTCCATGTTCTTCAAGGATACCTCTGTGGATGCCATAAAGTTAATCCATGCCTCTGCTTCGTCCTTGTTCTGTGCATCTTTTAGTACACACATGGCATCTACAAAGTAGTTGGCTCCCTCCTCTGGCACCACATACTTCAAATCAGGGTTGTTTTCCAGCATGGTCAGGTAGTCACCGGCATAGTAGGCACCAATGGCAGCATTGCCGCCTTCCAGCTTCTGGAATACCTCATCCATCACAAATCCCTGATAGACACCAGCTTCCTTTGCCTCTGCCAGCTTCTCATATGCCTCCTGAATTTCTGCCTCATTGGTGGTATTGAGGGAGTAACCCAAATCCAGCAGAGCAATGCCAATGGCATCACGGGAGTTTTTAATCATCAGCACATCGCCGGCATATTGGGGGTCAAACATGGCGTCCCAGCTAGTAATGGGTTCTGATACCATGGCAGAATTATAAATCAGCCCCAAAGTGCCCCAGGTATAGGGAACAGTATACTTGTTGTCTGGGTCAAAGGAGAGATTTTTGAACCGCTCATCAATCAGGGCATAGTTGGGGATGTTGTCATAGTTCAGTTCTGCCAGCTTGCCTTCCTCAATGAGTTGAGAAATCATATAGTCAGAGGGGCAAATCACATCATAGTTCGTCCCCTGTAACTTGGAGTACAGTGCCTCATTGCTCTCTGCGGTGGTGTAGTTGACGGTAATGCCAGTCTCTGCCTCAAACTGGTCAATGAGAGAGGGATCAATGTACTCGCCCCAGCTGCACACATTCACCACACGGTTTCCTCCGGTCTGTACCGCAGACTGAGACCCTTCTGGTACTTCTTCCATTGCACAGCTGGAGAGCAATCCCAGTGCAAGTGCAGAAGTGAAAGCCAATACAATTTGTTTTTTCAAGGTTGGTTCCTCCTGTTAGTCGGTGTATTTTTTCTGTTTTTGCTGCCGTGTCTCCAGCACATTCACCAGAATCAGCAGCACCAAAACCGCCCCAAAGAGCAGCGTGGATATGGCGTTGATTTCCGGGCTGACCCGCTTTTTGGTCATGCTGTAGATGGTCATTGCCAAGGTAGAAGAAGTGGCTCCCGCTGTAAAGTAGGAAATCACAAAATCATCAATGCTCATGGTAAAGGCAATGAGCATACCGGACACAATGCCGGGCTTAATTTCCGGCAGTGCCACTTTCCAGAATGCCTGCATCCAGGTACAGCCCAAATCCTGAGCAGCGTCCAATAAATGTTTGTCCATCTGTTTCAGCTTTGGCATGACAGAGAGAATCACATAGGGAATATTAAATGTAATATGGGCAATCAGCAGGGTACCAAAGCCCTGATATAGCCGTGGAGCCGTGAGCCGGTAATTCACTTCCATCCAGCTGACAAACCCATTCCATGCACCAAATGCTGCCGCAAACAACAGGCACAGGCTGACACCGGTCACAATATCCGCATTCATCATGGGAATGCCGTTGATGGTCATCAGTGGTTCCCGAATGGACTTTCGCATGTTGTAAAAGCCAATGGCTGCCAGCGTACCTGCCACAGTTGCCACCAGTGTGGCAATCACAGAGACAATCAGAGTGGTATAGACACTGTTCATAATAATGCGGTCCTGAAACAGTTCCCCATACCACTTCAGAGAAAAGCCCTTCCAGACCGCACTGCTGGTTCCCTCATTGAAGGAAAAAATAATCAACAGAAGAATGGGGGCATAGAGAAAAAAGAACACAAGCCCCATAAAAAGGCGGCTTCCAATGGAATTTTTTCTGCTCATAGCATCACCGCCTCCTCTTCACCTTCTCCGAATCGGTTCATCACATACATACAGATGACCACAATGACCATCATCACAAGGGCGATTGCACTGCCCAGATAGGGGTTATAGGCTCCGCCTAAGAATTGCAGTTCAATCAAATCACCCAGCATCATCTGGGTGCCGCCACCCATCATCTGAGAAATGGCAAAGGTGGACACAGATGGCACAAATACCATGGTCACACCGGAGAGAATACCAGGCAATGACAGGGGAAAAATCACCCTGCGGAACACACTGACAGAATCGGCTCCCAAATCTCTTGCCGCCTCCAACAGAGAGTGATCCAGTTTGAGAATCACAGAGTAAATGGGCAGAATCATAAAGGGCAGGTAGTTATACACCATGCCCAGCACCACTGCCCCCGGTGTGCCCAGCATCTGAAAATATTCCAAATTGGTGCCAAATATGCCATTGATGAGGTCAAACAGCCCAATGGCTCTGCAAAACTGGTTGATAAACCCATTCCGGTCCAGAATGGCAATCCAAGAGTAGGTGCGCAGCAGAAAATTCATCCACATGGGCAACATAATAATGACCATTGCCATTTTCTGAAACTGCTCCCCCTCCCGTGCCATAAAATACGCCACAGGGTAGCCAATGAGCACACACACCAGAGTGGCAACAATGGCAAGTTGAAAGGAGCGTAAAAATACAGGGGCATAGCTGCCCATTCTGGCGAAATTGTCCAGTGTAAACCCGTCTGGAGAAAACAGAAACCCTGCCTGTGCATTGGTAAAGGCATAGAGAACCACCATGAGAATGGGAGCCACCACAAAAAGAGCCATCCACCCTACATAGGGCACTGCAAAGAGGGGAAGTCGGTTACGTTTCTTCATTGGAATCCCCCTCATCCTCCTCTGTGGGGTCGTAGCTGGCATCACTGATTTCCTCATACTCCTCAGAATAGGAAGAATAGTCCCCAAACATGCCGGAGTAGTGGCTTTTTTTCATGACATGAATGCCGTCTGGGTCAATTTTAATCCCAATTCGGGAACCCACTGGGGACAGGTCTGTGGTCTGAATGAGCCACTTGAACCCATAAAAGTCCACAATGATGTCATAGTGTACCCCTTTGAAGGTCACAGAGGTCACAGTACCTGTGAGCTGCCCCTCTGCCTCTGGTACAATGTCCACATCCTCCGGGCGAATGACCACATCCACTGGCTCATTCACTGCAAAGCCCTTATCGAGACAGGCAAACCGGCGGTTGAAAATCTCTACTACGCCATCCCCTCGCATATAGCCATCAATGATATTGGATTCTCCAATAAAGTCTGCTACAAAGGCATTTTTTGGCTCATTATAAATGTCCTCTGGCGTGCCAATCTGCTGGATTTTGCCTCCATCCATGACCACCACAGTATCAGACATGGCAAGGGCTTCTTCCTGGTCGTGGGTCACATAGATAAAGGTAATACCCATGGCCTTTTGGATGCGCTTCAGTTCATTTTGCATATCTTTCCGCAAGCGTAAATCCAGTGCCCCCAGTGGCTCATCCAATAAAAGCACCTTGGGGCGGTTGACCAGTGCCCGTGCGATTGCCACACGCTGTTGCTGCCCACCAGACAGTGAGGTGACAGAACGCTTTTCAAATCCTGTCAGGTTCACCGCCGTCAGCATCTCTGTCACACGCGCTTTGATTTCCGCCTCAGACAGTTTTACTTTTTTCTTGGTCTCCGGGTCTGTTTTGGGCAGACGCAGCCCAAAAGCAATGTTCTCATAGACGTTGAGATGTGGAAAGAGGGCATAGCGTTGAAATACCGTATTCACTGCTCGCTTATGTGGGGGAACATCGTTGATTTTCTCCCCATCAAACAGAACCTCACCGCTGGTTGGAGTCTGAAATCCACCAATGATACGCAGGGTTGTGGTTTTTCCACAGCCACTGGGTCCCAGCAACGTTAAAAATTCTTGATCATTGATATAGAGATTGATGTTGTCCAGCACCACATTGTCATCAAACGACATACAGCAGTTGGACAGACGGATCAGCTCTTTTGCCATATATCCTCCCCCACTTCTAAAGTGTTATCTTGTCAGCTCCCTTTTATTCTGTCAAAACAGACATACACGGATTGCGACATAAACTATATCGTTTTAAACTGCAAATGTCAATGGATTTTGTCGAGAATCAGCCCCCATATGCAGGGAAATATTCCTGTACAAAGTCCACTTCCTCCACCTGAAAGGTTTTCCCGTTCAAATGGGACAGGACACCTGCCTCTGTGGTAAAGTGGAAGGACAATTTATAGGAGTAGAGTGCCTGTCCATGTCTGCCATAGGGTTTATTCTGCCGCTCACTGCCATACTTGCCATCCCCCAGCAGTGGGTGCCCTGCATAGGCAAACTGGGCACGAATCTGGTGGGTTCTGCCTGTGATGAGTTCACACTCCACCAGTGACAGCCTTCCATTGCTGGCAAGGGTTTTGTAGAGGGTCACTGCCGTTTTTCCACCAGATATTGGTCTTGTGTGGACAGATACCTGCTTTTTGCCCTCATCCTTCAACAGAACATGCTCCAGTTTCCCTGCTCTGGGTGTAGGCGTGCCATGTACCACACACAAATAATACTTTTCCAGTTCTCTGTCCTTGATTTTCTGGTTCATAATCCGCAGGGCTTCTGCGGTTTTGGCAGCAATGACAATGCCCCCTGTGTTGCGGTCAATACGGTTGCACAGTGCTGGTGCAAAGGAGTTCTCCCAGTAGGGCGACCACTCCTTTTTTTGATAGAGATATGCCTGTAAATGGGTCAGCAGGGTATTCACCCGCTCCGTTTCATCGGGATGTACCACCATGCCAGGGCGTTTATCCAACAATAAAATGTGGTCATCCTCATATAAAATATTCAGTTTGGGCTGGTAGAGGGAGAGAAACGCATTTTCTGGAGTGGGTGTTTCAAAAAATTCGTCGTTGATGTAGAGCTGCAAAACGTCCCCTACTGCAAGGCGCACATCCCGTTTTGACCCCTTCCCATTGACTTTCACCCGTTTGAGTCTGATGTACTTCTGTGCCAGTGGTGCCGGCAACAGGGGCAGGGTTTTGGCAAGCCACCGGTCCAGCCGCTGCCCAGCGTCATTTTTTCCTATGGTAAATTCCTTCATATTGGAAATTCCTTCCTTTTTATTGCATAATTCATAAGATAGACCCATTCCAACACAAAAAATTTTATTTGTCAATGAGAAAAAAATGTTTGACATTTTCCTCAAAAGTCACTATAATACTCTCCGTACCATTATGCGAGTAAGGGGTCTCAATCCCCTGAGGAGGGACGAGATGAAGCTTGATTTAAGGAATGTCATTCACGTTCCCAACGCTGAGAAGTCTTTCCAGTTCCAGTTGGATTTATCCGATTTGGAGTTTTGGGGAAGAAAGCCAATTACAAGGCCTATTCTGGTCGAGGGCAGTGTGGTCAACCACGCCGGCGCCTTAGTCCTGAATGGAACGGCCCGTTCGGAGCTTGATCTGGTTTGTGACCGATGCGGCAAAGAAATTTTGCGGGAGAAGGTTGTCTCACTGGATACCCTCCTTGCCACTGAGCTGGAGGATGAGGACAATGAGGACGACTATTTTCTTCTTGACGGCAACGAACTGGATTTAGACGAGGTGGTCACCACGACTTTTGTCCTCGCAATGGATACGAAGAACCTTTGCTCAGATGACTGCAAAGGGCTGTGTGCCAAGTGCGGAGCTGATCTGAACCTCGGCCCCTGCGGGTGCAGACCTGAAGTGGATCCACGATTGGCGGCGCTTGCGCAGCTGTTGGATAAAGAAAGCTGAGTAGTCCAAACATGCCCACAGGGCGTATAACCGAAGGAGGTGTCACCAATGGCGGTTCCTAAGAGAAAAGTATCTAAGGCCAGACGCGATAAGCGGCGTAGCTCCCACTGGAAGCTGGAGACTCCCGGTATCGTGACCTGCCCCAAGTGCGGTGCATATCGTCTGCCCCACCGTATGTGCAAAAACTGTCTGACCTACAATGGCCGTTCCTTTGGCCAGGTAGAGGCTCAGTAATTTGCGTACCTGAGAGAACGTGTTGTAGTCCTTTCTGCAACACGTTCTTTTTTTCTCTCCTGTGGCTTCCTCTTGACACATCTGTGTTGGAATGTTAATATAATGACCTGTAAGCACTGTGAACGGAAAAGTAACAGAACATCCAAAGAACAGAGAGGGCTTCTCACCGGCTGAAAGGAAGCCTGCGGCGGCGTTGTGTGAAGTGCGTCCGGGAGTGTGGAGGGTAATGCCTCCCGTATGGGTCACGTTATCGACCTGACAAGTGAGAAATGAGAGTGGAACCGCGATGTTTTATCGCCTCTTATGCCGCATGGACGGGATAAGGGGTTTTTCTTTTCCCTTTTTTCGGTCCATAGCACTCACAGGAGGGAACCTCAATGTTTCAGTATTTGAATGAGACGCTGGAGGCATACCAGCGTCGTGACCCGGCTGCCAGAAGCAAGCTGGAGATTTTTCTGCTCTATCAGGGGGTACATGCCACCCTGTACCACCGGTTGGCTCACTGGCTCTATGAGAGAAAGCATTTCTTTCTGGCCCGTTTTGTCTCCCAGTGGAACCGATTCTGGACGGGGATTGAAATCCATCCCGGTGCCAAAATTGGGCGTCGTTTTGTCATTGACCACGGCATGGGAATTGTCATTGGTGAAACTGCGGAAATTGGGGATGACTGCCTGCTTTATCATGGTGTTACATTAGGAGGCACCGGAAAAGACCACGGCAAACGCCACCCCACCATTGGCAATAATGTACTCATTGGCTGTGGTGCCAAAATTCTGGGACCCTTTAAAGTGGGCGATGGGGCCCGTATTGCTGCCAACTCGGTTGTGCTGTCTGAAGTGCCAGAACAGGCAACCGCTGTGGGCATTCCTGCCCAGATTGTACGCATTGCCGGAAAGGCAACCCATTTTGCCGATGATGTGGACCAGACCAGCGTGGAAAACCCCACTTTGGAGCGCATCAATGCCCTGTCGGAACGCCTTGATTTCATTGAAAGATTGTTAGATGAACAGTACCGCCGTGGGGATTTTCCAAAACCCACATCCAAATAAAACAAAAGAATGAGGTATGATTATGCTGCTTTATAACTCAGCCACCCATAAAAAAGAGGAATTCAAAACCCACACACCCAATCATGTGGAGATGTACACCTGTGGTCCCACTGTGTATCACTTTGCCCACATTGGAAACCTGCGCTCCTATATTATGGAGGATGTGCTGGAAAAGTATTTGCGGTTTGCCGGCTACGATGTGAACCGTGTCATGAACATCACCGATGTGGGGCACCTGTCCTCTGATGCTGACACCGGCGAGGATAAAATGCTCAAAGGGGCAAAGCGGGAACACAAGACCGTCATGGAAATTGCAAAGTTCTATACTGACGCCTTTTTCAGCGACTGCCAGAAACTGAACATCAAACGCCCTGATGTGGTGGAGCCTGCCACCAACTGCATCAATGAATATATTACCATTGTCTCTGGTCTGCTGGACAAGGGCTACGCCTATCTGGCTGGCGGCAATGTGTACTTTGATACCTCCAAGCTGGACCGCTACTATGTATTCAATGACCACAATGAGGACGATTTGGCTGTGGGTGTTCGGGAAGGCGTGGAGGAGGACACCAACAAGAAAAACCGCAACGATTTCGTGTTGTGGTTCACCAAGTCCAAATTTGAGGATCAGGCACTGAAATGGGATTCCCCTTGGGGTGTGGGCTATCCCGGCTGGCACATTGAGTGCTCCGGTATTTCTTTAAAGTATAATGGGGAATATCTGGACCTCCACTGTGGCGGCATTGATAACGCATTCCCCCACCACACCAATGAGATTGCCCAGTCTGAATCTTATCTGGGTCATGCCTGGTGCCCCCAGTGGTTCCATGTACACCATCTGAACACCAACAGCGGCAAGATGTCCAAGTCCAAAGGGGAGTTTTTGACCGTCTCCCTGCTGGAAGAAAAAGGCTATGACCCCCTTGCCTATCGCTTCTTCTGTCTCCAATCCCACTACCGCAAAGGGCTTGTATTCTCCTGGGAGAATCTGGACAACGCTGTAGTAGCCTATCAGAAGCTGATTGCCAAAATTGCCACCCTGACAGAAGAAGGCGAGGTAGATGAGGCAGTCAAACAAAAATACCATGAAACCTTCCTGCAACAGGTGGGCAATGACTTAAATACCTCTATGGCGGTTACACTCATCTATGATGTGCTGAAAGCCAAAACCACACCTGCCACCAAGCTGGCTGTCATTGGAGAGTTTGATTCTGTATTGTCCCTCTCCCTGTTGGAAAAGGCGGCTGAAAAGCGCAAAGAACTGGTTGCGCAGCAGCAGGCACAGGCTCAAAAGGGCTATACCATCCATGGTGAAGGGGATGATGCCATTGATGCTCTGGTGCTTCAGCGAGCCCAAGCAAAGAAGGCAAAGAACTTTGCAGAAGCTGACCGCATCCGTGACGAACTGAAGGCACAGGGCATTGAAGTGACAGATGTTCCAAATGGTGCCGTTTGGAAGCGGATTTGATTGACAAATTTTCACCATTGTGGTATAGTGTAAACACCTTAGTGGGAATGATTCTTTTTAACAAAAGAAGGAAAGCGAGGAGCTACTATGCCAGAATTAAAAGGAAGTAAGACCGAACAAAACCTTTGGACTGCGTTTGCAGGAGAATCTCAGGCACGCAATAAATACACCTATTTTGCATCCAAGGCAAAAAAGGATGGCTATGTACAAATCTCCAAAATTTTTGAGGAGACTGCTGCCAACGAAAAGGAACACGCTGAAATCTGGTTCAAGCTGCTGGGCGGCATTGGAACCACAGAGGAAAATCTGGCTTCTGCTGCCGCTGGTGAGAACTACGAGTGGACAGACATGTATGCCACCATGGCAAAAGAGGCAAAGGAGGAGGGCTTTGACCACATCGCTTTCCTGTTTTCTGAAGTTGCCAAAATTGAGAAGGAGCATGAGGAGCGTTACCGCAAACTCCTTGCCAATGTGGAGGGCGGTCTGGTGTTCTCCCGTGATGGGGATATGATTTGGCAGTGCAGCAACTGCGGTCACATCCATGTGGGCAAGGCTGCCCCTGAGGTGTGCCCTGTCTGTGCCCATCCCAAGGACTACTTCCAGCTGAAGGCTGAAAATTATTAAGTGTTTCCTAAGACAAACCGACCAGATTGCCGCTGGGTAATCTGGTCGGTTTTCTTTTTCTTGTATGTGTGACGGAAACAATCAAAACAGGTACACATCTATTTTTCTGTTTTACAGTTGCTTTTTTGCTGAAATTCCGGTATACTGGTAACAGAATCGTGTAAAAAGGAGTTGTTACTGTGTTTTCCCTGTTGACACCCAAGCGGTGTCTGATGGCATTTGGCGGCAGTACCATTTTGGCGTTTGGTCTTTACAACATCCACGCACTGTCCGGCGTGACGGAAGGCGGTATTTTGGGTATGACCTTACTGCTGCACCACTGGTTCCACCTGTCCCCTGCCCTTTCCGGGCTTGTGATGAATGTTCTGTGCTATCTGATTGGCTGGAAGCTGTTGGGGAAGGAATTTATTGCCTACTCCATTGTGGCTGGTGGTGGATTTTCCCTGATGTATGGAATATTTGAGCAGTTTCCACCCCTGTGGCCGGAACTTGCCACCCAACCTCTGTTGGCTGCCTTTCTGGGGGCCCTGTTTGTTGGGGTCGGTATTGGGCTTAGTGTACGGGCTGGCGGAGCACCGGGGGGCGACGATGCCCTTGCCATGAGTGTCTGTGCCCTCACTGGCTGGAAGATTCAATGGGCATACCTTGCCAGTGATTTGATTGTGCTTGCCCTGTCTGCTACCTATATCAACTGGGAACAGTTGGGCTGTTCCCTGCTGACCGTGATGCTGTCCGGGCAGTTGATTGGACTGGTACAGAGAGCAGGGCAACCAAAGTCATCTCTGGACGATGGTCAGGAAATAGAAGAAATCTGAATATTAAAATCACAATAACTGGGGCAGTGGTATTTTCCGTTGCCCCAGTTACTTTCTTTTGAAAAAAAGAAAGTAACCAAAGAAAATTTCAGGAGGTCTCTGAAGTAACATTTCCTTTGCTGCCAGTCTCAGCGGCTTTTCTACCCTATATTCTTGAAAATCTCAATGTTGTTCTTTCCATAAACCTCGGGGATGGCTACTCCCACTTTCTTTTAAAAAAGAAAGTAGGCAAAGAAAATTTTATAGTTGCTCTTTTGGATTGCTTCCCTATTTTGGTACACTCTGCCTCTTAATTGCCTTTTGCTCTTGGAAACCTCAATGTTGTTCTCTCCATAAATCTCGGGGATGGCTACTCCCACTTTCTTTTAAAAAAGAAAGTAGGCAAAGAAAATTTCAGGAGGGCTCTGAGGCAGTATTTCCTTTGTTGTCAGTCTCAGCGGCTTTTCTACCCTATATTCTTGAAAACCTCAATGTTGTTCTCTCCATAAATCTCGGGGATGGCTACTCCTACTTTCTTTTAAAAAAGAAAGTAGGCAAAGAAAATTTTATAGTAGCTCTTTTGGGCTGCTTTCCTATTTGGTCCTCCCTGCCTCTGAATTGCCACCACCCAATGCTCTTGGAAACCTCAATGTTGTTCTCTCCATAAACCTCGGTGATGGCTACTCCCACTTTCTTTTAAAAAAGAAAGTAGGCAAAGAAAATTTTATAGTAGCTCTTTTGGGCTGCTTTCCTATTTGGTCCTCCCTGCCTCTGAATTGCCACCACCCAATGCTCTTGGAAACCTCAATGTTGTTCTCTCCATAAACCTCGGTGATGGCTACTCCCAAAGTTCTTTTTGCCTACTTTTTCTTTCAAGAAAAAGTATGGTTTCTCCTTCTGTATCATAGACATAGAAGGAAGGGGGATGATACCATGCCACATGGAACACAGCGTCTTTTAGAAAAAACCGCACAGCTTCTGGATTTGCCAGCCGATGCAGTGGCTGGCGTACCAAAACTGGAACTTCTGGGCAGACGGGAACTGAGAATGGAACATCATAAAGGGATTCTGGCATATGGAGAACAGGAAATCCACATCAGTGGTGGCAGCTATGTGGTGAAGGTATCAGGGGAACATCTGGAATTGAGAGCCATGACCGGCTTTGACCTGTTGATTACCGGTGAAATTTCCTGTGTGGAGTTGGCATAGCTATGGGAATGTTCATGAATCAGGCTCGGGGCACTGTGGTACTGTGTATCACAGGAAAATTTCCTGAGCGTTTTTTAAATCTCTGTGCTCAGCATAGAATCGCCTACTGGGGGCTTAGCTGGGTGGGAGAACATACCATACGGCTGACCACCTTTGCCCAGAACAGGCGGCGTATGGAGCCACTGGCAGAACGGATTGACTGCACCATACAGGTGGAAGGCAGCAAGGGACTGCCAGAATTTTTAAGCCACTTCCGCAGACGGTACGCCTTTCTCATTGGTCTCGCCTGCTCTCTGTTTGCCGTGTGTGTGCTGTCCTCTTTTATTCTCACCATTGAGGTCACAGGAAACAGCACCGTTCCCACTTCAGAAATTCTGTGGGAACTGCGGCGGCAGGGGGTACGGATTGGGGTATATGGTCCCTCTCTGGACCGAAAAGTCATTGCCCAACAGGCATTGGTACATCTGGACACCCTCTCATGGATGTCCATTAACCTGTATGGAACCCGTCTGGAAGTGGTGGTGCGTGAGGCGGTGGAGCCGCCGGAATTGCTGGAAGATGAGGGCTTTTTCGACATTGTAGCAGAGGCAGATGGCATTATCACACAAATTGAACCATTGCAGGGGGAAGCAGTGGTACAGGAGGGAGACACGGTAGCACAGGGGGATATGCTCATTTCTGGTACCATCACCATGGAACCGCCCCTTTACAGTGACCTGCCCATACGCACTTATCAGACCCACGCCAGAGGTCGGGTGTATGCCAGAACATGGCGCACTGTCACCGCCGTCATCCCCACAGAGGCTTCTATTAAGGTGTATACTGGGGAAAAACACTCCAACTGGTCCCTTTCTCTGCTGGGATTTCACATGGATTTTTTTCAAAAGAGTAGCATTTTCCCATCTGGGTATGATAAAATAACAAAGTCGTATCCTCTTACACTGCCTGACGGGACTACCCTGCCTGTGATGCTTGTGGCAGAGCAGTTCCATGCCTACCAGTTGGAAACCGTCTCCATTCAGGTAGACGAGGCGCAGAAACTTTTGGAGGAACGACTATTGGAGCAGCTTCAAAAGACCATCGGCAGTGAAGGGCAGATTTTAAGTACAGACTATCGCAGCCGTGTGTGGAATGGGCTTTTGGAGGTGACTTTGACCGCGGAGTGCAGGGAAGAAATTGGAAAAGAAACTGCCGGCACTCCCATAGAATCCAATCCTTTACAACAGGGAGAATGAGACTACATGACAGAACAGAGCATCAGTTTAGAGCGATTAGAAGATACCATGAGTGTCTTTGGTTCCTTTGATGAAAATATTCGTATGTTGGAACATGAACTGGGAGTATCGGTTGTGAGCCGTGATTCCCAGCTCAAAATCACAGGGGATGACCCAGAAGGTGTGATGCACGCCACCAAAGTGATTGAACATCTCATGGCAATGGCTGCCAAAGGAGAGCCAATCCACGAACAGAATGTGCGGTATGTATTGCAGCTGGTACGGGAGGGACGTGAGGACCAGATTCACCAACTGGCTGCGGATGTACTGTGCATTACCGCAAAGGGCAAACCCATCAAAGCCAAAACTTTGGGGCAGAAAAAATATATTGAAGCCATTCAAAACAATGTGATTACTCTGGGCATTGGTCCTGCCGGTACGGGTAAAACCTATCTGGCTGTGGCTGCTGCGGTGGCTGCCTTTCGGGAAAAGCAGATTAACCGGATTATCCTCACCCGTCCAGCGGTGGAAGCCGGGGAACGGCTGGGATTTTTGCCCGGTGATTTGCAGTCAAAGGTAGACCCCTATCTGCGTCCCCTGTATGATGCCCTTTTTGATATGCTGGGGGCTGAGACTTACCAGAAATATCTGGAGCGTGGCAACATTGAAGTGGCTCCCCTTGCCTATATGAGAGGTCGCACACTGGATGACAGCTTTATTATTTTGGATGAGGCACAGAATACCAGTCGGGAACAGATGAAAATGTTTTTGACCCGTCTGGGCTTTGGCTCCAAAATTGTCATCACCGGTGATATTACCCAAATTGACCTGCCAGCCGATAAAGTATCTGGCTTGCGTGAGGCAATGCGGGTACTGAAAGGGGTGGACGACATTGCCATTATGCGTTTGACCGAAAGCGATGTGGTCCGCCATGCACTGGTACAGCGGATTATCAAAGCCTACGAACTGGACGAGGAGCGCAAAAACCCCTTGAAAAAGGAGCGCAGATAAGATGGAACACAACATTTTATTTGAAACCGAAGTGGATTGCCCAGCAAACACACAGGAACTGCTGACCAAAACCATTGTGGCTGCACTGGATGCAGAAGGTGTGGAAGTCCCCTGTGAATTGAATGTACTGCTGACCGATGATGCAGGGATTCATCAAATCAACTTGGAAATGCGGGAGGTGGACCGCCCCACTGATGTACTATCCTTCCCCATGTTTGACTTGGTGCCAGGGGAACACCCCACCGAGGAGGACGCAGACCCGGATACCGATTTGGTACCCTTGGGAGATATGTGTCTCTCATTGGAGCGGGCACAGGCACAGGCGCAGGAGTATGGGCACAGTGTACAGCGGGAACTCTGTTATCTGACTGTTCATTCTGTGCTCCATCTGCTGGGCTATGACCACATGGACGAAGGACCCATGAAAGCCCAAATGAGAGAACGGGAAGAAGCCATTCTGGCAGAACTGGGCATTACAAGAGAAGAAACGTAGAGAGGACAGACTTATGATTCAAAAATCCGGTATTATTACCATCTGTGGACGCCCCAATGTGGGAAAATCCACCCTGACCAATGCACTGGTGGGAGAAAAGGTTGCCATTGTCACCAATAAACCACAGACCACTCGAAACCGTATCTGTGCCATTCTGAACCGTGGGGAGAGCCAGTTTATTTTTATGGACACCCCCGGTTTGCACAAGGCACGCACCCGACTGGGAGATTACATGGTGAATGTAGTCAAGGAGAGTGTATCTGATGTGGATGGCATTATGCTGCTGGTAGAGCCAATCCCCAACATTGGCGCACCAGAACAGGAGCTGATTGACCGTATCAAACAGTTAAAATGCCCTGCCGTACTGGTTATCAACAAGGTGGACACCCTGGAGAAAAAAGAGGCGTTGCTGGAGGTCATCGAGACCTACAACAATGCCCATCACTTTGATGCAGTTGTACCCATCTCTGCCAAAAAGAAAGAGGGCATTGAGGAACTGTTGACCATTTTGGATGGCTACCTGCCCAAAGGTCCACAACTGTTCCCAGAGGACATGGTATCAGACCAACCAGAGCGGCAGATGATGGCAGAAATTCTGCGTGAAAAACTGCTGCTGTGTCTGGACAAGGAAATCCCCCACGGTACGGCGGTAGAGATTACCAAATTCTCTGAACGTGACGATGAAGTGATTGAAGTGGATGCCACCATTTACTGTGAGAAAAACAGCCACAAGGGGATTATCATTGGCAAAGGTGGAGCAATGTTGAAAAAAGTCTCCTCCCTTGCCCGTGTGGATATGGAACGCTTTATGGGTACCAAGGTATTTTTGCAGACTTGGGTGAAAGTGAAAGAAAACTGGCGTGACAATGTGAACCTGATTCAAAATTTCGGATATCGACAGGACAATTAAGTAAAACATGTACGGTTTACGGAAAAAGGGAGTTCCAATACTGTGAAAAAATCCATCAAAAAACACCTTTTCACCTGTATTGTAGCTGGTGTCTGTATCCTGATTGGTCTGTTGTTTCTGCTGTCCGGCTGGCGTCTGTGTGTGATCCAGTCAGGCTCTATGGAGCCGACCCTCCCCACATACAGCATTTGTCTGGTGACAACTCAGGTGGGCTATGATGACCTGTCCACAGGGGATATTGTGGTTTATCGCCGTCCATCGGATGAAAAACTGATTATCCACCGTATTGTGGAACTGACAGATACAGGAGCCATTACAAAAGGGGATGCAAATCAAATAGATGATGGTGTCAGTGTGACTTCAGACACGCTCTATGCCAGATATATTGCCCATATCCCCTTCGGCGGGCGTATCATCAATGCCATTCGCACCCCAGCAGGCTTTACCATGATGGCTGCTCTGATTGGGATTCTCATGATTTTTGATGCAGTAGAGAGCAGGCGTCGGAAAAACACAGAACATGGTCAGGAAATGTGAAGCGATTTGTACACACCACAAAAATTTCCACACATACTCTCCCCTCTTGTTGATAAAATAAGAGAGAAGGGAGTTGTGTGTCATGCAGGAAGCAGAGGCGTGGAAACTGTTTTTTGAGACGGGACTGCCTCAGGCCTATCTGATGGCAAAGGTGCAGCAGAAACCACACCAGCCACCACCTGAGCAGACACCCCCCATTCAACAGGGCAAAACCCAACAAAGCCCACTCTGTTAGGGAGTGGGCTGTTTTTACATGGAGAGATGGGACATGTATTTGAAAACAAAAGCCATTGTGTTGCGTGAAGTGACATACAAAGATTCGGACAAAATTCTCACCCTGCTCACACAGGAAGCAGGCACCCTTGCAGCATCTGCCAGAGGCTGCCGCAAGAAAAACAGCCCCATTGGGGCATCCAGCCAGCTTCTGGTGTGGTCTGATTTGGTGCTGTTTCAGTCCAGAGGCAAATGGACGGTACAGGAAGCGGCGGTGGAACAGGAATTCCGTGGGGTCCGGCAATCCATCGAGGGCTTTGCCCTTGGGTGCTATATGGCAGAACTGACAGAGTTATTGGCGGTAGAGGGGATTCCAAGCCCGGAAATCCTATCCCTTCTGTTAAACAGCCTCTACATACTGGACTGTAACAGACAGCCTGTACCCTTAGTGAAAGCAGTATTTGAACTGAAAGCCATGTGTATTGCCGGTTATGAACCCATTGTAGATGCCTGTGGTGTGTGTGGTACACAAAACCCTGTGGAACCTTGCTTTTACCTGCCAGAAGGGGTGCTCCACTGCAAACACTGCCGCAATAAACTGCCACAGGGGGAATCCATTCCCATTGGTGAGGGGGTGCTGGCTGCCATTCGGCACATTGTCTATGGTAATCCCAAAAAATTATTTGCCTTTCAACTGGGGGAAGGTGGCTGTATGGTATTGGGCAGATTGGCAGAATCCTATCTGCTTCACCAGATGGAGCGCAATTTCCGCACTCTCGATTTTTATAAACAAATCACTGCACCATACACAGATCAACCAAATGGAGGGCAAAAACATGACTGAAAACAAACGGGCAACCATTCAGGCATTTTTTCTGTATTTTCTCTGTTACAGTGTCATTGGCTGGTGCTATGAGGTCTTTTTAGAAGTAGTGGTCTATCAATGGGGATTCAGCAACCGAGGAGTTTTGTTTGGTCCCTATCTTCCTGTCTATGGAGTAGGAGCACTGGTCTTTCTGTTTACTATCTATCCCCTGATTCAGGGCAGACCCAGACGGGAACAACTGAAATTCCTTCCCATTGTTTTTGTGGGGTGTGCACTTCTGGCAACTGGCATTGAGTTGGCAGCCTCTTATCTGTGTGAATGGATGCTTGGCTCCTGGCCGTGGCAGACCTACGCCAGAGACTATACCATTCAATTTCAGGGGCGCATTGCCCTGTCTCCTTCCATCCGCTTTGGTCTGGGTGGTGTGCTGTTCCTCTACCTTCTGCAACCTCTGTTTGAAACATGGGTGGGACGGATGCAGCCTAAGTTCAAAACTGCCCTGTGCCGGTTTTTGCTGGTGGTCGTGGGTGTGGATGTTGTGGTATTTCTGGTCAAAATGATATTGTGAGAAAAACAGGGGGTACTCCCATTCTTCACAAATTATTCATGTTTTATTCGCAGTTTTGTGATGAATGAATGAGAATCTGTGGTAAGATATAGGTGGATTTAGAAATCCAGTTTGTTTTCCCTTTCTTTTGTAGACAGACTCCCCTAATCTGTTTGCACCGTTCCTGGCACTTGGTCTCAGGGAGATCAACAAAAACCAGAACACAACACGACTTTATGTCGTCCTACAACTGCCGTTTCGTCCGGGCAACGGCTTGCACGTTTCGGCAGACCACTTACCCCCATTTGTCTTTTCAAAGATAAGTGGATTCCATATACTCTCTCATTTTCTCTTTCGCACAACACCCCTTCTGCATCCGCAGAAGGGGTGTTGTGTGTTTTTGCATATTTTCTGTTTTGATTGGATGCTCTGCCCTGTATTCAGTACAGCAGTCCATTCAGTATGTATAATAGAAGGTGTCCAGACTGCGGCATCCCTCGAATGCACCTCTGCCAATTTTGTGTATATGGCTGGGAATCTGGATGTTTGTCAGGCGACTGCATCCCAAAAACGCACCCTGCCCGATGGATGTCACACTGTCTGGCAGGGTGACGCTGGTTAAACTGCTGCACTCTGCAAAGGCATCATCCCCAATCCATGGCACACCGTCCGGAATGGTGATCTGTTCCAGACAGCTGCAACCGGAAAACACACTGGTTCCCATCCATGTGACGCTGTCGGGAAGGGTAATGAATTGGAGACTGGTACAATCGGAAAACGCACCTGTTCGGATGGATGTGACACTGTCGGGCAGGGTGACCTCTTCCAGACTGCTGCACTCACTGAACACCCAAACCTCCAGCCGTGGCACACCCTCTGGAATGGTGATGCATGCAAGACTGCTGCAACCCAAAAACGCCCGCTCCCCAATGGCGGTTACACTGTTTGGGAGGGCAATGTGTTTCAGGCTGCTGCACCCTGAAAATGCGCTGTCCCCGATGGAGCAAACTCCCTCTGGAAGGGTGATGCGTGCAAGGCTGCTGCAATCATAAAATACTTCACGTTCCACGGTGCTCACACGGTTGGGGAGGGCGATGCAGCTGAGACTGCTGCAATAAGAAAACGCCTGACGTTCGATGGAGGTGATGCTGTCTGGAAGGCTGAGATCCGTGAGACTGGTACACCATGCAAATACTCCCTGTCTGAGGACAGTCATGCCATGGGGGATGGTGATGTGGGTCAAACTGGTACACCCGAAAAACGCCTCCTCCCCAATGGAGAGAACACTGTCTGGGATGGTGATGTGCACCAGTTCACTGCACCCGAGAAATGCCTGACGCCCAATGGACGTGACACTGTTTGGGATGATAACGTCGGTCAGGCTGGTACACTGAAAAAACGCCCGCTCCCCAATGGCAGTTACATGGTCTGGAATGACCAGTTTTGTAACATCTTCCCCAAAGTATTCTTTCAAAACTCCTTGCTCAATGGTCCATTTGCTCATCGTTTACCACTCCTTTGTCATATCGGTCTGATTGGAGTCACAGGATCTCCCAAATTGAACACGGATGTTCTGTGAAATTATAAGAACAGCACCAAAACAGAGGTCATAATCCCACAGACACAGATGGCAATGGAACTCATGGCTCCCTGTACTGAGCCAATTTCCATGGCTTTGGTGGTGCCAAGGGCATGGCTGGAGGCTCCGATTGCCAGTCCCTCTGCCACCGGCTCTGTGATGTGGAACCATTTTGCAAACAGTGGGGCAAACATGGCTCCGCACACACCAGCCACAATGACGCCAGCGGCTGCAATGCCCTGTATCCCCCCTCTGCTCTCTGCAATTCCAAGGGCAATGGCAGTGGTGACACTTTTGGGAATCAGGGAGGCGGTCAACGCCTCATCCAGCCCAAACAGATTGCACAACAAATACACACTGGCAATACTGGTGACACTGCCCACAAAGCACCCTGCCACCACTGGCACAAAATATTCCTTCAATACGGTTCTCTGTCGGTAGATATTCAGGGCTAAAATGGCAGTCACTGGTCCCAGCATCAGTTGAATCATTTCTCCCCCTGCCTCGTAGCACTCCAAAGGGATGTGAAACAGGTTCATCCCAATTAAAATCAGTACAGAGGCAATCACCAGAGGATTGCACAAAATCAATCCAGTTTTTTTCTGTACTTTCACCCCTACGCACCACGACACAATGGAAGTAGCTAAGCCAAAAAAAGGGGAATAGAGCATGGCATGAATCATCCTTTTTTCCTCCGTTTCATCCAAATCATACACCCCTGTACTGTCCATGCTGTGACCAGATACACCAGAGGGGTGGTAACACCTGCCACCACCAGCAGGGCAACTGCCTGCTGTTTCATCAGCTCCGCATATTCCAAAGTACCAACAAATGGTGGGATAAAGAAAAATGCCATATTCACCATCATTAATTCGGTTGCTTTTTGCAGATACCGCTCCTTCACCACGCCAGTGAGCAACAGCACCATCAGCAATACCATGGCAATCACACTGGCAGGAAACGCCACCGGCAGCAGGGCTGCAATCCCCTCCCCCACCAGGCACACACCAAAAATCAGGGCTAATTCACCCATCACATTCATATCTGAACTTCCTCCTTTGCAAATAAAAAATGCACCAGCATTACACTGGTGCATGGGGATAATACATCAGTCCCAGATGGCAGTTGCAAAATAGTCCTCAGGGGTTTCTGCTCGACGGATGAGACGTGTGGAGCCGTCCTCACACAACAGCACCTCCGCAGAGCGCAGACGCCCGTTATACTGGTAGCCCATTGCATGACCATGGGCTCCTGTGTCGTGGATGACCAACAAATCCCCAATCTCCACTTCTGGCAACATGCGGTCAATGGCGAATTTATCACTGTTCTCACACAGGGAGCCAGTCACATCATATTTGTGGTCACAGGGCTGGTCCTCTTTGCCCATCACAGTAATGTGGTGGTATGCCCCGTAAATGGCAGGACGCATCAAGTTAGAAGCGCAGGCATCTACACCCACATATTCCTTATAGGTGTGCTTCTGGTGCAGCACTTTTGTGACCAGATGACCGTAGGGAGCCAGCATAAAACGTCCCAGTTCGGTGCAGATTGCCACGTCATCCATTCCAGCAGGTACCAGAATTTCCTCGTATGCCTTTCGGACACCTTCGCCAATCACTGCAATGTCATTTGCTGGCTGCTCTGGGCGATAGGGAATACCAACACCACCGGACAGGTTGATAAAGGTGATATGTGCGCCGGTCTCCTCCTTCAGCTCCACAGCCAGTTGGAACAGAATTCGTGCCAAAGCTGGGTAGTAATCGTTGGACAGGGTATTGGAAGCAAGGAACGCATGAATACCAAATTCCTCTGCACCCAGCTCCTTCAGACGGGTATAAGCCTCTGCAATCTGGGGACGGGTCATGCCGTATTTTGCATCCCCTGGGTTATCCATCACCTGAAAGCCCTCTTTGCTCTCTCCCAGCTGGAACACACCACCGGGATTAAACCGGCAGGAAATCTTTTTAGGAATATAACCCAGTGTCTTGTGTAAAAACTCCACATGGGTCAGGTCGTCCAGATTGATGGTGGCTCCCAGCTTGGCTGCCATTTCAAATTCCTCTGCTGGTGTATCATTAGAGGAAAACATAATCTCATCACCAGAGAAGCCACAGCGTTCTGACATCATCAGTTCACAGGCAGAGGAACAATCCACACCGCAGCCCTCCTCTTTGAGAATTTTCAAAATTTGAGGGTTTGGAGTTGCCTTCACTGCAAAATATTCGGTATATCCCTTGTTCCATGCAAAGGCGGCTTTCAGTGCTCTTGCATTTTCACGGATGCCCTTCTCATCGTAGAGGTGGAAGGGAGTGGGATAGGTTTCTGTGATGGTTTGAAGCTGTTCTAAGGTAACAAAAGGCTTCTTCACGTTGTATCGCTCCTTTTCGCTTGGTGGTTTTTCGCCATAATATCCATAGTTTATCCAGTTTTCCCTTCAAAGTCAACACACACAACGCACAAGGCTTTCTAAAATCACAGATAAATTTTGATGATTTTGAAAAAATCACAAAATCTTCTTGCACTTTTCTGGGGTATCTGGTACAATAAGCCGAATGTTTGGGCGGGAGCCTGTCTAAACTTGTATATGGATCTGGTTCTCCCATCCAAAGACAATCACCAGCGTGATTGTCTTTTTTCACGAAAGAGTATTGGAAAGGGGTTTTCTGTATATGAATGAAAACAAAGGCATTTATGATGCCAGAAGTTTGGGTACTTCCAAAATGATGATTTTGGGTATCCAGCACATGTTTGCCATGTTTGGTGCCACAGTACTGGTGCCCACACTGACAGGATTGTCTGTGTCTGCCACACTGTTATTTGCAGGGCTTGGCACACTGCTGTTTCATTTTCTCACCAAAAAGATGGTGCCCGCTTTTCTTGGTTCCTCCTTTGCCTTCATCGGTGGCTATCAAGCCATTGCCCCTATGATTGCCGATGGGGATGGCACCCTCACTGCCAACACACAGCTATTACCCTATGCCTGTTTTGGTGTGGCTCTTGCTGGTCTTTTATATGTGGTTCTCTCTGCCCTTTTTAAAGTATTTGGCACCAAAAAAGTCATGCGCTTTTTCCCACCCATTGTGACCGGTCCCATTATCATCTGCATTGGGTTGACCCTCTCCTCCTCTGCCATTACCAGTTGCCGTGCCAACTGGTTCATTGCACTGGTTGCCATTGGCATTGTGGTGGGCTGCAACATCTGGGGCAAAGGCATGATTAAAATCATTCCCATTCTTCTGGGTGTGGTGGGTTCCTATGCTGTGGCTGCCCTGTGCCACATGGCTGGTATGAACACAATGGACCCAGTAAAATTGCAGGAGCTTGCCAACGCCCCTTGGATTGGTCTGCCCTTTGCCTATGAAAATACTCTCTTTGGGCTGTTCAGCCGCCCAGATTTGGACCGTGGACTGCTGCTCACCTCCGCTGTTACCATTATGCCCCTTGCCCTTGCCACTATGGTGGAGCATATTGGAGATATGTGTGCCATTTCCTCCACCTGTGAACGCAACTATCTGGAAAATCCGGGCTTCCACCGCACACTGTTGGGAGATGGTCTTGCCACCTCTCTTGCCTCTCTCTTTGGCGCACCTGCCAACACAACCTACGGCGAAAATACAGGCGTGCTGGCTCTCTCCAAGGTCTATGACCCCCGTGTGATTCGCATTGCTGCCTGTCTTGCCATTGTGTTCTCCTTCTCTCCTAAATTTGCCGCTCTGGTGGGTGCCATGCCCACAGCTACCATGGGTGGTGTGTCCATGGTACTATACGGCATGATTTCCGCCGTGGGTGTGCGCAATGTGGTGGAAAATCAGGTCAATTTTTCCAACAGTCGCAATGTGATTATTGCTGCCCTCATCATGGTGCTTGCCATTGGTGTCAACTACTCCGGTCCTGTGAGTTTTCAGGTTGGCACTGCTACCATCAGCCTGTCTGGTCTGGCTGTGTCTGCTATTGTGGGCATTGTCCTCAATGCCATCCTGCCCGGTCAGGACTATGAGTTTGGCACAGGTTCTCAGGGTGACACCTCTGTCAACTTCAAAGTGTAAGGATTGTCATTTCCTAAGATTCTGTGAAGATGCCATATTCCTGCTTGCAGATTTCCAAAAAATAAGGTAAAATGGAGACACCACACGGGATACCCGTATTTAAAGGAGGCAACTATCATGGGATTTTTTGATAATTTGAAGGAAACTGCCGATACCCTGAAGGAAAAGGCAACCGACCTGGCCCAGAGTGGTGTGGCTACCTCCAAACGCCTTGCAGAAATTGCAAAGCTGAAAACTGCCAATATGGCAGAGGAGGATACCATCAAAAAGGCATACATTGAACTGGGCAAGCTGTACTATGCAGAGCATGGTGCCACCCCTGAGGGTGCCTATGCTGCCGCCTGTGAGAAGATTACTGCTTCCAAGGCGACCATTGAAGCCAACAACGACCGTATTGCTGAGTTGAAGTCTGCCGCTGAGGCTGCCGGTGAAGTGGTGGCAGAAGTCACTCCCAGTTCTGTGGAAGATGTGGCTGACAATGAAGCAACTGAGGCTGACATTGAGCCAGAAGAAAAGAAATAACCTACTTTCTTTTGAAAAAAGAAAGTAGGCAAAGAAAATTTCAGGAGGGCTCTGAGGCTACTCTTTTGAAAAGGAACCAATGCTCCACTCTGTAAGAGCATTTTTGAAAGTCTTTTAGGGTAGTTTTTCACTCCGAAAAACTACCCTCTTTCTTTCAAACAAGAAAGTGGGTAGAGAAAATTTCAGAAGGGCTCTCAGGCTACATGTCCTTTGCTGGCACTCTCAGCGACTTTTCTACCCAATGCTCTTGGATAGTTGAGTATTGTTCTATTGAATTATGTCGGTGATGGCTACACTCAAAATTCTTTTTGCCTACTTTTTCTTTTAAGAAAAAGTAGGGGGCTTTGAAGCAATCATTCCTTTGTTGGCAATCTCAGCCACTTATCCACCCAATGTTCTTGGAAAGCTCAGCTTTGTTCCATTGGAACATGTCGGTGATGGCTACACACGAAGTTCTTTTTGCTTCCTTTTTCTTTCAAGAAAAAGGAAGTCTTTTTGCATACTTTTTCTTTTCAGAAAAAGCAAGAACTATTCCCGATAGTAATAAGTATATTTTTTCTTTTTTTCCTGTTCTTTATCCTCTGGTGGGTTTAACATTTGCTTCTTCCTTCTGTTGCGGCAGAAAAGATATATCAGAACATAAAGAACCACCACAAGGACAAAATATCTCATTGCAACCAAACCACCCAGAAAATCACCGGACAGCACACACAGGTATAGGACAAAAGCTGATACCAAAGCTGGTAAAATCAGCCCTGCCCATGGATTTTTCAGCCTGCTGAGTGCGAATTGTAACACAAAACTACCAATCACCATCATAATCAATATTGCATACATCGCCAGCATCATAAACCCTGACAGGAGCACAATTGTTATAAATGCCATATTCTTCCCCCTTTTCTCTCTGTTGCCATCTGCTGTTGAACACAAAAGTAAATGGACTCACATATTGCTATAAACCTGTCTCATGGATTGCATGTCCAAATTTTACTACTGTTCCGTTTCCCATGTCAACTGAACCAACTTTCTTCTATAAACATCATAAAAAGACAAGCCATTGTTACAGCTACGCAAATACCATAAAACCACTTGTCTATTTTTGAGCAGAAAAAAATCAGAGTAAGTGTTTTACACTTACTCTGATTTGGTGCGCGAGGCGGGAGTCGAACCCGCACGCCCTTGCGAGCACTGGCACCTGAAGCCAGCGAGTCTACCAATTCCACCACTCGCGCAGAGGGGGTTGGAGCAACTGATTGCTCAGTGCGTTGTATATGATACCACACCATTCCCCTTTTGTCAACTGTTTTTCTGAATTTTTTTCATTGCCCATCTTATGACTGAGTCAGACAGGATTCCAGAAACGGCAATACCGCCTCTACCGTTTTGTCCTGCTGCTCCTGTCTGGAAATTTTCCCTGCCGGGTCGCCTTTTTGCAATCCATAGTTTCCAAACTGGGCATGGTTTCCACCCTCCAGACACACCACATGGTCTGTTTCCTCCAGCTTTTCTGCCACACTGGTATTCAACGACCCATACACCACCAGAGTGGGGTCAAATTCCCTGTAGGGGTAGGCTCCCAACAGCACCAGCCCCTCCAATTCCTCTGGATGTTCCGATGCAAATTGGGACGCCATAGCTCCACCCATAGAGTGCCCCATTAAAAACCAGTGGTCAATGTCCTCACATGCCCCTATCCCGTCCAATGCAGCATCTGTGTCAAAAATCGCCATATAAAACGGCATTTCTATGAGAACACACAGATAACCTGCCTCCCGAAACTGGTTGAGCAGGGTTGACACTCCCCACGGATAAATCCGGGGGATTCTCGGTTCGCCCACCACAGCCTGCATCTGCGAGGTCTTACACAG
>CALWVS010000022.1 GCA_944385095.1 uncultured Oscillospiraceae bacterium
TATTCTTCTTGTTCTTCATGGTGTTGTAGTTTCTCTGCTTGCACTCAGAGCACCGCAGGGTGATCTTAATGCGTGCACCGGCCTTGCTTGCCATACGTTCGGCACCTCCTTATTGTTTTGCGTGAGGCTGCTGCCTACGCTTTGAAGCCGCATAAAGCGAAAAACGCCAGATACGACTGACTGCCGAATCCAGCGACGCAAAGACACAGTACTCCTGTATCATACGTTACGGTGGGACCCGGCGATTGCCTCCCTGTGTTCCTGTCATTGGAGAAGGGGGTCGCAGAAGCACACACCGTAAAAATGCCCACGACGAAAAAGCCCCTTTTCACAGGTGATTTTGATTATACTCTATCTTTTCATAAAAGTCAAGAGAAAAAATACAATCCCAGAGAAAATTCTCTGGGATTGTCCCTTATGATAATTTTACCGCTGTACCACTGACTGTGACCATCAACATGCCATTGTCAGAACCCAGCACTTCATAATCCACATCAATACCAACCACAGCATCTGCACCCATTGCATTCGCTCTCTGTTCCAGTTCTTTGAGTGCCTGCTCTCTTGCGTTCATCAATTCCTCCTCATAGGTATTGGAACGTCCGCCAAAGAAATTGGTCAGCCCTGCTGCAAAATCTTTGATGACATTGACGCCGGCAATCACTTCTCCAAATACAATCCCCTGATAGGCTGCAATGGTGCGTCCCTCAACGGTTGGGGTGGTGGTTAGAATCATAAGAACACTCCTCTCTTTTTGTCAGTCCTCAATATCACAGCAGTGGCGGTCACAGAAATGGTCACGAATCAGGGGCAAAATCGCCTGATGGGCAGGGTGATTCTGATACTGTGGCAAATCTTCCACCCGCTCCACTTCAGAATATAATACCAGTTGTGCAGTGCTGCCTTCCAGTGGAGGGCAGTGGGCTTTGATGTCAATCAGGCAGGGAATCTGCCCCTTCAGACCGTCAATGGCAGCCACTGCTTTTGCACCAATTTCCCTGCGCTGCTCTTCACTCAGCTCTGGCTTAAAATTCCATGAAACGATATGTCGTACCATTGTACAACACTCCTTTGCTTTGATGGCACCATTATACAAAACAAGGGGGTATTTGTCAACGGAGAACCTGTGTTTTTCGTGTGTTGAACAGCCCCAGTTCTCTGGTGGCATCTGCAATATCCTGCCACGCTGCCAACACAGTGGTAATCCCAAGTCTTGCTGCCAGTTCTACTTTTTTTTGCATGGTCACAGGGTCATCAAACAGGACAAAGTGTGCCCCTGTCTCCTGACTCATATAGGTGAAGTAACGGGCACAAAATTCATGAGAAAAAAAGATGGATGGATTTCTTGTCTCAATTTTCTGCTTTAATTCTTTTTGTGAAAGTGTGATTCCTCTCCCATTGGGGGCTGGTAAATAAAAATCCTCCGCGGTACGCTGCAATGCCAGGGCAATCCGATGCTGTCCAAATTCCTGCTGTGCCTCCTGCAAACGTGCTTCCAAGGTCCCCCCTGAGATGGCAGAAGGAATCATCACAATGGCGTGGGGACTGCTGTGCCCATACTGTTCCGAAACCAACAGGTTCCACCCCCTGTTTGCACATTGCTCCCCCAACATGTGGATGATTTTTTCCAATGGGGGCAGTCGTCCCCCTTCAAAGTCACACACAATTCCCTGAAATCTACGGTATTGGCACTCCTGTACAACCTGCTGGCAAAATGTCTCTGCCCTCCCTGTTCCATCATAACGACTACTATTCAATACAAGATAGCCACCACCCAAACTGCGGGCAGACTGGGCACGCAGCAGCACAGCCCCTGCTCCCACAGAATACGCCATATGGGCAGCAATCACAGGCAATCCCTGTAACTGGTTTCTCTCCTCTGGTGTGGTCAATACAATCATAGGCTCTTTTGACACAGCAAGTCCCCCTTGTTCAAAGTTTTCTGACATGGTATACTGAAAATGAGAGGTGCAGAGATGTTCTCTGTACTGCTACTCTATGATTGATTTTACGGTTTAGAACCACATAAAGGAGATTGACTGTGGCCCTTTCACCTATTCCACAGGGATTTTATCCCACTGTAACCGCCCTGAAACCGGAACGACTGAAAGAAAAAGGAATTACACTTGTGCTGGCTGATTTGGATAATACTTTAGTCCCCTATGGTGTCCCTGTGCCCACACCGGAGATTGTGGCATGGAAAGAGGATTTGGAGCGCAACGGAATTCAACTGTTTATCCTATCCAACAGCCGCCGCCCCGGTCGTGCCCAGACCTTTGCAGAAGCCCTGGGAGTCCCCTATCAGGGGCACTCTGGAAAACCAAAAAAGGCGGGGTATCTCAAAGCGTTAGAGCGTATGGGACGAAAACCGGAAGAAACTATTATGATAGGCGACCAGATTTTCACTGATACATTGGGCGCAAACAATGCTGGAATCATTCCCCTGTTAATTCGCCCCATTCGTCTGGCTGGCAACCCTGGTCGCTATGTCCGCTATGCCATTGAAACCCCCTTTCGCTGGATGGGAAAAAAACGACCCTTCCTATAAAACCCCTTTTGACACATGACAAGGAGATATATTGTATGAGCGCATTGTTTGGTCCCGCTGGGAATTCCGATTCTTTTTCCAAAAAACACAAATCCTCTCTGGCTGCCCCTAAGTGGATTTCTGAGTTTGGGTTGGATTGCTATGAGTACCAGTGTGGAAAAGGGGTTAAAATCAAAGAAGATACTGCACGAAAACTGGGGGAGAATGCAAAACATGCACACATTGCCCTGTCTCTCCATGCCCCCTACTTTATCAACCTTGCAAACCCAGAACCGGAGTCCATTCAGAAAACCATTGGCTACATTCTCTCAGCCTGTGAGGCTGCCACATGGATGGGGGCAAATCGTGTAGTCATCCATACCGGTGCACTGATGAAGCGCAGCCGTCAAGAGGCTTTGGCGATTGCAAAAACAGTGCTTCCACAGGTGCTTACTGCCTGTGACCAACAGGGATATGGGCACATTGCCCTATGCCCAGAGACCATGGGCAAGCTGAACCAGCTTGGAGATTTGGACGAGGTATTGGAACTGTGTACGCTGGATGAACGGCTCATTCCCTGTGTGGACTTTGGGCATCTGTATGCCCGCTCTCTGGGGGTACTGACTGGAAAAGAGGCGTGTATCCAGATGCTGGACCGTATGGCACAGATTCTGGGTGAGGAGCGGGCAAGCAAATTTCATAGCCACTTTTCTCATATTGAATTTACTCCAAATGGTGGAGAGAAGTGCCACCGCACCTTTGCAAACGATGATGGCTTTGGTCCTGACTGGCTTCCACTGGCAGAGGAAATTGCCCGCCGTGGCTGGTCCCCCACCTTCATCTGTGAAAGTGCTGGCACACAGGCAGAAGATGCGAAAACCATGAAAGAACAATATCTAGCCGCAAAGGAGCGTTGATTGACATGAACCATTTAAAACAAATTGCTCAAAAACTGGAGGAATACCAGTTGGATGCTATGCTCATCACCAGTACGCCAGGGGAGCGATATGCCATCGGGTTTCTGGGTGAGGGCTATGTACTGGCAGGCAAACAGGGCTGTCACTACTCCACCGATGCCCGCTACATTGAAGCGGCTCAAAAACTGGTCACAGGGACTGACATCTCCCTCACATCCAGAGAACACAGCCATCTGGCTTTGGCTGGGGAACTTATTCAAAAACATGGCTATCAACGGGTGGGCTTTGAAGATGGCTCTGTCAGTGTTGCCCAGTTCAACCTTTTAAAAGAAAAGCTGCCCTGCACTCTGGTACCTGCCCAAAAACTGCTGGATGGGCTGCGTGCCTCCAAGGATGCAGAGGAACAGGCAGTGATGAAACAGGCACAGAACATCACAGATAAAGCATTTGAAGCCATTTTGCAGTTCATCCGCCCCGGTATGACAGAAAAACAGGTGGCTGCCAGACTGGTCTATGAACTTTTGAACCGTGGCGCAGATAAAGTATCTTTTGACCCCATTGTGGCAGCTGGTGCCAATGGCTCCATGCCCCACGCCGTTCCCAGTGATACTGTAATCGAACGGGGTATGTTCCTGACCATGGATTTTGGGTGCATCTATCAGGGTTATTGCTCCGACATGACCCGTACCATTGCCATTGGTACACCCACAGAGGAAATGAAACAGGTTTATCACATTGTATTGGCTGCACAGGAGGCAGGAATTGCCGCTGCCAAAGCTGGAATCCCTGGCTGTGAACTGGATGCCGCTGCCCGTCAGGTGATTACAGAGGCAGGATATGGGCAATACTTCAGCCACAGCTTTGGGCACTCGGTTGGGCTTGAAATCCATGAAGCCCCCAATGCCCACGCAAAAGAGCAGACTATCCTGCCCGTTGGCACTGTGATTTCCGCAGAACCAGGCATTTATATTCCCGGTCGGTTTGGTGTCCGCATTGAAGATGTTTTGATTCTCCACGAAACTGGCTGTGAGGACATTACCCACTCTCCCAAACATCTGATTGTGCTGTAACTCCATTTCACAGAAAAATGTAAAATATTCCGGTATTTTTCGTAAACCCCCTTGTCAAAATAGAAAAAACAGGGTAAAATAAATCAGTTCATTAAAAACACATATGGAGGATGATTCCAATGGCAATGATTTCCGCCAGTGATTTCCGCAACGGCGTGACCTTTGAGATGGACGGCAAGGTGATGCAGGTTGTAGAGTTCCAGCATGTTAAGCCCGGCAAAGGTGCCGCATTTGTCCGTACTAAGATGAAGAACATCATCACCGGTGGTGTAACCGAAACCTCTTTCAACCCCACCGCCAAGTTTGAGCAGGCATTTGTGGAGCGCAAGGAGATGGAGTACAGCTACAGCGACGGCGACCTCTACTACTTCATGGATATGGAGACCTTTGATATGCTGCCTATCAGCAAGGACCTGCTGGGCGACTCCTTCCGTTTTGTGAAGGAGAACATGACCTGCAAGGTTATGAGCTACAAGGGCAGCGTGTTTGGTGTAGAGCCTCCCAACTTTGTGGAGCTGGAAGTCACTGAGACTGACCCCGGCTTCAAGGGTGACACCGCTACCAACGTGACCAAGCCTGCCACTCTGGAGACTGGTGCTGAGATTAAGGTGCCTCTGTTCATCAATCCTGGTGACAAAATCAAGATTGATACCCGTACTGGTGAGTATCTGGAGCGTTGTAAGGCTTAATTTTCCCTATCACACAATCGGTTCTCAGAAAGGAGTATGGTTATGACCATTTCTGAAAAAGTTGCATATCTGAAAGGCCTGGCTGAAGGTCTGAATCTGGATGTGGAGAAGTCCAAAGAAGGAAAGCTCATCTCTGTGATGATTGGCATTCTGGAGGAGATTGGACTGTCCATTGAAGATCTGGAGGAGAATGCACTGGCTTTGGGTGAGGAAATCGATGTACTGTCTGATGACCTGTCCGAGGTGGAGTCTGTGGTGTTTGAGGATGAGGAGGATGAGGACCTGGAGGACGAAGCTTTTGAAGTCCAGTGCCCCAACTGTGAGGAACCTCTGTTCATTGATGATGAGGCTCTCGCCGCTGGTGAAATCCAGTGCCCCAACTGTGAAACCCGCTTTGCCCTTGACCTGTCTGACGATGAGGAGGAAGCCCAGCTTCCCGAGGACTGAGAAAATGGAAGGCTGTGACCCACTTGGTCACAGCCTTTTTCTTGTTGTACACCAAAAAGGAGCGAGGCAAAACCTCACTCCTTTTTTTGCACCAGATACTCCTGTATCACGCGATAATAGTCCTGGTCCAGAATGGATGCAGAATAGGCCACCCGGTTTTGTACCTCTTGAATCCGTTCACTGACATATTCCTCACTGACCGGACTGCCATCCCAGTTCTGAAACTGGTCTGTCTGGGAGTTATAGCCGCCTACATCTGTCAGGAAACTGTAATTTGAGAAAATCACCAGCCCTTCCTCATCGGATAGAATATCCCGTCCTGCCATCAATCTGGAGTCATAAGGCAATCCAAAGAGATTGGACAGGGTTGGCATAATATCCAGACTGGAACAATACTTATCCACATACACTGGTTCTTCTATGTCTGCACTCCATAAAATCAGTGTATTTTCAAAAATCTCAAACACTGGGTCCACTTCATGTCCCAGCAGTTCACTATATTGTTCATCGGTCAAGCCATAGGGGTAGTGGTCAGCGGAGAGCACAATGACAGTATCATCCAGTTTTCCTGCTGCCTCCAATTGCTCCACAAGACTTTGCATTGCCAGTTCCAATTCCATTTGACAGGCGAGGTAGGCCTGTACCGGCTCTGTATAGGGCAGGTATGCCACCTCTGCCCTGTGTCTGGCTGACATGGCGTTTTCTTCATAATTGTAATTCAGATGCCCACTGACGGTGAGACAGTACACCATAAAGTGTTCTTCATTCACAAACTGGGGGACAATCTGTTCCATCATCTCCAAGTCAGAAGGTGGAAAGACCTCCTCCAACTCCAAACCATTGCCAATGCCATAGTAGTCATATCCCATATTGGGGTGAGATTTATCTCTGTCATAGTAGGTGTAGAGATAATCGTGATACGCCAAGGTGCGGTAGCCACGTTGCCGAAACTGATTGCCAAAGCCAAACGGCATATAATTGTCAGCGGATTCTGAATAGCTCCACACACCGGGCTTTGGAATCAGCCCTGTGGTGGTTACATACTCTCCATCTGAAGTGGACACGCCCCACAGTGGGGTGTAAAAGTTCTCACAGATAATCCCCTCATGGGACAGCTTCCACAGGGTTGGTGTGCGCTCTGGGTCTAAAATCAATTCTGAAAATCCTTCTGCCACAATCCACACCAGATTTTTTCCTTCAAACTTTCCTGTCCACTGGTTCACTGTGGTAGGCTCCACCTGAGAAAAATACTGGTGCATGGTCACAAGCTCCTCATTGTCCTGATCGCGCTCCATTAGCGCCTGAAAATCAATGGGTAAGCTCTGTGCTTGCGGCTTTGCCTCCTCTGGAATGGGATAGTACTTCTGCCCCTCTGCCAGCGGTTTCTTTGGTAAAATCTGATGGTCCGGCTCAATCCCAAACAACACCCTATGGATTTCCAACTGTGTTTTTGTCAGTGCTCCAAAATTCTGCACTTCCAGTTCCGGCACTGCCGCCTGATAGTAGATATAGCGCAGGGATAGGGTACCGCCGCCACAGCAGAACACCAGCAGCATGGTCAAAGCCTGTACCACCACCCCAGCCAACAGAAAGGACACCAATGCCCGCTTCTGGGGGCGTGGTTTTATGATGTCCCTGCCTTTCCAAACGGCACAAATCACAGGCAGGCTCATCATCAAAATGGGAAACCAATTCAAAATCAGTTCCCCAGTTGCCATTCCACCAAAGGCACCTGCCACCATACCCATTTTGGTCAAAGAAAATATGGTCAAAAAGGTTTTGAACAGGTGATAGTACACACATTGGGAGCCAATCCATAGGGAGAGCAATGCAGTGAACACAATCAGCCATACACGCCCCTTTTTTCCTCCGAGGCTTCCACAAATTCCACCAAATAAAATGGCCATTGGGATGGAAAACAAAAAGGTAAATCCCAGTCCACTGGGAGACACCTTTCCAAAGCAGTAGATTTTTAAAAACAGCTCCTCATAAAAAATTACAATCAGAAAAAATAGCGTGGGCATTCTCATAGAACTCCACTGCTGCCAGCGGTTCCTGCACCACAGTTTCGGATTCATCATCATGGCTCCTTCCTGCCCTATCAATCCTTCCCTTTCCCACACACAGAAAGAATATGGCTCATTGTACCCGATTGTCCCTATCCTGTCAACAAACTCACTGATGGTGACTCTGTACCCTGTGTCTTTTTCTAAATTTTGTATTTATAAACTTTCATTTTTGATACATATTTTGTATGTTCTAGCCCTAGATTTTTCTTGCATTGAGTTGTAAAATCTGCTATATTACCCTTTATCGTTTGTTCATACTTTAGAGCACTGGAGGTTCCGCTTTGCTGCGTAATCAACTGGAAGCCTATCTTTTAAAGGCATTTTCTGTCCATTATGACATTGAAACAAGAGAATCTGAGTATCCTTTGCGGGCTTTGTGTGCATTTCACTCCAGAGATTCTCAATATGTTCTGGTTCACAGTGTAGAGCTTTGGGCAGCAGAACACCATGAATATCTGTATCTTTATTCTGTGGAACATCTGGACCTGAAAACATTGGAACAGATTTGGCAGCAGCTGCTTTCCGATGGTGCTCCCAGAGTAAAACCTCACGCCCAGCATATGTATACTTATCTCACTGCCATTGTTCTCTACGACAGTGCAGATGCTGAGGCTCTGTCAGCCCTGAAAAAGCTCAAACAGCGTCGTGAATTCAAGCTATCACTCCATGGATGGATGGAGTCTCGTATAGCTGCGGTGGATGTGTCCACTGCGGCACTGACAACCAACCGTGCAGCCAAAGTTTTGACCCGTGACTTTGGTGGTCTGGTTCGCCGTGCCATATCTCAATGTAAAGAGAGGGAAAACAAACCATGAATGCAGTTCTCATTCTACTGGTCGGCTGCGCCATTCTGTTGGTTGGGTATATCGCATATGGCGGTTGGCTGGCTAAACAGTGGGGCGTGGACGACTCCCGTCAAACCCCTGCCCATGAGCTGGAGGACGGTATGGACTACGTGCCTGCCAAAGCCCCTGTGCTGATGGGACACCACTTCTCCTCCATTGCAGGTGCTGGTCCAATCAACGGTCCCATTCAGGCCGCTGTATTTGGCTGGGTGCCTGTGGTGCTCTGGGTGCTGATTGGCGGCATCTTCTTTGGTGCTGTCCATGACTATGGCTCCCTGTTTGCGTCCATTCGACACAAAGGTCAGTCTATTGGTGAGGTCATCGCCCTGAACATCGGGGACCGTGCCAAAAAGCTGTTTCTGATTTTCTCCTACCTGACACTGATTCTGGTGGTGGCTGCCTTTGCCTCCATTGTTGCCAGCACATTCTGCGTTGTGGAAGGTAATCAGGCATCCACCGACACCAACGCAGCCGTTGCCATGATTTCCATTCTGTTTATTGTGATGGCTGTTCTGTTCGGTTTCTTTGTCTACCGCCGTGGGGCTCCCCTGTCTGTTGCCACCATTGTGGGTGTAGTTGGAATTGTCATCTGTCTGTTCATTGGTCTGAACTGGCACCCCATTTACCTGTCCAGCCAAGTCTGGATGTGGATTATTGGTGCCTATATTCTGGTTGCCTCTGTTGCTCCTGTGTGGATTCTGTTGCAGCCCCGTGACTATCTCAGTTCTTTCCTGCTGTATGCCATGATGGTGATTGCCGCTGCAGGTGTCATCGGTGCTGGTTTCACTGGCTCCAATCTGGATATGGCAATGCCTGCTTTCACTGGCTGGTATGACAACATGACCGTCAATGCTGCCACTGGTGCCCCTGCTTCTCTGGGCTATGTGTTCCCTGCCCTGTTTGTCACCATTGCCTGCGGTGCCATTTCCGGCTTCCACTCTCTGGTTGGCTCCGGCACCACTGCAAAGCAGCTCAACCGTGAGCGGGATGCAAAGCCCATCGCCTATGGCGGTATGCTCATTGAGTGTGCACTGGCTCTGGTCTCTCTGTGTGCGGTAGGCTACATCTGGAATGACTATGTGGACGGTCTGCGCACCCCCACCAGTGTATTTGCCACTGGTATTTCCCGCATGGTTGCCACCATCCCCGGTCTTGAGGGGACACAGGCTACTGTCAGTTCCCTGCTGGTGCTGACTGTCTCCGTGTTCTGCCTCACCTCTCTGGACACTGCCACACGTCTGGCCCGCTACATGTTCCAGGAATTCTGGCTGGAACCCGGTCAGACTGCCAAAGATGCAACCGGTTTCAAGGCTGTGTTGTGTAACCCCGTTGTTGCCACTGGTATTACTGTGGTACTGGGTGTAGGTCTTGGTCTGGGTGGCTACTCCACCATCTGGCCTCTGTTTGGTGCTGCCAACCAGTTACTGGCTGCACTGGCTCTGTTGGCTGTGTGTGCTTGGCTGGGGAACATTGGCAAAAACAACAAGATGTTCTACATCCCCATGCTGTTTATGCTGGTGGTCACTCTGGTCTCTCTGGGTCAAACTGCTATGGCTAAGGTGACTGCCATTACCACTTCTGGTGTGACAGTTGCTCCTGTGGTGCAACTGGTGCTGGCTGCCATTCTGTTCCTGCTGGCTCTGGTGCTGGCAGTGGAGGGCTGCCAGGTCATCTTTGGTAAAAAGAAACCTGCCAACGCCTAAAATACTGCTTTTTTCCATCCACTAAGGGGACCGGGCAAAAAGTCCGGTCCCCTTTCTTGTATCTGTCTATCATTTGTGGTATGATAAATTTCAGTTTTTTCATTGGATGTGATGCTATGAAACCAAGCAAACGATTGTCTGTGGTTACTGCCATAGCGGTGGCTCTGTTGGTGCTGACTGCTTCTGTGGCAGCCCCCATTTTATGTAGACCCTTTTACTATGCCCATATCTCCTTTCTTCATCTGGACACTGTGCTCTCTTTCCCAGCAGAAGAAATCCGTCGGGCATTTGATGAGATGATGGACTTTTGCATTGGGCTGCGCCCTGACTTCTCCTGTGGACTTTTGCCCTTTTCAGAATCTGGGCGTGACCATTTTGTAGATGTGAAATTCCTGTTTCAGCTTGACCTTCTGTTGCTGGCAGTGTCTCTTTTGGTTTTACTGGTGCTGCAACTGGTGCGCAAATATAAAAAATGGACCCCCGCTCCCCTGCTTTCTCACGGTCCAGGTTTTTGGGGAGCAGTGGGACTGATGGTCGTATTTGTTGTGGTGGCTCTGTTGGCAGCCAGTGATTTTTCACGGGCATTTGTTGTGTTCCATACCCTGTTTTTCCCCGGAAAAAGCAACTGGATATTTGACTGGCAGACCGACCCTATCATTCTCCTGCTGCCAGAAGTATTCTTCCGTAACTGTGCCATTCTGATTTTTGCACTGATTCTGTTCTGGTGTGTGATTTTGATTGTGACAGACCTTCTGTTGCAGCGCAGACAAAAGCAGCATAGGGAGGCATTGTCTTGACCCATTTATCTGCTCTTGTTATAGGATTTCTTTTGGATTGCCTCTTTGGAGACCCTTATTGGCTGCCCCATCCCATCCGCTGGATTGGTTCCTTTATCTCCCATTGTGAGCGTTGGTTGCGAAAGTGGCTGCCTTCCACACCAAAATGGGAACTGTCTGGGGGTGTTCTTCTGGTTCTGCTGGTTTCTCTGGGCAGTACCGGAATCTGTGTGGTGGTTTTGTGGCTGTGCTCTCTTGTTTCCCCCATTTTATCCTTTCTGGTGGAATGTATTATTTCCTATCAAATGCTGGCAGGCAAATGCCTGAGTGTGGAGAGCGGCAAAGTATTTGCTGCACTTCAGGAGGGCAATCTTGCAAAGGCACGTCATGCCGTCTCCATGATTGTGGGACGGGACACGCAACAACTGGACGAAACAGGGGTGACAAAGGCAGCTGTGGAAACAGTGGCAGAAAATACATCGGATGGGGTGATTGCCCCTATGCTGTTTCTTGCGCTGGGTGGTGCTCCTCTGGGTATCTTTTATAAAGCCTGTAACACCATGGATTCCATGGTTGGCTACCACAATGAAACCTATGAATTTTTTGGTCGGGCTGCTGCCAAATGGGATGACGTTTTGAACTTCATCCCCGCTCGCATTTCCGGTTTTCTCATGTGTTTTGCAGCCCCTCTGTGCGGCTGTTCCCTGTCTGGTGCATTCCACATTTTCTTGCGTGACCGCCTCAACCACAAAAGCCCCAACTCAGCCCATACAGAAGCCGCCTGTGCTGGTGCCTTGGGGGTACAGCTTGCTGGAAACAGTTACTACTTCGGAAAACTGGTAGAAAAGCCCACCATTGGTGACTCCCTGCGTCCTGTAGAACCAGAGGATATTATCCGGGCAAACCATTTGATGTTTGCCACGTCCCTAATCACCCTTTTGGTACTCGTTCTTGTGGAGGTGGTACTGTGACAGAATCCATACATGGTGGGAACATTTGGGTTTACAGTGAGGACCTTTTAGATTTCTCGGCAAACCTGCATCCATTGGGCATGCCGCCCTCTGTCAGAGAAGCGGCACAACAGGCTGTCTGTGATGCGGTTCACTACCCAGACCCAAACTGTACCCAGTTGCGCCATGCCCTTTCCGAAAAAGAGGGGGTAAACCCTGCCCATATCTTGTGTGGGAATGGGGCCGCAGATTTGATTTTCCGCCTGTGTCTTGCACTGAAGCCCAGACGGGCAATCTTGCTCGCTCCCACCTTTGCCGAATATGAACAGGCTCTCACCAGTGTAGGCTGTGCAATTTCTTATAAAATTCTGGAACCTACCATGAACTTTTCACTGTCCCAGACGTTTTTACCCCCTGCTGGTACTGACCTGATTTTTCTCTGTAATCCAAACAACCCCACAGGGCAAGCCATTCCCCCAGAACAACTGGAATCCATTGTGGCACATTGTTTCAAACTTGGCTGTTTTGTGGTGATTGATGAGTGTTTTCTGGAATTGACAGACCTTCCCCCATGTACCCACCTTATGGAAACCTATTCCAATGTACTGCTGTTGCGTGCCTTCACCAAAAGCTATGGGATGGCTGGACTGCGCCTTGGCTATCTGCTGAGCCAAAACGAGGCATTGTTACACCTTATCTCTGAAATGGGACAGCCTTGGGCAGTGTCCACTGTGGCACAGGCTGCCGGTCTCGCCGCCTGCCAGTGTTCCAGTTGGGCAGAACAGGGACGGAACATCATTCGACAACAGCGACCCGTTCTACAAGATGCTTTACGGGAATTGGGGTTTTGTGTGTGGGACAGTGCTGCAAATTACATTCTCTTTCAAGCCATTGGCAACCAGCATCTGAAAGAACAGCTTTTGAAGCATAAAATCCTCATCCGCTCCTGTGGAAACTATCGTGGGCTGTCCAACGACTTTTACCGTGTTTGTGTCAACACTCCTTCTCGCAACCAGCAGCTTCTCACCGCTCTGTCCGCAATACAAAATCCCTGAAGGTTATTACCTTCAGGGATTTTGTATGTTAGACATGTTCAGACAGCAGTTTAACAAAGGATTCCTCTGGCTGTACACCCACCAGACGGGTGACCTCCTGCCCATCCTTGAACAGAATCACAGTGGGGATACTCATCACACCATAGTGCATGGCAAGTTCTCCCTGCTCATCCACATCTACCTTTCCGATTTCTGCCTTGCCCTCATAGTCACCTGCCAGTTTTTCAATCACAGGTCCCAGCATACGGCAGGGCATGCACCAGTTTGCCCAGAAATCCACCAGCATTACTTTACCGCTGTTCAAATCCTGCTCAAATCCCTGTAAATCGTAATGTTTTAACATAAAAATTCCTTCTTTCTCAATGATTATCACAATATTGTGCAGCGGAAAGACCTGCAATCAGACCTTCTCCCACTGCTTTGGAAATTTGCAGTGGCTCCCCAGTACAGTCACCTGCTGCAAATACACCTTCCACACCGGTACTCATGGTACGGTCCACCTGAATCACGCCTTTTTCCACCTGCAAGCCCACCACCAAATCATCGGGGGCAACAGCCTCTCGGAGGATAAACACTCCCTGACAGGGAATCACAGCTCCATCGACGACCAGCCCTGTCACTGTCTGTTCTCCCTGGATTTCCAGTCGGTTGCCTTGTACAAATGGAATCTGTTCTGGCAGGGTGTCTGGACGTTTGGATGCCACATAGGTCACATGACAGCCAATCTGCTGCAAGTAGGCTGCCTCATGGGGGGCTTCACTGCTGCGCCCTACCACTACAACCTCTTTTCCACGGTATAGCATCCCGTCACAGGTGGCACAATAACTGACGCCACGGCCCAAATAGGTGTCCTCTCCGGCATACTTTGTCTGTCTCACCACACCAGGGGCAAGAATGAGGGTTTTTCCCTGATAAATCTCTGTGCCCACTGTCACATGGAAACCATCAAATGCCATCACTGCATCCACTCTGCCCAGCACCAGTTCTGCACCCATATCCAAAGCATGTTTTTCAAACTGCTCCATCATCTCTGCACCGGTCATATTGGGCATACCCAAATAGTTGTCCACACGCTCCGCTTTTGCCAAAGGACTGTCCTGCCAGCGTTTTCCCAGTACCAGCACCTTCTTTCCTCTGCCTCTGGCTGCCACTGCCGCAGAAAGACCTGCCGGACCTGTGCCCAAAATCACCACATCATAGGTCAATGTGTTCACACCCTTTCTTCCTGTCTCTCAGGTTGGCTCTATTGTACTCAAATGTTTCCCCGTTTTCTGTAACTTTGTCACGAAAGGGAATGGGGTCCAAAAAAATGGGGTAACAGCTCTTGTAAGGTTGCCTTTTGGTAGTCCCCTTTCTCATTGGCTGCCAGTATCTTCAAATCTGGTGCAAACTCACAGAGCATCTGCCGACAGCTTCCACATGGCCAGCAATAGCCATCCCCCTGCCCGGCAATCGCAAGAGCCACAAATCCACTCTGCCGTCCCTCGCTGACTGCCTTCACAAGTGCCGTACGTTCTGCACAGATGGTAGAGCCATAGGCTGCATTCTCCACATTACATCCCGTAAACACACTGCCATCTTCACACAGCAGAGCTGCCCCCACAGCAAACTTGGAATAGGGTGTATAAGAAAACTGCCGCATTTCCATGGCTTTTTGTACCAGTTCCTGTTCTGTCATCATAAGTACCCCCTTTTTCTTTCTATGATACCACACTTCGGTCTTCTTGAGTAGATGTAACAGGGGGAGATTGCCTCCCCCTTCTATTAGTTGCCCTGAATGGCGTCTGTCATGGCTTCCATGACCTCGCTCATACGGTCCACTGCTTTGTGTGCCATTTTCTTCATCTCACGACGGCTGGGGGACATTGCCATCCCCATGGCAGCACCCACCATAAAGCCAGTTGCCATTCCTGTTACAAATTTACCATAACCACAGTTTTGCATACCAAAAACTTCCTTTCTCCTGTATTCTCTTTTGGGGACCATGCCCGCTCCCTTATTATGCCCCAAATTTCAGAAAAATGCGTTGCGAAATCCTGCCGTTTCCGCTATAATTTAGGATAGAGAATGAAGGAATTGCTGATGCAGCCTGTTTTTGGCATCTGGCACAAGAATGGAACGGTATGACTGGCTTAATTTTCCTGTTTTGGGTGTGTTTTCGACAAATCAGTGCCTTTTTGTCAGCGTATACCCATTCATTGCCACCGCCTTACGCATCAGACCTTCTTTGATACAATTCTGTATCCAATTTGCGTAGATCTGGAAGGCACCGCCTTCCCCCACTGGAGGGATAGTAGCATTTATGAAATTACTCATTCAGAACGGACGTGTGGTTGACCCAGTCAACGCCACCGTCTCCATTTTAGACATTTTTGCTGAAAATGGTCGCATTGTACAGATGGAAAAAAACATTGAGGCAGAGGCCGATGTGGTATTGGATGCCACTGGCCTTATTGTCTGTCCAGGACTTATAGATATGCACGTCCATCTCCGGGACCCCGGGCTCACCTACAAGGAGGATATTTTCACTGGTACTGCTGCCGCTGCCCGAGGCGGTGTGACTGCGGTGGCATGTATGGCAAACACAGACCCTGTGGTGGACAGCCCAGAACAAATTCAGTATATCAAAGAAAAAGCGGCACAGGGAAACGGGGTGCATGTATACCCCATTGGTGCTGTATCGGTGGGGATGCGTGGAGAGGAACCCACCAACGGGGACGCTCTGAAACAGGCTGGTGCTGTGGCTCTGTCTGATGATGGGTGTAATGTAGACAATGCCAACCTGATGCGGGATGTGATGATTCTTGCCAAACGGTTGCAGTTGCCCGTTTTGTGCCACTGTGAGGACACCTCTATGGTGGAAAACAGGGCAGTGAATGAGGGCAGTGTCTCCCGTCAGCTCTGGCTGGAGGGTCGCCCTGCCATTGCAGAAGAAATTATGGTCATGCGAGATGCCATGCTGGCAGAGGAGACTGGTGCCCATGTCCACATCTGCCATATCTCCACTGCCAAATCGGTAGACATTGTCCGGCGTATGAAAAAACACGGGGTACCCATCACCTGTGAAACCTGCCCTCAATATTTCACTTTGACAGAGGACGAAATTCTCACTCAAGGCTCTCTTGCCCGTGTGAATCCCCCTCTGCGTACTGCCAAAGACATCAAAGGCATTATTGCAGGGCTGAAAGATGGCACCATTGACGCCATTGCCACAGACCATGCACCTCACTCCCCAGAGGAAAAAGCCCGCTCCCTGACCCGTGCCCCCAGTGGTATGGTGGGACTGGAGACCTCCCTTGCCATCACTCTGACAGAATTGTACCACACAGGCAAAATGAAGCTGCCTGACCTCATCCGTGCTATGGCCTACAACCCCGCCTCTATTTTACACCTCAGCTCAAAAGGGCGGCTCTCTCTGGGTGGCGATGCAGATATTACCATCTTTGACCCAGAACAGGAGTGGGTGATTAACCCAGAGGAATTTGCCTCCAAGTCACGCAACACCCCCTTTGCAGGTCGCAAAGTGAAAGGGCGTGTAAAGTATACCATCATTGGCGGCAATGTGATTTATCAGGATCAATAAAGGAGAATGAACCATGTCTTTTGATAGTTTACAGGAAAAAATCATTGCAAAGAAAAATCCCACTGTGGCTGGTCTGGATGCCCGTATTGAATATGTACCTGAACACATCCGCAAGGCATGCTTTGCAGAGTATGGAGTAGGGCTGAAAGGGGCATGTGAAGCCATTTATCAGTTCAATGTGGGACTGATGGATGCTCTGTGTGACATTGTGCCTGCGGTAAAGCCACAGGCAGCCTACTATGAAAATCTGGGCTGGCAGGGCATGGAAATGCTGGAACGCACCATTGCCTATGCAAAAAGCAAGGGGCTGTTTGTCATTGCTGACATTAAGCGCGGTGACATCGGTTCCACTGCCACCGCCTATGCAGAGGGCTGGCTCAGCGGTGCAGACATTGAAGGTCAGACCTTCAAATCCTTTGACGCTGACTGTGTGACCCTCAATGGCTATATGGGTTCTGACTCTATTCTTCCCTTCCTGAATGCTGCCAAGGGTGAGGACAAGTGCGCCTTTGTGTTAGTCAAAACCTCCAACCCCGGTTCTGGTGAACTTCAGGACATCAAAACAGCTGATGGACAGACCATCTATCAGGTGATGGGGCAGCTCAATGAGCAGATTGCTGCTGGCACAGAGGGCAAGTACGGTTTCACCATGGCAGGTGCTGTCACAGGAGCCACCTATCCTGAGCAGATTCAGAATTTGCGTACCCTTTTGCCCCGTACCTTCTTCTTAGTGCCTGGCTACGGTGCACAGGGCGGCACGGCTGAGGATGTAAAGTATGCATTCAACGAGAAGGGGCATGGTGCCATTGTCAACTCCTCACGTGGAATTATGTGCGCTTGGAAAAAGACTGGCAACAACGGTCTGGACTTTGGTGAGGCTGCCCGAAATGCTGCCATTGCTATGCGGGATGATATTTCCCGTTTTGTGACCATTCAGTAACAGTTCCTGATGAGCCGAAAGGAGGGGTTTCGATGGAAAAGCGGTGTACCTTCTGCGGAAAAGAATTGGGTTTTTTAGAGCGTGATGTGTTAGGCTGTGGCGGCACAGACCAGCCCTGCTGTAAAAGCTGCCACAAAAAAATGGTTCCCCTCTCTATGGTGGAGCGGTGCCAACGTGCCCTTCAAACTGGTCGGGCTGTGGACTGGCGCACCATGCAGGGATTTCTGGAACAGCACCAGCAGGGAGAGGAAACGGCAAAACGGCAGGCAGAACAATGCAAACAACAGCGTCGCACAGGAAAAAACTGTCTGCGCTGTGGTGCTCCTATGCTCTCTGTGGGAAAACAGACCTTTAAGCTGGGAGAGGAAACCTTCTTTTTCAGCGACTGGAACCGCCTCTTTTCTGGCTCTCTCGACTTGGAAATGGAAGTGTGTGAACAGTGCCGGAAGGTGGAGTTTTTCTTGCCGGAAGGTGTCTCTTTGAACTTGAATGAGAGGTGATTTTCTACATGAAGGTAGAACACAAGTGTAAGATATTAGAGAAAACCATGCTCAATGACAGTGCTGTCTCTATGGTGCTGGAAGTAGGGGATATGGTGAAAACTTCCTTTAAGCATCCCGGGCAGTTTGTCCATGTAAAGTGTGGGGATGGACTGCTGCTGCGCCGTCCCATCTCTGTTTGCAGTTGTGCTGTGGGTTCTCCATCTGATACCCTGCGCATTGTTTTTGAGGAGCGAGGTGAGGGTACAAAATGGCTCTCCAACCGTCCCGCTGGGCACCCTCTGGACGTAATGGGACTGCTGGGCAATGGCTTCCCAATGAAAAAAGAGGGGCGTTACCTGCTGGTAGGTGGCGGCATTGGAGTCCCTCCCATGTTGGGCTGTGCCCAGTTCCCTGACCAAAAAGCCACTGCCATTCTGGGGTTCCGCTCCAAGGAAAAAGTCATGCTGCTGGATGAATTTGAGGCAGTGTGTGAAAAGGTCCTGCCTGCCACCGATGACGGCTCCTTTGGCTACCACGGTTTTGTGGATGCCCTTGTCAAACAGGAGCTGGAACAGGATACCCACTATGATGCTGTCCTTGCCTGTGGTCCAAAACCTATGCTGCGCAATGTGGCAAAGGTGGCTGAGGCATTTGGCGTTCCCTGCCTTGTCTCTATGGAGGAACGGATGGGCTGTGGCGTTGGGGCTTGTCTGGTGTGTGCCTGTGATATGAACGACGGCAGCCGTAAGCATGTATGCAAAGATGGTCCTGTCTTTGATGCCAAGGAGGTGGATTGGAATGCCTAATGTGGATTTACAAGTCAACCTTGCCGGTATGACCATGAAAAACCCTGTGGTGGTTGCCTCTGGCACCTTTGGCTTTGGTCGTGAGTATGGGCAGTTCTTTGATTTAAGTGAACTGGGTGGCATTTGTGCCAAAGGTCTGACCCTTCACCGCCGGGAAGGCAACCCTGCCCCCCGTATTGCAGAAACTCCCATGGGCATTCTCAACTCTGTGGGTCTGCAAAACCCCGGAGTGGACGCCTTTATTGCCTCTGAATTGCCATTTTTACGTCAGTATGATGTGAAAGTCATTGCCAATATCTCCGGTAATACACCAGAGGAATATGGTATCATGTGTGAAAAGCTGGCAGATGCCGGGGTAGATATGATTGAGGTGAATATCTCCTGCCCCAATGTAAAAGCCGGCGGGCTTGCCTACGGCACCCGTCCAGAACTGGCTGCGGAAGTCACAAAAGTGGCAAAAGCCCACGCTGGTTCTGTGCCTGTGATGGTGAAACTCTCCCCCAATGTCACAGACATCACCGAAATTGCCAAAGCAGTGGCAGATGCCGGGGCAGATGCCCTGTCCCTCATCAATACCCTGCGTGGCATGCGGATTGATGTCATGAGCAATCGCCCCGTTTTGAAAATGAACACAGGTGGTCTGTCCGGTCCTGCGGTGCTGCCAGTGGCAGTGCGTATGGTGTGGGAAGTCGCCAATGCCGTAAAACTGCCCATTTTGGGCATGGGCGGCGTTTCCAAAGGGGAGGATGCAGTCCAACTCATGCTGGCTGGTGCCTCTGCGGTGGCAGTGGGCACTGCCCTGTTTGCTGACCCCTATACTCCCCTGACTGTCCGTGATGGTCTTGCAGAGATTGCCCATCGGAAAGGGCTGTCCGCTGTCTCTCAGCTCACAGGCGGGGTCAATCCCTGGTAAGTCTGTACTCAGGCAAGTACCAACCTTGGAAAGGAACGATCCAATCATGACAACACTGTATCTCATTCGCCACGCTGAGGCGGAAGGAAATTTATATCGTCGTATTCATGGCTGGTATGACGCATTGATTACAGAGAACGGATACCGCCAGATTCAGGCTCTGGAAACACGGTTTACTGATATTCCCATAGATGCCGTCTATTCCAGTGACCTGATTCGTACCCAAACCACCGCACAGGCAATTTGCCGTCCCAAAAACCTGCCTCTCACCACACATAAGGGACTGCGAGAAGTCCATATGGGTCTGTGGGAGGATCACCCTTGGGGAGAAATCCGCCACCTGTACCCGGAGGAACTATCCCTGTTTAACCACAGTGACCCGGCATGGCGTGCCCCAAACGGGGAGAGCCTTCACGAAGTGGGGCACCGGATGGAAAAGGCGGTGCGTGAGATTGTCTTACAGCATCCCGACCAGACCATTGCCATTTTCAGCCACGGCACTGCTATCCGCCAGTTTCTGGCACGGGTACAGGGTATTTCCCCCAGCCAGTGGCACAGCCTGCCCCACAGCGACAACACCGCTGTCTCCTGCCTTGCCTATGACGAGGAGGGGTTTCACATTGTATTTGAGGGGGATAATTCCCATCTGGATGAATCTATCTCCACCCTTGCCCGTCAGAGCTGGTGGAAAAAAGATAAGGACGGGGAGGAGGATGTAAATCTGTGGTTCCGTCCTCTGGATTTGAACACGGAGCAGGACCGCTATCTGGCTGCCCGTCGGGATGCCTGGATGTCTGTCCATGGTCCTGCCCTCCCCTTTGATGGTCCCACCTTTCTGGAGGGTGCCAGAAATGCGGCATCCCAAAACCCATGGGCGGTGTGTGCTGCCATGAATGGGGAACGGTTTGCCGGTGTATTACAGTGCAACCCCGCCAGACATGCACAGGAACAGACTGGGTTTATCTCCTTTTTCTATGTCACCTCTGCCTTTCGTCTGAAAGGGCTTGGTGTTCAGCTTTTGGGGCAGGCAATTTCCTTCTATCGGGCACTGGGTCGCCATCGGCTCCGACTGCGCTGCGCTGTCAGTAATGCCATTGCCCTACACTTTTATCAAAAATATGGCTTTCGTGCTGTTGGGCAGGAACAAATTGGTCCATTGACCTTGGATACTTTGGAATTGCCCATTCAACAAACTTTGGAGGGGCGGACTTGATGTCCGCTCCTATCTCACTCTAATGGGAGTTAAACTATGAGCTTTGACCGCACTCTCTTTCTTCCTGTTTCCAGAGAAGATATGGCACAGCGTGGCTGGGACAGCTATGATGTGCTGTTGATTACAGGGGACGCCTATGTAGACCACCCCTCTTTTGGTCCCACCATCATTGGACGGCTGTTGGAGGCGGAGGGCTATCGGGTTGCCATCCTGTCTCAGCCAGACTGGAAAACCCCAGATGCCTTTACTGTTTTAGGGCGTCCACGGCTGGCTGTTATGATTTCTGCCGGCAATCTGGATTCCATGGTGGCACACTATACCGCTGCCAAAAAACGCCGCCATGACGATGCCTACTCCCCAGGACGTCGGGCAGGGCTGCGCCCCGACCACGCCACAGTGGTCTATTCCAACCGTGTGCGTGAAGTATATGGGGACATCCCCATTATCATTGGTGGACTGGAAGCAAGTCTGCGCCGATTTGCCCACTACGACTACTGGGATGACAAGGTACGCCGCTCCATTCTCTTTGATGCACAGGCAGACATTCTCACCTATGGCATGGGGGAGCGTGCTTCCAAAGAAATAATCGCCCGTCTTGCCTCTGGTACCCCAGTGTCTGAAATTACCGACGTGCGTGGAACCTGCATTGCAGCAAAATTTCCCACTGTCTGCGCCTATCCCAAAGTGGAAGTTCCCTCCTTTGAGGAAGTTTCCACCAGTAAGGAAGCATACGCCAGAGCAAATATGGTGGAGTATGAGGAACATGACGCTGTGGTTGGACGAGCGATCATCCAAAAACACGGCAAAGAGTTTTTGATTGTGAATCCACCAGCCTATCCCCTTACCACAAAAGAAATGGATGCAGTGGCAGAACTGCCCTATGTGAAGGAACCACACCCCATGTATGACGATATGGGCGGTGTCCCTGCCATTGAGGAAGTCCGCTTTTCTGTGACCCACAACCGTGGCTGTTTTGGGGCATGTAATTTCTGTTCTCTCGCCTTCCATCAGGGGCGCACCATCTCCTGCCGCAGTCATGAGAGTGTGGTGCGTGAAGTGAAAGCGTTGACCCAGCATCCCGGATTCAAGGGTTATATCCATGATGTGGGGGGACCTGCTGCCACCTTCCGCCGTCCCTCCTGTCAGAAGCAATTAAAACATGGTATGTGCAAAAACCGTGCCTGCCTTGCCCCAGAAGCCTGCCCCAATCTGGACGCCGACCACACCGACTATATGATGCTTCTGCGGAAACTGCGACAGATTCCCAAGGTCAAAAAGGTATTTATCCGCTCCGGTATTCGCTTTGACTATTTGATGAAGGACCCCAGTGGGGAATTCTTTACTGACCTCATCCAGCACCACATCTCTGGTCAGCTTAAAGTTGCCCCAGAGCACTGTGTTGCTCACACCTTAGACTATATGGGCAAGCCACACATTGAAGTGTATGAACGGTTCAAGGAGAAATACTACAAACTGAATCGCCGGTATGGGAAAGAGCAATACCTTGTGCCCTATCTCATTTCCTCTCACCCAGGCTGTACCCTTCAGGATGCAGTCCAACTGGCAGAGTGGCTCAACAAGCAGGGGCACATGCCGGAACAGGTACAGGATTTCTATCCCACTCCTGGTACCCTTGCCACCTGTATGTGGTATACCGGTCTTGACCCACGCACCATGAAACCCGTCTTTGTCCCCAAAACGCCACATGACAAAGCCCTGCAACGTGCTCTGATGCAGTGGAGAAAACCCCAGAACCGAAAACTGGTTCTGGAGGCATTACAAAAGACAGACCGTCAGGACCTGATTGGTTATGGCAAGCGGTGTCTGGTGCGACCAGACAAGGGACAAACTCCGCACTCCCCTAAACCATCCAAAGAACAACAAAAAAACACTGGTAAACGGAAACCAGTGCAATCATCAGACCGTTCACAGGAAAAAAACCGTCTTTCCACAAAACGAAAAGCAGGGTGGGCAAAAGCAAAGCCACCTGTGACCAAAGGAACCAAAAAGAAAAAAGGACGCTAACACAAACCCCCATACCTGTGTGAATTTTCCACAGATATGGGGGTTTTGGTGTATGATTTATTCGTGCTCGGACACTTCACGCAGACGCTTTACCGCTGCGGACTCCTGCACACTTTTTACTGTTGCCTCACTGGCATAGCGACCCACTGCGGCAGTGCTCTTTTTCACAGGGGTAATGGTGCCAGCTCCTGCCACACAGCCACCTGGGCAGCCCATACCCTCCAACAGATAGCCATTATACTTACCTGTCTTTGCCATGAGCAGCATTTTACGGCACTCTCTCAAACCATCTGCATGCTCCACCTTCACTTCACGCTCAGGGTCAATCTCTGCAATGGCAGCCTTTACCGCAGCAGCCACACCACCTGTGACCGCAAAGCCACGTCCCAAAGAAGTACCTGTACCAAACTCCTCATCTGGATTGACAGGCATATCCGCAGGGTTGATTCCCTTTGCATCAAAAATACCCTGCATCTCCTCAAAGGTCAGCACAAAGTCCACATCACTGCGGATAGTGCGACGGGATGCCTCCAGCTTCTTTGCGGTGCATGGACCAATGAACACAATACGCACATCAGGGTGGTCCTTTTTATAGAGACGAGCAGTGAGTACCATTGGGGTCATTGCCATAGAAATATAGTCCTTAAACTGTGGGAACAGTTTCTTTGCCATCACACTCCAGGAGGGACAGCAGGAAGTTGCCATAAAGGGCTGTTCCGCTGGCACTTTCTTGAGGAAATCCTCCGCCTCCTCAGCGGTACACATGTCGGCACCTACTGCCACTTCAATCACTTTATCAAACCCAACCTGACGCATCGCCTCACGAAGCTGGGAAGATGTGACCTTCTCGCCAAACTGGCTCACAAAGGCAGGAGCCACCGCAGCCACCACTTTATCGCCTCGTTTGATGGCCTGAATGAGCTGGAAAATCTGGCTCTTGTCGGAAATGGCACCAAAGGGGCAGTTGACGAGACACATACCACAGGATACACACTTGTCATAGTCAATTTTTGCTCTGCCCAGTTCATCAGAACCAATGGCATCCATACCACAGGCCTCTGCACAGGGACGTTCAATTTTCAGAATGGCACCATAGGGGCACTCATCGGCACACTTTCCACACTTGATACATTTTTCTTGGTCAATCACACTCTTACCCTGTACCAGTGTAATGGCATCTTTGGGGCAGACCTCTTTACAGGGGTGTGCCATACAGCCCTGGCACATATTGGTCACTTGCACCCGTTTGGTGGGGCAGGCATTACAGGCAAAGGGAATGATGTTAATCAGGGGAGGCTCATAATACTTTTCTGCAATGACACTCTCCTCAAGATGGTAGTCTGTTGGTGCATACTCACTCAAATCACGCATGGGCAGACCCATAGCCAGACGGATTCTCTCGCTGACCACTGCTCGCTCTACCAGAATGTTCTGGCGATGCTTTGCAGCTTCACCTGGGATAATCTTGTGGGGCAGACGGCGGATTGCTTCAGAATAGTTTGCATCTTCAAATGCCATTCTGGCAACCTCAGTGAATACCTGACGGCGGATATCATTGATGAAGGTATGGACACCTCGCATAGCGTTTCCTCCTCATTTCTCTTTTGCAAGAAATCTTTCACAATTGGCAGCATTATGGTATCATATCTCTTTCCATTTGACAACGGGATTTTTGAAAATTTTCTACTTTCTTTTTCTTGAAAGAAAAAGAAAGCAAAAAGAACTTCAAGGGTTGCCACCCACAACACTTTCTATGGAACAACTCTCTGCTCTCCAAGGGCATTTGGGTGGAAAAGTCGCTGAGACTGACTACTCCAAAGGAGTTACCTGAGAGACCTTACAAAATTTTCTTTGCCCACTTTCTTTTTTAAAAGAAAGTGGGTGTAGCCATCCCTTCCTTTTTCTTGAAAGAAAAAGGAAGCAAAAAGAACTTCAAGGGTTGCCACCCACAACACTTTCTATGGAACAACTCTCTGCTCTCCAAGGGCATTGGGTGGAAAAGTCGCTGAGACTGACAGCAAAAGAAATGTTACTTCAGAGACCTCACAAAATGCTCTTACGGAGTGGAGCAGTTGTTCCTTTCCAAAGGAGTTGCCTGAGAGACCTCACAAAATGCTCTTACAGAGCGGAGCAGTTGTTCCTTTCCAAAGAAGCTGCCTGAGAGACCTCACAAAATGCTCTTACAGAGTGGAGCAGTTGTTCCTTTCCAAAGAAGCTGCCTGAGAGACCTCACAAAATGCTCTTACAGAGTGGAGCAGTTGTTCCTTTCCAAAGGAGTTGCCTGAGAGACCTTACGAAAATTTCTTGCATTTGTCTGCAAGCTATGGCATACTAAGCAGGAAGAAGGGAGTGATTGACACCATTATGATGATTTCCACCAGAGGGCGGTATGCCCTGCGTGTGATGCTGGACCTTGCCCAGCAGGAACCAGACCAGTATATCCCCCTGAAAGACATTGCCACCCGTCAGGGAATTTCCGAAAAATATCTGGAAAGTATCATCCGTGCCCTGTCTCAAAATGGCGACCTGCGAGGCATTCGAGGAAAAGGCGGCGGTTATCAGCTGACCCGTTCCCCAGAGGAATACAGCATCGGTCATATTTTACGCCTGACGGAAGGCAGCCTTGCCCCTGTCTCCTGTCTCGAAGATGGTATGAGCGGTTGTGAACGCTCGGATTGTTGCCTCACATTGCCTGTTTGGAAAAAACTTGACACCATGATTCAGGACTATCTGGACAGTGTTTCTCTTGCAGATCTGCTCAATCAGCAGGATTGAGCAGATCTTTTCTTTTTCCTATTTTCCTATTGACAAGGTTGGTTTATCTGTGGTATAGTTCCACCATATTTTATGACGCTAAATTGCTATCACAAAAAAGAAAGGGTGTTTCCCATGTCTCGTCCAGCCTATCACTTTGAAACATTAGCCCTCCATGTTGGTCAGGAAACTCCAGACCCTGCCACAGATGCCCGCTCCGTTCCTATTTATCAGACTGCCTCCTATGTGTTTCCCAGTGCAGAAAATGCAGAGGATCGCTTCTCCCTCCGTGCTGGTGGAAACATCTATGGCAGACTGACCAACCCCACACAGGAGGTACTGGAAAAGCGGATTGCCGCCCTGGAAGGTGGCTCTGCTGCTCTGGCTGTTTCCTCTGGTGCTACCGCCATTACCTACACCATACAGGCGTTGGCACAGGCTGGCGACCATATCGTAGCACAGAAAACCATCTATGGTGGTACTTACAATTTACTGGCACACACCCTGCCTCAATTCGGTATCTCCACCAGCTTTGTAGATGCCCATAACCTAGAAGCAGTGGAAGCTGCCATTGCTCCAAACACCAAAGCCATCTATCTGGAGACACTGGGCAACCCAAATTGTGATATTCCTGACATAGATGCCATTGCAGCCATTGCCCACCGCCATCAGATTCCTCTGGTGATTGACAATACCTTTGGCACACCCTATCTCATCAGACCCATCGAGCATGGTGCAGACATTGTGGTACACTCTGCCACCAAGTTTATTGGCGGTCATGGTACGTCTCTGGGTGGTATTATTGTAGAATCTGGGCAGTTTGATTGGAAAGCCACTAGAAAATTCCCACAGATTGCAGACCCAAACCCCAGCTATCATGGGGTAGCCTTTGCAGAGGCAGCAGGTCCTGCTGCCTTTGTCACCTATATTCGTGCGGTTTTACTGCGTGATATGGGGGCTGCCATCTCCCCGTTCAACGCTTTTTTGCTCCTACAGGGTACAGAAACTCTGGCACTGCGTATGGACCGCCATATAGAGAACACCAAACAGGTGGTGGCATTTTTACAGCAACATCCCAAGGTACAGAAGGTCAATCACCCCTCACTGCCTGACCACCCAAACCATGCACTCTATCAGCGGTATTTCCCAAAGGGCGGCGGCTCTATTTTTACCTTTGATGTCGTTGGCGGTAAACAGGAAGCGCACACCTTCATTGACCATCTGAATATCTTCTCCCTCCTTGCCAACGTGGCAGATGTGAAAAGTCTGGTCATCCATCCAGCCACTACAACCCACGCTCAACTCACCCCAGAGGAGCTGGAGGAACAGAATATTCACCCTGGCACCATCCGCCTTTCTATCGGCACAGAACACATTCAAGACATTCTGGCAGATTTGGAACAGGCTCTTGCAGTCATTTAACCTCTATTTCACAAAAAATGTGTTGACAAACCACTTTTCATGACTTATACTTCATTCGTCATGTGATATGAGTTTTCATACAGAGTATCTCATGCAAATATTTCTTCTGACCACCCAGTCGATTGGGTTAAGGCCATACGGACAGCCGGGTCAACTGCCGATAGGCAATCTTTAGTATTGCCATTATTGATTGAGTTAAAAGCTCAATTTTATAAGTTGGTTACTCACAACCGCTGCGTGAACCGCATCAACTTGTAAAACGGTCAATAAAGAGTAGTAAAAGTAAGTATTTGCTATATAGACTCTGTAAGAACGCAATATCCCCCTCCCTCTGTGCCCCCTTTTCTATTTGGGTGTCGTCAGTGGGTGGACATGGCGTCATTACATTTTGAACCATTTGACAGGTAATGTGTGTCACTCACACATTGCCTGTTTTATTTTGCCGAAAAAAGGGAGATATTGGGTATGGGGGATAAATTGAGACTATATGGCTTTAACAATCTAACCAAGGCATTGAGTTTTAACATCTATGATGTGTGTTACGCAAAAACAGCCCGTGAACAAAAAGACTACATTGCCTATATTGATGAACAGTATAACTCCGAGCGTCTGACCACCATTCTGACCAACCTCACCGACATGATTGGTGCTAGAGTATTAAACATTGCCAAACAGGACTACGAACCACAGGGAGCATCTGTTACCATTCTGATTGCAGAAAGTTCCATGATTCCAGTGGGACAGACTCAGCTTGCCCATCTGGACAAAAGCCATGTTACTGTCCATACCTATCCAGAATACCATCCCGAAACCAGTCTTGCCACTTTTCGTGTGGATATTGATGTGGCTACCTGTGGAGAAATTACTCCACTGTCCACACTGGACTATCTCATTGGCTCCTTTGATTCTGATATTATTACCATGGATTATCGTGTACGGGGCTTTACTCGGGATATGAGCGGTAAAAAACTATTTTTGGACCACAAAGTAACCTCCATTCAGGATTACATTGACCCCAAAACCCTGCTGCGCTACGATGCTGTAGATGTGAATGTATATGGTTCCAACCTGTTCCATACCAGAATGATGGTCAAAGACATTGACTTACAAAATTATCTCTTTAAAACGGATGTCTATGAACTGCCGCCCCAGACACGACTTGAAATTATGAACAACCTGCGAAAAGAAATGATTGAAATTTTCAGTGGACGCAATATCTACGACTGAACAATGGAAGGAGGGAACAGTCATGGCACAAAATCCCCAGACAAAAGCCCCCATTTATGAGGCGTTACAGCGTTTTCAATCCATGAGAGTGGTACCATTTGATGTTCCAGGACACAAGCGAGGCAGAGGCAATCCAGAGCTTGCCCAGCTTTTGGGCAGCCAGTGTGTCAGTATGGATGTAAATTCCATGAAACCACTGGACAACCTGTGTCACCCCATCTCTGTCATTCGGGAGGCAGAAGAGCTGGCAGCGCAGGCATTTGGTGCAGCCCACGCCTTTTTGATGGTAGGTGGAACCACCAGTGCAGTACAGAGTATGGTACTTTCCACCGTAAAACGTGGGGACAAAATTATCCTGCCCCGCAATGTCCACCGCAGTGTGATGGGTGCGCTGGTGCTGTGTGGTGCCATTCCTGTGTATGTAAATCCAGCCTGTGATGACCGGTTGGGAATTCCGCTTGGTATGGGCGTGGCTGATGTGGAAGCTGCCATTCAAAAGCATCCCGATGCCAAAGCCATTTTAGTCAACAACCCCACCTACTACGGCATTTGTTCTGATTTACGCTCCATTGTAAAACTTGCCCATGCACATGGTATGTTGTGCCTTGCAGATGAAGCCCACGGAACCCACTTCTATTTTAGTTCCCAACTGCCTGTCTCTGCGATGGAAGCCGGTGCAGACATGGCAGCCGTTTCCATGCACAAATCCGGCGGCAGTCTCACCCAGAGCAGTCTTTTGCTCATTGGAAACAGTGTCTCCCCTGGTCATGTGCGTCAGATTATCAACCTGACCCAGACCACCAGCGGTTCTTATCTGTTACTCAGCAGTCTGGACATTGCCCGCCGGAACCTTGCCCTGCGCGGCAAAGAGGAATTTGAACGGGTCATTCAGCTTGCCCAATATGCCCGTGAGGAAATCAACCAGATTGGGGGCTACTATGCCTTTGGTCGGGAGTTAATCAATGGGGACAGCATCTATGATTTTGATTTAACCAAGTTGTCTGTCAACACACTGGAGATTGGACTTGCCGGCATTGAGGTCTATGACCTGCTGCGAGATGAATATGACATTCAAATTGAATTTGGAGATTTGGGCAACATTCTTGCCTATCTCTCCATTGGAGACCGCCCCAGAGAGGTGGAACGACTGGTGGGTGCATTGAGTGAGGTACGCCGTCGGTTTGGCAGCTCTGGCACCAATTTGATGAAACAGGAGTACATTGACCCACAGGTGGCTGTCTCCCCACAGGAGGCATTTTATGCCCCAAAGAAAAGTTTGCCCATTGGGGAAACCGATGGGATGATTTGCAGTGAATTTGTCATGTGTTATCCCCCAGGCATTCCCATTTTAGCACCAGGAGAACGGATTACCCGTGAGATTCTCAACTATATCCAATATGCCAAGGAAAAGGGCTGTTCTATGACCGGTCCAGAGGATGCGGATATTTTATATTTAAACGTGTTGGACACATAAGGGAGGTTACAGTGTGGACTATTGGTTTAGTGAGGTACAAACCCCAAATGTAAAATTTTCCATTAAAGTGGACCACCAGCTCTACAGTGGCAAAAGTGAGTTTCAACGCATTGATGTGTTTGACTCCCCGGAGTTTGGCAGATTTCTGGCTCTGGATGGCTATATGATGCTGACCGAAAAGGATGAGTTCATCTACCATGAAATGATTGTCCATCCTGCTATGGCAGTGCATCCAAATGTAAAGGATGTACTGGTGATTGGGGCAGGGGATGGGGGTGTCATCCGTGAGCTTGCCCAGTATCCAGAAATTGAACACATTGATATGGTAGAAATCGACCCTCTTGTGGTTGAGGTGTGCAAAAAATATCTGCCCAAAACCGCCTGCCGCTTTGATGAACCCCGGCTGACCATCCACTATGAGGACGGTTTAAAATTTGTTCGTACCGTCCATGAGCAGTACGATTTGATTATTGTGGATTCTACGGACCCCTTTGGTCCTGGTGAGGGGCTGTTTACCCGTGAATTTTATGGGAACTGTTTCAAGGCACTGCGCCCAGATGGCATTATGATTAACCAGCATGAAAGCCCCTTCTATCCACAGGATGCACAGGCTTGCCAGCGTGCCCATAAACGGATTGTGGAGTCTTTCCCCATCGCCAAGGTCTATCAAGCCCATATCCCAACCTACCCATCTGGTCACTGGCTCTTTGGCTTTGCCAGCAAACAATATCACCCTCTGCGTGATTTGGACGAAGCCAGATGGAATTTACGGGGAATTCACAGTAAATACTACACCACCACCCTGCACAAAGGTGCATTTTATATCCCTGCCTATGTAGAGGAACTTTTGAAGGAAGTGGAATAATTTCTTTCATGCAGAGGAGTTTTGCGAGAAATGTTAAACAAAAATATTGAGACCTTTATGGCATGTGACAAGGAGCCAAATTACGCCTCCACCATTTTATTTGGTGCCCCCTTTGACTCCACAACTTCTTACCGCCCAGGCACCCGCTTTGGCAGTGCTGCCATCCGCAAAGAATCCTATGGCATTGAAACTTACAGCCCCTATCAGGACCAGGATTTGGAGGATGCCCCTGTTCTGGATATTGGAGATTTGGAACTGTGCTTTGGCAGTGCAGAAAAAGCACTGGATGCCATTGAAACACAGACCCGTGAAATTTTGCAGCTTTCCAAACGCCCCTTTATGATTGGTGGTGAGCATCTGGTGACTTTGGGTGCAGTGCGTGCTGTAGCGGAACAGTACCCTGACTTGCATATCATCCATTTTGATGCCCACGCTGATTTACGGGATGACTATCTGGGTGCCCCCCTGTCCCACGCCTGTGTCATCCGTCGGTGCTGGGAACTGGTGGGAGATGGGCGTATCTTCCAGTTTGGCATTCGCTCCGGTGAAAAAGCAGAATTTCAGTGGGGACACTCCCATGTGAAAACCCAGCTTTTTTCTTTTGAAGGGCTGGAACAGGTGGTGGAATCCCTGTCTGGAAAGCCAGTCTATTTTACGGTAGATTTGGACGTACTGGACCCATCTGTATTCCCCGGCACTGGCACACCGGAACCCGGCGGCGTCAGCTTTGAAGATTTGCGCAAAGCGGTCACTCTGGTCTGTTCCAAAACCAGAGTGGTGGGCTGTGATGTGAACGAGTTAAGCCCCCACTATGACCAGAGTGGTGTCTCTACCATTACCGCCTGTAAAATCATCCGTGAAATGCTGTTGGCATTCCATCAAATTTAATTTGTGAGCGATACAAGGAGGAAGTTTCTATGAGCAAGGTACTGATTATCGGCTGCGGTGGTGTGGCAGGTGTTGCCATCCACAAGTGCTGCCAGAACAGTGAAGTATTTGAGGAAATTTGCATTGCAAGCCGCACCAAGTCCAAGTGCGATGCCCTGAAAGCCAAGCTGGAGGGTACAACCAAAACCAAAATTACCACAGAACAGGTGGACGCAGACAAGGTGGAGGAAGTGATTGCCTTAATCAAAAAGGTACAGCCTGACCTTGTGATGAATATTGCACTGCCCTATCAGGATTTGACCATTATGGATGCCTGCCTCGCCTGTGGGGTCAACTATCTGGACACTGCCAACTATGAGCCTGAAAATCTGGATGACCCAGAGTGGAAGGCAGCCTATGAAAAACGCTGCAAAGAGGAAGGGTTTTCTGCCTACTTTGACTACTCCTACCAGTGGGCATACAAAGAGAAGTTTGAAAAAGCTGGGCTGACTGCCCTGCTTGGCACTGGCTTTGACCCCGGTGTGACACAGGCATACTGTGCCTATGCCCAGAAGCATCTCTTTGATGAAATTGATACCATTGACATTCTGGACTGTAACGGCGGCGACCACGGCTACCCCTTCGCCACCAACTTCAATCCTGAAATCAACCTGCGTGAAGTATCTGCCCCCGGTTCCTACTGGGAGAATGGTCACTGGGTAGAAATTCCTGCTATGTCCATTAAGCGTGAATACAACTTTGACCAGGTGGGACAGAAAGATATGTATCTGCTCCATCATGAGGAAATTGAGTCCCTTGCCAAGAATATTCCCAATGTAAAGCGGATTCGCTTTTTCATGACTTTCGGACAGAGCTACCTGACCCATATGAAGTGTCTGGAAAATGTGGGGATGCTGTCCACTACCCCCATTCAGTTTGAAGGTCATGAAATTGTTCCCATTCAGTTCCTGAAAGCCCTGCTGCCTGACCCTGCCACTTTAGGTCCACGCACCAAGGGAAAAACCAACATTGGCTGCATTTTCACCGGCAGAAAGGACGGCAAGGAGAAAACCGCCTATATTTACAATGTCTGTGACCATGAGGAGTGCTACCGTGAGGTAGGCAGTCAAGCCATCAGCTACACCACCGGTGTCCCTGCCATGATTGGTGCCATGATGCTGCTCACCGGCAAGTGGAACAAACCTGGTGTCTTTACGGTAGAGGAGTTTGACCCCGATCCCTATATGGATGCCCTGAATCAGTGGGGACTGCCCTGGCAGATTAACGAACATCCTGAGTTGGTGGACTAATGAAAAAGACAAAGCTGAGAACACCCTATTTTTTGGTGGATGAAGCCCTGCTGCGTAAAAATCTGACCATTCTCAAAGAGGTACAGCAAGAGACAGGGTGTAAAATTCTGCTGGCACAGAAGGCTTTTTCCATGTTCTACACTTATCCCATTCTGTCTGAGTATCTGGCAGGCAGTACCGCCAGCGGTCTCTACGAGGCACGGTTAGGCAAGGAACAGTTTGGGGGCGAAACCCATGTATTCTCCCCTGCCTACCGTGAAGATGAGTTTGAAGAACTGCTTCACTATGCCGACCATTTTGTATTCAACAGCCCCAGACAGGTGGAGAAATTTGCAAAACGTGCCAAGGAAGCTGGGAAACAAGTGGGGCTTCGCATCAACCCAGAGTGTTCTACACAGGAAGGGCATGCCATCTATGACCCCTGTTCTCCTGGCAGCCGTCTGGGGACAACCCTTGCAAATTTTGACCCTGCACAGCTTCCTTTATTGGATGGTCTGCACTTCCACACCCTCTGCGAACAGGATGCAGACGATTTGGAAACCACTGTTGCAGCCTTTGAGGAAAAGTTTGGGCAATATCTGTCTGGTTTGAAGTGGCTGAATTTGGGTGGTGGGCACCACATCACCCGTGAGGGCTATCAGCTTGACAAGCTCAAGCAGATCATTCGCCATTTACAGGACACCTATCAGGTGGAAGTGTATCTGGAACCTGGTGAGGCGGTTGTACTCAAAGCCGGATTTTTAGTGACCAGTGTACTGGAAACGCTACACAATGGAATGGACATTGCCATTCTGGACAGCTCCGCCGCCTGCCACATGCCCGATGTACTGGAAATGCCCTACCGTCCACCCCTTGCCCACTCCGGTGAGCCACAGGAAAAGCCCTACACCTATCGACTGGGTGGTCCCACCTGTCTGGCTGGTGACATCATTGGGGATTACTCCTTTGACCAGCCATTACAAGAGGGGGATGAGCTGGTTTTTGAGGACATGGCACTTTACACCATGGTAAAAACCAACACATTCAATGGAATGCCCCTTCCTCAAATTGCATGGAGGAATTTACAGGGTGAGATTTCTGTCATTCGCCAGTTCGGCTATGAGGATTTCAAATCCCGCCTCTCCTAACTTCCTTTTTCTTGAAAGAAAAAGGAAGCAAAAAGAACTTCGTGGGTAGCCATCACTGACATTTTCCAATGGAACAAAGCTGAGCTTTCCAAGAGCATTGGGTGGATAAGTGGCTGAGACAATCCATAAAGGAACTGCTGCCTCAGAGACCTTACAAAATGCTCTTACAGAGTGGAGCAGCTATTCTTTTCCAAAAAACTTGCCTAAGAGCCCTTACAAAATTTTCTTTGCCCCCTACTTTTTCTTGAAAAGAAAAAGTAGGCAAAAAGAACTTTGTG